>JAIQEY010000003.1 GCA_020073565.1 Terriglobia bacterium
CCACTGCGCCGTCCCTGTCGCGATTTCTCCTGACGGCAAGAGCATTCTCTATCGAGTCACCTACGGTGGAGCTAAAGGACTGGATACGACGGAGTGGCGGTTGATTGCGCCCACTGGCGGCGAGTCGCGTCATCTCAATGTTCCAGAAAAATTTCAGCCCGCCGGCTTCACTCGAGACGGTTCGGCTCTCTATGGTCTCTTCGAAGTGAGCAAGACATCGCTACTCGCGACGTTGTTGCTCGCTCCTGCGAACACTCCCGCCGCTACCGCTGCCACTCCTGTCCCGATCGCCAGCCTGCCGAGGGGCATTAACTCCTCGTTGATCTCTCCGGACGGGTCACACTACGCAATCCTGGCCGACCCGCGGCTTCCCGACCCCTTGGCTGACGTGCACACGATAATCGAGGCTCAGCCTACGAGCCTTTACGTGGTTGGCGCTAACGCTTCGGGCGGCACCTGGTGGTGTCCGACCCTGCGAAATGTGGCTGAGATTGCCTGGTCAGCTGATGGTGCATCGATCGCAGTTCTGTCGAAAACACCAACGATCGGCTTTCACGATGCCCACTCCTTTGTCGATGTTTGCAGTGCCACGGGTTTGCGGCGCGTTGCCACCATCGGCAACGAAACCACTGGGATTGGCTGGATCAATGATGGCAAAGACCTTGTATTCCTGAGCACTACTTCGTCCGTGCTGACTCCGGACCATGTCTGGACTGTAGCGACCAGCGGTGGAACTCCGATCGACCGCACTCCGAATCTCAATGGAAGCGCGTTACAGTTGTCGGTGGACACCAAGGGAAATGCCTGGGTTGTGGTGGCGCACGGCGTCAAATCCGAAGTCGATGCCTTTCAAAACAATTCGCTCGTTCCCACCTTCACGTGGCCCGACGGGACCATCGACCTCGGTCCGGTCTCACCGCAAATCTGTTCCGCACCGGAGGTACTGGCGTTCACGGTTGGCGACCCACAACACACCTCCAACGTTGCTGTCGCAAACGGCCGTACGCTGCAACGGATCACCCATGAAGGCGACGATCAACTAGTGAACGTCGCGTTAGGAGAGGTTCGCCTTGTCCATTGGTCGAGCAAGGAAGGAATTACGCTGGAAGGGATCGCCACCTTCCCGGCGGATTACCAGTCCGGGCGGAAATATCCCTTTATGGTGAAGCCGCACGGCGGGCCGGAAATGAACGACTCTCTTCTGTTCTATCCATATATCCGCTTGTTTGCCGGCCTCGGCTATGTTGTCCTGCAACCCCAGTATCGCGGCTCGACCGGCTACGGCACCGATTTCATGAACGCGATCTATCAGCACTTTGGAGATCGTGCCTTTCGCGACGTCGATAGCGCGACCGACTACGCCATCGACCAGGGCTGGGCCGATCCCAATCGCCTGACGATCTTCGGTTGGAGTGCGGGCGGTGGGATGACTGCATGGACGATCACGCAAACACATCGCTACAAAGCCGCCATCGAAGGCGCAGGAATTACGGACTGGCCCAGCTTCATTTGGACGAGCGACGTTGAGCAGATTGACTTCGACGCGCGCTGGCCTGACAAAGATTCCAGCGTATTTCTTGTGTTTTCCGCTGTCATGCATTCGGAGAACGTGACCACGCCGCTGCTCATCCTGCACGGCGCGGCCGACGAGCGTGTCCCAGCCTTTCAGGGAAGAGAACTCTTTGAGGTGTTGGCGGCGAGAGGCAAGACAACCCGCATGGTGACGTATCCGGGATCGCCACATTTCCCCACAGTGTGGGAGCAGCGGCAGGATGTTTTTCGCGAGATCGCCGCGTGGCTGGCGCGGTACAACCCGTGATGGCAGAGATTAGCCCGAGCAGGTCGCCATACCTCGAATCGGCGGCACCGCGCGCGTTGAAGGAACGTCCGCTTGGGCTTTGGGAAATTCAAGGGGAACCGCGCCACTTTCTGCATTCGAATCCAAACCTAATCCCGTAACCGGCCCAAGCCTGCCGGATTGGTAATCGCTCCCGAGCATAGCGAAGATCACGTCATCGACCCATTCTCCTCTGAACAAATGTGCACTCTCCGCGGGTCTTGTCATAGTCACGGGTGGACACGTTGCAAGTATGAATTACTGACCCAAGGCTGCCCACGGCTCTTGACAGGTTTCTCGGCGGCGGCTGGCCTTGCTTTAATCAATTCTGCAGGAAATCTCGCCGGGTCTGTGGGGCCCTACATGATTGGGGCACTCAGTAGGGAAACACACTCTCTCTATGCAGGCCTTGGTCTTGCAGGAGTTTTCATGTTTGCCGCCACGGTACTCGTGCTGTTCATTCCAAAATCGGGCCTTAGAGACACTCGGGTTGATAATCAGGCCCGAGCTAACGTCACGTAGACCTTCCTGGCTTTCGTGACCAAGCACTGATTAGATCTGGAAGCGGAGTCGTTGCTCCGAACGCCTTCACCTCGGCTTGTAGACGCTCCGATAGAGTGTTGAAGTCACCGAGAGACTTTACCGAGACGCTGAGTTGCTCCATGCGGGACCGCACACTGTGGAGGCAGTCGGGCAACCACTGCTCCGAACCAAGCAGGTTGTCCCTGCGCATTATCGGCGCTGGTAGCCCTGCGCCCGAAAAAACTGTTGGAAGTGCGGGCCCCATCTCGGTATTTGTGCCGGAGCGCTGAAACGTTTCAACCAACACTGAAGCCGCTGCAGACCACAGTGGCATCCGCGCAACTTGTTCCAAAAATGACTTCCAGCAAGGCTCTGGAAGGCGATTACTCCACCCGCACGAACCACGTGAGACGCCGAGCGTAAAGCTGCAACGGGATCGGGCAGAAACATTAAGACATAGCGACCGACCGCAGCATCAAAGGGTCGGTGCGTTTGCGGCGGACGCGGTGCGCTATGGGATTTGAACGGCGGTTTGGGGCGCAACCGGTCGATGAGTAGGCACCGGAAAAGCCGATCGAGACCGTGTGCGGTGGTGCAGAGAGCTGCCGGAGGGTTGGTGGAGGGTGGTGAGAGATGTCGTGGACTTCGGGTGAGCACACGGATGTATCGGCGTGCCGGAGCACATCCTCGAATCGTTGGTGATGGAGGCATCAGGAAGAATCGAAGTATGTGCATGCTGATAGTTCCGCAGCAGTAAATCTCTGAATCACCATCATCGATGTGCCGCAGCGTGGGCAGTGCCAGAGAGAAGAACTCTCGGAGCGGAGGTCGCGTGTTCTCACTTCCTGGTCTGTCGAGCCACCGGAGGCCAGCAGTTGCCGGCCCAACGCCAGACGGGAAGTGCGAAAGCGATTGGCCAGAAAGCCGAAGTGACGGATACGCACAAAGCCTTTGGGCAGCACGTGCAGAAAGAAGCGACGTAAAAACTCGGTCGCGCCCAGAGTCATCTTGCCTTGCTTGCCGCCGTGGGCATAATCCTTCCAGCGGAAGGTCACGCGCTCTTGGTCGAAGGCCAACAGGCGATGATTGGAAATGGCCACGCGATGGGTGTAGCGGCCCAGATAGCGCAACACCTGCATGGGCCCGCCGAAGGCAGGCTTGGCATAGACCACCCAATCGTGACGATGGAGACGACGAAGTAGTTTTGCAAACTGCTTGTGGTCGGCGATCGCAGCAGCCGGACCCACACACTGTAGTTTCTTGCTGCGGTGGAGGCGTTTGAGGCCGGCGAGGAACTTGCCGCGAAAGACACGGCTCAGGACTTTTACCGGTAAGAAGAAAGGATAGCGCGGGCGGACCCAGCGACGATGGTCCAGCGAGAGTCCGCCGGCGGGTATGACACAGTGAATGTGGGGATGCAGGAGCAGGTTCTGTCCCCAGGTGTGCAAGATCGCGATCACGCCGATCTCAGCCCCCAGATGTTTCGGATCGGATGCGATCTCCAGCAAGGTTTGCGCGCTGGCGGCGAACAACAGATCGTAAAAGAGGCGGGGGTTCTCCAAAGCCAGCACATTCAGCTGGTGAGGTACCGTGAAGACGACACGGAAATAGCGGGTGTCGAGGAGTTCGCGTTCCCGTTCCGCCAACCAGCGTTCACGCGCTTGTGCCTGACACTTGGGGCAGTGGCGATTGCGACACGAGTTGTAGGAGATGGCCTGATAACCGCAACTCGGGCAAGCATCGCGATGCCCGCCGAGGGCAGCAGTGCGGCAGCGTTGAATGGCACGAAAGGCTTTGAACTGCTGAAAGTCAAAGCTCGATCGATACCGCTCCAGGAAGCGATCGCCGCGCACGCAGAATGTCAGCCACCTCGAGGGTGGGCCGAGTCATTCGTTGTTCTTTCGTCTAAACCTACGACTGACGTTCTCGCGGCTGGACAAAGCGAGACCATCCAGCGGATTGGTGACAGCCTGCAGATGCCGTTGCGATAGATGCAGGTACTGAGCAGTGGTCTCCAGATCTCCGTGTCCAAGCAGAACCTGGATCGTGCGCAGGTCGGTGCCCGCTTCCAATAAATGGGTGGCCCAACTGTGCCGAAGCGTATGCGGCGTAACGCGCTTGCGGATGCCGGCCCGACGTGCAGCTTCGCTACATGCGATCCAGACGGTCTTATCGGAGATCGACTCTTCACTCTGCACGCGACGAGTGCGCGTGGGAAACAGGTAGAGCTTCGGCTTGCGCCAGCGCCAGTACTCCCGCAGAGTTTCGAGTAAGGCTGGACTCAGGGGCAGATCGCGATCCTTGCTACGCTTGCCCGCTACCACACGGATGATCATCCGTTGGCTATCAATGTCGCCCACCTTGAGATGAGCCAGTTCGGAGCGACGCATGCCGGTGCCATAGAGCGTCATCAGCAGGGTCCGTCGAAACAATGTCCCCGCGGCGTTGATCAGACGCGACACTTCCTCGTGGCTCAACACCGTTGGCAGTCGACGCTGGTCCTGCGGATAAGGCAAGAAATCGCGGAACGGATGGCGCTTGAGTGTCTTGACGAAAAAGAAACGCAGTGCAGCTACTTGGTTGATTACAGTGCCCGGCGTCAGCTTGCGCTCTCGCAGCAGATAGGCTTGGTAGGTTCGAAGTTCGTTCAGGCCGAGTTTGTCGGGTGACTTGCCGAAATGCTTGGCGAAGTCAGCCACGACCCGCAGGTAATTGCGCGTGGTGATTGCAGAGTAGTTGCGGCGCTGGAGTTCTTCCAGCATGATTTTTCGTAAACGGGTCACGGGAGTCTCCTTTCTCCGTGACCCAAACTACGTCAGCCGTGCCGAAAATGTCCGGATTCACCACGCGGTAGCGTCCGCCGCGCCAGCGGCTTCGTCCTGGTCGGCTATCCGGAACTTGCCGGCTAGAAACCGGCTGTCATCCCCCAACCGGCTAGGCCGGCCCAACCTCATCCAGAAACTGGCGCAGGATCTTGCCGACTGGTTCGGACTGCTCCCAGGGCGCATAGTGGCCTGCCTTCGGGATCACTCTCAGTTGGCTGCCCGCGATGCTCTGGCGCATCAGTTCGCCGTCGGCGGCCGTGGACAACACGTCTTCTTCCCCCATCACGATCAGCGTGGGCACGTTGATTGTCTTCAGGTCGCCTACCGAATCGGGGCGCTCTGCCATCCCGCGCTGGATCAGGCTGATATCTTGCGGCGACATTTTCCGCATCATGCGGCGGGCGCCGTCGACCAGATCGGGACGCGTGCCCACCGTGGTCCGGCCCATCAACTTGGGGATCATTCCCTCGAAAAACTGCTCCGCTCCAAACTCTAGAACGTCGGCCGCCACCTTGAGCCGGTTCGATCGCGCCTCCACGGTGTCGGCTTGCGGCTTCGAATTGCATAGTGCCAGGGCACTGACTCGCTCGCGAGAACGGCGCCAGAATTCAAACGAGATGTATCCGCCGATCGAGCAAGCGACGAACGCGGCCTTGCCGACGCCCGCCGCGTCCAGCACGCGCGCGACGTCGCGAGCGTGCTTCTCCATCAGCGCGGGCCCGTCGCCGATCTCCGAGTCGCCGTGCCCTCGAAGGTCGGGAGTAATCAGCCGATAGCGGGAATTCAGCGCGGGCGCGATTGGATTCCAGAACTCGTGATGACAAGGAAAGGGATGAAGCAGAATGACTGGGGGGCCGTTCCCCTGAATTTCATAGACGATTTCGGCATCGTCGCTGCGCAAGCGTTCCATGGGACGAGATTAGAACACAAGGGACTACAAGAGCGGGATGCGAGGCAAGGAGGACGTAGCGCCGCTGTCCCGGCGCTACTTGGATGGCCATCCGACTAGCTTGTTACCGGCTGTCCCGCTGCCACGACCGGGCGAACTGCAGACTCTTCGGGCACGATAATCCAGGCTAGGACGTAGGCGATCACGCCGGGAAAGACTCCCGCCATAAACGTTACGAAGACCCACAGGATACGCACCAACGCAACGTCCAGATCCAGATATTCCCCAAAGCCGGCACAAACGCCCGCGATCTTACGGTTCGACCGGGGCCGGATCAGTTGCTTCGCGCGAGGCGCGGTCCCTACCACCACTCCGCAGTACGTGCAGAAGCGCGCGTCCTCAGCGATTCCCTTCCCGCAAGAGTTGCAATACATAATCGATTCCTCACTCAAGAATACGTGCGCGGCGGGCCAAATGTTCCTAAAACAGGCTTTCGGCTGTGGGCTGTAGGCTTTCGAGCTATGGCGCAGACAGGGTCTTGAGGCTCCGCCGCTCTCTCGCAGCGCGAAGCTCGTAGCTCGCAGCTGCCTTCTACTCCCGGTACGCTTCTTTCATCCGCTTCCGCGCCTTGTCGGCCTCGGCATTGCCGCCGTTGACCGCCACGGCCGCTTCGTATTTCTTGACCGCCAAATCACGCCGCTGCAGTTGGTCATACATCTCGCCGGCGCCTAGGTTCGCCTTTTGCAGCAATTCCGGATCGGCGCCTGCCACCTCGCTCACCAACTCATAGGCCGCCGCCGCGGCCGGGTAGTTCTTTTCGCTGCGCAGCAAGTCGCCCAGTCCGAGCGCCGCGATCTCGTAATGCAGGTTGCCGTATTTTCCCGCTCGCCCGTTCTGCCACACGCGACGATATTGCTCCTCGGCCTCGGAATTCTTACTCGATGCCCGCAGCAGGTTCGCTTCCTCGAGCGGAAAGAGGTAATTACGCGGGAACCTGGGGGTCAGGGCACGTGCAATTTCGAGGGCCTGGCCATAGCGGTGCTCTCTCCGCAGAAACACCAGGGACACTACCCCGGCATCCACGCTGGTTTCGCCATTCGCATGGTAGGCATCGGACAGATACTGAATTCCTCTTTCCTTGTCCCCACTCAGCCCCACCAGGGCGACCGCAATCTTCACGGCCAGCGGGAGACTGCCCATCACGTAGTTGTGGGTCCCGAGCACCAGCTTGGTATCGGTATATTTCGGATCCAACTCGAGCACCCGTTCGTGGTCGTGGCGCGCGCCCACGGCGTTCCGCAGAGAAGAAAACCAGGCCCGCTCGATGAGCGCGGTGTAGAGAGCAAACTGGCCGCGCGTCACGCCGCGCGCGTAGAGCATGTCCATGTTGTTCGGGTTCCGCGAGAGTTCGGCATTCTCGATCCGCTCCGCCTCCGCTGTCAGGCGCTTGATGCGTTCCTTCTGTATCGGATCCGCCGGGCGGTGCGCCTGCCCGACGAAGCTATCGTTGGCGTACTCGCCGGTATTCATCGCCCCCATGCGATACAGTTCGCGCACCAGGACCGCCGAAAGCAGGTGATTGATAGCAAACGGGTCGCCCGGATGACGCGCGGCCACCTTCTCGAAATCCTGAATGGAAGCCTCGTAATCGAGGTCATAGAGGCGCTGGAAGGCGGTTTGATTCAGCGGATCAGCGGGGCGATACGCGATCTGGGCCATCGCGCCGGCGGCCAGGCAGGATTCCGCCACGGCCAGTAGAAGGACGGCTAGCACAGCAGGGCGGATCCAGGCAGCGAGAGCCACGTCGATCAAGTTTACCCGATTGGGCTGACGACCGATGAGAGGAAGCACATCGTCTATGTTGACCCCGTACACGTTAGTGCATAATTGGGAATTTCTGGGTGGATTTGGGTAATTCTTGCCTTGCCGACGGTCTGGGCGGCGTGGCGAAGCATTCATAACTATCCTATTTGCAATAATTTAGTTTGGTGATCTGCTTGCCATTCCACATTCAGCAATTAGGATGGACGCCATGGGGCAAGTCGTTAATCAAGTGCAGCACGAGTTTTGGCGCCCGCCAATGCCCGAGGCTGCCGCCAATCAGGAATTCCTCGAAGCTTGCCGTCGCTGCGGCACCGAGTTCATCGTCAGCTCGCGCTTTTGTCATGCCTGCGGCGCAAGCCGACCCGAACAAAACGCACACTCGCGGGTGATGGACCTGCCCGGACTCGCCGAACTTAGCGTCCTTGGTGAGAGGTTCGGGTTAACCACCGCCTCGTTGATCGCCTTTCTGCTCGGCATCGTTTGCGTGCTGGGAGCCCTGACCGTGGGAGTGATCTTCAGCGCCAAGACAGTGCTCGATTGGCAGGCGATTCAGATCTGGCGCATCGAGTGGCTGCTGGGAGCGATCGCGGCGTTCGCCGCCGGCGGCTTGCTCAAGAAGTCTTCCTAGATCAATTTCAATCTACCCCAATCTAGTCGCGCGAGTGTGCGTGCTCGGGATCGGCTACGACCGCGCTGCGACGCCTTTGAACATTCATGCGATAAAGATGGTGCAGTGGCCCAACTCCGTGTCCCAGTGGGTGAGCGTTCGTGATCGCGGCCGCAACATAGGCCTTGGAGAGAAGAACCGCTTCCGGTAGGCTCCGCCCGTGCGCCAAATGACAAGCCAGGGCAGTGGCAAACGCACATCCCGTCCCGTGTGTGGAATTCGATCGCTGACGGTCCGCTTTAAAAACTTCCTGCTCCGTCCCGCGGTTGGCGCTGAAACTCAACAGGTCGATCGCCTTGTCGAGGTGTCCGCCCGTCACCACCACATTGGCCGCGCCCATCGAGTGCAGACGGGCCGCCGCCTCGCGCATCCCGTCCAGGTTCGTAACCACCAGGCCGGTGAGCGCGCCCGCCTCATCCAGATTGGGCGTGACCACTTCCGCCAGTGGAATCAGTTTTTCGGTCATTAGCCTGGTCCCAGCGGCATCCAGCAGGTCCGCCCCCGAACTGGACTTCAGGATCGGATCCAGGACTACGTGCGGTGGCTTTGATTCAGCCAGAAAGTCGGAAACCGCCTTAACCACCGCTTCATTCCCGAGCATGCCGAGGTGGACAGCTTCAATTTCGAGGTCGGAGGCCAGTTCTTGCAAGGTCTCGCGGATGATCGTCGGATCCACCCCTTGGACCCGCCGAACCCCTTGGGTCGATTGAACCGTCAAGGCGGTGATGCAGCAGACCCCGTAGCAGTCGTGGGCGGCGATCGTCTTGATGTCGGCGGTGACCCCCGCCCCCGAGGACGGGTCAAAGCCAGCTATCGTCAATACCACGGGAGGTTTCAACACCATGCCGCCTCACTCTAAACCCAAATACCTGCGATGGGAACTCCCCTTCCGGCTCATCTCGCTCCAAAGGCCGGGAAGCCCGACCCGTTATTCCGTTGGCACGGATGTAGCCCAAGTGTTTACTATAAGGTAATTGATATCAGCTCTAAGTGGTTGATTATATTACTCCTATCAGACTATTCACGTAAGATTAACATTCGACAACAGCTTACACCATCTTGCGCCAGACAGGAATCGGGATGTTTACTAATTTACAATCAACTGCCTCCTCATCATTTCAACAACATAGCATACAAATCCCATAGTTTTCATGGTGCTAAGTGATTGATTAATTACCATTTAGTTAATTGTAGACCGAATTTTCCCGGTTGACACACCTCGCGTGGGTCGTTACCATTGTCAGATCGTTTGACCAAAGGAGCACGCGACCCTATAGCAGGACGACTTTCAAAATTGCGAGGTCACTGAATGCGACGACGATTAGCCGAAGGTCTGGCGCTTGCTTTATCGGTTGCCAGTCTGGGAGCCGGAGCCGCATCCGGGCGAGGTAGCTCGGAAGCCGCCAAGGTCACTATCCCGCCGGTCATTTCGACCAGCGGTCAGAAATCCCACAAAAACCAGAAGTCTCAGCCCTACCAGGTAGGGACCGCGTCCTGGTACGGAGATTATTTTCAGGGCAAGCCCACAGCCAGCGGCGAGCCCTTCGATATGCGCGATTTCACCGCCGCCCATCCCAGCCTACCGCTGGGTACGTTCGTCAAGGTCACGAACCTGAGGAACGGAAAGGTCGTGATGGTGCGAATCAACGATCGCGGTCCGGTGGTTGAGGGCCGCATCATCGACGTTTCCTACAACGCCGCTCGCGCGCTGGGCTTCAAGGAGCGCGGTTTGCAGAAGGTCCGCCTGGACATTTACCAACCCCCTACCCTGGCACTGCTGCAACCCGTAGCCAAGCTCAACTAAACCCGATACACTCGGCACAGATGGACCCGCGCCAACGTCTCATCGTTGCCTTGGACGTATCTTCGTCCGCGGCCGCCCGCAAGATCGTGGCGGCCGTGGGCGATTCCGCCCATGCTTACAAGGTCGGAATGCAGCTCTACACGGCCGAAGGGCCCGCTATCGTACGCGAGTTGGTTGGCTCCGGCCGCAAGGTCTTCCTGGATCTCAAGTACCACGACATTCCGAACACGGTGAGCGCCGCGGTCCTCGAAGCCACACACCTAGGCGTGAGTATGCTGACCGTGCATGCCTCTGGTGGCGCCAAAATGCTGCGCGCCGCGGTCAAAGCTGCACAGGCGGTCAAGCCCGATTTGCTGATGCTGGCTGTGACCGTTCTCACCAGTCTCGATGACGCGGACCTCAATATGCTCGGCATCCGGGGCGGGGTTCTCGATCAGGTTCTACGCCTTGCCGCCTTCGCCCTCTCGAATGGCTGTAACGGCATCGTTGCGTCCGCGCAGGAGGCCTCTGCGCTCCGTGAGGAGTTCGGGCCCGATTTCATCATTGTCACTCCGGGGGTGCGTCCTGCAGGGAGCGGCGTCGATGACCAAGCCCGCGTCGTCACGCCCGCCGAAGCCATCGCCGCGGGAGCCTCTTACATCGTCGTAGGACGCCCCATTACAGGGGCGACCGATCCTGCCGCAGAGGCTCGTGCCATCCTCGGCCAGATCGCCGCCTGAAAAAAGAACGTTTCAAGGTTTCAATGAAAAAAGGCGCGGCCTCAAGCCGCGCCTTCTGTGTTTTCGCGGACTACTGACTACCGACTACTGACTACAGCTTCTCAAAAAACTCACACGCCGAGCATGAAATATAGATCCCGCCCGGCACGCCCCGCTCGCGGTCTTTCACGCGCTTCACGATGCGGGTTTCCTTGCCGCACTTGGGGCAGTTGGTCGATTTCGTTGTGTCCATGACCTTCTTACGGTCGGCTGTCTTTGCGATCTTTGCCATTCAGGTTCTCCTGACAGGAATGTGCCGCCACCCGATGGGCTGCGGTTCTACCTGGAAATTGGGAGTATTCAAGGTCGCCGGCCTAAACCTGGATCACTTCAGCCCGGCAGGATGACTCGCAGAAGCGGTGCACCGTACTCGCCACAAGAATTCTACATCATCCGACGAGATGGAGAGCCGGGCGTCCCCGCCCGGCAGGACGGGCGAGACGCCCGTCCCTCCACCACCGGATATACTTCCAATCCAACGACCGCCGTCGATCAACCGCACATGCTCTCGCCGTCCACCACCCAACCCGACGCACCGCCCTGGGTCAACTGGCTTACCGGACGCCCCGGCATCGCGCTCGTCTTCCTCTGGGGTTTTGCCGAGGGAACACTGTTCTTCATTCTTCCCGACGTGCCGCTCTCGCTCGCCGCGATGTTTCGCCCACGCCGCGCTCTGCTGCACGTAGCCGCAATCGTCGCCGGAGCCGTGCTCGCCGGCGCCGTCATGTTCAACTGGTCTGCCCATGGACCAACTGCCCGACGAACCGTCGCGCACGTCCCGCTCGTGACTCCGGCTATGTTCGAGCGCGCCGAAAGCGACTACCGTCAATTCGGCGTCTGGGCCGCCAGCAACGGCCCAACCCGCGGAATCCCCTACAAGGTATATGCCGTGGAAGCGCCGGAGCATTCCAGCCTCTGGCCTTTTCTGCTGGTTACCATCCCAGCACGTCTTTGGAGACTGCTAGTCGTCTGGCTGGGTTTCGCCGGGGCGGGAGTGCTTCTGCGCAGGCTGGGCCACGCTTCCATTGCTCCTGTAGTTCACGCCCTCTTCTGGATTGCGACGTACGCAGTCTACTGGGCGACCGTTGAGGGCCGATTCTAAGCGGTGCCCAAGTGGATCACGGGGTATCCCCCTGATCGGGCACTTTGCGATGAGTGGCTTCACCACCGAACTTTCTCACAGCCCAACGTGCATGACTGGCGACGACCGCATCTGGGTCGTCACAAAGTCTCTTCAGCGTCGGCAGAAACTTCACGTTGCCGGTGTTGCCCATCGCGATGACGGCGTTGCGGCGCAGGCCGGAGAGCTTGGTGCGCCGGATCGGTGATCCTCGAAAGACGGTACGAAATTCCTCCGGCTGCATTTCGGCCAGCCAGTCGAGCGCGGGATTGACCAGTCCTTCGCGCGGCTGGAATTCGGCGGCGGCGGTCACGGGCGCTTTGCGGTTCCACGGGCAGACGTCCTGACAGATATCGCAACCGAAAACGTGACGGCCCATGCCGGAGCGACGTTCGTCGGGAATGTCGCCGCGCTTTTCGATGGTCAGGTACGAGATGCAGAGGCGTGCATCGAGTTGGCCTGGGGCTGCGAAGGCGTGGGTAGGGCAGGCTTCTAGACAGCGCGTGCAACTCCCGCAGCGATCGGGAGCGGGCAGATCGGGTTCGAGTTCAAGCGAAGTCAGGATCACTCCCAGAAACAGCCACGATCCCAGCTTCTGATTGATGATGCAGGTGTTCTTGCCAATCCAGCCCACGCCCGCGTACCTAGCATAGACACGCTCGACCAGCGGGCCGGTATCGACGTAGGAACGGGTCTGGAGAGAGTCGTCAGTGGCCGGTGGGCAGTGGGCAGTGGCGTCCAGAAGTTCGCGCAGGTGGCTCTCGACCTGACGGAGACGCCGCAGGACGGCATCATGGTAGTCCTCCCGGCTCCAGGCATAGCGCGAAATCCATCCCTGGCTGGAGTCTCCGGTTTGGGTGGAATAGGGATGCGCGGTGTTGTAGTTGATGGCGCAGACGATCACGCTGCGCGCCCAGGGAGCAACCCGCGTCAGCGACACTCGCTTGAGTCCTCCGGCGTCGTCGCGCGCCTCCATGTATTTCATGTCGCCGTGATGGCAGGCCGCGATCCAGGCGGGAAAAGATCCGAGTTCGCCGAACTCACGGACGGGCGCGATCCCGCACAGCTCGAATCCTACGTCGCGGGCGAACTGCTTGATGCGGGTTGGAAGATCAGTGATCAGGGGCCGGTGGTTAGTGGTCAGCGGCCAGCCATCAGCGGTCAGCAAAGACCACATCCTCCACAAAAGGCTACCACTTTACCGCGCACCCGGTTCAACTGCCCGTTGGCCACCGGCCACTGACCACTGTCTCGTGACGTGCGTCACAGCCCCCTGTTACAAGCCCACGGGACAATACACATGGAGTTCGACGGAGCACACGTGTTCAAGATCATCCACGCTCAATTCATTGCCCCTGGAATTAAGCGGTTCATTCTGGAAGCGCCCCGGATTGCGCGCAAACAGCGCCCGGGGCAGTTCGTGATCCTGCGAGTCAACGAGACCGGCGAGCGCATCCCGCTCACCATCGAGCGCTCAGACCCGGAAAAAGGCACCGTCAACCTGGTCGTGCAGTCGATCGGCAAAACCACCCACCTGCTGAACTCTCTCGAAACCGGCGACAGCATCATGGATATCGTTGGGCCGCTGGGAAAGCCTTCTGAGATTGCGCACTTTGGCACGGTCGTGGTGATGGGCGGAGGCGTGGGCACGGCGATGGCCTATCCCACCGCAGCGGCGATGAAGCGGGCCGGGAATCGCGTGATCACGATTCTGGGCGGGCGGAATAAAGATCTCGTCCTGCTGGAACGCGAGATGCGCGAAGTGAGCGACACCGTCTTTGTAACGACCGACGACGGCAGCTATGCCGACAAGGGTCTGGTCACCGACAAGCTTCGCCAGTTGATCGAGAACGGAACGCGCATTGACCTGGTGCTGGCGGTGGGGCCGATTCCGATGATGCGCGCCGTCGCGGACATGACGCGCAAGGAACGCATCCGCACGATCGTCAGCCTGAATCCGATCATGATCGACGGCACGGGGATGTGCGGCGGGTGCCGGGTGCTGGTCGAGGGCAAGAGCGAGTTTGCGTGCGTCGATGGACCGGAGTTTGATGCGCATCGCGTCGACTTCGCGGTGCTGGTGCAGCGCAATTCGATGTATCGCGACGCGGAGAAGCGCTCGATGGAAGACTACCAACGCGAACTGGAAGCGAAAAAAGCAGCGGTCAAAACTGAGGCCGAAACGGCGTGCGCACTGGGGGGAAAGTAAATGGCTACGACTCCGACGAAGTCGAAGAATCCCATTCCCAACCGCGAGCGCATCAAGATGCCGCGGCAGCACATGCCGGAACAGCCTCCGTTGGTGCGCGCCCAGCAGTTCACGGAGGTTAACCTTGGATATTCACCGGAACTGGCGCGGCAGGAGGCGCTGCGCTGCATCGAGTGCGCCAAACCGGCCTGCACCGACACATGTCCGGTAGGCGTCAAGGTAAAAGAGTTCGTGCAGTTGATCGTGGAAGGGAATTTTCTGGGAGCCGCGGCGAAGATCCGCGAAGACAATGTGCTGCCCGCCATCACCGGACGCGTTTGCCCGCAGGAGGACCACTGCGAAGGTGGTTGTCTGCTCAAGAAAAAAGGCGAATCGCTGGGCATCGGGTATCTGGAGCGGTTCGTCGCCGACTACGAGCAGCAGCACTTCGATGTGAAGAACATCGTGAAGGCTCCGCCGACGGGGAAGAAAGTTGCCATCGTGGGCAGCGGGCCTTCGGGCCTGACGGCGGCGGGCGACCTGGTGCAGAGGGGGCACCAGGTGCACGTCTTCGAGGCATTGCATGAAGTCGGCGGCGTGCTCACGTACGGCATTCCGGAATTCCGTCTGCCGAAGAAGATTATTCGCGAGCAGGTCGACTACATGCGCGCCATGGGCGTGGAGTTCGAAACAGATGTGGTCGTCGGCCGCACGGTCACGATCGACGAACTGCTGGAGGAGGAAGGATACGACGCGGTCTTCATCGGGACCGGCGCGGGGCTGCCGCAGTTCATGGGCATTCCGGGCGAGCACCTGAATGGCGTTTACTCGGCGAACGAATTTCTGACGCGCATCAATCTGATGCACGCCTACGAGTTCCCAAAGTACGACGAGCCGATGGTGGACTTCCACGGCAAAAACGTGGCGGTGATTGGTGGCGGGAATACAGCACTGGATGCCATCCGCTCAGCCCTGCGACTGGGAGCGGGCAAAGCTTATGTGCTGTACCGCCGCAGCGAGGCAGAGATGCCGGCCCGTATCGAAGAGGTGAAACACGCGAAGCAGGAAGGAATCGAGTTCCAGGTGCTGGCTGCTCCCATCGAGTTTCTGTCGGACGGCAAAGGATGGTTGAGCGGCGCGCGTTGTCAGAAAATGGAACTGGGTGAGCCGGACGCTTCCGGGCGGCGCCGGCCAGTACCGATCGCTGGGTCGGAATACGAAGTGTCACTTTCGGTGGCGGTGATTGCCATCGGGACGAGCGCGAACCCGATTGTGCAGAGCACGACGCCGGGACTGAATACCAATAAAAGAGGCTACATCCAGGCCGATGAGATGACGCAGAGAACATCCCGCAAGGGAGTGTTCGCCGGCGGCGACATCGTAACCGGCAGCGCGACCGTAATTCTGGCGATGGGTGCGGGACGCCGAGCGGCCAAGGGGATCGACGACTACCTTAAGTCCGGACAGTGGTAGAACTGCGGTTTGTGGTGGGGAGTCCTTACTTCTGGCTAGCTTGCGATGCGCCTCGCTTTTTTGGAGCGCTCGCGCAATGCGCGACTCGGTTCCGGCCCTGTCCTTTGGCCGCATAGAGGGCCCCATCTGCACGGCTCAGCAGCGCTTCGACTTCACCTTTTCCCACGCACTCTGAAACCGCGACGCCCATGCTGACGGTAATGTCCTTCTGGGCATCGAGAGCAACCACGGGCGTTCCCGCCACGAGTTCCCGCAGTTCATTGCTGCGGGCCATCCCATCCTCCAGATCGCAACCGGGCAGCACAAGCAGAAACTCTTCTCCGCCATACCGGCCAATCCAGTCATACACACGCAGGCTGGAGCGGAGGCGGCGCGCAATCTCCTGCAACGCTTGATCGCCAAACAGATGCCCGAGGGTGTCGTTGACCTGCTTGAAATGGTCGATGTCCGCCAGAATCACGGTGAGCGGTTTCCGCTCCCGCCGGGCTCTCTCCAATTCCCGCTGGAGCATATCGAGAATCTCACCACGATTCAGCAACTCGGTGAGTGAATCGTGCGTGGCGGCATGGCGCATGGCCTCGCGGGCCTCGACCAGCTCGTCCTGCAAGTTGAGGATACGTTTGCCCACCATCAGACGGGCTTTCAACTCCGATTCATCGAAGGGCTTGACGAGATAGTCGTCGGCCCCGGCTTGCATCGCCTCCAGCATGTTCTGACGGCCTTCTTTGCTGGTCAGGAGAATAACGTAGACATAGGGACGAGACGGTCCGGCTTCCCGGATTTGCTGGCAAAGCTCGATGCCTTCAATATCGGGCAGCACCCAGTCGAGAAGAACCAGCTTGGGTGAGTCGGGACGCTCGAGTACCGCCGACGCTTGCGCTCCGTTTTCCGCGACGGTGACGCGGAAGCCCCAGGCTTTCAGATTGTCGCTGATCAGCTTGCGGTACACCGCTGAGTCTTCGACGATCAGGACCTGCATTTCGCTCTGCACCTGCGCCTCCAAGACGCCAGAAAATATACGGGGGACAAAAACGCACGCGGCGGCGATGAGACTGATGCTGCTTGGATCTTAGCTCGGTACACATTTTTGAACAACAGCGTCGCGCAACAACACGGCTACTGACATCCCGTTGCCTGGACTCGTCTTGGAGAATCGGCAATGCCAGCCACTACTTTAGGGGCCGGTGGCACGAAGGGCGGTGGCCGCGGAGCGTGGAAGAGGAGACGTCGCCCGTGGTTTCTAAGACGTTTCTAATCCAATTTGCCAGGCGCGATGCCTCACCCGCTGCGAGAGCCTTCTGAACGCTCCTCAAGGAGCAAGGCCAGACCAGAGTCTCACTGGTAAGTTCCTCCAAGTCTTTCAGACCTACTATCTTCCGAGGAGCGATCGTTCCAGAACGGGCCCGAGGGCCAAGGCCGGAAGATAGCTCAGAGCCACCATCGTTACCAAACAGGTTGTGAGTAGGACGCCAAACGAAAAAGAATGGGTCGGAAGAGTTCCCGACGAGGAAGGGGTTATCCTCTGACGGCCAAAGAGAGCGGCCAATGCCAAGGCGGGAATCGCCAAGCCGAACCTGCCCACCAGCATCGCTAGTGTCGTCGTGAGGTTGTAAAAGGGAGTGTTCGCACTCAGACCGGCAAAGTTTTGGCCGTTGTTGGCGAAGCAGGAAGTATAGGCAAACAGAATCTCAGTAAATCCATGCGGGCCACCGTTGACTGTCAACCCGGACAGCCCCAGCCTGGTGCTCACCGCAATCGCGGTGAGTGACAGGACGAGCAGCGGCGCGGCCAACGCATACAGCATGATCATTTTGTTCTCCGCGGGCCCGATCTTCTTTCCCAGGTATTCAGGCGTGCGCCCAACCATGAGTCCGGCTAGAAACACAGCAATCGCCGCGGCCATGATCATGCTGTAAAGACCAGTTCCGAGACCTCCGAAAACCAGCTCTCCGAGCAACATGTTTACCAGCAAAACCATGCCGCCGAGCGAGGTGTAGCTGTCGTGCATGGAGTTGTATGATCCCGTGGCGGTGTTGGATGTAACCACGGCCGCAAGGGTCGAACCGCTGATGCCGAACCGCACCTCCTTCCCTTCCATGTTCCCACCAGACTGCACGCTACTATTTCGGAAATCCACCTTTGCGAGATGGGGATCGCCTCCCTGTTCAAAGTGATGTACGAAGGCCACTCCGCAGCCGAAGAGAAAAACCATGACGCAGTAGAGAAGCCATCCCTGTCGCGGCTGGCCAACCATCCTGCCGAAGGTGTGCGTGAAGGCCGCAGGCACGAGGACGATGGCCAACATGGCAATAAAGTTCGTAAGAGGCGTGGGGTTCTCGTAGGGATGAGCCCCATTGGCGTTAAAGAAGCCGCCACCGTTTGTCCCGAGGTTCTTGATGATCTCCAGTGCGGCGACCGGACCCTGTGGTATGACCTGCGTCGCACCCTCGACGGTAATGGCAACTTTATAACGGTGGAAGTTCATCGGGACGCCCTGCCAGACGAACAGCAGGGCGCCTAGCAATGCCCCTGGCAACAGGATCCAGAGCAGGGCGCGTGTCAGGTCAACCCAAAAGTTGCCCAGCGTGTCGGAGACTTGGCGGGCAAAGCCGCGGATAAAGGCACCGCCTGCGGCCAACCCCGCAGCGCCAGCCAGGAAGTTCTGCGCGCAGAGCCCCACCATCTGGCTAAAGTAGCTCATGGTGTTCTCGCCGGCATAGGCTTGCCAGGTAGTGGTCGTCGAGAAACTGATCGCCGTATTCAGGGCCAGATCCGGGGATAACGGCGTGGTGTGGTATTGAGGGAAGAACCAGGGAAGAAACTGCTGCAGTCTGAGAGTCGCATACAACAGGAGAGTGCCGGCCAAGCCAAAGAGCACGAAGCACGTCGCATACTCCTTGCCGGTCATCTCCGCATCAGGATCAACCATCGTAACGCGATAGATAAGCCGTTCAAGCGGAAGGCACAAACGATCAAGTGGAGTTCGCTTCCTGGAGAAGACCCGCGCCATGTACCCTCCCAGGGGCTTCACCAGGGAGGTGACAATCGCCAAGAACAACAGGTATTGAATCGCGCTGTAGAGATCCACCAGCCCTACTTAGGAGCAGGACGTCTGCCCCAACACTGCATGGCTCGCAATTGTAGTTTGTTTCAACTTCTCACGCCGCACGAATCACTGGGTCTTTCCGTTCCTGCAACTCATCTATCGCGTTCTCCCCAGAGTCCACTCGCACACGCACCCAATAGCCGATCGAACAAGGCTTGCACTCTTTTTGTAGCGCCACCAGGAATCGCACATAAAATGCGAGGCTTGCGGTGCACAGCACCATCATTACGGTCTTGACGAACATGTCAGCCTCCGCGCGCGGACGCCAGCATCTTTGCGGTGCATGGAATCACCCGTCCCAGACCATTGGACAAAAAAGACCGTAAATTTCGAATAAACGGGTCGTAAATTGTTCGTAAAGGGGCACCCACCGCTTAGACGAGCTAATTTCTTTTTCGCAGATCCTCCCTGATTTAACAGGATATTCATATGCACGAAATGCTCCTGTAACACGGCGTACAACCCCGGCCTGACCATGAGCTACTTTGACGCGACCAATATGCCCGAAGGACTGCTCGCTCAGAAGTACACCATGGCGGATAACTTCTTCCATGCGGCCTTTGGCGAGTCGTTCCTCAACCACCAGTTCCTCATTGCGGCTGCGGCTCCGGTGTATCCGAACGCCTCGTTAGCCATGCAGGCGGTCCTGGATACAGACGGGCAACTCCTGGTGGACCCGACGACGGGCAAGATCGTGCACGATGGCAACATCACCCCCATCGGCGGCGTGTCGTTCACCGTTCCTACAGTGACGTTCGACAAGAACTACGCCGTGAACACGATTTTCTCCGCGAACCTGGTTCCCACATTTTCTGCGGTCAACGCATCGTTGCTCCCGTCCCTGAATGACAGCGACCCGTCCGATACGACCCGCCCTTTCATTCCGGCCATCGGCGACCGCCTCAGCGCGAAGCACATCAGCTGGAAGTGGTACTCGGGCGGCTGGGACAATGCCCTGGCCAGCACGGTCAGCAACCCCGCCAACAACGGCGTCGTTCCTCCCAACCCGCCCGTCGACCCCCTGTTCCAATGGCATCACCAGGCTTTCGCCTACTATGACAACTATGCTCCGTTCAAGAATGGCGAGCGCAACCCGGTATCTGCGGCACACCTGCAGGATGAAAATAACTTCTTCCTGGATCTGAAACACGAACGCCTGCCGGCGGTGGCCTTTATTAAGCCACTGGGACCCGACAACGAGCATCCCGGATATGCCGGCCTGTTGCGCGGCCAGCAGCATGTTGCGGATCTTGTGAACGCGGTGAAACACAGCGACTATTGGGAGAACACTCTCATCGTTGTCACCTATGACGAACACGGCGGCCGTTGGGACCATGTCCCCCCGCCAGTCACCGGCATCTGGGGCGATGGTTCGCGCGTTCCCGGCATCATTATCGGACCGCTTGCCAAGCGTGGTTTTGTGGACCACACGCAGTACGACACGCTTTCGATTCTCAAGACGATCGAAGAGCGCTTCGGACTGAAACCACTGAGCACGCTCGACGCTCAGGCCACCTCGTTGAAGAACAGCTTGCGCTAGATAAACCGGACGGCGTAAGACCCTGGGCGGCCTAGCCGCCCAAGGTTTTTTCTTCGGGCAAGACGAAGTATCTATGAGCTGTCGGCTATTTCGGATGCTAGTGGTGTAGAGTCACGCATTACGACGTGAGTCGGGATAGTCAAACACGCCGCGTCCCGACTTCCGGCCCAGGCGTCCGGCTTTTACGTACTGCACCAGCAACGGGCAGGGGCGGAATTTCTCTCCCAGAGTTTTGTGCAGATATTCGAGGATGTGCAGGCGCGTGTCGAGGCCGACCATGTCCAATAGTTCGAACGGACCCATCGGATGGTTCAGTCCGAGTTTCAGGGCGTTGTCGATGTCCTCGGCGCTGGCAATGCCTTCCTGCAGCATGTAGAACGCCTCGTTGCCGATCATGGCGTTGATGCGGCTGGTGATGAAGCCGGGCGCCTCTTTGATCACGACTACTTCTTTGCCCATGCGCTTGCCGACTTCGACAGTGGCGGCCAGCGTCTCCGCATCGGTTTCGAGCGCGCGCACGACTTCCAGCAATTTCATTTTGTGCACGGGATTAAAGAAGTGCATGCCTACGCATTTTTTGGCACGGTAGGTCACGCTGGCGATCTCGGTGATGCTGAGCGAAGACGTGTTCGAAGCCAGGATCGTGGCCGGGCGGCAGATCTTGTCGAGCAGGGTAAAGATTTCGATCTTTGATTCCATCTCTTCGGGGACCGCTTCGATCACCACATCGGCCTCACGCGCGGCCTGATCGACCGAGCCCGCATATTCGAGGCGCGAAAATGCCGCGTTCGCAGCCGCGGCGTTGACCTTGCCGAGTTCAACGGCCTGGTCGAGGTTGGCGCGTATTTCGTTTTCGGCCTTGCGCAGGGCGTTCGGGAGAAGGTCTTCGAGGATGGTGCGGTAACCGCCCAGCGCGGCAGCGTGAGCAATGCCGCGCCCCATCGTACCGGCGCCAATGACGGCGACGGTCTTAATCTCCGGCACTATTTGCCCACCTTGTCGAGGGTCTTCAGCACGCTCTCCAGGCTGGGATCGGATTTGCGGATGTAATCGGCGAGGCGGACGCGTTCCTCCTCGGTCATGGTTGGGAGAGAGGTGTTGATGCGGCGCAGGGTTGCCGCGATGTCATCGATGTAATTCATCAGACGAATGAGTTCTCCGGTTGCAGGCATGATTGCTCCTTGCGTTCACCCGGCGTCACGGCGGAAGCAGCCGCGCGGGGAACCTTTTATTGTGAAGGGAGCCACCGCTTAAGTAAAGGAGGGCAAAGTAGCGCCACCGTCTCGGCGGCTGTCCCGCGGGCGTCTCGCCCGCACCGAGGCCAAGGCGGCCTCGGGACAGCCGGCTGGGAGCCGGCGCTACGTGTTGGGCCGATGTCCCGCATAATGGAACCATGCTTCGCGATCCGAGCCTGATTCCGCTCTCACGACAGCATCAGCACGCGCTGGCGCTTTGCGTGCGGATCGAACGTGCTTTACAGAACAGCGTGGCGGATCTTCAGGCGTGGCAGTCGGAAGTGGAGCAGCATTACGGGCAGGAGATCGGCTTCCACTTCGCAGCGGAGGAGAAGGTGCTGTTTCCCGTGGCGCGGCGATTTCCAGAGCTGGTCTCGCTGGTAGAAGATCTGAGCCACGAGCATTGCCGGTTGCGCGAATTGTCTGCGCGCGCTCGCGAGCGGGCAATGGATGGAGACGAACTACGTGGCTTCGCAAAGCTCCTCTCCGGGCATATCCGAAAAGAAGAGCGGCATTTGTTTGAGGTGATCCAGAAGCTTGTGAAGAGGGACGAATTGAGGAAAGTTGGAGCGGCGTTGGAGCAGGAACTCGCCGTCGAGCATCAAACTTGCACTCTTCCTAAACGGTCGCGCCCCTGAAGGTGCGCATGAAGTCCACGGGTCGCGGACAGAAATGTCCGCGCCACACTCATCAACTCATCTGGTGGAAGCGGCGGAATCCGGCGTAGCCTTCTTTCCCCATGTAGCGCTCCAGGACTTGGGGCTCGGTTTCGCGCAAATCCACGATCACCAGGCCATCTACAACATCGGAAAATTTGCGGTCGAGGTTGAAGCCGACCAACTTCCCGCCCACTTTTGCATACTGCTTGATCAGAATCGGCACGCCTTTGCCATCGACTTCCATGTCTGAAATCGACTCGGCGAGTTCATCGAGATCGCGGAGCGCGTTGCAAACGGCACGGCAGTCCCAAGGCCGGAGCTTGGGCACGCGAAAGGGAGTGCGCGGCTGGATGAGGTCGGCAAATTCGCGACCGTCCTCGCGCTGCTCGAAGTAGCGTACGATCATCTCGCGGGACATTCGGCTGTATTCGTTGCTGATGCTAACCGCGCCGAACAGCACCGGCGTCTCAGGATGCGCGCCGACGAAGCGCGCTATTCCTTTCCACAGCAGAAGCAGGGGAGCGTACTGGCGCTGGTATTCCGTTCGCACGAAAGAACGCCCCAGCTCCAGGGCGGAACCGATTTTGAGGAACAGTTGCTCGTCGTAGCGAAATACGGTGTTCGTGTACAGGCCCTTCACACCATGTTTGCGGATGATTTCGTCGGTATTGCCCGCACGATAGGCTCCGGCGAGTTCCTGTTTCTGCTTGTTCCAGAGCAGCAAATGCCAGTAGTAGGCGTCGAATTGGTCGAGATCGGCGCTACGCCCGGTTCCTTCGCCGGCGACGCGGAAAGTAATTTCGCGGAGGCGTCCCAATTCGTCGAGCAGATGAGGTAACTCGGGAGCGCGCGCAGCGTACACGGCGAACTCTGCATTCTCGGTGAGCAGGCGGCCGGTGGGCAGCGCATTGATATCGTCGATGATGAATCTTTGCGGGGCTGCGGGAGCGATCGGATCCTGAGCCTTACGGGGCAATGCGGAGCGCACCTTGCTCGGAAGCGAGAGCGTCTTCCTGCCGCGATGAGAGAGGAGATAGGTCCGGCGGCGAAGGTATTCGGTGGCCTTCTCGTCCGTATCGAGGTCGGCGATTAACTCGGCTGGAACTGGGGTACCCACCCGCACCTTCACTCTTCTCCCGCGCTGCTGGAGAAACTCCTGCAGAAGCAAAAGTGTGCGCAGGCGCGGATTGATGAGTCCAAGCAACTGGAAGGCCACGCTGTTGTGTCCGCAGAAAAAGACTGGGAGCGCGCTGGCGCCGGTCTTGCGCACCAGCCGGGCAGCAACATGGTTCCACTCGGGATCGGTGACTTGACCTTGCAGAACATTCAGCTGCGAAACTTCACCGGCGGGGAACACCGCCAGCGCGCCGCCTTGCCCCAACCACTCGATCGCCTGCTTCAAGGCTTTCAGATTCTTTTCGGCTGAGGATTCAGCATGAAAGGGATCCACAAAAATGCAGTGCTCGCGCAGTTCCGGGATGCCTTCCAGGAGGGAGTTAGTCAGCACCTTCACATCCGGGCGAACCCGCGACAGCAGCACTCCCAGGGCCGCGCCGTCGAGCACGCCAAAGGGATGGTTGGCCACGGCCACCAGAGGGCCTTTTGCCGGGATGCGTCCGAGGTCGCTGGGCTGAACCTCGAGCCCTACCTTCATCTCTGCCAGCAGATTTTCCAGGTGAAATCCCTGCGGGGCGGATCGCACGCGGTGATACAAACGGCGTGCCTCTTCCAGGGGAATCAGCTTCCCCGCAAAATTCGGGAGCCCCGGAAATACAGGAGGACGTCCGAGGCTCCCTCGCTCGTCACCCACAAGCGGCAATTTCCGCATACCCGATTGTGGCCCGGCCTTCGTTGCAGCCGTGTGAAGAGATGGTTAAACCTTCGTGAATGAGTATTCCCGAAGTAACTCCGCCGACGATTACCAGGATCGCGGTGGGAAGGCCGGAATCAAGCGTTCAAGCGGCCCATTCTTCGTTAGACGCCGGAAGCGGCTGCGGAAGCCGGTCGACCACCTCGGCGAGGGTGGCGAGTTTTTGGGCGACTTCCGGCCGCAGCATGTCGGCACGGAAACGCCAGCGCCAATTCCCTCGATCGCGGCTCGGGACATTCATGCGTGCTTCGCTTCCCAGGCCGAGAACATCCTGCAATGGCACGACGCACAGGCTGGCCGCGGAACCGAGAGCGGCGCGAATCATCGCCCAGTGCATTCCGTCTTCGGGCCGGCCCAGGCACGCTTCCGCATGATGGCGCTCGCGCTCGGTCGCTCCCGATTCCCACCAGCCCCGCAGCGTGTCGTTGTCATGGGTTCCGGTATAGACAACCTTGTCCGGCGTGAAGGTGTGCGGGAGGTGCGTATGCGCACCGGGATCGCCAAAGCCGAATTGCAGCACGGCCATCCCGGGAATCTTCAGGCGGTCGCGAAGTTCATGCACGTCAGCCGTAATGTAGCCCAGATCCTCCGCGAAAAACGGCAGGCCGCCCAGCGCCTCGCGCAGTTTCAGGAACAACTCGTCTTTGGGCCCGTCTACCCAGCGGCCGTGAATCGCAGTGGGCTCGCTCGCGGGGATCTCCCAAAACTGCGAGAAGCCGCGGAAGTGATCGAGACGAATATAGTCGAAGTTGTGCGTTGCCCAGCGCAGGCGGTCGATCCACCACGCAAAGCCCTGCGCCTTCATCACGTCCCAGCGATACACAGGATTCCCCCAGCGTTGCCCATCTTTGCTGAAGAAATCCGGAGGGACACCGGCGACGACCTCGGGGTCGAGATCGGCGTTGAGGCGAAACAGATCGGGATGCGTCCAAACGTCGGCGCTGTCAAAATTCAGAAAGATGGCGATGTCGCCGACCATGCGAATCGAGTGCTGTGCGCAATACACGCGCAGGGCTTGCCACTGTTCGAAGAAGAAGAATTGCACCGCGCGACGAACATCGAGCTCGGCGAGCATTTCCGTGTGCATCCGATCGAGCACCGCCGGATCACGATGTGCCAGTTCGTGGGGCCAGCGATTCCAACTTTCCAGATGAAAACGGGCGCGCAGACCATCGAAGAGGACGAAGTCATCGAGCCACCATTCGTTTTGATGGCAGAACGTCTCGAAACGGGAGCGCGCGGTACCGGCTGCGGAACGCAGGAAGTTGCGGGCTGCCTCGAATAGCAACGGCATCTTGCGCCGGAACACGAAGGGATAATCGACCGGTTCGACGCCGTCGGGAAGCGGGTCCACCTGGGCGCGATCAATCCATCCGCGATCGGCCAGCCGGCCAAGGCTGATCAGCAGCGGATTTCCAGCAAACGCGGAAGTGGAAGAGTAAGGGGAATCACCGAAGCCGAGCGGCCCGAGCGGCAACACCTGCCAGAGGCCCTGGCGGGCGGAAGCGAGGAAGTCCGCAAAGGCATAAGCCGACGAACCAAAGTCGCCGATCCCGCCGCGCGAAGGCAGCGACGTCGGATGAAGCAGAATTCCGCTGGCGCGTGGAAAGGACATTACACGCAGTTCTCAGTTCTCGGTTCTCAGTTCTCAGAACAAACCACTGGGCTGCAGTTCCCGGTTCAGTTACTGGTTTTGCTGAGAACTGAGAACTGGGAACTGAGAACTCTTACGAGCCTTCTTCCGCTCCTCGGCGCGTGAGGTTTTTCATTTCTTCCTGGTTGATTTTGATCCGGTTGGATTTTTCCATGTCCTTGCGCAGGTTCCCGACGAACAGGCCAAACAGATCGTTCTGCTTGGTCTGAAGGAGCGACTCGCGAATCTGATCCTTCTTCTGCGCATAGTCCTGGTCGGTAGGCTCCTGTCTTTCGAGCAGGTGAGCTACTACACCATTGGCGCCGGTGTTGATGGGGCCGCTGATCTCACCCGGTTTGAGCGAGAAGACAACGTTCCCTGCGCCAGCCATGGAACCTACGTCGGGCACCTGGCCATCGGGCAGGACGAGATCGCTGGTCTTCACAGTCGCGCCCAGTTCCTTCGCAGCTTTCTTCAGGTCGTGTTCGGATTTCGCCCGGTCGGACAGTTCCTGCGTCTTCTGCTGCAGCAGGAAGCCGGCACGCTCGTTCTTGAATTCTGTCTCAACCCGCGCGTGAATTTCCTCGAAGGTGGGAGTCGCGGGAGGCAGGACGGCAACCAACTGGAAGACAACGTACCCTTGCGGGATTTGCACTACATCAGGTGGGGATTTCTCGCTCTCGTTAAAAATGGCGTCCGTCAACTGCGGGGACGCTGCCAGGCCCGGCGGGTTCGCGCCACGGCTGAAAAATTCGGTAGTGATCGCCGGCACGCCTTTGGAGGCAGCGGCCTTGTCAAGCCCGTCCGTGCGTGCCTGGCTGAGCAAGGTGTTGGCGGCGGCTTCTGTGGCGCGGGCGACCTTCTGTTGTTTCACTTTTGTTTCGATCTCGGTCTTCACTTCGGCCAGCGTCTTGAGGTGGGCGTCTTGCTTGTCCTCAACGCGGATGATGTGGAAGCCATAACTGCTCTTGACCAGATCGCTGGTCTGGCCTTTGGGGAGTGAATAGGCCGCCTTTTCGAATTCAGGAACAGTACGCCCGCGCCCGATCCAACCCAGTTCTCCGCCGCTCTTGGCGCTGCCCGGATCATCGGAGTATTTCTCTGCCAGCTTGGCGAAGTCTCCACCGGACTTGACTTCTTTCAAAACATCTTCGGCTTTCTTGCGAGCATCGGCGACCGCCTTCTCATCCTCCTTCGCTCCCGGCGCGGGAAGAGGAGTCTTGATCAAGATATGGCTGACCTTGACTTGCTCGGGAACGCGGTACTCGTCGCGATGGTCGTTGTAGTATGCCTGCACGTCGGCAGCGGAAACACTGGTTGCAGCCTCCAGCTTGGATGAGTCGATAATGGCGTACTTGATCTTCCGCTTCTCAGGTATGGAATTGTTGTAGTTCGCCTTGTTGCGATCGTAGTAGGCTTTGAGTTCCTGATCGGTGGGATGCAATCCTTTCAGGAGATCGGCCTGGGTAAGCACCGCGTACTCGAACTTGACCTTGGTATTCCGGCGCTCGAATTCGTCGCGAACTTCCTGCTCCCCAACAAATGCTCCGCTCCTGACAAGGGCCTGCAGTTTGCGGATCAGAATGTCGTCTTTTACAAGTTGCTCAAATTGAGGGACGGGAAGGTCGAAGGCGCGCTGGACAAGGTTCTCGTATTCTTCCCGCCCAATAAATTTGCCGTCGGGAAACAGATTGGCGCCCAGTTGCCCCTGGTGCAGTTCCTCACGCAGTTCGTCATCGCTGACGCGCAGGCCCATCCGGTGTGCTTCCGCAATGACCGCTTTCTTGCTGATCAGTTGTTCGGCTGCCTGGCTGGCGAAATAGGGCATCAACATCTGAGCCTGGGCTCCGCCCTGGGGGAACTGCTGGCGGATCATGGACTTGGCCTGGCGCTGTACTTCGTCCATCGTCACTTGCTGATCGCCGATGGTCGCCAGTACGCCGCGCTCGGGCGTGCCGATACCGAGGCTGGAGCCGACTCCGCCGGGAATGAGAGTGATCGCCATCGAGGCACAGATGAGGACGAGCAGCGCGCCGAGAATGATTTTCACGGTGGGCCCTGCATTTTGCAGCTGTCGAATCATGGTCTGGTTAACTCCAAGCTGAACGCGAGAATCTTTGATTATAAACTAGCGCCAGCATGGAAAATGGCGGGTCCGGAGCGAGTGTTACGTGGCGGTACGAACCCTTTGAGGAAATCCCCAAAAACTCTGTATTGAATCGAATTAATAAAAGTGGTATCAAGCTTAAGACGACTTCCAGCAGAATCCGTCCGCTGCCAAACGAATCATCGCCGTAGAGGAACTTCATGACAACCTTTCGCTTCTTAGTCGCGGCCTTTCTACCTGCCCTCGCTTTGGGGCAGTCCAGTTTCAGACCTGCTTCTGCTCTCAAGTTGCCATTGCGCGAGGGCTGGGCTCTGCAATCTTCGCCAAAGGTTGCGGAAACGGGTGAAGCCATCTCGAACGCTACCTTTCAGCCAAAGGGCTGGCTAAAGGTAACGGTTCCGGCCACGGTGGTGGCCGCCCAATTGAAGAACGGTCTGCTTCCAGATCCTTTTTACGGCATGAACCTGCGGCAGTACCCAGGCGTCAGTTATCCGATTGGCTTTAATTTTTCGAACATCCCGATGCCACCCGACAGCCCGTATGCGGTTTCGTGGTGGTATCGAAGGGAGTTCGCGTTGCCTCATGAGTATGGTGGCAAGACGGTGTGGTTGAATTTTCGGGGGATCAACTATCGCGCTAATATTTTCCTCAACGGAAAGCAGATCGCAAGCTCGAACGAAGTTGCTGGGACATGGCGCACGTACGAGTTCAACATCACATCCGCAGTGAAGTTTGGCGCGAACGTGCTGGCGGTGCAAGTCTGGGCGCCGACCGAGGAAAGCCTGGCGATCACCTTCGTGGACTGGAATCCTTCCCCACCGGACAAGAACATGGGGTTGTTTCGCGACGTCTACCTGACATCGAGCGGCCTCGTAGCACTCCGGCATCCTTCGGTTGTATCGAAGGTAGATTCGCCTGCCAATCGCTCTGCGCATTTGACCGTGACTGCCCTCGTGAAGAATGCCAGCGATCAACCCGTCAAGGGCACGCTGAAAGGGAGAATCGAGAAGATCGAATTCTCGCAACCAGTCGAACTGGCTGCGGGGGAATCGAAGGACATCGTTTTTTCGCCCGAGCAGTATCCGCAGCTCAATGTCAGTAACCCGCGCCTGTGGTGGCCGGCGCAGATGGGCACGCCGAATCTGCACGACCTTGATCTGTCGTTTGAGATCGACGGCAAGGTTTCCGATTCATCGCACACGCAATTCGGTATTCGTGAGATCACTTCCGAAGTCGCGGAGCAAGCGCCGGATCGCTTTAAGCGTCTGTTCAAGATCAACGGCAAGAACATCCTGATTCGCGGCGGCGGCTGGACGCCCGACATGATGCTGCGCGATGATTCCCAGCGCATGGCGGACGAATTTCGCTATGTGCGCGACATGGGTCTGAACACGATCCGGCTGGAAGGGAAACTAGAGACTGATGAATTTCTGGAAATGGCCGACCGGCAGGGCATTCTGGTCATGGCCGGATGGTGCTGCTGCGACTTCTGGGAACACTGGGGCAATTGGAAGGATGAGGATTTCGGAATCGCCAGGAATTCGTTGCGTGACCAGATCTACCGATTGCGAAGCCATCCAAGCCTGGTGATGTGGTTAAACGGCAGCGACAATCCTCCGCCCCCGGACGTGGAGGAAATGTATCTCAAGGTGGAGAAGGATCTGCTGTGGCCGAATCCGGTCGTGTCGTCGGCGACGGCCAAGCCAACCACGGTCACGGGCGAGAGCGGGGGAAAGATGTCTGGTCCCTACGAGTACGTCGCGCCTTCGTACTGGATGAGCGATCCGCATCGCCCACCACAAGAACAGTCCTGCAATCCCGGCGGGTGTGGCGGGGCGTATGGATTCAATACTGAGACCAGCATGGGACCAGCCGTTCCGGTAGTCGAAAGCGTCCGGCGCATGGTTCCCAAGGATCACCTTTGGCCGGTGGACGACGACTGGAATTTCCACGCGGGCGGGGGGGCCTTCAAAAACCTGCACGTCTTCACCGATGCCTTGAACGCTCGTTACGGGCAGGCGAACAGCGCCGCGGAGTTCACGTACAAATCGCAATTGATGACCTACGAAGGCGTGCGGGCGATGTTTGAGGCGTACAGCCGCAACAAGTACACGTCGACGGGCGTGATTCAGTGGATGCTCAACAACTCGTGGCCGTCGATGATCTGGCATCTTTATGATTTCTACCTGCAGCCGGGCGGAGGATATTTTGGGGCGAAGAAAGCCATGCAGGCGCTCGATCCCGTGTATGGATACGATGACAACTCGGTATGGCTGGTCAGCAGCCAGTACGAGGACGCCAAGGGCCTGAAGCTGACGGCGCGTGTGTTCAATCTTGATGGCACCGAGAAGTTCTCAAAAGATGCCACGCTCGATGCGGCCGCCGACAGCACAGCCAAGGTTTTTGCGCTGCCGCAGATCGATGGGTTGTCGCCGGCGTATTTCCTGGATCTGCGTGTAACCGATGCGGGCGGCAAACTGGCAGGATCGAATTTCTACTGGCTTTCCACCAAGCCAGAAACGCTCGACTGGACGAAGTCGAACTGGTATGTGACACCAACCGCCTCGTATGCGGACTACACATCGCTGGCACAATTGCCCAAGACAAAGCTGAACGTTTCCAGCCGGACCCAAAAAGAAGGATCTGAGTCGATCACCCACGTGAAGCTTGAAAATCCAACCAAGAACGTGGCCTTCTTTGTGCGGCTGAAGGTTAGTAAGGGCAAGGGGGGAGACGAAATCCTGCCGGTGATCTGGGAGGATAACTACATTTCGCTGCTGCCGGGAGAGAGGCGGGAGATCAAGGCCACTTATCGGACCAGTGAGCTAGGGACCGAGAAGCCGGCGGTCGAGGTAAGCGGATGGAACGTGGAGTAGAAGGGTGGGTTCTGACCTCATGACTCCGCGAAGTCGATCATGACCGACGCGGTACGGAAGCCTTTCGTCTTGATTCCCAAGTAGAGCAGGCCAATCACAAACCAGATTCCTCCAGCCACTTTAGCCAGCGGGTTGAGGTTCCACCAGATCAAAGCGCAGAAGACAAAACCAAACAGCGGTAACACAGCATCTTTGAGAAAGTGCCGGCGATAGCCGATTTTGGCGACCACGGTGAACTGCCAGAAAGTTGCGAAATTCACGCCCATGAAAGCGAGGAAGGCCCCGAAGTTCAAAAGTTCGCCGGCGTGCTGGTAGGCGCTGCCAATACGGTTCAAGGCCACAGCCCCGCCGTAGGCGATTAGCCCGATCAGTATGATGTTATAGGTAGGTGTGCTGCTTCTCGGACTCAGGTGTCCGAAAACACGTCGTGGAAGGACGCCATCGCGACCCATGCCAAAGAGCAACCGCGCCGCACCCAGGGTCCCTGTCAACGCACTGCCAAACGCGGCCACGATCAAAATCAGCCCCATGGCATTGAACAAGAGCGCTCCGCCGACCCGGCTGCAGATGTCCATGAAAGCCGTTTCGAGGTTAGGGAACGAGCGCCAGTCCGGCCAGACGCGCGCGCCGAGGTAGGCTTCGAACCCGCTGCACACGCCAGCAAAGATACAGGTCAGCACGACCGCGAGCAGCACATTGCGCTTGGGGTTTTCGACGTCCTCCGCAAGCGTGGTCACGCCATCGAAGCCAATATAGGTCAGGGCAGCAAAGGAGGTTGCCGTCCAGATGCGGTGCGAGTTAAAGGTCTTCGGGTCGTAGAACGGCTGCACAGAGAACAGGCCATTCCAGCCCTGGCCTCCGTAAAGGTATCGAATGGCGAGCACGACGAAGAAGCCGACTACGACGGTCATGAAAGCAAGCAGGATCTTGTTGGCCCGAGCCGAGGAGCGGACCCCAGCGAGATTGAGCGCAGTGATGATTCCGGCAATGATGACGGCCCACACCGCGAAAGGAACAGCTGGCACGTAGCGCTCATGCAGGGCAGTCGAGATCCACACCGTGTTGATCAGCGGCTGGAGCAAGTAATCCAGGAACATGGCCCAACCCGCCAGAAAGCCAAGGTGGGGATTGAGACCCCGGCCAACATAGGTGTATGCCGATCCCGCGGTGGGATAGAGAGCAGCCATGCGGCCATAGCTGACGGCGGTGATCAGCATGGCGAACAGGGCGATCGCGATGGTGGTTAGAAAATGGCCGTCCGATAACTTCTGGGCCACGCCGTAGAGAGGCACCGGCGCGATCGGCTGAATGAGCACAATGCCGTAAAAGATCAGGTCCCAGAGGCTGAGAACACGCTTCAGGCGCGGCGCGGATGCTGGAGTAGCGGAGGATGAAGTCATTCCATCACCAAATTGTCAGACTCTCTGGAGAATTCCCCTCGCATTCTATCTGGACGAAGTATTCTGTCAATGAAAAACGCTGGCTATTAAAACGATTCTCGCCTATATTTCTGCCATCCTGCAGGAAATCCAGCACGCGAGGTGCAGCCACTATGAAGAATAAACTCCGTTTTCTTCCGATCCTTCTTTGCTCGACCGGTGCATTGCTTGCCCAGACTGTTGCCCCCGCGCCAAGTCCCGCCAAAAGCGTTCAGGAGCGGCTGGGATATCCCGCCTCGGCGCGGCTGCTGATCATTCATGCCGACGATCTGGGAATGAATCACTCGGTGAACCGGGCCACATTCGAAGCGCTCGAGAAAGGCTGGATTACGTCCGCCAGCATCCTCGTGCCCTGCCCGTGGTTTCCCGAGGTGGCGAAGTGGGCGAGGGAGCACCCCGACGCCGATGTCGGAATTCACCAGGCCCTCAACAGCGAATGGACGAACCTTCGCTGGGGTCCTGTGAGCCCAAATGACAAGGTAGCCAGCCTGCTGGACGCGGACGGGTATCTTCCCCTCGAAACGCCGGCCGTCGCGCAAAATGCCAAACTCCCAGAGGTTGAGACCGAACTGCGGGCGCAAATCGATCGCGCCAAATCTGCGGGCATTCATCTTACGCACCTGGATACGCACATGGCCGCCTTGTTCGGCTCAACCGATCTGTACAAGCTGTATCAAAGGATGGGGTACAGCTACGGTCTGCCGATCCTGGAAGAGTGGGAGGGGACTCACGGTCCGATCAGTATAGCGCCGCCAGCAGACGAGGTTCTGATCCAGAAGGTCATTTCCATCAATCCAGGAATCGAAGCGAAAGACTGGGCAAATTGGTACGAGAAGCAGCTTGCGGCGCTCGGTCCGGGCGTTTATCAGATCATTGTGCATCTCGCATACGATGACGAAGAGATGCGGGGCGCAACCTACGATCATCCCGATTGGGGCGCCGCATGGCGGCAGCACGATCTGGACATGGTCAAAAGCCCAGAGTTCCAGCAGTTCCTGAAACAGCAGGGCTTCGTGCTGGTGGGCTGGAGGGAGTTAGCAAAAGCATTGCCGAAGAACTACGGCAAGTGAGCGGGGAGATCGCTGAAGGACGCGGCGCTCTGAATGCCCTGCCCTTCCACGACGGTGTAGATCTTGTCGGCTGGGATGTCTTTCAAGACTTCAATCTTGCCGGAAGGCCAGCGCACCTCGACCGTCTCCATCTTTGTTGCCGATCCAAGGCCGAAGTGCAATCGCAGATCATTCTGTGAGAGATAACTGGCTCCGCCACGTACCTCGTCGAATTGGGTGAGGCTCCCCGCGTGCACCGTGACGCGAGCGCCAATGGCAGCACGATTACTTTTGGTTCCGACCAGGTGGAATAGCACGCGATGATTGCCGGCGCTATTGGTATTGAGCAGCAGCGATGGCGGCTCGCCCACATTCAGCACAACAATATCGACGTTGCCATCATTCACAATGTCGCCGAAGGCTGCCCCCCGCCGGGATTTCAACGGCATGTCAGCCAGCCCAGCTGCTTTCGATACGTCTTCAAACGTACCATTGCGCAGGTTGCGATGCAGCAGCAGAGGCTGGGCATAGGCGGCGCTGCCCTTCACTGTATCCATCTGCGGATAGACGTGGCCGGTAGCGACGAAGAGATCGAGCCAACCGTCGTTCTCCATGTCAAAAAAAGTCGTGCCCCAGCCCAAGTAGGGCAGGCTGGGCTGGCCGAGATGGGACTGCATCGCGACATCTTCAAATCCGCGCGCACCCTGGTTGCCATAGAGCGTGTTGGGCTGGTCGGCGAACTCCGTGATGAACATCGAGAGGCGCCCGCTGTGATCGTAATCGCCCCAGGTCACGCCCATGGATCCCAGCGCCTGCCCTTCGCTGTTCATGGCAATGCCGCTCACCATCGCTTCATCGGTAAAAGTGCCATTGTGATTGTTGCGGTAGAGATGATTCGGGGTGGCGTCGTCGGCGACGAACAGGTCGGGCCAGCCATCGTTGTCGTAATCGCCCCAGGTCACGCCGAGCCCGTAGTATTTGTCGGGATCGTCGACGCCTGCTTTTTTCGAAACTTCTTCGAACGTGCCATCGCCGCGATTGTGGTAGAGCAGATCGGTTTCGCCCTCCATCCCCCAAGGCCCGCACTGCACGGGCGCACCCTTGAAGTGGCAAAACTTGGTCGAGCCGAACTCCGGCAGGTTATTCATATCAACGCGGACATAGCGTGATACAAACAAATCCACATTGCCGTCGCGGTCGTAGTCACCCCACGCAGCGCCGGTGGAAAAGCCGCCTCCGTGAACGCCGGCTTTCTCCGTTACATCCTCGAAAACGCAGTTTCCCTTGTTGCGATAGAGTGCGTTGCCGCCATATCCGGTGACGAAGAGGTCAAGGTTGCCGTCGTTGTCGTAGTCGGCGACCGCCACGCCCATGCCCCAGCCTTTGCGTGCGAGCCCAGCTTTCTGGGTGATATCCGTGAACGTGAGATCGGCGTCCTGATGCCACAGCGTGACCAGACGATCCCCGCCCTGTTTGTAGCGATCAACACTAGAGCCGTTCACCATGACGATGTCGAGTTTGCCGTCGTTGTCGCAGTCGAACAGGCCGACGCCGCCGCTCATCGATTCGACAACGTAGTGCTTCTCGGCCGACGAGATGTGGGATGCCGTGAGTCCCGCTTGGGCGGCGATGTCGCGAAAAACGGGAACCGGATCGGTGACCTTAGGGGCAGACCATTTTCCTTCGGTGCGCGCCGACGGAAGTTTTGTGGGAGGTCCCATCGGCCGTTGCGGCTCGGCCTGCGCCGACAGCAGGCCGGTAAAGCCGATTACTAGAATGGCAATCTGGCCGGCCCGCATGCAGACTGATTGTACCGCGATCAACGTTTGTCATCCTGAGCGCAGCAACTGCTTCGCGGCAGCGAAGCAGTTGCGGAGTCGAAGGACCCCTACTTGTACAAGACTTCGGACCCGCAGACTTAGCGACCGCGGAATCCACTCCAAAGCCACTGCCGCGCGTAGGGATCCTTCGACTCCGCAGGAACTTCGCTTCGCGAAGTTCCCGCTCCGCTCAGGATGACAGCGCTGTTACTTTGGATAGCGGAACGAATACCCGCTCGCTTCATTCCCCGACATGAACCTCGTGTTGTATTCGAGCTGGTAGTTGATGTGGTCGGCGTCGGCCGGGAATGATTTGCCGGGATAAGGATACGTCCCCATGTCCCGGTAAGGCAGCGGCTCTACCGTGTCGCCGCGGTAGGCATAGAAGTCCATATCTTTTTCGTAACCGTGCGCGGCAAAGAAATAGTCGCGCACCCAGCCTTGCGGCAGAGGCGGAAGCTTCGCGGGATCGAAGTCGAGCGCCACTTCATCGCCCGATCCAAAGACAGCAAACTCGTCGTCGGTTGCGGCGAGTAGGGGCCGGACATCGCCATAGCGCGTATAAGCGCCAGCAGGCCGCGTATAAGGACCAGTCGCGCTGGTCTTCTCGTAGATGTACTTCACGTTGCCCGGAGGCTGGCCTTCTATCTTCAGCGGGAAGCCGTGGAAGTTGAGGTCGGCGCGAGCCAGCGGCACAGATGAGAGGCGGGCGCTTTGATTTTGGTTGGTGCGGCTCACCAGAATGTTGTCCCAATAAATTTGCAGGTTGGTCGTGAGGCGGATGCGCCGCGTCCCTTGCGGCAATTTGCCAGTCAGGTCCGCGGTCATGGTGCGCGCTCCGCCAGACGGGAAACCGAGATCATTGATCACGCGGACCCACTGCCCTTGATCGCCGTTTTGTTTGGAAATGAGCGCTTCAACGTAGGGCGCGAACGGCTGCAGGTGCGCCTGGTCGGCGGCGTACATGCTGGTCGCAGTGAAGTATTCGATCTCGCCGTGCATCAGGAGCCAGAGCGGGCCGCCGCGGTAGGGCTCGCCCAGATCGAGTTCCAGGCTGTGCGGCTCGGTGAAGCCCGCAAACGACAGCACTTTGAAATCGCCGAAATAGCGGTGCGCGAGCAGGTCTGGGAGCACGTTGTGGCCGTGCTCGTCCCACGCGCCCGCGGGCGGGCGGGCATCCCTGGTGAAAACTACTTTGAATGGCGGGTATGGAGGATTGCTGGCGAAGTATTCGTTGGGATAGACATCGACGTTCTCCGGATGATCCACGGCCAATAAATTCACTTGATCGAGGTAGACCGACTCTTCGAGCGGCTCCATGAAGCGGAAGCTGAGTCGGCCGTCTTTTTCGCGAAGGGTGTCGCGGTCGAGCTTGATGTATTCGGTGGGCCGCGCGATATTGCGCTCGTTCGGGCCAACCCAATGCCCGACCGCGCCCGCGCCCAGCGTGTCGCCGACCAGTTCATATTCGTGGCCGTCCCAGGCAAACAGCGTGGGACACGAACTGCCCCGGCGATCAATTTCCAGAACGTCTTGCCGCTTGTTGGCGGCGACTTCGATTTCGTCCTGCAGAACGCCGGTCGGCCATACCATCCGGACGACGTCGGCTTCTTTCGCCTGCCCCAGGCCAATGGTGAGGTAAGGCGAGTTCTGCCCGAGATAGCCGGACGATCCGTACACTTCGAATTTCTGCCGCAGCCCAGCGGAGAAAACTTCGACCTTCGTCCCGATGGCGCTCTTGTTGTCGTTCAGCCCCTTGAGCGCGAGGCGCAGCGAGTTGTTCTTGTTGCCGCCTTCGTTGCGAAGCAGCACGGCGGGTCCGTGGTTCTGCGTGATCAGCAGATCGACGGCGCCGTCGTTGTCGTAGTCTCCAGCAATGATGGCACGCGGCTCTTTGAGTTGAATCTTGTCGAGACCGACGTCGACGCTGACGTCTTTCCATCCGTCAAGTCCGAGATTGCGGAAGAGACGAACCTCGCCGCGGCCGTCTTTCGCCTCACCGACGGCGGCAACGTCAACCCAACCGTCGTTGTCATAATCGATGGCCGTGACACCGTAACCGCGAACCCAATCCACCTTTGGCAGGGGGACCTGCTCGAAGACTTTGCCTTGCTTGTTCTGCCAGAGGCTGATACCCGGCGCTTCCCAATGCGTGAAAGCAATATCCATCCAGCCGTCGTGGTTGAAATCGAGAACGGCAATTCCCCTCGGATAGTCGGGGACAGCAGTTGCCCAAGGCTCCAGAGTAGGGAATTTACCTTCCCTGGGATTCTGGTACAAGACCGGAGCCCGCCACCCAGCTACGACAAGATCGATGGCCCGGTCATTGTTATAGTCGGTCGCGAGTGCTCCGTTGCTGGGCGGCCCGAATTTCAAGCCGGTAGGATCTGAAACGTCCGTAAAGGTCTGATTGCCATTGTTGCGAAACATCATATTGGACGTGACAAACACTCCGTTACAAATTTGCGAGTCCGGCTTGCGTGGATCAAAGCAAGGGCCCTTGCTGTATCGGGTTAGATAAAGATCCAGGTCGCCGTCGTGGTCGTAGTCAACGAACGTCAAGCCCAGGTTGAATCCATCGCTTTTGATGCCCGCCACTTCGGTTACGTCCTTGAACGTTCCGCCCTTCTCATGGCGGAGCAGAAGTACGCGGCCATCCAGACTAAGCGCGATGTCAACGAATCCGTCGTTGTCGTAGTCTCCGGTCGTACAGCTGAGACCGTGCAGTGTAGGATCGAGCCCGACCGTCTTGCTAACGTCCTCAAACTTGCCACCTCCGTTATGAAAAAGGACAAGCCCTCGTTCGGAGCCGCCATCCGGAAGCAGCAAATCAATCTGGCCATCGTTGTCATAGTCAAGAAAGCATGCGCCCGGGCCGAGAAAGGAAGCGAGGTCTTTGCTGTCGCTGGCCGAGGGTTTCGATGCGATGCCGGCACTCTTCGTCACATCCACAAACTTCACCGGGATCGCCTCTGCCATTTTCTCCACCGCCACCGGCGATTCTTCCGCGCGCGAATACTTTCCCTGCTCGCCATACACCAGGCTGATCGGCGAGCCCAGTTTGTTCTGCGTGATGTACTGGAATTTCTTCATTGCCTCATGGGCGGGATCGGCTTGGCCGGATTGCTGGTAGGAGCGGGCCAGACCGAATTGGGCTGAGGCGTGCAGCGGGTCGATCTTGAGCGCGTGCTCAAAGGCGCTGATCGCCTCCGGGAACTGCTTCAGCTGCGCGTAGGTGGAACCGAGAAAGTACCAGGTGTCGGCGTCGTTGGGATCGATTTCGGTGACGCGGCGGAAGTTGCTGACCGCGGCTTCGGGATTTGAGGAATTCTTGTAGTAGAGGCCGAGGCTGTAAAACGCGTGTGCCTCGTTCGGGTCGTCTTTTGTGGCCTTCTCGAGCAGGGCTTTCGCTTCGTCGACGCGTTGCAGGTTCAGCAGCGCCACGCCGCGATTCAGCGCCGTCACTTTCAGGTTGGGATCTTTGGCGGCCGCCTCTTCGAAGGACTTCAGCCCCTTTTCAAATAACTGCTGGTTCATGTAGGCGACGCCGATGTTGTTGAGTCGGGCCGCTTCCTGGGGATTAGGGGCAGCAGCGGCACCAGCCAGCGCAATAAGAAGAGCAAGAACACACGCAGCGATAGGGGCAATGGTGAGTTTCTTGATCATCGTGGTTTGCGAATGATTCTATCTGAGCGCGGGCGAGTGGTCGAAACGCTGTCGAGTCGCATCGGCCAACTGAGGGAGTAGGGGTCCTTCGACTCCGCGGGTCATTCGCTTCGCGAATGGCCCGCTCCGCTCAGGATGACAAAGTTGAGGTTGCCGGGGGATAGGTTACTTCTTCGCGTACGGCCGCGTTGCGGTCACCCCTTTTCCTTCCTCGACTGTGATTGTTTCCCCCGCCATGATGTTTGCAAGCTTGTCCGCTTGGCCGCTGGGCCACTGGATCTCCACGCTGTCCGCTTTTGTCTTCGATCCCAGGCCGAAGGTCAGCACCAGTTCGCTTTGCGACAGATAGCTGGAGCCCGACTTCATCATCAGCCACTGCTTGTCGCTCCCGGCCGTCACGCGGACGATCGCCCCAATTCCGTCACGATTGGATTTCGTTCCTACCAGCTTTAGGCGCAGGCTCTGATTCGTGCCGCCTTCGCTGCGGTAGAGATGCGCGGGGCCGCCGTTGGTCATGACCAGGATGTCGAGTGCGCCGTCGTTGTTGATGTCGGCGTAGGCAGTGCCGCGGGCAACCTTGGGAGCCGCAAACCCCGCGCCCATTTTTGTTGTGACTTCGTCGAATTTTCCGTTGCCCAGGTTGCGGAACAGGTGCGGCGGCTCGGCGTAGCTGACGCGTTTCTGCACGCGCTCGATTTCGCTTTCGATGTGGCCATCGGCGATGAAGATGTCGGGCCAGCCATCGTTGTCGTAATCGAAAAAGAAGCAGCCAAAGCCAAGCGTGACGAGCGTGGCGCGCCCGACTTCGGAGCGCGGCGCTTCGTCCACAAACAAGCCGTTGCCCTCGTTGTGGTAGAGCGAAAGCATCTGGTTCGAGAAATTCGTGATGACCAGGCTGGCGCTGCCGGATCGGTCGTAATCGGCGGCATCCACGCCCATGCCCGCGCGGGCGATGCCGTCCTCACTGAACGCGACCCCGGCACTCACGGCGTGCTCTTCGAACGCGCCGTTCTTCTTGTTCAGGTAGAGCTTGTTGGGCTGCGTGTCGTTGGCGATCAGAAGGTCAGGCCAGCCGTCGTTGTTGTAGTCGAGGATCGCGATCCCGAGGCTCTTGGAAGTCGGATCATTGAGCCCAGTTTTCTGTGTGGCGTCTTCGAACTTGCCGCCCATGTTATGCCAGAGGCGAACCGACGTTCCCTTGTAGGACTCGGGCGTGCAGTACGATTTGTGCGTGCCGTCGAGCGTGCAGTAGAGATCGCCTTGCTCCGACCACTGCACGTAATTGGAGACGACGAGATCGAGTTTGCCGTCGCGATCATAGTCGAACCACGCGGCGCTGGTGGAAAATTCACTTGGGCCCCAGAGGCCTGCGGGCTTGGTCACATCGGTGAAAGTGCTGTTGCCATTATTGTGGAAGAGATGGCTCTGGCCGACGGCGGTGATGAAGATGTCATCGAAGCCGTCGTTGTCATAGTCGCCGATGGCAGCACCGAGCCCGAAGAGCGAAATGCCGAGACCAGCTTTGCTGGTCACATCCGTGAGAGTGCCGTCGTGATTGTTGTGATAGAGCTTTGGAGTTGTGGCGCCACTCTTGGCGTGGCCAGGCCAGTCCTGGCCGTTGATGAGCAGGATGTCGGGCCAGCCGTCGTTGTCGTAGTCGATGAAGGCGCAGCCGGGGCCCATGGTTTCCGGCAGCCACTTTTTTCCGAAGGCGCCGTTGTTGTGGATGAAGCGGATGCCGGCCTGGGCGGTGATGTCGCGGAAGGTGATGGTTTGCGCGCGGGCTACCACACCGAATATAAGGACAACTAACCACAGAGACACAGAGTCACAGAGGAAATCAGAAAGAGATCTTTCTCTGTGACGGAGCCCGCCCTGAGCGTAGTCGAAAGGTGTCTCTGTGGTGAATTTTATGTTGAAACCAAGGATCACTTGGAGGCTCCGGCTGAGATCGCGCTCTTCTTTGCTCCCGAGTTGCGCTCGGCTTGCACGGGCGAAACGCGCGTCCCTCCACGAGCGCTGATAATCGGCAGCGGCACGGAGACGTGTTCGTGGATCGACTGGCGCTCGTTATTGTCTTCAGGATTGAGTTGGCGGTAGGGACCGGTGATCTCCTGCGAGGCTTCGTCGGCTTTGAAACGTAGATAGCGCGCCTGATGTTCCTTGGCCATTTTCTCGTTGCCGAGTCCGTTGTAGCAGAGCATCAGGTTGTAGTGAGCCTGCAGGTCCTCCGGGTCGATCGTCAGCACTTGCTGCAGAACTTTGACGGCATCCGCATATTTCCGTTCGAGGAACAACACGCGGCCAAGGTTGTTGAGCGCTACTCGGTCGCGCGGATACCCCGCCAGCACAATCTGCAAGTGTTCCGCAGCTTTGTCGTAATCGCCCGTAGCCTTCATCAGGGCGCCGTAGAAGAAATTCGTGCGCGCGAGCTTCGGATTAATGGCCAGCGCCTTCTCGAGAACCACGCGGGCGCGCGCAACATCGCCTTCCTGCAGAGCGGCGCGGCCGATGTTGACCCAGCCATCGGGATTCTGCGGGTCGATCTCGGTCACTTTTTCGAAGGCCGACTGCGCGGCTTTCAGATCTCCTTGCAATAACAAGCCGATGCCGTAGTCATTCCAGCGTTGCCAGTCTTCCTTGCTGAGCTGCGTTCTGGGCTCAGGCATGGGAGCATGGGCGGGCAACACACTCAGAGCAACTTGGTTTTCCGCCACAGTCACGATCGGCAGATCGGGGACTTTCGCTTCTTTGGCTGACACATCGGACTGGACAACGCTGGTCAGAATGTAGCGCGTGTCGTCGTGATCGGGCGTCACTTCGTGGGCAGGCTGTGTGGGATCGGGAACGGCGCGGAAAGAAAACTGCGTGCCCCACCACGCAAACTTCCGGTAGCAAAGGCGCGCGGTCAGGGTGATCTTGCCGCCCGTCTTCTCAGGGACTTTCATGCGGAAGTGCACGGTGTCGGCTGCTCCGGGAGGAATCAGGCGTACATACACAACCGCGCGCGTCGCCCAGGCGTTGCGCTTGTTGATGGGATGGCCGTGACCGTCTACTTGAAGCGAGCGATAGAAGTGCGCGCCTTTTTCGACTGGACCCTTGCCGCCATCTTCCGCCATGCCGCTCCAGAAGATGGTCTGGCCCCTGTCATCGACGCCCTTGAGTTCGAGCCAGGTATCGTAGGCGTCCACAGTGCCGCCGGGAAAAAAATGGCCGACGCGCTTGGTGCGCACGACCACGTCGACGCGCACGGTATCGCCGCGGCGGACGGTGGGCTGCACGCGATCGAGCGGGGCGGTGATGGGGGCGACCTCACCAGCCTCTCCGGGAGTGATTTTTGCCTCGGCTTCTTCTCCGACGGCGAACGTCGTGGACATTTCGCGCTGCGCGACCGCTCCAGCTTTGACTTCACGTTCCGGAGACAGCGCGAAAATATCGACCGTCAGCGCGCCGCTGGTGAGAAAGTTTTCCGTCACTTTCAACTGCTCGGCATCCTCGTTCGCGGTGGGCAGAGCCGTGTTGGCCGCGGGAAAGCGGTGCGAGTGTACCTTGCCGGCGACGTTTCCCATATCGCTGGAAGGTTCGAGCGGCATGTGGCAGTCGGGACACCCCTGCGGCTTCGGTGGATAGTAAAACGAGCGCGCGCCTTGTCCCGAAACGCCGCTGGCTTGCCAGTTGTCATACTCGTTGAAACCGCGAATCCACCGGTAGTGATTGACCGGCACGTCGAGATGCACCTTGTGACACGCGGAACAGAATTCGGCCGTCTGATCGCGCATAAACGGCTTGAGGAAAACGCGGCGGTGGGGCTCGGGATTCAGCTTCGTTAAGATGTCGTGCAAATAGCGGATGACCGGGTTCTTGCTGGCGGCAAGCTCGTGCAGCTTGGGGTATTCAAGGTGGAAATCCCCTTGCCCCATGGTGCTCTTCACGTCGGCAATGGCATGGCACATCATGCAGCCGAGGCCAGCCTGCGCCTCAGGGGTGTGGACAATCTGCTTGATCGGCGTGTCCATCTTGCCGGCGTAGAGGACGGCGGGATCGTGGCAGCCGCCGCACCACTTCGAAGGCTTCGTGCCAACGACGTCCTGCATGTATTCGATACTCTTGCGATACCACTGATTGTTGAAGGACGAGAAGTGGTGTGCTGAGCTGTACCACTGCTTGTAGATGTCTTCATGGCAGCGCTTGCAGGAATCCGACTCCATGAAGAACTTGCTGGGAATTTTCTGGCCGCCGTAAACTTGCGCGGAACTGGGGAAAAACGCGCCCGACGGGCCGTCACCTTCACCCTCCATGGTGTCGGGAGGCAAGGCCGGATTCTTGATGACGGTTCGCGTCAACCACCGGGATTCGCGCTGGTAGCGCGCCGCCCAGCTAACTGCGCCGAGCACGGCAAGACAGACCGCTAGTCGCATGGCTGCATTTGAACTCAGCCAGCCGCGGCGTCCGAGGAACTCGGCGAGCAAGCAGCCAATTCCGATCACGCTGATGATGATGTGCGCGTACAGCCAGCGGTACTCGCTGTGCGGCGTGCCCTTAAACACGAGCAGCACGCCGACCGCAGCCCCAGCCGCGATGAGCAGCCAGCCCGCCTTCCAAATGAAGTTCCCGTCTCTGAGCAAGCGCCATAGCAAAAGTACAAGAAGGATAGTCGCCAGGATTCCACCAAACACATGCATCACAATGGCGGCAGGATAAAGAAGATTGGCTTGCGGAAAGGGGTAGAGATAGGCCGCAGAAATCAGCAGGACGAAGATCAGCCCGCGCAGCAGTTTCTGTGTGAATGAGAGATTCGAGACAGCCATTCGAGGCATCACCCCAGAAAACGCAGGTCGAAATCCCCACGAGTCCGACGGTCGATCAGTCTATTTCATCGAGTCCGGAGCGTTAATAGTAGAAAACCATTAGAGCTGGCTCTTCTGCATATGGAGCGCCGGGCCGCCCCGCCCGACCGGACAGGCGAGACGTCCATCCTAGGAATCAGCGCCGTCAGGTGAGTTGGATGGAAGGGCCGACCCAATCGCCTCTTGCCTGTTCCAGAGCCGCCGCGATTGCCAGGATCAGTTCTTCTTCCCACGGTCGTCCCACAATCTGCACACCGATCGGCAGGCCTTCTTCGGAGAGGCCGATTGGAACTACGACGGCCGGGAAACCCAGCAGGTTGAACCACTCGCAGTAGCTCCAGGCGTCAAGATACTTCACGGTCTTGCCCTCGACGTTCCACTCCCGCTCACCGTGGCGGAAAGCTGGGATTGCGGCTGTGGGGCAAAGCAGCACAGGATACTTCCGCATCTGGCGGAGAATCCGCTCGCGCACGTCGTCGCGGCCCAACCAGGTGGCCAGCAACGAGTCGCCGGAGTGGGCCGGCTCGGCAGAGGTCCAAGAGGAAAATTCCCGCAAAATCGCGCTGAGTTCCGATTCGTGGCCGCGAAACATCGGGCCGAGGATCATGCCTCCGGCCGTGCCAAACAGTTTCCACCAGAGTTCTCGTGCTTCCTCGAGTCCGTCGGGCAGGAAGGATTCGACACGATATCCCGCCTCTTCGAGGGCGCTCGCGGATCGGCGCACAGCGTCGCGTGTTTCGGCGGTGACCGGCGTCCGGCCATCATCCTCGAAGAAGCCAATGCCCACAGCTTTGACTTCCTCCTCGTGAATTTCACGAACCGGGACTGGAGCGGCACAAGGATCGCCATCGTCGGCACCGGCCATCGCGTTGAAGAGAACCTGCAAGTCCCCAACGGTGCGTGCCATCGGGCCGACCACGCCGAGCAAGGCGAACGGGCCGCCGGACTTCGGAAAGTGTCCAGTTGAAGGAATACGTCCGGGTGTTGGCTTGAGTCCACAGATTCCACAGAAATGCGCGGGTTCGCGGATTGATCCGCCACCGTCGCTGCCCACGCCACCGGCGGAGAGTCCGGCGGCGATGGCGGCCGCTTCCCCGCCGCTGGATCCTCCTGCGGTGCAAGTCAGATCCCAGGGGTTGTTTGTTCTGCCATATATAAGGTTGTCGGTTTCCCATGCCATGAGCAACTCGGGTGTGTTAGTGACGCCGAGAATCACGGCTCCGGCCGCTCGCAAACGTGCGACCAGGGGCGCATCTTCAGCTGCGATGTATCCGGAGCGCAAGCGTGTGCCCGCCTCCGAGCGATGACCACCAACATCAATCGAGCTTTTGATCGAGAGCGGAACACCGTGCAACGGCCCGAGATCGGCTCCCCGAAGAACCGCCTTCTCGGCCTCCTGGGCCTGAGCCAACACCAGTTCGGGCTTCCAGTCGACGATGGCGTTCAGCGTTGGATTGAGGCGCTCGATGCGGTCGAGGTGAAGGCGAGCCACCTCGACCGCTGATATGTCTTTCTTGCGGATCTGTGCGGCGATGTCTCGTGCGGAAGAGAAACTTGCTGTCATGAAATGAATGAAATGCCCGAGAACCAAGCCCCAGGGGGGCGATCCAGCTTAGCCCAGCGCTTCAGCGCTGGGAGAAAGTGGAAGACGTGATTCAAGTCCCGGAGGGACGACCCAGTTCTACCACGCACGCTACGACATTGCGCCACCCCACATCAAGGGCGAGATTCTATCAGCAGCCTGTCAGGATATAGGAAGAAGTGAAAAACAGCCCTCAGGCGCCGATCAACTTCTCCAACGCTGCCCGGTTTGTGATCATCAGAGTCGAGCCGCGCAGTTGCGCGAACTGCTTATCGCGGAACTCGCCGAGCACGCGCGTGACGGTTTCGCGGGAGGTGCCGATCAGCTGCGCAATCTCCTCGTGCGTGAGAGCAATCTTGATCCGGATGCCGTCCTTGGTCTGCTCTCCGTCGCTGGCCCACTCCAGAAGCAGGCGCGCAAGCTTCTCGGAAACCGAGTGCGAGAGTCCAAGCGAACGGATCATCTCATAGGCGCTCTGGCAGTTCTGGCTCAGGTGATGCGCGGCGCTGAGACAGGCTTCGGCATGATTCTGAAGAAATTTCAGGAAGTCGTCGCGCTTGATGAAATCCAGCTGACAAGGTTGCAAAGTCTCAGCCGTTAACTCGTAGGGTTTGCCCGACACCGTGCCATGGAGCCCCAGCACTTCTCCCGCTTGGGCGATGCGAAGAATCAAGGTCTTGCCGTCGCGCGAGGTCGTGGTCAGTTTTACGCGCCCACTGCAAACGATGTAGATGCCACGCGGTGCCTGGCCTTCCACGAACAACACCGCTCCCTGGGGAAAGGCGCTGGCGTACTTAACTCTTTCCAGGTCTTCGATCGACGACTTGGGGAGGTCGCAAAAGAATCCGGAATGGCGGAGTTTGCATAAAACGCAACTCTCCGTGATCTGCAGCCCGTAGGGCGAACTCATACGTGACACCCACACCTACAACTGAATCTTAGCACCCCGTTAGCTTCTGGTAAAGGCGCCGATAGCCGCCAATGCGGCTGTTCGGGCAGTTGCCGCAGCCCGCTATCATCTGCAATCGAAATCCATCATCGCCCATTGCTACTTGCGCTTGAGAGTCCCCGCCCGCACAATGGAATGTGAGCTTCAGGTTAGCGGTCATTCTGTTCTTATTCCTGCCCTTTGCAAGCTGGGGCGGCCCCCGGCATTCTGCCAAACCAGCGGCGCTCAACGACCCAGGGTATGTATTCGCACTGGGAACGGCAAACCGATTTCTCCACGCATGGCAAACGGGCGATCTCGAAAACGGAATGGTCCTGCTCAGTGACCACGTGCGCCGCTCCCATAACTCCGAAAGCCTTGAGCAGTCTTTCTCCGGCGCCTCGGACCGGGCGTATGAAATTAACCGCGGCCAGGGACACCCGGGACGCTACCGCTTTCCCGTTGTGCTCGTAACCAAAACGGGAGAACTTCACCGCACCTTCTCCGAGATAATCGTCGTCAACACTGGAAAGAATGACTGGGTGGTAGATAAACTACCCTGGTAAGGCTCTTCTTCTTGTCCGCATCGGTTCATTGCAGTCGGTCGTAGCATCATCGCGGGAGTGAGCATTCATGAAAAAAATAAATAAAGTTGCCATCCTGGGCGCCGGCACCATGGGCGCACGCATCGCAGCACACTTCGCCAATGCCGGTGTGCCATCCTTCCTGCTGGATATCGTTCCGCCGGATGCCGACGGCCCGGCGCGCAATAAAATCGCCGCCGCTGGACTGGACGGCGCCCGCAAGTCGAAACCGGCTGCATTCTTCGAGGCGTCGCTCGCAAGACTGGTTACGATCGGCAATTTCGAAGACGACTTGAAACACCTGGCTGACGTCGACTGGATCATCGAAGCCGTCGTCGAGAACCTGGAAATCAAGCGTTCCTTACTGAAGAAAGTGGAAGCCGTGCGCAAGCCCGGCTGCATCGTCACTACCAACACCAGCGGGCTGCCCGTAGGCAAAATCGCCGAAGGATTCTCGGACGATTTCCGCTGGGCGTGGTTCGGCACGCATTTTTTCAATCCACCGCGCTACATGCGCCTGCTGGAAATCATTCCCACACCGGAAACCGATCGCGCCGCGCTCGAGGCCATCGCTCACTTCTGCGACGTGCGCCTGGGCAAAGGCGTGGTCTTCGCCAAAGACACGCCCAACTTCATCGGCAATCGGATCGGCACGTTTTCCGTCCTCAATGCCATGCGCCTCATGCAGGAGATGGATCTCACCATCGAAGAGGTCGACGCGCTCACCGGACAAGCCGTGGGCTGGCCCCGCTCCGCCACCTTCCGCACCATGGACCTCGTCGGCCTCGACATTCTGAGCCACGTGGTCGGCAACATGACCGCGAACGTGCACGACGAGCGCAGCGATCTGCGCTTGCCCGATTTCTTCGGCCAGATGCTGCAGCGCAAATGGCTGGGCGACAAAACCAAAGGCGGCTTTTACAAAAAAGTGAAGGGCGGCGAGGGCAAAGAGGACGAGCGCCTAGCGCTGAACTGGAAAACGCTTGAATACCACCCGCGGCAGAAGCCAAAGTTCGCCGCGCTCGACATGGCGAAGAACATCGAAGACACGCGTGCACGCCTGCGTACGCTGCTGGGACTAGAAGGCGGGGGCCCGCAGAAGGGCGACAAGGCCGGAGCCTTCCTCTGGTCCGCACTCTCGGATCTGTGGACCTACTCCGCCAACCGCGTGCCCGAAATTTCCGACTCGATTGTTGAAATCGATCGCGCCTTGCGCCTCGGCTTCAACTGGGAACTCGGTCCCTTCGAGCTTTGGGATGCTGCCGGGGTCGAAGCGACCGTCGCCCGCATGAAAAAAGAGGGCAAGCCGGTGGCGCCCAATGTCGAGCGGCTGCTCGCCAACGGACAAAAATCCTGGTACATCGACGATCCAAAATCACCCGCGGGACGAAAGTACTGGGAACTGGGCACGGAGAGCTGGGAACCGATTCAAGTCCCGACGGGCGTCTGGTCGGTCGAGGTCGCGAAGAAATCCAATGGCGTAGTCAAGAAAAATTCCGGCGCCTCCCTCGTCGACCTGGGAGATGGCGTCGCCTGCATTGAGTTCCACTCGAAGATGAATGCGTTAGGCGCCGACATCATCTCCCTGATCACGCAAACCCTCAAGCACGGCGGCCCCGGCGATGCCTTTGACGCCTTCGTCATAACGAACGAGGCGACGAATTTCTCGGTGGGCGCCAACCTCATGCTGCTGCTCATGTCCATACAGGAAGACGAGTGGGACGAGATCGACCTCGCCATCCGTCAATTCCAGGGCATGACGCAAGCCATCAAATTCTCTCCCAAGCCAGTGGTCATCGCACCGTTCGGCCTCACTCTCGGTGGAGGCTGCGAAATTTCGCTCCACGCCGCCGCCCGCCAGCCGCATGCTGAACTCTACATGGGACTGGTCGAAGTCGGCGTAGGCCTGCTCCCCGGCGGCGGAGGCTGCAAGGAGATGCTGCTGCGAGCAGTCGACAGTGCGTATTCCATCCGCCCGGACGCAAAGGGAGACTCGGTCGAGTTGCTGGAGGCGATGAAGAAAACGTTCGAGACCATAGCCACGGCCAAGGTCGCAACCTCAGCGCACGAGGCACGGGGCCTTGCCTTTCTCCGTAATTCCGACCGGATCACGATGAATCGGGAGCGCGTCCTCTCCGATGCCAAGACTCGTGCGCTGGAACTGGTGCGAGCGACCTATGAGCCTCCCATTCCTCGCACCGACATTCCTGCGCCCGGCGAGAATATTTTCGCGGCGCTCAAAACGGGTGTCTATCTGATGCGGCAGGGCGGCTACATCAGCGATCACGAACAAAAACTGGGAACGAAGATCGCCGAGGTTCTGTGCGGCGGGAATGTCACGCCCGGCACACCCGTCAGCGAGCAATATGTGCTCGACCTGGAGCGCGAGGCTTTCAAGTCGCTGTGCGGAGAAAAGAAGACGCAGGAGAGAATCCAGTTCACGTTGAAGACAGGCAAGACCCTGCGGAACTAGACGCTTCGTTCCCGCCGATTCCAGCCGAACGCGCAGCCCGCGCTTTCCGCTCTCGGATCGCGCAGGGGTTCAGTCCGTCAAGGCCCGGTCAACAGAGTACGCGCCCGCGCCGCGCACCAGTAAGATAGCCGCGACGGCGATGGCCAGCAGATGATATTCGTATCCCTCGCCTTTCTGGGTGCCCGCCCAGTTCATGAAAAACCCGTTCGGCAGGTGGACCAGGAAGATCGCGCCTATCATCTCGACGCCAATTCCCAGGGCGGCGATTCGCGTCAGGAATCCGACAATCAGCCCCAGGCCGCCAAAGAATTCGGTGCAGATAATCAGAAAGGCGACGGCCGCCGGCATTCCCATGTGCGTAAAGAATCCCATGGTGCCGTGAAATCCATAACCGCCAAACCAGCCGAGCATCTTCTGCCCTCCGTGCGCGAAGAACACCACTCCTAAAACCAGCCGCAGAGTCGTCAAACTCACATCCTGGGTTGTCGCAACCAGTCTCTGGAACATCTCATGCCTCCGTGGGGATCACAAATTCCCTATTTGTCGTTATAACAACTATTCTACTTCGATCGCGGACTGCCCGAACCGGATTCACTTTTTGCGAACGCCATCACTATACGCTTGCGTGGAAATAAGGGCTGCGGCCAACTTCGCAGATCAAGGCTGACTGGTGTGCTCGCCGGTCCGCACAAGAAAGGTCGGCACCGATTCTCCGGCGTATAATCGAGGTCTAGATTCTGTGAGGATGGTGCCAGTACAACTATGTCCGGGACGAATGGCAATTCCACGAACGGTTCCAACTCCAACGGTCTCCAGGAAGTGCTCAAGCCGCGGGCTGAGTGGCTGGCGAAACGGAAAACCGAAAACACAGACGGCAATTTTTCGCAGATGCACTATGCCCGCCAGGGCGTAATCACCGAGGAGATGGACTATATCGCTCGGCGCGAGAAGATCACGGCCGAACTGATTCGGGATGAGGTCGCGTCCGGCCGCATGATTATTCCCGCGAACATCAACCATCCCGAACTCGAACCGATGGCGATCGGCGTGGCGTCGCTATGCAAGATCAACGCCAACATCGGAAACTCCGCGGTCACCTCCAACGTCGATGAAGAACTCAAGAAGTTGCACACGGCCGTGCATTACGGCGCCGATACGGTGATGGACCTTTCTACCGGCGGCAACATCCATGAAATCCGCGAGGCCATCCTGCGGCACTCGCCGGTACCGATCGGAACGGTTCCGATCTATGAAGCCATTTCGCGCGTGAAACGAGTCGAGGATCTCACCGCCAGCGTGATGCTCGAAGTCATCGAGGAGCAGGCGGCGCAGGGCGTGGACTACATGACCATTCACGCTGGTGTGCTGATTCAATATGTGCCGATGGTTTCGAAACGCATTACCGGCATCGTGAGCCGCGGCGGCGCGATTCTTGCCCAGTGGATGACTCACCACCATAAGCAGAACTTCCTCTACGAATGCTTCGAAGACATAGTCAAGATTTTCAAGAAGTATGATGTCAGCTTCTCGCTCGGCGACGGCCTGCGTCCCGGCTGCCTGGCCGATGCCAGCGACGAAGCCCAGTTTGCGGAACTGAAAACGCTCGGCGAGCTGACCCGCATCGCGTGGAAGCACGACGTGCAGGTCATGATCGAAGGCCCCGGCCACATCCCGATGCACAAGATCAAGGAGCAGGTCGACCTCGAAAACGAATACTGTGACGAGGCTCCCTTCTATACCCTGGGCCCGCTGGTCACCGATATCGCTCCCGGCTACGACCACATCACATCCGCCATCGGCGCTGCCATGATCGGCTGGTACGGCGCGTCGATGCTTTGCTACGTCACGCCGAAAGAGCACCTCGGTCTGCCGAACGAAAAGGACGTAAAAGACGGAATCATTGCCTACAAGATCGCCGCCCACGCCGCCGACGTCGCCCGCCAGCGTCCCGGCGCCCGCGACCGCGACGACGCCCTCAGCTATGCCCGCTACAAATTCGACTGGGAAAAACAGTTTGAACTCTCCCTCGACCCCGAAACCGCCCGCTCCATGCACGACGAGACCCTGCCCGAAGAGGGATACAAGACCGCCGCCTTCTGCTCCATGTGCGGCCCGAAGTTCTGCTCCATGAATTATTCGAACAAGGTGGACGAGTACAACAAGGAAGTTCACGGGCTGGAGAAGAAGGATTACTCGGGGCTGGTGGAGAAGCTGGTTACGCTAAAGTAGCTCGTGTCGCGGGCTAGTGGCCTAAGACTTTTTGTAGTACTTCTGCCGGTAGTCGCGCATGTATGTTGCCCACGCCTCGGGCTCGGCCTTTTGACGGTACAGCGTGCGGCAAGAATTGCTGCAAAACTCTCTCGTCGTTCGCCGAGGGACGACGAACCTGCCACATTCCGTGCGCCTGCATCGGATGATTGGCACAGCCTCCTCCAACTTCAGTTGGCCCTCATGATACCGTTCCAGTCGGTCAAGGATGAATCGTGCGACCGGCGTCATGATCGTGTCGTAGCCAGAAACGCTCTTCCAGTAATAGAAGGGGGCACCAGAATTGTTTCCGTCCTTATCAAAGTTTTGGTTTACGTCCATGTCAGAATAGACTTGCCACTCTTCTCCGTGCTTCAGCAAGAAATCCAAAGACTGCTCTCTTTGTTCGGCTGTGCACGCCTTTGGATTGGCGAGCCACGCAACCATCACCTTGAACTGTGCGTGCAGGTCGTAGGCTCGGCGTCCCAGCGCCTCACCCTCGGTTTTTCCTTTGCGGGTTTCGTAGTCTAGATCGCGGAATGACAGGCTTTCCATGGGATCCATGACATGAAATAGATCAGGGAAGCGGATTTCACAGAGGACCAACAACAATCGATAGATCGTAGCAGCTTTCCAGAAGCCCACGTCATCGTGCGGGTCTGAGTTCGCGAACGCCACAATGCCGTGCCAAACGAGTCGGTTGGGATCGCGCTCCTCAGCAGCACCAACCTGCTCAGCACATACCCGCTGCAACGACCGCCTTGCCTGTGCCGCCCTCTCCCCAATCTCAGTGATTTCGCGTTCGACTGCCTCCAGCCGACGCCTTCCCTCTTCGGAGGATGGCGATTGGGGGAGCGGTTCTGCTCGTTGGTTCATGTTCGAGGGCCTCATGTAATTACGCTACCCTGCCCGTGAGCCAATTTTATCGTAATGCTTGTATTCCGAATACTAACAATATTACGGTGAGTTCAGTGGGAGACATCTGTGGATACTCACCTTGTCGAACTTTGTCGGGGAGTCCTGGCTGGCGCGTCGCCGTGGTTCGTTGTCGTCGTTCTGGTCGCTTGGGTGGCGTGCCGGCGATCCATCACCGTGTCTCTGAGAATAGGTGACCGGCCGCGGGCCCGTAAGGCCAGGGGCCAACCCTGGGACGGTTAGTGCGGGTGGCCCCGGTCTGCGCAGACAGTAAAGTCCGAGCTTTGGTTGTGTCGGCAGCATCCCTGTTGGGGGTACCCCACTTCTCGCGCTTTTCGAGAAGTGGGATTCCAGAAGAGAGCGAGGTTGGGGTTTACCTAAAAGATTCCACTAAGACATGCTCTAGCCGACTCGTATGACGAGCGGAACGATTCTGTCATTTCTTGTCCACTAGCTTGTCACCGGTTTTATCAGCAACGGCTTTATCGGCGGCGACCTTATCAGCAGCAGCCTTATCGGCAGCAGCCTTATCGGCGGCGGCCTTATCGGCAGCAGCCTTATCGGCCGCGACCTTCGCATCGCCTGTTTTCGGGTCGGCTGATTTTGACAAGATATTTGGCACGAATGATTCAGAGAAGCCCGCGAGGAAGCAAAAAAACATCTCAGCGATCAACAATCCGTCGCTGCCAGAAGGCAACTTGCCCTCCGGATAGGCAATCCCGGCGAACATTTTTGACCGCATAGCCAAAAGCAGTCCAATGCCCGCCAGGAACGCTACGATTGAGCGAGTGGCGCCGGCGATGAGCAGAAACCACTTCTGTTGATTCACGTTCACTTCAAGCGATCCGAGGTTCAGGCAGACGGAGAATAAGCCCCCTAGAATCGCAAGTGCGGCAGCCAGTATCCACGGGGGCCACTTCGCGGGCATTGATCCCGTACTTTGAAGCCGCAGATAAGCAATCCAGACCACCGCCGTGATCAATACAGCGCCCAATTGGTACATCAGCCGCCGCTGTCCTTCCTCCTTTGCTTGCAGCTTGTCACGAATGCCGTTCAGGATTTCCACCGCTTCGTTTCTTTCCCCGCAAAAAAACATTTCAAACGCATCCGCGGCCAGTTCCAAAGTTGAGACATTGATGTCGTATTCGCGAGTGCCCTCCTGGGGATTGGCATCGAGCAGCCGATTGATCCGGGCCAGCGCCGAATCAGCGCTTCCCAAGTCTTTTTCCAGCGTTGGCCCTGTTTCGTAATACAGTTCACAACCGATGAAATAAAGGACGTAATCGTCGCCGACTGCGTACACTTTTCTAATTTTTCGGCCAGCTCTATCGCCCTCGCCGGCGCGGTAAGTCCGCCAGTCGGGATTAGCTGTCACGGATACTTCTGATGCCGCGTCTGTCTTTCCTCCAAACCAGCGTCGGAGAACATTCATTGCGTTTTTCCCTTTTTCTTTGACGTTGCGGTAGTACGACGGCGGGGGCCCACATCTCCGGCCGGCAAGTATACCGCGCGTTGCCAGGTGTTGGCAGAGAAGAATCTTTCGAGAGAGTGGGCATAGGCGGGTATTCCACTTCTAAGTTGCCGGGAGGAAACCCGGGGACAGGGAGGAAACCCGGGGGGAGGAAACCCGGGGACAGACGGAACGATTCCAAGTGGGAAGGCGGGTGGCCCGTCCAAGCTCCGCTTGGGCTGGGGTGTCGTCCGTCGCTCAAACATTACGGGGTCTGTTTCCGAATCTCGTTGCTATCGGTGACGCAGAGGACTAGGCTTAAGAAGTCCCTTTCGCATCTCTCCGTCGTACTTCGGGCACCCGATCCTTCCAGACGGCCTCTTTGCGCAACCGATAGAAATGAGGGTTCACACGTGGAACCCATCCTTGGAGCACGCTTCTATGAGCGCAACTAGCATCTTTTTCGGTCTGATGATTGCGCTGTTCGCAATCAGGCTTCTCTACAAGGCACGCAGGCTAAAACCACAAATCGCCGGGCTCGGATCACAAAGGATGTGCCCGGCTTGCGGATTGATCACATCTCGCTTAAAAGCAAGTTGCTTGGAGTGTGGCAAGTCTCTCCTATAGCGGTGAGTGTGCAGCAATTGTGGAGAAACCGCTGCTTGGTTCACGTTTCCCTAACCGTTTCTCGCGAAGGACAGAAGGCAGTGACAAACTATGGCAAACACAAGATTTGTTGTGAAAGTAGATCGTGGCGGTACTCGCGCACCGGAATTCGTGGAGCGGATTGATCGGACCCCTATCCGGATGACACTCAACCGTAAGCTGGCACTGGTGATGGGGAAATTCACAGCGGAAGACGCTGCCAAGTCCATCCAAAACTCCCGGCGTATCCCGGAGTTAGTACCCGTACAGGTTGGCGCCTAGCATTCGTGCTGAAAATGGCTACCCGACTTCACGGACATCACTGGAGGATTTCATGGAATACTTTCGCCTTGACCATCCACCGGATCGACTGATTCTTTGTAATCGGTCGAACTGCGAAGATATCGCCGACTACTTGGAAATCAACGAACACGGAGGCGAATACTTCGCCTGCGCTAACCACACCAGCAGTGAAAAGCATGCTTCAGTTCTGCCGAAGGGCGTTCCCAATGCGGAACCGCACCGGAACCGCCCTGCCGCTTGACCTGCTCGGCATCACTAGCCGTGTGCCCCAAACATTCGCGTTCTTTGCGAATGTGTGGGTGTGCGCACCACCGAAGGATTGAGGGCGCGAAAACACACCTCAGGCGCTGAAACGCGATCGCATTTTCATGGCTTAGCGGCACGCGTAAACTCGTGCCCTCCCCCTTCGCGGTGACGTTCGCGATTCACCCTCTAAAGTCCGCCACGCCATTCCACACCAACTGCACCGCAATCGCCAAAATCAGAAATCCAAAGATGCGGTTGATCGCGCCCACCGCGCCCGGCCCCAACCGCTTGACGAACGGACCTCCCAGACATAGCAACAGGTACACCGTCAGACCGATGGCCACAATTCCGATCATCATTCCCGCATAGGCAAGAAAGCTGTTCGCGTGCGCGGCCAGTCCCATGACCACTCCGATCGACCCCGGCCCGGAGAGCATCGGCATGGCCATGGGAGTAAGTGAAATGTCTTCTTTGGTCAGCGCTTCGCTGCTTTCCTCCATCGTCATGCGGCTGGACCCTGTCACCATGCCCCAGGCCGTGTTGGCGACGATCAATCCTCCAGCAATCTTGAGCACGGGCAACGAAATCCCGAAGAAGTTCAGCACAAACCGGCCGAACAGCATGAAGATGACCAGGATCGCAATTACGTAAAACGCCGTCTTCAAAGCTGTTTGTCTACGCTCGGGCGCAGGGAAATCTGCCGTCAAGGAGAAGAACATCGGAATCCCGCCAAGCGGATTGACGATGGGGAATAACGCGAGAAACGTGGCCGTGGCCGCCGTGGGCAGGTCTTGCAGGAGGTGCTGGATGGCTGTTTGAGCGCTCATCAGACCGGGGAAACCGAGTATACCCTTCCGGGCCAGATAAACCGAGGGTTCGCGACCACGGCGCCAGCGAGCATTCAGCAGCGCCAAGAACTGCTACTGCGGTTTGTTGTTGGGCGCGAACGTTCTGTCGATATAGGTAACCGTATCGGCCGCAACCAGGCCGTTGTCATGTCTGCGACGGCGCTTGTGATGCCGGGCGTTCCTGGCGACCTGTGCAATCGGTTTGTCACGATAAACAGCGGCGTCGGGCGTTTTCAAGGCGTCGGCCTTGCGGAGGGAGCTTTCGATCCTGGAGTTAGAGGAAACCGACGGAGCACTCGGCGGCAGTGGGTTCGCTGTTAATCGCGCCCGCTCCTCTTGTGATCCAGCGACTGGACTTCCCGCAGCCGCGTCGCTTGGCCGCTGTGGCTCGTGTACTGCGAACACGTTCGCTTCTTCTGCTGGAGCGGTCTGGCGGGACTCAACTGCCGAGTTCTGCACGGAGGACGTGCTTCCATCCCGGCGCACGCCTCTTCCCACCACAATGGCTAGGACGACCACGGCGGCAAAGCCCACCGCAGTCCGCAAAAACCACCGGCCGGACGCGTCCGACGGCTTGGGTTTCAGCTTGAGTTTGATTTTGGACTTCGACCGCGACCGGTGAATAATGATGGTGATCCCAGTCCTGACATGGTCTTGTTCAGGCTCCTGCGTCGGGGGCAGAACTTGTTCGGGCGGAATAATCAGGCTGGGCCCTTCTTCGGGATCGGGCAATAGCTTAAGCGGCTGATGGGCCGGGGGCAGCGCCCGCTCAGAGACTGGCGTCGGCAGTTCGATCTGGTCGAACAAACCCTCGGCATTAAAGCTGATGGGGCCATCCGGGAAGTGTGCTGCCGGGCCCGTTTCCGGCGGACGGCGGAGGAAATCGACCATCGGGGCCTTGAGATGATGGACAAAGTCGAGAGAGGTCGAGTGGTCGCCAGTGCGCACGGCAACGTTCGCAGTCAGGTCGTTCGAAGCGTCGGCTTCGACCCGTAGCTCAAGGTCGGCGAAGTTATCCGGAATCGCCTCGGGCGACACGATTTCAACCGCGTATCCGCGGCAGAGCAGATCCAGTGCCAGCTCTCGCGAGCACTGAGGAGAGCGAGAGATGATCCGTGCGAATGCCATATATTTAACTGCTTTCGGTGTTCTCTGGGACGCGCGCTGGCGCCGCAGAACTTTTGCCGCTCAGCGGTATTGCTCGAGAACCAGGACGGCCCGGTTCAGCGCAGCCGCTAACGTCGCAATCTGTTGTTCAGTTCGGCGAAGATCACCCCTGTCAATCGCCTCACTCACTCCCGGAATCACCACGGCCGCGTACCCGGTATATTGGCCGGGTGCGTAAATCGCATGGTGGTACCACGGACGGTTGGGTAGCCCCTCTGGAATCAGCAGCGCCCGTTCTGCTTCCCGCAGTTTAGCATTCAAACGATCGGGCGCTCCAGGCATTTTGTGCTGCCTTTGCAAAATCTTCGCCCCCGCCTGCTCAAAACGGCGCGCCCCTTCTACCGCCGCGGAGAAATCCGGGGCCTTGTCTCCAAAGCGGTCTTTGGCCTTGTCCTTCGCTGCCTCTAGATAGACCAGAACCTCTTTCCCGTAGTCCTCGTAATCGTACGGAAGCACGTCGGCACCGGCCATGCGCACCACTTCCAGTCCGTACATGCGCGCCATCTGCTGCTCGTAGCGGAAGTCCGGATCTCCGAACTTCTTGAACCACGCAAAGTTGTCAAACACCGAGTGATAAACGCCGTAGTCACCCGTCGAACCAATATCGGTGCTCGGCACCCCCAAGTGCTGCAGGAACACGGTGTAGTCCGAGCCGCTGCCCAGGTCGCCGACTGGGACATCGCCTCGTACATTGGCCGCGGGCGGACGATACGTGCTTGTACTCGTCTCCTGCGGATGGAAACTTTCCTGCTTCGGCTGGCTGGTCTTTTTCCATGCGTCGTACACGGTGCCGCCCTGCGGCGAAGGTACGGCCTTCGCAATCTCGCGGATAAACTGCTTCAGGGTGGGCACGGCCGACGCGCCGAACTTTGTACCCGAAACAGCTACATCCATATTGAAATAGGCGGCTGCGTTCGCCAGATCCTGCGCGTGATCTTCACCCCACTCCGTAGACCCGATCAGCCCTTCTTCTTCGGCATCCCAGCTTCCGAACACGATCGTCCGCTTGGGCTTCCATCCTGACTTCAGCAACTCGCCCAGGCCGTGAACCGCCTCGAGCATGGCCGCTGTGCCGCTGTTCGGATCGACCGCGCCATAAACCCATGCATCGCGGTGATTGCCCGCCACCACCCACTCGTCAGGAGATGTCGCCCCGCGCGCCTTGCCAATTACATCCCAAATGGTGCGCAGTTGGTAGTCCTGCTTAAGGTGCATCCGTACCTTCGCTGGTCCCGGGCCTACGTGATAGGTGAACGGCAATGCACCCTGCCATTCGCGCGGCGAGGGCGGCCCGCCGAGATGCTCAAGAATCGGCGAGGCGTCCGCATAGGAAAGCGGGGTTACCGGAATTTTTGGCAACTGCTCGGATTGCGCCGGCGATACACGCTTCGAGTCCGGCAAAGTCGGGACCGAGGCGACTCCCGGTGTGGTTGGATCTCCGGGAAACTGGAACATGTATCCAACCGATCCGCGCTGCACTCCGCTGGCCGGGCGCCACGGCCCCCTAGGATAGGCATCGCCGCGGTAGTAACCATCGTCCTTCGGATCCGAGTAGATAATGACCCCGGCCACCCCACGCTCCTGCGCCACAAACGCCTTCACGCCGCGAAAATTTTCTCCGTAGCGAACGATCACAACCTTGCCCTGCACATCCACGCCTAAGTGCTTCAGCTTGTCGAAATCTTCCGGCGATCCGTAGTTCGCATAGACCACTTCCGCTTCTGCGTCTCCGGACGGCGACATGCCGTTATACGGGTTGGCCACTCGCGGGTCGTCCTGAAAGCGATCGTCGTCCACGTGTTCGCGTCGCGGCCCATGCATTTCGACGCCGACGGGCCCTGTCATGTCCACGTTGATTTCGGAGGGATAGTTGATCCACACCTTGTATTCCACAATCTCGGCATCGAGGCCGGCCTCCCGAAACTTCTTCGCCACATACTCGGCAGTCGCTTTGTCTTCCGGCGACCCGGCGATGTGCGGCGCCTGCGTGAGAATGCGCAGGTGTTCTTCGGCCAGTTTGGGATCAGGCACGGCCAGAAAGCGCTTTTCGATCTCCTGCTCCGCGGCCACGTCTCGGAACCCACCGATGACCGCGCTTCCAGATTCTTCTTTGGGATGATCGAAGGCTCGCAGGTTCGAGCCGAGCAACGCGAGGAACAAAACTGTACCGGACAAGAGTTTCATGACGCTCCAGTGGCAACCAGAATGACTCAGAAAGGTCTGGCTCTGTTGACATCCTCCGAATCAAGCCAATTAAGAGTCCCGAAGGGACGGCTGAAAATAGGCCGTTCAGCGTCTGTTTCAGAACTGGGCCGTCCCTCCGGGACTTGGTTCATCTTTTCCACTTTTCCCACCGCTGAAGCGGTGGGCTAAAATTGATCGCCCCTACGGGGCTGGGTTTCGGTGGTTGTTCTTCCACTGGTCTAACCGCCGAGTGAGTTTCGTAAAAGACTCTTCAGCGCCGGGTCCTTCCCCCCTGACAAACCAGTCCCGTCAGGGATGACTGAAAGTCTACGGCGAGGTTGCGATTCAGTCGTGCCTCGGGCACTCCCGCGCCGGCTGATCGCACAGTCCCGGCAGTAAACTGGCGGGCTATTTTCGATGGTCCCTTCGGGACCGTTCCCCACTAGGATGTCAACCGAGCCAAATCATTACTAGAGTTTCGCCAGCATCGGAAAGATCTCTTCCAGCAGCGGCACTTCTTTCAAGCCGTATGTCTTGCGGAAAGCGATCCGTCCATCGCGATCGATGACAAAGACTGCACGCGCGCTCGCGCCCGCATCCGGCCCGGAGTTGTGCAATACACCGTAACGGACGCAGACCTCCCCGTGGGGCCAAAAATCGGCGCAGATCGGAAAATCGAACGGCCCGATCGCACGCTCCCAGGTGGTCGTATTCATGATCGAATCGACCGTCACCGCGACCGTTTCCGTGTTGCTCGCCAGCACGCGCGGCCGTTCCGCCTGATACCCGATCAACTGTTTCGCGCTCACTTCCTGCCAGTTGTGCGGATAAAAGGCCAGCACTACATTCTTTTGACCGCGATATGCGCTAAGAAGCAGCGGCTTCTTGACGCCGCCAATCAGCGCCGGCAGTTCAAAGTCCGGCGCGACCGTCCCCACGCTCGCTCGCTCGTTTTCGATTACCGCGCGAATACCCTCTTCCGACATAAAGCAAAGATTGTACCGTGCCTTCAGAGGGTCCCGCTGACGCGTTACACTGATGACTAATGTGCAAGGCGCCAACCGCACGCTTTTCTGATCGGGTGGAGAACTACGTTCGCCACCGTCCCGGATACCCGCCCGAAGTCCTCGATGTGCTCCGCGCGGAATGCGGACTGCGACCGAATCACGTGATCGCTGACATCGCTTCGGGAACCGGCATCTTTACCAAGCTGCTTCTCGAAAACGGCAATCCAGTCTATGCCGTCGAACCCAACCCCGAGATGCGGGAAGCGGGCGCCAGTCTGCTCACCGCCTACGACAAGCTGACCTCAGTCGCAGGAACCGCGGAAGAGACGACCCTGCCCTCCGCCTCGGTGGACTTCATCACAGCCGCGCAGGCCGCTCACTGGTTCGACCGCGACCGCGCTCGACGAGAGTTCGCTCGCATCCTGAAGCCGGCCGGATGGTGCGTGCTGATCTGGAATGAGCGCCGCACGGCGACCACGCCTTTCCTGCGCGACTACGAGGAACTCCTGCTGACCTACGGCACCGACTACAAAGAAGTCCGCCATGAGCGCACCACCGCCGTGATCCACGAATTCTTCGCGCCCTCGCCTTATCAGGAGCGCGTTTTCGACTTCCGGCAGCGCTTCGATTACGAAGGCGCCGCTGGACGCCTGCTGTCTTCTTCCTATGCGCCGCTTGAAGGTCATCCCAATCACGCCCCGATGATGCGCGAACTCGAGCGCATCGTCAGGGCCCACGCGCAGCACGGCCTGGTCGAATTCGAATACAACACGCGCGTGTTCTACGGAATTCTGTAATTGTGTAATTTTGCAATTTGGTAATTTTGGAAGTCGGTCAACACTTTGTCGGTCAAATTACCGATTACAAAATTACAAAATTACTAAATCCCATGCCTGACACCAAATCCTTCCACATGTCTCCCGAAGAGTTTCGCCGCCAGGGCCACGCCGTGGTCGACTGGATCGCCGATTACATGTCGCGCGTTGAGAGTTTCCCCGTCCTTTCGCGCGTTCAGCCCGGCGAGATCCGCTCCCAGCTGCCGCCCAGAGCGCCGCAGAAAGGCGAAGCGTTCGACCAGGTCCTCGCTGACATCCAGCGCGTAATCCTTCCCGGCATTACGCATTGGCAGTCGCCCAATTGGTACGCGTACTTCCCCGCCAACGCGTCGGGGCCGGCAATCCTTGGTGATCTGCTGTCATCCGGGTTGGGGGTTCAGGGCATGCTCTGGTCCACCAGTCCGGCTTGCACTGAACTTGAGACCCACGTTCTCGACTGGCTGGTCACCGCGCTGGGCTTGCCGGAGAAGTTTCTCTCTTCGAACACCGGGGGCGGCGTCATACAGGACACGGGTTCCAGCGCCAATCTCTGTGCATTGCTGGCGGCCCGTGAGCGAACGACGCAGTTTGCCAGCAATGAGCGAGGGTGCAACGGGCGCCTGGTCGGGTATTGCTCCACCCAGACGCACTCGTCCGTCGAGAAGGCCATGAAGATCGCCGGCCTGGGCTCACACAACCTGCGTCAGATTGAAGTCGACCAGGACTTTGCCCTGCGGCCTGAAGTTCTCGCGCATCGAATCGAAGTCGATAAGAAAGCGGGTCTGATTCCCTGCTTTGTCTGCGCCACCATCGGAACAACTTCCTCGTGTGCAATCGATCCAGTGCGCGAGATCGGCCGCATCTGCCGTGACCACAATCTCTGGCTGCACGTGGATTCGGCCATGAGCGGCACCGCCGCGCTCTGTCCCGAGTTCCGCTTCCTCCACGACGGCGTCGAGTTCGCCGACAGCTACACCTTCAACCCGCACAAGTGGATGTTCACCAACTTCGATTGCACCTGCTTCTTCGTGGCCGACCGCGCGCATCTCATCCAAACGTTCTCGGTGCTGCCGGAGTACCTGCGCAACCAGGCCACCGAGTCAGGCGCGGTCATCGACTATCGCGATTGGCACATTCAGCTTGGGCGCCGATTCCGCTCGCTCAAGCTGTGGTTTGTGATCCGTCACTACGGAATCGAAGGCCTGCAGCATCATGTCCGCGAGCATGTACGGCTTGCCCAGCAGTTCGTCGAATGGGTGCGTTCCGATTCGCGCTTCGAGCTGGCCGCGCCCGCGAAGCTCAATTTGGTCTGCTTCCGCCTGCGCTCGGGCGACCAAGCGAATCAGACTCTCATGGACCGCCTGAATGGCAGTGGCGACCTCTTTATGACGCACACCAAGCTCGACGGCAAGCTCACGCTGCGCTTTTGCGTCGGCCAGACAAACACGGAAGCCCGGCATGTGGAGCGGGCCTGGCAGCGCATTCAGCAAGAGACTGCGCGACTCGAAAATTCCTGATACTTTGTGCCCTATGGCGCGGGAGATCTCGGCAGGTGGCATCGTGCTGCGGCAGATGGATGGAGTCTGGAATGTTGCCCTGATCGAACCCCAGAAAGAGAGCCCGAAGCCAGCCAAGTCGCCTCGCAAGCGCACGCGCGCCGTGCTGGCGCTTCCCAAGGGACTGGTCGATCCTGGCGAGAAGCCGATGGCCACTGCTCTGCGCGAAGTAAAAGAGGAGACCGGCATCCTGGCAGAAATCGTCACCAAGCTCGTCGATATCAAGTATGTCTATGTGCGCAGCTGGGGCGATGGCGAACGCGTCTTCAAAATCGTGAGCTTCTATCTGCTGCGCTATGTCTCGGGCGAGATCGACAACTTAGCGCCCGACATGCGGATTGAGGTGAAACGGGCACTCTGGGTGCCGCTCGACGAAGCGAGCCGGCAACTGGCCTACAGCAACGAACGCAAGGTTCTCCGCCAGGCCCAGGAGTATCTCGAAACTCGCGGTCTTGTGCCCGAAAAGACGCCCTGAGCGCGGGTGCCGGATCATTCCCGAACGTCACACGGAGATGTGATCCATGCACTGCGGATATGTGATCCATGTACTTGCGAGATTATTCGAAAAGTGATCTCCATTGGGCCGGTAAGTCATTGTAGGCAAAAGATTTATCTTGACATCCTTATCCGGGAAGTCTACTGTGAATACAACTTAATAGGGCGCATGCCGTTGCCATCCTCACCCCACATCTATCGGCATGCGCCCGTTCTTTTTGGGGTGTTTTCCAACCCGCGAGAGATGGGCGGAACATGGTCCCGAAGGGACCTCCGAAAATAGCCCGCCAGTTTACGAGCGGGATGGCGCGGTGAGAACGCACGGAGTGCCCGGAGGCACGACTGAATCGCACGCTGCGCAGGTGAACTTCAGTCGTCCCTCCGGGACTTGCTCGGCCGTACCAGTCTTCCCGGCGCTGAAGCGCCGGGCTGTTTTCAGTCGTCTCTGGCGGGACTGGACAATCCATCATGTCTCCGAGGGTGTGAACAGAAGCCGAGTTGTCTCTAGCTCGCTTTGCCGCGAAGCGCGCGATCCACCGCCTGTTTCTCCCCCAACTCCAACTCCCGCGCCGCACCTTTCTTCAGATCGCCGAGCTCCAGCGGCCCGACCGCGACCCGCACCAGCCGCAGGACCTCCACCTCCAGCGCTTTCAGCAGACGGCGAATGTGCCGATTTTTCCCCTCATCCAGCGTGATCTCAAGCCAGCTATTCTTCTCTCCGTGTCGCAGAAGCCGCGCCGCCCTTACCCGCAGGCGATCGCCATCGACCGTCGCACCCCGCCTGATCTTCGCCAGCAAGGCGTCGTCAGCCACGCGGTCCACTCGCACGTGGTACGTCTTGTCCAGATGGCTGGCCGGATCCGTGATCTTCGCCGCCCACTCCGAATCGTTGGTCAGCAGCAGCAGCCCTTCGCTCGCCTTGTCCAACCGGCCCACCGGGCCCACCCACGGCAGGGTCGGCTCAAGCAAATCGTAGACGGTCTTGCGTCCCTTCTCATCGGACGCAGTGGTCACCACACCACGGGGCTTGTTCATCGCGAGATAGATTCTGGGCGGTTCGGCAATTTCCGTGCCATCCACCTCGACGCGATCGCGCCCGATGCGAACCGCAGCTTCGGGGTCGCGGATGATTCGTCCGTTGAGAGTCACGCGTCCGTCGCGAATGAGCGCCGCAGCCTGCGACCGTGAACAGTAACCCAGCTTCGAAAGCGCGCGCGCCAGCCCAAATCGTCTCTGAGCGTTCACGTCTCTATGCTAAGACGATTTGTCCAGATAGTGCGTAGCCGGCACGCTCCGCAACCTCGCGGCGGCCGCTTCGGGAGTGATGTCGCGCTGCGGCATGGCCAACATTTCGTATCCCACCATGAATTTCTTTACTGTGGCGGATCGCAGCAGGGGCGGATAGAAGTGGGCATGTAAATGAAACTCAGGATGGTCCTTGCCATTGGTCGGCCGCTGGTGAAAACCCATGGTGTACGGGAATGAGGTCTGAAACAGGTTGTCGTAGCGGATCGTAACCTGCCGGAGGATGTCCGCCAGGGCCGTGCGCTCTTCCTCATTCAATTCTTCGAGCGACGCAACTCGTCTTCGGCTCACGAGCAACGTCTCGAACGGCCACACCGCCCAGTAGGGCATTAGCACAACAAAGTGATCGTTCCGACACACTAGGCGTTCCTGTTTTTCCAGTTCCAGAGCCAGATAGTCGCCCAGCAGGCTGGTGGCGTGGTGCTGGTGATACTCGCCGAACGACTCCAGTTCCTTCGATAATTCATTGGGCAGGATCTCGTTGGCCCAGATCTGACCGTGAGGATGCGGGTTGCTGCATCCCATCATCTCGCCGCGATTCTCGAAAATCTGTACCGAGTGCACGCGGGACTGGCTGCCGAGTTCGGTAAACTCCTGCACCCATACCTCCACTACCGCACGCAACTCGGGAACACTCATGCGGGCCATGGTCAGATCGTGGCGCGGCGAATAGCACACCACGCGGCACCGCCCGGTTTCGCTGCGAGCAATCAGCAACTCGCGCTCCCGCACTTCCTGGGCTGGAATCTCCGGTTTCAGGGCCGCAAAATCGTTATCAAAAACAAACGTCGTACTGTAGGCAGGATTCCTCGCACCTCCTGCCCGCATATTGCCCGGGCACAGGTAGCAGTTCGGATCAAAGCTCACCTGCGCTTCGCGTGCTAGGCTCTCCACCTGCCCTTGCCACGGACGCTCGGTGCGATGCGGCGAAACCAGCACCCATTCCCGGGTCAGCGGATTGAAGCGGCGATGCGGATTCAACGCGAGGTCGATTACATTCATCGGAATATGTTGAGGTCTATCCGCGGCTGGTCAAGCGAGCCCCACGCCGTCGGCGGCCGAACAGACGTAAATCTCCGGCTTGCGACCCGTAGCACGCTCGTATCCTTCACTGACGCTTTGCTGGAAAGCATCGACGCAGCCGGCGTCGACCAGGTTGATGGTGCAGCCTCCGAAACCGCCTCCCGTCATGCGCGCCCCGTACACGCCCTGGGCCTGTTCCGCAAGCTGCACCATCAAGTCGAGCTCCGCACAACTGACTTCGTAGTCGTCCCGTAGACTGCGATGCGACTCGCGCATCAGGCCCCCAAACGTACTCAGTTCGTTCCGTGTCAAGGCTTCAGCGGCTTGAACCACGCGCGCATCTTCACTGATCACGTGCCGGCAACGGCGCAGGATCTTGTCCGGCAACTCGCCGCTCAATGAGGCGAGTTCCTCCAGCGTCGCATCGCGCAAGGCCCGCACGTGCGGGAAATGCTTCGACAAAAACTTCACCCCCGCTTCACACTCTGCCCGCCGCTGGTTGTATTCTCCGCCGGCGATTGCGTGCCGGACCATCGTGTTGCAGATTACCAGGCGCGCATCTGCGCACAGCGGCAGCAGACGGTACTCCAGCGACCGGCAGTCCAGCAGCAGCGCGTGATCCCGTTTGCCGTGACTGGCCACAAACTGGTCCATGATCCCACAGCGCGCGCCCACAAACTCATTTTCAGCCCGCTGGCAGAGCTGCGCCAGTTTCGTCCGATCTATCTTCTGGCCGGCGAGCTCCATCAGTGCCCAGCCGACCGCCACCTCGACCGAGGCCGATGAGCTGAGCCCGGCCCCCAGCGGAACATTTCCGCAGATCAGCAGAGTGGCTCCCGTCAAAGGAATACCAGATTCCGCCAGCACTTTGGCGACACCGGCAATGTAGTCGCTCCAGTGTCCAGATCCGCGAGCCGGAAGCTGATCCAGCAGAAATGTGGACTCTTCGGAAAAATTCTCGGACCGGACGACAAGCTTCCCGTCGTCGCGCGGGGCAACCGCGACCCGCGTGCACATTCCGATCGCGGCCGGCATCACGAAGCCGTCGTTGTAATCGGTGTGCTCGCCGATCAGGTTCACCCGTCCAGGCGCCTGGTAAATCGTGGGGCGGTCGCCAAACCGGCGTGCGAAATCTTCGGCCAATGTCTGGACGGTACGCTCGTGGTGGGAGCTGAGGTCTTGCAAGTGTGCGGGCAAACGCGTACCAGTGTTTTCAGACCCGTTTGTACGATGGACTCCGACAGTTGTCAAGAACATGCGCTAGAATCGATGGCCGCAAGTTGCTTGCGTTCATTGAGGTATTCATGACTATCCGTCACTTCGCCGAAATCGCGGTGTCCTGTGTTTCTGCCGTGCTGATTGCATGCTCCGTCGCGCCCGCCCAATCGCATGAGAGTTCCGAGCGTGCGTCACTCGCCCTCACCCCTCCCATGGGTTGGAACAGCTGGAATAAATTTGCCTGCGATGTCAGCGAGAAGCTCATCCGCGAAACGGCCGATGCCATGGTCAGCAGTGGCCTGAAAGCCGCCGGATACCAGTACGTCAACATCGACGATTGCTGGCAGGTCAGCCGTGGCGCCGACGGCACCATTGTGGCCGACGCACAGCGTTTTCCAAGCGGCATCCAAGCGCTCGCCGATTACGTGCATAGTAAGGGATTGAAACTCGGCATCTACACCGACGCCGGCCGCATGACTTGCCAGAAACGTCCGGGCAGCTATGAGCACGAGGCGCAGGATATCAACACCTACTTTGCCTGGGGAGTCGACTACGTAAAAATCGACTGGTGTTATGCCGAAGGCCTGGATCCCGAAGTGCAATACGCAAAATTTCGTGACGCACTGGCACAAGCCGCCCGCCCGATCGTCTTCAGCATTTGCAACTGGGGAGTCAAAGCTCCCTGGCGATGGGGCCCTCACACTGGAAACCTGTGGCGCACCACCGGCGACATCAACGACACCTACGACCGCATGTCATTGATCGGATTTTCGCAGAATGGCCTGGAGAAGTTTGCCGGCCCCGGACATTGGAATGATCCCGACATGCTCGAGGTCGGCAATGGCGGCATGAACCGCGACGAGTACCGCACGCACATGGCCCTGTGGGCGATTCTTGCCGCGCCGCTGCTGGCAGGAAACGACATCCGCAGCATGACTCCCGAAACCAAAGAGCTCCTTACCAATGCTGAAGTGATTGCGGTTGATCAGGACCCCAAGGGCGTGCAAGGCCACCGGGTATGGCAAGAGGGTACGCTCGAAATCTGGGTGAAGCCGCTCGTCGATGGCAGCTACGCGGTCGGACTCTTCAACCGCACTGAAGCGGCCTTCAAGATGAGCTTCGATTTCAAGACCATTGGTATTGAGCATCCATCCAAGCTGCGCGATCTCTGGGAACACAAAGATCTCAGCGCGCAGGGAGACTTGTATACGACAGAGGTTCCCACGCACGGAGTCGCGTTGTTGCGTGTGTACAAGTGAAGGTTGGGGTCGCCGCTGGAGTATGATCACGTCGAAGGTGCGTACTCACCGCGCCCTAGTCCGTGCAGACGCTCAACGAAGTTTATTCCTCGCTCTCGACCCGCCGCCGTTACGAAGTCTGGTTTGTTCGGCTGGGACTGGCGGACGGTGCCGGGGCCTGGTGGTTTCGCTATTTACTGATGAACCCTGGCCGAGGTGGCTGCCCCGGAGACTCGCGCGGGATGCCGGTTCAGGTATGGGCCACATGGTTTCCCCGGGATGGAAAGCCGCAAGGTTTCATTCAAGGATTCCGCCTGGATGATCTGGATCTCAGCGCCCGAGGGCAAAATCCCTTCCAGTTCCGAATCGGCGACAACGGAATTGACGAGAGCTCATGCCGGGGAGCGCTGGCCCTTGACGGACACACGATCTCCTGGGACCTGCACTATCGTTCCACATTCTGCTTCACACTCAGCCACAAGGGCTGGATCGGTTTCTCACGAACGCCCCATTCCGATGGGCTCTTCTCCGGGCGGATCGTGCTGGATGGCCGGAGCTTTCAGGGGAACCCACTAGGGTTTGGAGTACAGGGGCATAACTGTGGATACCGTCATCGCAACTTCTGGACTTGGGCACATGCGTATTTTCTTCATCCCGATGGTCCGCCGAGCACGCTGGAAGCGTTGGTGTACGACATGCCATTCGGGCTGGTCTTTCGCAAAGCGATGCTCTGGCACGACGGGAAGCCCCATCATTTTCGGAGTCTGCGAGAGACTAGAAACGATCGCGATCAATTCGTATGGAATTTTCGCGGTTCCTCGCCGGATGGATTGCAACTGGAAGCCGCCATCGACGGCACCGGCCCATGTCTTCACCAATTGCCCTACCTGAAAACCAATTGTACGGGAAGCTTCGAAGTCCGGAACAACAGCCTCGCCCGAGCCAAGCTACGCCTGGAGCGACGCAACGCACCCACCCAGGAACTCGAGACCATTACCGGCGCTGTATTGGAGATGGCTGGCCGCCGCACTTATTCGGAGGAGTGAGCCTTAGCCAGCCGCTTGGCTACAATCGCGTAGGCCGCGGGATTAAACGCCATTCCTATGTGGGTGGACGGGACTTCAAAGTCGGCTTCGTCATGGTTGGTCATGCAATACCGCCAGTCCACGATGCCGTCGTGACGGGTGTAGATGGCGGTCTCGACCACGGAGTCGGGAACATCGCGCTTCAGCGAGTCCAGAAAACTACAGGTGCAACGCCCGGTGTAGCACTCGGGCAGGACGGCGCGGCCATTCTCCTGCAGAATTCGCAGGCGAACTGCTTCGACGACGTTGAGAATTGCACGATGGGCAACGGTGCCACGAAAAGGCGCCGCCAGGGTAATCACGGAAGCGATATCGTCCGGCCGCTGGCCTGCGACCGACCGTGCGATCAAGCCGCCCAGGCTGTGGCCGATCAGGTGAATTTTTCGCTCGGTTTCGGTGAGGGCTCGTTCGATCGTCTGGTTCAGATGACGCTGAATCAACAGGTTTGGGCACTCGGCGTTGATCCCGATACCCGAAAAGTAAGGCCGATATCCGATGCGCCCCAGCCAACTGTGGAGTTCCATCAAATACAGGTCTGTGCCGAGAAAACCCGGAATGATGACGACCCCGGATCCATCACCGTGCGGTATGCCGAGGCCGTAGTAGACAGGGGTTGCGTGCAGCAACAGCATCTCAGCGCCGAACAACGCCTCAGTCCAAAGTGGAGTATTGGCTTCCGCAAGAGCCGATTGGGGTGTTCGTCCTTCTACCCTCGATGAACGGGTTGCAGTTTTCGGTTTGCGCCGCAATTAAATCCCTGAGTTCGACCGGGCTTCTACACCATGACCACGTTGCAAACAATGCGCAGAAGCGTTTGCGCTGCGAAATTATAACCTTGGACTGTCCCTGGGTTCAAAGCACATTTTTGAGATGTGAGACTCCGTGGCGCAAGACTCCGTGGCTTTGTTGACACCACGGCCGGCGTGGGAACGTGGGTCCCGGAGGGACCCCTGATAATAGCCCGCCAGTTTACTGGCGGGATGGCACGTTGAGAATACCCCGCGAGTGCCGTAGGCGCGACTGAGTCGTACACTCCGCCTTGGGGAATCAATCGTCCCTAAACGGGACTGGTTCAATTAGACGTTCGATACCCCGGCGCTGAAGCGCCGGGCTATTTTCAGCCGTCCCTGGCGGGACTGGGCAATCGATAACGCTTCCGAGAATGTCAGCCGAGCCAGACTCTCTCAACTCCCGGATCAGCGACGGCGGCCGATCGGCTTATTGCTCCGCGCGCGTGTGCGTTGTCCTCCACGCGCGTTCTTTTCGAGCCGGGCCTCCAGTTCCGCCACTCGCTTGCGGAGAGCATCGAGTTCGGGTTCGGCCTCCGGCTGTGGGTGGGACGGCGCCGACGCGCCCAGGAAGCGCTTCATGGTATCCACGGGAGACAGAATGGCCGATTGGACATCCGTCAAGCGGCTCTGCACCGCATCCTGCACCTTTTCGTAGGTATCAAACGCGGACTTCAAGTACCACATCACAAATTCCTGCCTCACCTCATCGGACGCGATGACCAACTGCCGCAACAGTTCGAGCGGCAGGCCGGTCGGCTTGTCCTTTGCGTCTTCAGTGATGATCTGGGTCAGGGTCACACGGGTCAGGTCGCGGCCCGTTTTCGCGTCCACAATCTGCACCTCCTTGCCTTCTCGAATGAGCCGGGCAATGTCGTCGAGATTCACGTAGCAGCTGCCGGCGGTATCGTAGAGCCTGCGATTGCCATATTTCTTGATGACGACGGTGGAGGGCTTCATGGTCAAGTCCTGTCTATGTTGCTCTGCACAAATAAACAACTCCATCTTGACACGTTTTGCTTGGACTTGTATAGTTTAGCTGATGCTGCAATGCAGCAATTTGGAGGTACTCATATGGCAGTGATGGAGCACGAACCCTCTCGGACTCATCCCAGGGAATCGTCCTTTGTTTCGCTTCTCTCGGGCTGGGCGCAGCAGGGGGTTCAGACTTTCTTTACTACCCAACGGATTCTGCTGGATCTTGCAATGCGGCAGAACGCCAACGTCATGCACGCAGTGCGGCAACAGTTGTCCGATCCGCACCACTCTCCGACCGCCATTCTCAGCGAAGTCGCTGGGGAAGGCGTGTCCAACTTCATTGAAGGCCAAAAGATCCTGCTCGATCTGGGACAGCAACAGAATGAACTGCTGATGAACGGCGTGAAAGAGCGGGTCGGGGATTGGCCCGCGGTGCACGCGGTCACGGACCTGCTACGGCGGAGCCTGGACGCTTTCATCGACATGCAGCAGGAATTCCTGAAGATTGCCGACAAACAGACCCATACCTGGGTGGAGGCAACCAAGACCGGTAAGGTATACCAAGGCGAGCACCTGATGGACATGGCTCGCGAGAGCATGGAAAACTTTGTCAAAGCACAGAAGCAGTTCCTGGACGTCGTCGCCGAGGAAACCGCCAAAGCCACCGGCGGAAAACACACCAATGGCGCCGTCAAGAAAATGAAGACCACCGAACTGACCGAACTGGCGCGCCAGGCAACCAAGTCGTTCATCGATGCCCAAAAGAAACTGGCGGACCTAGCCGGGCAGCAGATGAACTCCAACCTGAAAATTGCGAACAAGACGCTGGAATCCGTGACGCCATTTCCATTCCTGCCGCTGGCGGAACTCACGCGCGAAGGCGTGCAAAGCTACGTCGATGCCCAAAAGGCATTGATGGACGTATTAATGAAGTCGACGAATCCACCCAAACACGTAGGCAAGACCGTACATCGCGCGAAGCGGCCGGTGCGTGCGGGCAAGAAACATACGGCAGCAGCGGTAGCCGTCTAACAGGCCTGGCACGGGTACCGGCTGCGTAACCGCGTGGCCGGTACTGTGCCACGTCGGGCTGACGTGCCCGAATCTGGTGTACGGGCACGTCGCCCGGTCTCTGCCAGCACGAAAGATAAATCAGCGGTCGCCCCAAGGACGCCGCCTTCTCTCCTCTCGGCGAGGCGCGCAATGAAGATTCCGCTAACTCCCATTCGATTCCCGCGCTGCACAATCCCTCCGCAACCAGGAATTGATTCAACGATCTTTCACAGAGGTGAAATATGGCTACGGTTTCAGCAGTGCCCACGACCAAGATCTCCGGCGGCAGCTTTCTGATCGAGGAGCGGGCGCCCGACGATGTATTTACTCCAGAAGATTTCACCGACCAGCATTTGTTGATCGCGCAAACTACCGAAGAATTCGCAAACAAGGAAGTCGTTCCTAACATCGAAAAGATGGAGCACAAGGAGTTCGCCGTCAATCGCGAACTGGTGAAGAAGGCCGGCGAACTTGGACTGAGCGGCGTCGACATTCCCGAACAATATGGCGGCATGGAGATGGATAAGGTCACCTCCGCCATCATCGCCGACCGCCTGGCCAAGTACGGTGGCTTCAGCACAACTTGGGGCGCTCACACCTGCATCGGCACTCTACCCATTGTCTATTTCGGCACGGACCAGCAGAAGAAGAAGTACCTGCCCGGCTTGGCGAGCGGCGACACGGTGGGAGCCTATGCCCTCTCCGAATCGTCCTCCGGGTCAGATGCTCTCAATTGCCGCGCCCGCGCCACTCTTTCCCCGGACGGCAAGCACTATCTTCTGAACGGCGAAAAAATGTGGATCACCAACGCCGGGTTCGCCGACCTGTTCATCGTGTTCGCCAAGGTGGACGGAGAGAAGTTCACTGCCTTTATCATCGAGCGCAAATTCCCCGGCTTTGCAGTGGGCGCGGAAGAACACAAGATGGGCATTCGCGGTTCGTCCACCTGTCCGCTCATCCTCACCGACTGCCAGGTCCCGGTCGAGAACGTCCTCGGCGAGATTGGCAAAGGACACCACATTGCTTTCAACGTGCTCAACGTGGGCCGTTTCAAACTGGGTGCAGGATGCATTGGCTCGTCCCGCGACTGCATCGAGAAGGCCGTGGCGTATGCCAAGCAGCGCAAGGCGTTCGGCAAAGTGATTGCCGATTTCGGGCTGATTCGCGAGAAGCTCGCCAACATGGCGGCCGGCATTTTCACCGGTGAAGCCATGGCGTATCGCACTGTCGGCATGATGGACGCGGCGATCGCACAACTCGGCGACAGTCACAACGACATGAGCCAGGTCCGCAAAGTAATCGACGAGTATGCCATCGAGTGCTCGATCCTCAAGGTATGGGGCTCGGAGTTCATCAATCACGTGGTCGATGAGATGGTGCAGATCTATGGTGGGTACGGGTTTGTCGAGGAGTATCCCGCCGAGCGCGCCTACCGCGATGCCCGCATCAACCGAATCTTCGAAGGCACCAACGAAATCAACCGCCTCGTCATTACCGGCTTCCTTCTGAAACGGGCGATGTCAGGCCAACTGCCGTTGATGGCCGTCATCAAGAAGATGATGGACGAAATACTCGCTGGAGTGCGGGACGAAGGACCCGAGGGTCTGCTTGCCGAAGAGCGCAAGCTGGTTGCGACGGCCAAGAAGATCGGCCTGTTCGCAGCCGGAGTTGCCACCCAGAAGTATATGCAAGCCATCCAGGACCAACAGGAGATCATGGGCGCCATCGCCAACATGGTCATTGAAACCTACGCCATGGAGTCAGGCGTACTGCGTGCCCAGAAACTGGCCGCGCGGAACGGCGAGGCCGGCGCTGCCTACGCCGTCGCCATGACTCGGGTTTACATGGCAGGCGCGATCGAGAGAATTGAAAGTGCGGCCAGAATGGTAATTGCAGCCTGCGCCGAAGGCGACATGCTGCGATCGCAAATGGCAGTCCTCCGCCGTCTGTGCAAGTACGAAGCATGGAACACGGTGGCGTTGCGGCAGACGATTGCACAAAAAGTCATCGAAACTGGCAAATACGTGATTGCTTAGTTTCTCACGATCAAGAAAGCGGAATGTAAGTCCCTGAGCGACAGGTGCGCTGTCGAGCGACGCCTTCCGAGGCCAGCAACTCAGGGAACTTCACGGGGACGGCGTGGACCTGGTCGAGACCACGACGTCCCCGTGTTCCTGTTATCTTCCCGAAAAACTGCAGTCAGCCGCTCGGATGTCTGAGCTCGGATCCCTGAGCTTAGTTCGAACTGTTCAAGCTTCCCTGCTTCATAGACGTGTGACTCCAGTCACCGTGAAATGTGACCCATGTAGCAGACCCGCACCAGCTCCGAGCGTTCTACTCATCTTGGGATCGAGATTGCGGTATTGGTTCAGCGCACGGACCACGGAAGCTCGACCGCTCGAGGTGGGTGTCACGCGTCTGTAGCAATCCCGACAGGTCTGGTTTTGCCAGGCAATTGAGTAGGAGAGAAGAAGTCGGCCTCAGGCAGACGTTCTCGTTCGAATTCTCATCCGTTTTGATGGCGATGGCCAGAGTTCCAAGCCCGGTTCCCGATTGTCTGCACAGTGAGGTAGCTCCATGAACGTCAGCGCGTGGTCGAAATCCAACATTGATTATGGCAAGAGGCTTGTGGATTCCGGACTGGAGGGAGCACGTTCCGGGGAAGGAGAGTTCCTCCACGGAAAACCGCTCGCTCCGTTTCTTGAGGAATCCGCCCGACATGCCTTAAAGCCAGCCGCCCTTGGGGTGTGCATCGGTGTGTTGGGCAGCTGTGCGGCCAACGGGCGTCGGTCACCCCGCAAAGCATTGGTGTTTGGGTTCCTCGGAGGAGCCATCGCCTTTGGTATCGGTATGGTCTGGAGCAACCGTCGTCTAGCGGCAAGTGTCACTTCGAGTGCGTTCAAGAACATGGGCAAGGTCCGGGATGAGCACTGGCTCGAAAATCACCCGATCGACTACGCATAAGACTCGCTGAGCGGGGCCTGCAACGGCCCCCTCAATAGTTTGCCGAGCAAGCGCCGGACAACTGAACAGGAGTTCTGTCATGCAGAACCACAATCGCGGCGATCGCCTTTCGTGGGGAGACACCGTTTTTCTGCATCTCGAGCGCGAGGGCATGCCGCTCAACGTGGCCAGTGTCTGCGTTTTTGACGGCGAGATTCCATTCGGAGCCTACCTGCGGTTCGTGGAGTCGAAGCTGCCGCTCCTTCCCCGCTACCTCAAGCGGGTCATGTCGCCACCGTTCGGAATTGGTCTCCCCAGCTGGGAGTACGACCCCACCTTCAAGATCCGCAACCACGTACGCCAGCTGACGCTCAAGCATGGTACCGACGCCGAACTGAAGGCAGTCGCGGGAAAACTTCTGAGCAAGGTGATGGACCGCCAGCACCCGTTGTGGGACCTGACCCTGGTGCATGGCCTGAACGGCAATCGCACCGCCATGATCATCCGCTTGCACCATTGCATGGCCGATGGCATTGCCGGAGTCGGCATCATGAATGTGCTCCTGGACGCCAGCCCGGTGGCTGCGCCCCTGCCGAGAAAAAAGCTGCGGCTGCCGGCCCCTCCGCGGCGTGACCCGCTCACCTCGCTCATGAGCGGCGTCGTGGATTCTTATTCGGATGTCGTCAAGCGGATCCTCTCCGCACTGGAAGATATGGTGAGCATAGCGGAGCAAGTCACCGCCAATGGCGGCGACGACCTCCCCGCGGACCAATTCTCCCGTTTGCTGCCAGAAATCACAGCGTTTACGGAACGGTTGCGGTTTAACGTTCCCTACCGCGGACCGCAGAAATTCACCTGGGCCGAAATTCCGCTGGCAGACGTCAAAGCCATCCGGCAGAGCTGCGATGCGAGCGTCAATGACGTAATTCTCGCGCTCATGACAGCCACTATTCGGCGCTACAGCGAACTCCATGGCGATCGGGTCAAGGGCAAGTTGCTGCGCATGATGGTTCCCGTCAATCTGCGCGGCAGCGAGAGCCCAGGAGAGTTGGGGAACCGCATCTCCCTGGTTCCGGTCACCATTCCACTGGATATACGGAATCCTAGAAAACTGCTGGCCGCCGCGCATGAGAGAACGAACTTTCTAAAACGCGTGCATGCCGCTGAACTCGTGAGCCTGGCGGGTGGTTTGATCGGCTTTCTCCCCACTTCGGTCCAGGCGCTCACCGGTCCGCTCGTGAGCCAGTTGCCGATCACGCCCTTCAACCTGGTGTGCACGAATGTGCCCGGGCCACAATTCCCGCTCTACCTGCTGGGCCACGAGATGTTGCGCTGTTACCCCTATGTTCCGATCGGGGGCGAAATGGCGGTCAACTGCGCCATCTTGAGCTACAACGGCACGGTGTACTTCGGGTTCAGCGGAGACGTGCACGCCGCGCCGGATTTGGGGCGCTTGGAGACATTTCTGGAACAAAGTTTCACGGAGCTGCGAGAAGCTGCTCGCGGCCAGGCACCGCCAAAGAACAGGAAGAGGCCACGCCCGAAGGTACAGAACGTTTCAAAACCGGCGCCTGCGCCGGTGGCGATCGTTCCCGCACCTGTTCCCCCACGGGCCCCTCTTCCTGCGGTTGAACCGGCAGGAGGGACAGGTCCAATCACGGAAGAGGAGAGACTTCAGACCGTAGCGAGTGCGTAGTGGTTGGGGGACCGCTACTGCTGTAGGAAGTCGCTGGGTAGGGCCAGGTCCGTTAGAGATAGGCGAGGTTCATCATGGTAGGCCTGCAATCACCCGAGCAAGCAACCTATTGGTTGATTCAAGGGCGAATTCTATTCCTGATCATTCATCTTCTAGGCGTCGCTTGTTTTGCCTACATCGTGGCGAAACGCCTGACGCCGCTCCTTCGGGGAGAGCGTGATCTTCGTTTTGACCGGCCACTGGCCCGACTGGGCAGAGTTGCGCAATTCTGGCTGGGGCAATGGAAGCACCCGCGCTACAAGTTTGCAGGAATCGTTCATATCTTTATTTTTGCGGGTTTCATTCTGCTCGCAACTCGTGCCTTCTCGCTGATTCTCGGCATCGCCGACACCGTTGCGCTGCCCGCCATCGTCGGCCATGTCTACGACATTATTAAGGACTACGCCACCACCATCGTCTTCCTCTGTATGGTGGTCGCGGCAACTCGGCGGCTGGTCTTCAAACCTGCGCGCTATGCCGTGCCGCCCAGATACGGCAAGGCCCATACGGCGGACGCTATCTTCCTTCTGGGGCTGATCGCAGTGCTGATGGCGGCTGACAGTTTGTTCGCCGCCAGCAAGGCGGCCTATCAGACCCAGCAAGGCCAAGCGGCTGACTTCCTGGCGATTCTGTCGCTGCCGTGGCTGCTGAAATCCGCTCTGCTTTCCACTTCCCTGCCCACGCTGCAGCATCTCTACCTCGGCGCGTTTCTTACTCACGACCTGACGTTCTTCTTCTTACTCTGCTACCGCCCCTTTGGAATCCAGTTTCACGTGGAGACGTCGCTGTTCAACGTTTACTTCGCAAAGTTGGATAGGGAAATCCTGAAGCCGGTGAGATGGGGCGTGAGCGATGAGCATCTGGACCAGGTGAAATCCTTCGGTGTGAAGACATTCGAAGACTTTACCTGGAAGCACATGCTCGATTTCTATTCCTGCGCCGACTGCGGGCGCTGCTCCGATAACTGCCCCGCCAACGCGGTGGGCAGGCCGTTATCGCCAAGATTCATCTCGATCAAGGCCAGAGATTACGCCTTCCAGCACTATCCGATGTTCGGCACTTCGGCCAACAGCAAGCCGCTCATCGGCAACATCTATTCCGAGGATGAAATCTGGTCCTGCACCACCTGCGGCGCCTGTGAAGCAGAGTGCCCGTTGTTGGTCGAGTACATCGACAAGATCGTCGATTTGCGGCGCGGCATGATCGACGACGGGAAGGTGCCTCAGACTCTGCAGAAGCCTCTGAAGGCGCTGGAGAGCCGCGGCAATCCCTACGGCAAGATGGAAAAAAAGAAGGCCGACTGGGCCAAAGTCAAAGAGTTTCAGCAAACCTGCGACGTCAAAATCCTCGATGGAAAATCCGAAGCCGACACTTTGTATTTTGTCGACAGCATCACCTCCTACGACGACCGGATGCAGTCGATCGGGCGGGCCACCGCCAGGATTCTCAACCACGCTGGCGAAAACTTCGGAATTCTCGGCGGCGCAGAGAGAGATAGCGGGCATGAAGTCCGGCGGTTCGGCGAAGAAACCCTGTTCATGGCCCTGCGCGACCACAACGTGGACGCCATCAAGGCATCCGGAGTCCAAAAGATCGTTACTGCCGACCCGCACGCCTACAACGCGCTGAAACACGACTATAAGGATGTGCCGCCGGTCGAGCACATCAGTCAGGTGATCGCCGGGGCAGTGAAGGACGGCAAGATCAAATTCAATCCCGTAGAAGACAAGGACTCCGTCTACACCTACCACGATCCCTGTTATCTGGGGCGGCACAACCAGGTCTACGACGACCCGCGCGCTGTGCTCGATGCGATTCCTGATTTGAAGCGAGTCGAAATGAAGCGGTCCCGGGACCGCTCATTCTGCTGCGGTGGTGGCGGTCTGATGCTGTTCTACGAGCCCAAAGAAGAGCAGCGAATGGGTGTGACCAGAGTCAGGATGGCGGCCGAGGCCGGGGCCAACGTGATTGTGACGGCCTGTCCATTCTGCATGGTGAATATAGAAGATGCGATCAAGGTCGCAGGTCTGGAAGGAAAAATGACCGCCATCGATTTGGCGGAACTAGTGGACAAGCAGATCGCGCACGAGATTCCGCAAGCGGTGTAAAGGAAGAGCAAAACCAAGATTAATTCTGTGGAGGTGCACGTGGAAATTCTAGTTTGCGCACGAAGAGTGCCTGACACTTCGGAAAACGAGATCGAACTCAACCACGCGGGAAATGACATCGAGCGCGATGAGTTGGTCTATTCGATCAATGAACCGGACAACTACGCGGTCGAAGAGGCCCTGCAGATCGTAGCCCGAGTCGGAGGCAGCGTCACAGTAGCCACGATTGGCGGCGAGGACGACGAGGAAATTCTTCGCCGTGAGATGGCCATGGGCGTTCAACAGGGTGTGCTGATCTCAGACGACGCCTTCGCTGGATCGGACGGCCGGGGCGTCGCAACCATCCTGAAGCATTACGTCGAGAAGGGTCATTACGACTTGATCCTGACCGGCGTCCAGGCGGAGGACGGGGGCGCCCAGGTCGGAGGCATGCTGGCGGCGATGCTCGACTATCCGTTCGCCTCTTTGGTGAATTCCATTGAAGTGCTGGACGGCAAGCTGAAAATCAGCCGGGAAATCGCAGGCGGCAACAAGGAAATGAATGAGATTGATCTTCCTTGCGTGCTCTCCATTCAGACCGGCATCAATGAACCGCGCTATGTCGGAATGCGCGGCATCCGGCAGGTAGCCTCAGTTCCGATTCCAACCTTCGACGCGTCCGAGTTGGGGGTGGACCCAGGCTCGGTTGGAGAATCCGCCGCGAAGGTAAAGCGGGTCGACTACTTTGTTCCCGCGCTCGGCAAGGGAGCCGAGATGCTGCAAGGCAGCCGTGAGGAAAACGTCGACAAAGTTTTTGAGTTGGTGGCAGCCAAAGGAGGGTTGTAATGGCTAGAATTTTTACCTACATCACACACAGCCGTGGCGTGGTCGATGATATTGCAGCTCAACTCGCGGCTGCCGCAAAACAGATCGATAGCACTGCCTCACCTACAGCCATTCTGACCGGTTGGGGCGCCGACCTCGATACCGCGTGCACTGCTCTCCGCGCGTCCTACTCGGAGATTTGGAAGATCGCGAGCGAAGCTCTTGCCTATCCCAACGCTGAACTGATTCGCCAAGCTCTGGTGAGTGTCCTGCCCAAGGACAGCATTGTGCTGGTCGCCCATGAACATTTCGGAATCGATCTGGCGCCGGGGCTCTCTATCAAGATGAATTCGACTTATGTGTCTGACGTGCTGGCCATCGATGGCGTGGAGGGATCTTCGCTCAAAGTGGTACGCCAGGAATTCGGCGGACAAATGAGCACCCATGTTCATTGCGACATTTCGTCTGGCGCAGTGGTCACGGTCCGTCCGGGTGCATTCAAGCCGGTAGAGAGCGCCGCTGTGGTCGGTCTCGTGGTCGACAAATCGCCCGAGGTTGGCGTTCTGTCGGCCGGCCGCCGCTATCTGGAGACCGTCGTGGCCGAGTCGGGCGCTGTCGATATCACCAAGTACAACATTCTGGTTTCCGTCGGCCGCGGCATCCAGAAGCCGGAGAATATCGCCATCGCACAGGAACTCGCCGACGCGATGGGTGCGGCCGTGAGTTGCTCGCGCCCAGTGGTCGACGCCAAGTGGCTGGAGAAGGCCCGCCAGGTCGGCTCCTCCGGAAAAACCGTTAAGCCCAAGGTCTACCTGGCCTGCGGCATCAGCGGCGCGTTCCAACATCTGCAGGGGCTCAAAGGCAATCCGTTCCTGATCGCCATCAACAAGAATCCCAAAGCCCCAATCTTCCAGGTGGCAGATATCGGGATTGTCGACGACATTCTGGAATTCCTGCCGGAATTAACCAACAAAGTCCGCGAAATGAAAACCGCAGTAGCAAAGTGAGGATCCGATCATGATTGCAGCCAAGACCCTGAAATTAAGTTTGAAGTCGCTGAGAGACTTCGCCAAGAAACGCCTGCCCGACGAAAAGTTGATCGAGCTGGATGAAAAGGACGAATGCCCCATCGACATCGTGCGCCAGATGTGCGATCCGGACCAGCTTGGCATTCAACTCCTGCTGGTCCCCGAGGAGTGCGGCGGGATGGGCGGCGGCGCCTTCGATAACTACCTGGTTTGCGAAGAGATGGCGCGGATCGACTTAGGCTTGGCCACCACCGTTTTCGCTACCTTTCTGGGAAGCGATCCCATCACCGTGGGTGCAACTCCTGAACAGAAAAAGCTTTGGCTGAGCCGCATCGCCAACGAAGGTCTGATGTTTGCCTACGGGGCCACCGAGCCCGACGCCGGCAGCGACCTCGGTGCCCTGCGCACGACCGCGGACCGAGTGATGCAGGACGGCAAGATCGTCGGGTACAAGATCAACGGCAACAAACAATGGATCAGCAACGGCGGGATCGCCGGCGCCTACTCGATTTTGGCCAACGCGCCCGCGGGTCCGAGCTGGTTCGTGGTGGAAGCAGGGGCCAAGGGCTTCAACCACGACGAGCCGGAAAACAAGCACGGCATTCGCCTCAGCAACACCGCGGCTCTGGCACTCAACGACGTCTATGTGGATGCCGACCGCCTCATCGGTGGGGTGGAGGGTCAAGGGCTCCTTCAGGCACAAGCGGTGTTTGGATATACGCGCGTGATGGTGGCCGCATTTGGACTGGGCGGTGGATGGTCGGCGCTGGATCGCGCGATTCCGTATTCGACCAAGCGTATTCAGGGGGGAGCGCCACTCTCCGAGAAGCAGGGATACACACACAAGCTGATTGTGCCGCACGTAGTTCACTTGGAAGCGGCTCGCTCCTACCTTGAAGAGACGGCCGAAGGTCTCGACTCCGGTAAGAAAGAGGGCAGCCTGAACACCGAAGGCGCGATTGCCAAGTACATGGCGACGGAGGCCGGCAATGCGGCGGCTGAAGCCAGCATCCAGGCGCTCGGTGGCTATGGCTACACGCACGAATACATGGTGGAGAAGATCAGTCGCGACGTTCGCATCACCTGCATTTACGAAGGCACCTCCGAAATTATGGAAATGACCATCAGCCGTGACCGCTGGCAGCTTCACCTGAAAACGCGCGGCCAGTACTACCACGACGAAGCCAAGAAGATGGAAGCGCTCCATGCCCGTCACCCGAACGTGGGTGCAGACATTGCCGCCCTCGCTCTACACGGCCTCGCGGAATCGCTGGAGAAGGCCCGCATTGGCCGGTTGACCCGCTTCCAGCACATCCTCTTCCGCATCGGCGAGTGGATTGCCTACGCCGAGTGCGCGGGAAGCTTGTGCCGCCGGGCAGCGCTCATGGCGGAGAACAAGCTCAGCGAGAAAGCCAACCGGCGCTTCGACGCGACCGCGCTGGCGGCAATGGCCCGCATCTTTGCGCGCGAGGCTGCGCTCAAGGTTGGGGAAGAAGCTTTGCGCTGGATCATCGGAGCCGGAGGTGTAAGTGAGGCTGAGATGCCGGCGTTTGAAGCAAGTTTAGGAGTGCCCGCCATTCATCGCACGCAGGCGGGTCTGATTGCAGACTTGGATTACATAGCAGATGTACTGTACGGCCGTGTTAAGCGGACAGAAATAGCGGCCTAGCCATTCATAAAGGTTGTGCAGGGATCCGACTCTCCCAGGGGCCGGATGCCCCTCTTACTCAATTAAGCAGGAGTGTCATCATGGAAAACACCGCCCATCGAGCTATCGCAATCGTGGGTGCGGGAGCCGTTCTGCCCGATGCCCCGAATGTGGCCGCCTTCTGGCAAAACATAAAGGACGGCCGTTACAGCGTCACCGAGGTCCAGCCTGACCGTTGGGATTCGGCGCTCTATTACGATCCCGATCACAACGCGCCCGACAAGACTTACTCCAAGATCGGTGGCTGGGTGCGCGAATTCGTCTGGGATCCGATCAAGTGGAAGCTGCCGATTCCGCCGCGCGTCGTCGATGCGATGGACGGGGCGCAAAAATGGGCGATCGCCTGCACTCGGGAAGCCCTGAAAGACTTCGGCTATCCGGAGCGCCCGCTGGACCTCGATCGCACCGCTGTGATCCTGGGCAATGCCATGGCTGGTGAGAAGCATTACCAGACCGCATTGCGCTTGAACTTCCCGGAATACGCCCGCGAATTGGCGGGAAGCGAAAGTTTCGCGGCGCTCCCGGAGTCGGTACGGAGCAACATCACCCGCGAATTCCACGACCGGATTGGCAAACTTCTGCCCCAGGTAACAGAAGACAGCATGCCCGGCGAGTTGGCGAACTGCATTGCCGGCCGCATTGCGAACGTCTTCAACTTCCACGGTCCCAATTATGTTTGCGACGCGGCCTGCGCCTCCGCGATGGCGGCGATCAGTTCCGCGATCGAAGGACTGGTGCAGGGACACTATGACGCCGTGGTCACCGGTGGGATCGACCGCAACATGGGCGCCCAGACCTTCGTCAAGTTCTGCAAGATCGGCGCGCTCTCGGCGACCGGCACTCGTCCCTATGCTGAAGGAGCCGACGGCTTCGTCATGGGGGAAGGCTGCGCAATTTTTCTGCTCAAGCGTCTGGCTGACGCCGAGCGCGACGGGGACAAGATCTACGCTGTCATCCGTGGCATGGGCGGGTCGAGCGACGGCAAGGGCAAGGGCATTACGGCCCCGAATCCGGTGGGCCAGAAATTTGCAATCGAGCGTGCCTGGAAGAATGCCGGCCTGTCGCCATCGACCTGTACGCTATTTGAGGGTCACGGCACATCGACCTCGGTGGGCGACGCCGTCGAGGTGCAATGTCTAATCGCGGCGCTCAAGGATTCCAATCTTCCCGCCCATTCGGTAGCGCTGGGCTCGGTCAAATCGAACTTCGGGCATCTCAAAGGAGCCGCGGGCGCGGCCGGGTTGCTGAAAGCCGCCCTGGCGCTTCGGGACAAGGTGCTGCCACCCAGCGTGCACTGCGAACATCCGCTTCCGGATTTCGATCCCGAGCAGTCCCCGCTTTACGTCAATACCGAACTGAAGCCGTGGACGATGCCGCCTGATGGTGTGCGGCGCGCAGGTCTGAGCGCTTTTGGTTTTGGCGGCACGAACTTCCACGCCGTGCTCGAAGAATACATTCCCCACCGGCTGAACGGGAACGGCAAACGAGCCGCGGCAGTCAGTGACATATCGAACTTGGTAGCGCAAGAAGGAACTATGAACACGAAGGGCGTTTCCGGAAATTCTCAGGCGTCATCCTCTTATAAAGCACCTCTGCGGGGCGCGCTGGTGATTGGCGCAGCCTCAGAGGCTGCATTGGCAGAGCGCCTACGTGTGGTACAAAAGGACGCCCAGGCTGGGAACGCTCCGGCACCGGCCGCCCCCGCTGAATCGGATCTGCGCGCGCCCGAGCGTCTGGCCATCGATTACGTCGACGCCGCTGACTTGGCAGGCAAGTCAGCGAACGCGCTCAAGGCGCTGGCAGCCAACCAGCCCGCGATCTGGAAAGCGCTGCGCGCACAAGGCATTTTCCGCGGTCACGGTCCTGCGCCCAAAGTGGCATTCCTCTATACCGGCCAGGGCTCGCAATACGTGAACATGTTGAACCCCATTCGCGCCGCCGAACCGATCGTAGCCGAAATGTTTGCCGAAGCCGATCGCATCATGACTCCTGTGCTCGGCAAACCGCTCACTGAATTCATCTACGTTGATGCGAACGATCCCAAGGCCGTAGCCAAAGCGGATGAAGATCTGCGTCAGACCGAGATCACCCAGCCGGCAGTAATGGCCATTGATATGGCGATGACCAGGCTGCTCGCAGCTTATGGCATCACGCCCGATTTCACCATGGGGCACAGTGTCGGCGAATACGGCGCACTGATTGGCTCCGGCGCTCTTCCCTTCGCGGATGCGCTGGAAGCGGTCAGCGCCCGCGGCCGCGGCATGACGCAGGTAGCGGTGAAGGATAAAGGTCTGATGGCCGCCGTCTTTGCCCCGCTCGAGGAAGTCGAGCGCACTCTGAAAACCATTGACGGATACGTGGTGATCGCCAACATCAACAGCGAGCACCAGACCGTCATCGGCGGCGCCAGTCAAGCGGTCACGCAAGCCATGGAGGCATTCCAGAAAGCCGGCTTTGAGGTGGCACCTTTGCCGGTCAGCCATGCTTTCCACACGTCGATTGTGGCCGGGGCGAGCGAGCCGCTGCGCGCAGTGCTCGAGCGCCTGCATCTGGAATCGCCGCATATCCCAATCGTGGCAAATGTGACTGGCGAGTTCTATCCAACCGGGCCCAACGTTGTCCCCCAGATGCTGGACATGCTCTCTAAGCAAGTCGCCGCTCCCGTGCAGTTTGTGAAAGGCCTGCGTACACTTTATGACGCAGGCGCCCGCGTCTTCGTTGAAGTTGGCCCCAAGAAGGCGTTGCAAGGATTTGCCGAGGATGTACTCGGGCCCAAAGGCGATGTGGTCTCGTTGTTCACCAATCACCCGAAAACTGGCGACATCGCGTCATTCAACCAGGCGCTGTGCGGCCTCTATGCGGCGGGATTGGGTAGCGCAACTGCGGACACAGTGCGTGAGGTCCCGGCGGCATCGGTAACGCCTGTTGCCCCGCCACCGGAAAGCCTGAAACCTATTTCGGCGGCGCCGCTCATCACCAGCGCACCCGTTGCGGCGACACCGGTACCAAGCACCCCGACCACCAATTCTGCGCCGTTCAATGGCGATCACTTCAATGAACTCGGTCGTTTGTTTGCTGATGTCCTCGAGCGTGGTTGGCAGATCGCTCATGGCGGCGACCGCACCCGAGCCGAAGTCCCGGTAGTGATCACCGGCGCGGCCTTGGGCCTGCCCGGCACCGAGCATATCTTCGACGATAGCAACATTGCCCGCATCCTGCGCGGCGATCAATTCATCGATGCGATCCCCACCCGCCTCCGCCAAGCTATGCTCGACAAACACATCACGCGCCTGGTGAAGAGTGACAACGGAGGAAGCTTCGAGACCCTCCACGATCTGGCAGATGTCATCAAGCTGGCAGCCCGCGGTAATGCCTTCGATCTGGAAAAAGAATTCGGAGCTTCCGCGGATCGCGTGGCCGCCCTCGACCGCGTCACCCAGTTGGCGATCGCGGCCGGCATCGACGCGTTGCGTGACGCCGGCATCCCGCTGGTCCTGCGCTACAAGACGACGACCAAAGGCACGCAACTACCGGATCGCTGGGGATTGCCCGACGCTATGCGCGACGATACCGGTGTGATCTTTGGCTCTGCCTTCCCCGGCCTCGACTCATTCGCCGATGAAATGGAGCGCTACTACACGGACCACGCTCGCCACGAGCAGTTGGCCATGTTGGAAAGCGTGCGCACCCAGGTGGTAGTGAACAATGGCCACTCCGTCGCGGCGCAGGAGATCGACCGCCGCATAAACGAACTGCGCACCACCCTCGAAAAAGAGCCATATGTTTTCGAGCGGCGCTTCTTGCTCAGAGTCTTGTCCATGGGACATTCGCAGTTCGCCGAATTCATCGGCGCCCGCGGTCCCAACACGCAAGTCAATTCCGCCTGCGCCAGCACCACCCAGGCCGTGGCACTGGCGGAAGACTGGATCGCCGCCGGGCGATGCAGCCGAGTGATCGTGATCTCCGCCGACGACATCACCTCTGACCATATGCTCGGATGGATGGGCGCTGGCTTCCTGGCCAGCGGAGCGGCTGCCACCGACGAAAAGGTCGAAGAGGCCGCCATTCCCTTCGACCGCCGGCGGCACGGCTTGATCATCGGCATGGGCGCTGCGGCGCTTGTGGTCGAAAGCGCGGAAGCCGCCCGCGAACGAGGAATCCAGCCGATCTGCGAGGTGCTGAGTTCCGTCACAGCGAACAGCGCTTTCCACGGCACTCGTCTAGACGTCCAACACATCTGCGGGGTGATGGAAAGTCTGATCGCTCAGGCCGAATCACGCTGCGGAATCTCGCGTAATGAGATCGCGCCCAAGACAGTTTTCGTTTCCCACGAAACGTATACGCCTGCGCGCGGCGGCAGCGCTTCCGCCGAGATCAACGCACTGCGCCGAGTCTTCGGCGAGTTCGCCGATCGCATCGTGATCGCCAACACCAAGGGCTTCACCGGCCACGCCATGGGCACCGGCATCGAAGATGTCGTCGCGGTCAAGGCGCTGGAAACCGGCTGCGTGCCGCCCGTGGCCAACTTCAAGGAAGTTGACCCTGAACTGGGACGGTTGAACCTGTCGAAGGGCGGCGCCTATCCCGTCGAGTACGCATTGCACCTCGGCGCCGGGTTCGGATCCCAGATCAGCATGACGCTGTTGCGTTGGGTGAAGACGAAGGACGGTGTTCGTCGCAGCCCCAACAACCTTGGCTACGCCTATCGTATAGCCGATACGACTGCCTGGAACGCATGGCTCAGCCGCATGGCGGGCCGTCCTGCGGCCGACATGGAAGTGGTGCACCGCACGCTGCGCGTGCGAGATCAAGGACCGAAGGCGAGGGTCGTCGAGGTTGCCCCGGCAGTCCGCGCGGCAGCCGTGCCAGCGCCCGCTCCCCAGGCGCCGCTCGCTGTGCCGGTCGTTGCTGTGCAACCTCCCGGGCTGAAACCGGTGGTTGCCAAGCCGGCGCCAACCCCGCCGCCGGTTCTGAAAGCCGAGCCGCGTGTGGAAGTGAAGGCCGCCGCGCCTGCCCCTCCAGCGCCGTCACAGCCCGTTCCGAGGGGCGACGCGGTGAAACAGCGAGTACTGGCTCTGGTAGCCGAGAAGACCGGTTACCCAGTTGACATGCTCGATCTAGATCTTGATCTCGAAGCCGACTTGGGTGTCGACACGGTCAAGCAAGCGGAGGTGTTCGCCACCATCCGTGAAGCGTACGGCATCGCACGTGACGACCAGATCAAATTGCGCGACTTTCCCACACTCGCCCATGTAATCCGGTTCGTGCACGACCGGCGGCCGGATCTTGTTGTCGAAGCTAACGCCTCGAAGACCACAGAAGCGAAACAGGAAATCAAGGTCGCCGCACCGCAACCCGCGGCAAAACCTGCGAAAGCCATCACGGCTGATGTTGTCAAGACGGTCGCGGCTACGGCCCCGGCGGCGCCAAGAGCGGTGGAGATCAAGCCTGTAGCTGCACCGGCACCTGCCGTTGTGGCTCCGCAAGGTGGCGCGGGCGATGCGGTGAAAGAGCGCATCGTGGCTTTGGTTGTGGAAAAGACCGGCTATCCGAAAGACATGTTGGATCTGGACCTGGACCTGGAAGCGGACTTGGGCGTAGACACCGTGAAACAGGCGGAAATGTTTGCGGCGATCCGTGAGATCTACAACATTCCGCGCGACGAGAATCGTAAGCTTCGCGATTACCCCACGCTGGCACACGTCATTCGCTTCGTATTCGAGAAGCGTCCTGACCTGGCAGCTCCATCCCCGGCGACGCCAAAGGCAGCGGTGGAGATCAAGCCCGCAGTCCCTGTACCTGCTGCACCGGCGCCCGCCGTTGTGGCACCGCAAGACGGTTCTGGCGATGCCGTGAAGGAACGCATTCTCGCCTTAGTCGTCGAAAAGACCGGCTACCCGAAAGACATGCTCGATCTGGATCTCGACCTGGAAGCGGACCTGGGCGTCGACACCGTCAAACAGGCGGAGATGTTTGCGGCGATCCGCGAGATCTACAACATCCCGCGCGACGAGAACCGTAAGCTTCGCGACTACCCCACGCTGGCCCACGTCATTCGCTTCGTATTCGAGAAGCGCCCCGACCTGGCAGCTCCATCCCCGGCAACACCAAACGCAGCGGTGGTGGAGATCAAGCCCGCGGCAGTTCCACCAAATGCACCGGCGCCCGCCGTTGTGGCTCCGCCAGAAGGCGCGGGCGATGCCGTGAAGGAACGCATTCTCGCCTTAGTCGTCGAGAAGACCGGCTACCCGAAAGACATGCTGGATCTCGACCTCGATTTGGAAGCGGACCTCGGCGTCGACACCGTGAAACAGGCAGAAATGTTTGCGGCGATCCGCGAGATCTATAACATTCCGCGCGACGAGAATCGCAAGCTTCGCGACTACCCCACGCTGGCTCACGTCATCCGGTTCGTGTTCGAGAAGCGCCCCGACTTGGCGGGCGCGGCTCCGGCTCCGGCAACGCCAACGGCAGCGGTGGAGATCAAGGCTGCAGAACCGGCACCTGCACCGGCGCCCACCGTTGCAGTTCCACAAGACGGTGCTGGCGACTCCGTGAAGGAGCGCATCCTGGCCTTGGTCGTCGAGAAAACCGGCTATCCGAAAGACATGTTGGATCTGGACCTGGACTTGGAAGCAGACCTCGGCGTCGACACCGTCAAGCAGGCCGAAATGTTTGCCGCCATCCGCGAGATCTACAACATCCCGCGCGACGAGAACCGCAAGCTCCGCGATTACCCAACGCTGGCTCACGTCATCCGGTTCGTGTTCGAGATGCGCCCCGACTTGGCGGGCGCGGCTCCGGCTGCGGCCCCACCGACGCCAAAGGCAACCGAGGAGATCAAGGCCCCCGCTCCAGTCCCGGTGGTCGCGCAAGGGCCCACGGCCGAAACTATAAAGGAGAAAGTGCTGGAGATCGTGGCCGAGAAGACGGGCTATCCCAAAGAGATGCTGGACCTGGATCTGGACCTCGAAGCGGACCTCGGGATCGACACCGTCAAACAGGCCGAGATGTTCGCAGCGGTGCGCGCGGCATATAACATTCCGCGCGATGAGAATCTTAAACTCCGCGATTTTCCAACCCTCGCCAGCGTCATTCAATTTGCAATCGATAGATCCGGCGCGGGAGTGTCCGCACCAGTCTCTCCCGCAGCAATTGAAAAACCAGGAGAGAAGACGGTCGCATTGCCACCTAAGCCCGCGATTCCGGTTGCACGCGTGCGCCCGGTTCTCACTAGCCTGGATGCTGCGAATAGCATTCCACGCCGCGTGCCGGTAGCAACCGTGCGCCCGGCGCTCAACCTCTGTAAGCCGAGTGGTGTCGTGCTTGAACGCGGCCGCAGGATAGTACTCATGCCGGACAAAGGTGGCGTCGGAGATGCTCTGGCGCAGCGCCTGCAAGAGACCGGCGCAGAAGTTCTGCGAATTGACGACGCGCCCGACGCGGAAGCGCTGGCCACTTGCCTCAAGCATTGGATGGCTGCCGGCCCCGTACACGGAGTCTACTGGCTGCCCGCGCTCGATGATGAGGGGAGCCTCCGCAATCTGGATCTCAACACCTGGCATGAAGCCGTACGAGTACGCGTGAAACTCCTTTACACCACCATGTGCACCCTATATGAGCAGGTGGCACCGCCCCGCACCTTCCTCGTCTCCGCCACTCGGCTTGGAGGGCAGCACGGCTACGATGAGGCGGGAGCGGTCGCGCCGTTGGGTGGCTCGGTCATTGGCTTCACCAAAACGTATAAGCGGGAGCGCATGGACGCTTTCGTCAAAGCCGTCGATTTCGAACCGAAGGGCAAGCCAGCAGAAGTCGCCAGCATCCTCATCGAGGAAACGTTACGCGATCCCGGTGCCATTGAAATCGGCTACAAGGATGGACAACGCTGGACAATTGGGTTGCAGGAACAGCCAGCTGCAGACGGTCAGCCCGGTTTGACGCTCGACGAGAACACTGTCTTTGTGATCACCGGTGCGGCGGGAAGCATTGTATCGGCAATCACCGCCGACTTGGCCGCCGCTTCCGGCGGCACGTTCTACCTGCTCGACCTGGTGCCCGACCCTGATCCAAACAATCCTGATCTGAAACGCTTCGTCAACGACAAAGAAAGCCTCAAGCGTGATCTGTTCGCGCGTATCCAGGCGCGCGGTGAGCGAGCCACACCCGCGCTGGTTGAAAAGGAACTGGCAGGCCTGGAGCGAGCCCAGGCTGCCCTGAGCGCGATCGATGCCGTGCGTGCCGCGGGGGGAACGCCGCACTATTTCAGCGTCAACCTTGCAGACGCGGAGGGTGTGGCCAACGTCATCAACCAGGTGCGCAAGGAGAGTGGCCACATCGACGTGCTGCTGCACGCCGCTGGCATCGAACGCAGCCACCCTCTACCCAATAAGGACCCACGGGAATTCGACCTGGTCTTCGACGTCAAGAGCGACGGCTTCTTCAATCTGCTGCACGCCATCGGCGACATGCCTCTCAAGGCAACAGTGGCATTCAGTTCAATCGCCGGCCGCTTCGGCAACGCCGGACAGACGGACTACAGTTCTGCCAACGATCTGCTGTGCAAGATCACGTCCAGCTTCCGCACCACCCGGCCTGCCACTCGCGGGATCGCCATTGATTGGACGGCTTGGGGAGGCATCGGCATGGCCACGCGCGGCTCGATCCCGAAAATGATGGAACTGGCCGGGATCGACATGTTGCCGCCCGAAGCCGGCGTTCCTCTGATTCGCCGCGAACTCACCGCCGGAGGCACACGCGGCGAGATCGTCATCGGGAAGCGTCTCGGCGTTCTCCTCAATGAATGGGACGCCACCGGCGGGCTGGACTCAGCAGCCGCCGAGAAGCGATTGGCGGCACAGGGGCCAATGATCGGGAAGGTCGCATCGTTCGGCCTCTACAGCGGCTTGACGATCGAGACCACGCCGGATCCAGCCATTCAGCCGTTCCTGCACGATCACCAAATCGATGGCACGCCGGTGCTGCCCGGCGTGATGGGCGTCGAGGCATTTGCTGAAGCTGCCCAATGCATGCTTCCCGGTTGGCATGTCGAAGCGGTCGAAGAAGTGAATTTCCTGGCGCCGTTCAAGTTCTACCGCAGTGAGCCGCGCCCGGTGACAGTCGAAGCTCAAATTCATCCGCAAGGTGACGCCGTGGTGGCAGGTTGCCGATTGATTGGGCGCCGCACACTCCCGAATCAAACCGAGCCGCAAGTGACCACGCATTTCACGGCTCGTGTGCAGCTAACCAAACAGTCCCCGAAGGTAGTGAAGGTGCCGGCGCTCGGCATTCCAGTGGGACATATCGTTGAGGCCGCCGAAATCTACGGCCTCTACTTCCACGGGCCCGCGTACCAGGTCCTGGAGCGGGCGTGGTGGGACGGACATCGGATCGTCGGGCTGATGGCCAAGGGCCTGCCCGACAATCACCATCCGTCTGAGCTGCCGACGCTCATGGCACCACGGCTGATCGAGCTCTGCTTCCAGACCGCCGGCGTCTGGGAAATGGGAGTGCAAGGCCGCATGGGGCTGCCGCAGCACATTGATCGAGTCGCGGTAGTCCGCCCAGATCTGGCCGAGGGCAGTCTCTATGCCGTGGTCACGCCCAACCTGGCTCTGGGAAGTTTCGATGCAGAGGTCGTAGATACAGCAGGAAACTGCTACGTACAACTCAGCGGGTACCGCACAGTGGCGCTGCCGAGTGCCGTCGATTCCGAGCGGTTGAAAACACTACAAGCCATCATGTCCGCGGAAGAAGTCACGGTGGCGTGACGAATACAAATTCGATATAGCGTGACAATGTGCTGATAGGAGCGCTTATGCAGCATGAATTTCAACGCGTAGCGATCGTCAATCGCGGGGAAGCCGCCATGCGCTTCATCCACGCTGCACGCGAGTTCAATCTCGAGCACGGCACATCGTTGTGCACAATCGCACTCTTCACCGATCCCGACCGTCATGCCATGTTCGTCCGTGAGGCGGACGAAGGCGTGCCTCTCGGTCCAGCTCAGGTCATCGACCCCAGCACCCATCACTCCAAGAGCACTTACGTCGACTATGGCCGGCTCGAACAGGCGTTAGTGGCCGCGCGCGCCGAGGCGGTGTGGGTGGGCTGGGGTTTTGTGGCGGAGCACGCTGATTTCGCCGACCTCTGCCGCGAGATGGGCATCGTGTTCATCGGCCCCGATGGCGACGTGATGCGGCGGTTGGGCGACAAGATTGCCTCGAAGCTTCTGGCCGAACAAGCGCAAATATCGGTAGCGCCCTGGAGCGGCGGCCCGGTAGAGACGATCACCGACGCCCAGCACCACGCAGACCGCTTAGGCTATCCACTCCTCATCAAGGCGACGGCCGGAGGTGGCGGTCACGGGATTCGCCGGGTGCATTCGGCGAACGATCTTCCGCAAGCCTTCGAGAGCGCCCGTGCCGAAGCGTTCAAGTCCTTTGGGAACCCAACCGTTTTCATGGAGCAACTCCTGCAGGGCGCACGCCACGTCGAGGTCCAGGTTATTGCCGACCACTACGGGACGACGTGGGCTGCCGGTGTGCGCGACTGCACTATCCAGCGCCGCCACCAGAAAATTCTTGAAGAAGCGCCCTCACCGGCTCTGTCGCTAGGACAGGATCTCGCGCTGCGCGAGGCCGCTGTGCGTCTAAGCCAGGCAGCCGGTTATCACAACGCGGGCACCGTCGAGTTCCTCTACCAGCCGGAAACCCAGCGCTTCTCGTTCATGGAGATGAACACCCGGCTGCAAGTCGAGCACCCGGTGACCGAACGTACGACGGGCATCGATCTGGTCAAGCTTCAGATTCACGTGGCGCGCGGCGGCCGCCTCGAAGGGCAACCGCCGCACACGAGGGGTCACGCCATCGAGGTCCGCCTAAACGCCGAAGATGCCGACAACGGTTTCGCCCCTGCCCCCGGCGCAGTGGAACGCTTCCGGATTCAGACCGGGCCCGGCGTGCGCATTGATACTGGCGTAGCCGAAGGTGATGCCGTTCCCGCAGACTTCGACTCCATGATCGCCAAGATCATTGCCTTCGGTCACGACCGCAAAGAAGCCCTTGCCAGACTCCAGGGGGCGCTGCGCGAGAGCGTCGTCGTCATCAAGGGCGGAGCCAGTAACAAAGCGTTTCTGCTGGAGTTGCTGAATCGTCCTGAGGTGCAGAGTGGTGCAGTCGACATCGGATGGCTGGACCGTTTGGCGGCCAGCGGCGAACACCTCTGTCGCCATTACGCCGATGTGGCGCTCGTGGCGGCAGCCCTCGAAGCCTACGAGGCTGAACTGGCGATCGAGCAGACCCAGTTCTATGCCTCGGCCGTGCGCGGGCGTCCCCAGGTGCGGAAAGGGATCGGCCGGACAGTGGCGCTGCGTTATCGCGGGCACACGTATTCGCCCAAGACTTATCGCCTCGGGCCTCGGCAGTTCCGGGTGCAGTTGGATGGAGCGCGCGCTGACGTTCATATCGACCGCCTCGGTCAGTTCGAATACTGGCTCACGTGTTTCGGACGCCGCTTCCACGTTGTCTCCGTAGTCCAAGGATTGAGCTACGGGATCGAGGTCGACGGCGTGTCGCATCGCATTGATCGCGATGACGGCGGTGTGGTGCACGCGCCCGCGCCCGCCGTGGTGGTGTCCATCGCGGTGAAGCCCGGCGACATGGTTTCAGTCGGAGATCGTCTTGCCGTGCTGGAAGCGATGAAAATGGAAATGCCCGTGGTCGCTCCATTCTCTGGAAGAGTCCGATGCGTGCTGACCATACCCAACGTGCAGGTCGACACCGGAGCCCCCCTCATGCAGATCGACCCTGCCTCGGATGACCAGACGCTCGCGGCCGGCAAGCGCGTAGCTCTCGGCGCTTCGCTCGTCTCCGACGCAAATCGAGAGACCGCTTCCTCTGGCGGCAGCCCGAACCTGAAAGAACTCCGCCAGTTCATGCTCGGCTTTGATGTTGACCCGGCGTACGCCGCCCGGCTCCTCGCCGATTGGAGCAAGAACAGTCCCGCGGACAGTGACGAACTCAGACCGAGCGAGGACGAGATCCTTAATATCTTCGTGGACATCTACTCGCTCTTCCACCGCCAACCGGAGTTGGACGATCTCACCAGTGGCGAAGAGCCCAGCGCCGAGACTTACCTGTTTTCCTACCTGCGCATGCTCGAGACGCGCGGCGAAGGCCTCGCGCCGACGTTTGTGGACTCCCTCCGGCGCGCGCTCGCCCACTATGGCGTGCAGTCCCTGGATCGCTCGCCCGAGTTGGAAGAGAGTCTGCTCTGGATCTACAAATCACACCAACGCCTGGAGCAGCAGGTCGCGCCCGTGATGCAACTGCTCGAACAACGTCTGCAGCGCGCAAAAGTCTTGGCGCCGCATGCCGATGAATCGTTCCGCGCGCTCCTGGACCGCATGATCTCCATGACCCGTGGACTCTTCCCCGCCGTCAGCGACCTGGCCCGCGAGGTGCGCTATCGTTACTTCGAACAGCCGCTGCTGGAGAGTGCGCGCAAGCAGATCTATGCGGAGGTAGAAGATCACCTGATCTATCTCGCCGCCCATCCTGATGCCGCCGACCGTCGCGAAAGAGTCCGCGCACTGGTCGAATGCCCGCAGCCGGTCTTGAGTCTGTTCGCGAGCCGGTTCGGCGCCGCCGCTCCTCCCTTGCGCCAATTGATGTTGGAGGTGCTGACCTGGCGATACTATCGCATTCGAATGCTTATGGATTTTCGCTCCCTCGAGGTAGACGGGCATTCGTATGTGTCGGCTGAATATGAAAAGGATGGCAAGCGCATCCACGTCTTCACCACCCACGCCGACTATCTTCATCTGCCGGATGTGGCACAAAAGCTGTTTCCTGCTCTCCAGGAAGTACCCGTCGACCATGACATCGCCATCGATTTTTATGTATGGGATTCCAGCCAGCTGGGCGAAACCGATGTTGTGCAGCAGGAAGTTCACTCCATGCTCAACCAGGCCGGCTTTCCGCGCTCCATCCGCCGCATCGTGGTTGAAGTCGCTGGCCCCGGTTGCGCCCTGGGGCCGGGAGGGAGTCAGCATTTCACCTATCGCCCCAGCGAAAACGGATACCAGGAGGAAACGTTCTACCGCGGTATCCATCCCATGATGGGGAAACGGCTGCATCTATGGCGGCTCAGCAATTTCAAGATTGAACGCCTGCCCTCCGTCGAAGACGTCTACCTCATCCGGGGCGTCGCTCACGACAACCCGAAAGATGAGCGGATCTTCGCTTGTGCGGAAGTGCGGGACTTAACCCCGGTGCGCGACAAGACGGGCCGCATCGTGCAATTGCCCCATCTCGAACGGATGTTGATGGAAGCGCTCGCCGGCATCCGGCTCTTTCAGTCGCGGCGCCTACCCCGGGAGCGCCTCTACTGGAATCGGATCCTGCTGAACGTGTGGCCTCCCTTCAATCTTGAACCGGATGAACTGAGTGACATCGTGCGCAAACTGCTGCCGGAGACCGAAGGCCTGGGGCTCGAGCAGGTCGTCGTGCGCGCCCGCATTCCCAATCCACAGACCGGCGAACTGCGCGACATGCTGGTGCGCATTTCCGCCCCGGGCGGCAGGGGTTTGCTCATGACCTTCCGGCCTGCCAACAAACTGCTTCCCATCCGTCCTCTGACTGAGTACGACCAGAAAGTCGTGCGCATGCGCCAGCGTGGACTGCTCTACCCCTACGAAATTGTGAAGATGCTCACTCCTTCGCTGGACAACACGCGGGCCGAGTTTCCTCCCGGAAATTTTGTCGAGCACGATCTTGATGGAGAAGGCTCTCTGGTTCCCGTGGATCGTCCCTATGGCCAGAACAAAGCCAACATTATCGTGGGCGTCATCCGCAACTTCACCACTCAGTATCCCGAGGGCATGACCCGCGTCGTGCTGCTGGGTGATCCCAGCAAGGATCTGGGCGCCCTCGCGGAGGCGGAATGCCGGCGCATCATCGCCGCTGTGGAGTTGGCGCAAAAAATGGATGTGCCGTTGGAATGGTTTGCCATCTCAGCCGGTGCCAAGATCTCCATGGACAGCGGAGTGGAGAATATGGATTGGATTGCCCGCGTGCTGCGTAGCATAGTCGAGTTCACCCAGGCCGGCGGCGAAGTGAATCTAATCATCAACGGAATCAACGTTGGGGCGCAGCCCTACTGGAATGCCGAAGCGACCATGCTCATGCACACCCGGGGCATCCTGATCATGACGCCCAAAGCGGCCATGGTGCTCACCGGCAAACGCGCCCTGGACTATTCCGGCAGTGTCTCAGCCGACGACAATCTGGGAATCGGCGGCTACGATCGCATCATGGGTCTGAACGGCCAGGCGCAATATCGGGCCCAGGATATCGATGAAGCCTGCCACATCCTCATGCGCCATTACGCGCACACCTACCGGGCCCCGGGCGAACGATTCCCCAGGCCGGTCGTGACCACCGATCCCATCGACCGGGACGTCCAAGATTATCCACACAGCCGCAACGGCGAGGAGGGCTTCACTCGAGCCGGCGAGATTTTCTCCAACGAAACGAACCCTGGACGCAAACGGTCCTTCGATATTCGCCGAGTAATGATGGCCGTCGTGGACCAGGACCATCCACCTCTGGAACGCTGGCCGGGCATGCGGGCGGCTGAAACCGCGGTCGTCTGGGACGCCCATCTCGGCGGCTATCCCGTATGCCTTATCGGTATCGAATCCCGCCCGGTGCCCCGCTTGGGATTTGTGCCTGCCGACGGGCCGGATCAATGGTGTGCCGGAACCCTCTTCCCGCTCTCTTCGAAAAAAGTGGCTCGCGCCATCAATGCGGCCACTAACAACCGGCCGGTCGTGATCCTGGCCAATCTCTCAGGCTTTGATGGTTCTCCGGAGTCCATGCGCAAGCTGCAGCTTGAGTACGGTGCTGAGATCGGCCGGGCCGTCGTCAACTTTAAAGGCCCCATGGTTTTTTGCGTGATCTCCCGCTATCACGGAGGAGCATACGTGGTCTTCTCGCGGGCCCTCAACGCCCAACTCAAGGTGGTGGCTTTGGAGGGAGCTTATGCATCTGTCATTGGCGGCGCGCCCGCCGCGGCAGTAGTGTTCGCCGGCGAGGTCGAGGCCAGAGCTCGCAAAGATCCGCGCCTGCAAGAACTCACCCAGGCCATAGCTCAGGCCGAAGGCGCGGAGAAAGGCCGCTTGCGTACCCAATGGGATGAGCTCTTCAAAGTCATACATTCCGAGAAACTGGGCGAGGTGGCCGACGAGTTTGACCATGTGCACAGTGTGCAGCGAGCACTGAAAGTCGGCGCCCTCAATGAAATTATTCCCCCCGCCACCCTTCGCCCGTATCTCATCCATTCCGTCGAAGACGCGGTCGGGAAAGAGGAGAAACTAGAATCCGCAAAGCCTCAAGCTGAGAAATCCGACGCCGTGGAAACCGCCGCATAGCCGCCGAGATGAAAGCACGGGAGCCGCGGAGAGGCGCGTTTGCCGTACTGGAGCCGCGCAGCGGCCCGCCTGGCGCACCGGAGCCGCAGAGCGGCGGCATTCGTTAGCCCAGCGCGTAAGCGTTGGGAAAGCGGAAGGCAGAGAACAGAGTCCCGAAGCGACGGCACCCGAGTTGCCACAGAGTCGCTTCTCTCCCTCCGAAATACTATTGGCTGTCACGTATGACGGAAATATATTGGCTGGAACAAACCGAACGCGACGTGCCCGCCAACAATGATTGGCTCAGCCAGAGCGAAGCTGCGCGTATCAATAGCATGCGCTTTGCGAAGCGCCGTGGAGATTGGCGACTGGGCCGCTGGACCGCAAAGCTCGCCATAACTGCTTACAAAAAGTTGTCTGTAGACTTACAAACCCTGCGCGATATCGAGATACATGCCGCGCCATCTGGCGCGCCCGAAGTCTATCTCGCGGGACAGCCAGCAGACATTGCCATCTCACTCAGCCACCGCGGTGGCATAGCCATGTGCGCTGTCGCCCTCTCCAGCGTGGCGTTGGGTTGCGATCTCGAAGTAATCGAACCGCGCAGCGCTAGCTTTGCTGAGGATTACTTCACGGCGGAAGAAAAAGAGTTTGTGGCACGGGCCCGAGCCGGCGACCGCTCTCGGCTTCTGGCGCTGCTTTGGAGCGGGAAGGAAAGCGCACTCAAAGCATTGCGCGTAGGCCTTCGACTCGACACTCGTTCGGTAGTGGTCAGCGTCGATGATGGGGAACAGAATCGGGCCGAAGAGAACCAGACCGTGGATGGAAACCTCACGCTGGCCCAGGGAGCCAATGGCTGGCTTCCATTACACATTCGATGCTCGAGCGATCAAATCTTCCACGGCTGGTGGCAGAGCACGCAGGACTTGGTGCGCACCCTGGTCGCCGCTCCGCCCCCTGTCCCGCCGATTCTGTTAGAGCCGTGACCGCGTGATCCGAACCCATGCGGCGCGGACATTCTTGTCCGCGTGTTTGCAGTGTCGCAACCTGTCCGCGCGGACCAGAGTGTCCGCGCCACACCACCTGATCACCCGCGGGACTTGACTGGGTTTCCCGTCCGTTTCGTCGCCGAGCTTGCCTTGGGCCTGTCAGCGTCTCCGTCCGTGGAAGAATAGAGAAAGTCTTCGATTTCATCGATTCGTTCGCTGGCATCATCGTACCCAATCTCAATCAGGTCTCGGGTGTACTTGGGCGTGAAGAGCAGGTAACTCATCAGATCCGCACAAGAAGCTGCATCTCGGCCCAAACTCGACACAAAGTAATGGATCAGATTGGGCATCTCTTTCCGGTGCTGCTCTGCCAGTTCCGACAAGTTGACCGACGGCGTGATAATAAAAGTTCTCAGGGGCCGTATTTTTTCAGATCCTTCAATCCCAAGCTGCGTGATGTGGCCATCGCTGAGCATCTGATTCAGCCGTTCCAGGTGCTCGACGTCAGTTGCCAGATGGTCGAGAAACATAACGTTGAAAAGAACTCCCATCACTTGCGAGATCGAAGGGTTGCTCTCATCCATGGTTTGTTCCTGAGCTTCTCCTTTTCCCCAGCGAACACCGATCGCGAAAACCTTCTCCGCCCCCAGGCGGACCACCGGGCTGAGAGGTTGTTGCAGGCGCACACAGCCGTCGCCGAAGAAGGCGGACCCACGAGGGGTTTTGAGTTTTACGGGCTGGAAAACCAACGGAATCGCCGCCGACGCGCACACGTGGTCGACCGTAATCTTCGTCGCTACCGTCACCAGTCGAACCCGGTTCCACATCGGATGCCCCTTCTGGCCCTGAATGAAGAGATAGCTTTTCCCCGAGTTGTAGTTGGTCGTCGAAATCGCGAGTGCGTAGAGATTCCCTCGCTTGATGTTTTCCTGGATCCGGTCGCACACAAGGTGCCTATTCAGAAAAGTGCGTAAGGGACTGGCATCCAATAACGATCGGGCATTGCCTCCTCCAAAAACCGCTCCGAAGGAGAGATCGAGGATCCAGGTCAGGGAATTATGCGCCTGCGACAACACATCACAGTGAAAGATGTCGGAAGGTTTAAGGTTCGCCCAGACTTCTGCAAGAATCCGGGTTGCCGAGGCAAAATCGTCGCAACCTGTGGCTAGAGCAGTACCATTAATCGCTCCCGCGGAAGCGCCTCCGATGATCGGAAAAGGATTCCCATGGATTTGCACGCGTTTCAGTTCGCCAATCCGTTTGAGAACTCCAGCCTGATAAGCGCCGCGAGCACCTCCGCCCGTCATAACTAGACCGCCCGCGTTCTCCATCATCCTCCTCTCTGGTGCTCCCTTCGGAACATCCAGATGTTTAGTCACGGCTCTCCGTGCAGCCGCGCTGAGTCACAGGCCCCGGCCCGAGTGGGCCCCAATGCTATTCAACCTCGGGTACCTCACCCTTGACAGTGATCAAACTCACAACCCTGCGTGAGAACAGTACGGGCAAGTTGGGGAGCGGAGAGAGCAAGACGCTTCGGCCCGAGGAAGGGTTGGGAGAGGAACGTCCGCGACATCCAACGGCACGGGGAATCTGGAGATCCCACGCTCTAGATTGACTCCTTGGTTGCGCCCATGACCGCTTCCGACTTGCGAATCGCCTGTTCGTGCAGATCCCAGGAGTCGATCGCTTTCCGACATCCTTCTCGCGCCAGGCGGGTGCTCAGTTGCTTCTCGGCTGCGTCGAACGTGTCTTCCGCATCCATCCTAACACGGTAGGCTTCGTCATCTGCTTCCTTCACTCTTTTGGCCAGGAGCGCGATCTGAGGGTCAATGCTTTCTGACGGTTGCTTATGCGGTCGCCCTCCCGCGCCCTCGCTCTTTGCACCCAGTTCGCTGTAAGCGGCTTTCATTTCGTCGCTCCAGTGGGTCTTGATTTCCTGGTCTAGCCGGTCCAGGGCGGCGTTCGCCAAGTCCGCTGTCTTTCGCACTCTTTTCTTTTCCGACAACCACTTCACCACCGACCAGTTCATCGCCTCGGTCATCAATGCCTTGGCGTGCTCCACTTCAATGAGTTTCCGCATAGTTCAGTAGAAATCCCTTTTTGAAAACTACAGACGATAAATCGCCGCCACCGAAAAGTCCAGCGCGGCGCCGCACGTCGGTCAGGACCAACCTCCGCAACAAGCGTAGAATAGAGAGTACGGCGCCCCCGACCCGTGCAGTTCTATGGCGCCACGCAACGACCAATTCGATTTTGACTTCATCGTCATCGGATCCGGCTTCGGCGGTAGTGTTTCAGCCCATCGTCTGGTGGAGAAGGGCTATCGCGTTGCCGTCATGGAAATGGGTCGCCGCTGGCCCCCCGACAACCTTCCCAACACAAGCTGGTCCATCCATCGCTGGTTCTGGCGTCCCAAACTAGGCCTGCGCGGTTTCTTCGACATGCGCCTCTTCCGCCACGTGACCATCCTCCACGGTTGTGCCGTGGGTGGCGGATCGGTCACCTACGCCAGCACGCTACTTGCGCCCCCTGACAAAGTGTGGCAATCGGGAAACTGGAGTGGATTGGCCGATTGGAAAGCGGAAATGCCCCGCCACTATGAAACCGCCACGCGTATGCTGGGGGTAAGGGAAAACACGATTCTGGGCCCCGCCGACCGTCTCCTGAAAAAAGCGGCCGAAGCGGCCGGATCTGGACACACCTTCTACCACACGCACGTGGGCATCTTTCAGCCCGAGGATGGAGACTCCGGCTGCAAGACTTTCCCCGACCCTTTCTTCGGAGGAGAAGGTCCGCCCCGCACCACCTGCACCTCCTGCGGTGGCTGCATCATGGGTTGCCGCTACGGCGCGAAAAACACGCTCGACCAGAACTACCTGTACCTGGCGGAAAAACACGGAGCGCAGGTCTTTCCCGAGACCAAGGTAGTGAACGTCAAACCGCTCGCCGGCAGCGACGATGGCAGTTCCGGCTACGAAGTCCAAACAGTTCGCTCCACCGCGTGGATTCGCCGCCATCCCCAGCGCTTCACTGCCCGCGGCGTAGTTTTCTCCGCGTCGTCGCTAGGCACGATGGAACTGCTTTTTCATCTAAAAGAAAAAGGTTCTCTGCCAGCCATCAGCCGCCAACTCGGCAAACACGTGCGCACCAATTCCGAATCGCTGATCGGCGCGCGCATCCCCGGATGCACCGACGATCTCTCCCAAGGCATCGCCATCGGTTCCGGCTTCTACCTCGACGAACACACCCACATCGAAGCCGTCCGCTACCCCAACGGCTCCGATACCATGGGGCTGTTGACCACGTTTCTAACCGATCGCCGTCCCGGTTCGCACCGAATTCTGCTCTGGCTGCAGAATGCCCTGAGCTCTTTGCTGAGCCACCCTTTCCATACTCTCCGCCTGCTGTGGCCGTGGGGCTGGGCGCGCGAGGCCGTGATTCTGCTCTGCATGCAAGCACTCGACGGACAGATCCAGATGCGCTGGCAACGCCCGTGGTTCTGGCCGTTCCGAAAATTTCTCGTCAGCCGCGGACAGAAGATCCCCACCTACATTCCGAAGGCCAACGAGTTTGCTCGCACCTTCGCCGAAGTCGCCGGCGGCACCGCCATGAGCATGCTTCCCGAGATCCTCTTCGATATCCCCGGCACGGCCCACTGTATCGGAGGCTGCGTGATTGCCGACTCCCCCATCCGCGGCGTGGTCGACTCTCGCCACCGCGTCTTCGGCTACAAGAACATGTACATCTGTGACGGCTCGGTGGTGTCGGCCAACCTCGGAGTCAATCCCAGTCTGACCATTACCGCGCTGACGGAGCGAGCCATGAGTTTCATCCCTCCCGCCAAAGAATCGGAGTGGAGCGATGCGGCCGAAACGGCGACTGCCACTCATTGCGGAGCCTGACGCAATGCAGTAGGCGTCCGCTTATTTGTTGACACATTGCGTTAATAATCATATACTTATGGTGTTGCTGCAATGCAGCAATTGGAGGTTCTTATGCGACAGGAAAGCAAGCCCCACAATGGACTGTCCCCGGTAGCGATTTTCACCGAACTGGCAGTCGAGGGCGCATCGAGTTTTATTGAAGCCCAAAGAATTCTTCTCAATCTAGCCCAGCAGGAAAACGAACTCATAGCGACGGCCGTCAAGGGTCAAATCGCCGGTTCCACCCCAGGCGTGGCGATGATCGATCTGGCGCAACGCAGCCTAGATACGTTCATCAAAATGCACGAGGACTTCCTGACCGCCACCAGCAAGCAGACCATGCACTGGATTGAGGCAGTCAAGGCCGGCAAGGGTTATGACGTCGCTCCCCTGACCGAACTCGCCCGCCAGGAAATGGAGAACTTCGGTCGTGCCCAGAAAAAGTTCCTCGAAGTGATTGCCCAGGAAACCGCCAAGGCAACCAGCGGCAAGCCCGACCACACCACCAAGACCGTGTTAGAAAAGGAACTGCCCAAGCTCGCGCGCGAAGCGGCCAATTCCTTCATCGAAGCGCAAAAAAGACTGCTCGATGTCCTGGGTCAGCAGATGAACGTGAACCTGGGCGCGGCCACCCGCGCCATGGAAATGCTGTCACCGACCCGGCTCTGGCCGATGGCCAAGCGCACCGGCGAAGGAGTGAAGAACTTCGTCGAAGGCGAGAAGGCAATGATCGAGTCGATGATCAAGCCGCGCAAAACGCCGAAAGTAGTCCCCATAGCCAAGCGCCGTCCGGTCCACAAGGCCCATGCTCGGAGGACCGTCAAGGCCCACCCAGCCCACGCCCGGGCGTGATGATGAACTAGTGTAGGGCGGACACTCCTGTCCGCCCTCTTTAGTGCTCGACGAACTCTCCCTCTCCCCCGCTCTCATCGTTCTTGCCCGTATCGCGCTCCCCGAGCTTGGTCGGCAAACAGTGGCCAAACCCCAACTCTTCAAGCAACATCCGGTCCGTCAGCTCCTCCCTCTTCTCGCAATTGTCCGTAGCGGCCAGATCGTCGTACTCGCGCCCTTCGACCACCGACCACGCCGTAGCCCCAATCGGACGCCGCCCCACGCACCCGCGATCAATCACCACCCGCGTAGGCAGCTCCGGCTCAAACGACGTGCGTTTCAGATTGGCCGACGCCGTCTGCAGCGCATACAGCAGCAGCCCCGCCGTCTTGTGATCAATCTGCTGCGTCACCAGCAGCCGCATCACCTCGACTAGCCCCATCTGGATGGAATCCGCGTCCTCCAGCACCGGCAGCGTCACTTGCCCCCGCTCCCGCTGGAGGTTGGAGTTGATCACCAATCGCTTCTGCCGCCATTGTTTGTGGAAGTAACAGAACTTATGATGGTGCAGCGCGGGCGATCCGCACTGCGTCCCGTTGACTTTCAAATGCTGACACCGAGCAATACTCTCCGGATACAACGACATTTCCCCCACTCCCCGTTTGCTTAGTAAGTTGACCCCTAAGACCACGAACCGCCCCACGGCGGCTATAGTCTCGGTGTTACTGTTTAGCTTCTTGCGACCCTTGAACCTGCTTCCCAGCTCAACTTGATTTGGTTCTGTTTACTAACTCGTACATGGGGTACCCCCCTCCCCCCGGTCTTTTGGAATCATAGAGTTACCCTGTGGAAACACTCCAAAATCTAGATTCGGCAAGACTTATACGTAAAATATTCCCGAATAAGGACTTACGGCTGTCAAAGAGCGATAAAAATAGTTTGGGGCAGCGGGGGAGGGCTGTCTGCAAGAGACGAGCACACTTCTTCGCTGCCCCAATTCAGGAGATATTTTTGCAGGTGGACGATTTGAAAGTCTGTGACGTGGGGCACAGATTGGAGTGATAAGGAAAGTTAGACGTGAGAAATCAGATGGCACAGGGGCCGCTCGCCCAAGCGCGACATGGCTCCCTCAAGGGGTAAAGGGACTTGACAGTCTTGAGTTCAAGGCCAATCCTGTGCTCCGTGATAGATGCGCAGGATCTCCAGATTCCGATCTTGAATGCGATAGACAACGATGTAGGGCAAGCCAGGGAATACTAACTCGCGGGTACCCTCGATGCGGCCCTTGCGACCACGGCGTGGGAAGTTTCCCAGACTGCCACAACCGTCGTAGAGAGTGCTTGCGACCTTGGCGGCAACGTTGGGATTGTCCTGCTGAATGCGACGAACGATATTGTAGAGATCCTGGGCGGCGGGCGTGGTCCAGCGCAGGCGCATTTACGGCCGCAGTATCTTTTGAATCTTGGCACCGACTTCGTCGTGCTCCACAAACTCTCCGCGTTCAGCGGCGGCCAGGCCTAGATTGACTGCCTCGATGAATCGGGAGTCGTCCTCCAGGTAGCGGCTTAAGACCTGCTGCGCCAGTTCGTCGGTTTTCAGCCCTCGCTGGGCCGCGATTTGGGCGAGTTGAGCTTCCTTTTCGGGCTGAAGACGCACTTCCATGGTCACAGTCTAGGAAGGTTTGCGAGGGCTGTCAAACCGCCGCAACCCACTTCTCGAAAAGCGCGAGAAGTGGGCCACCCGCCTTTCCTCCGAGCCTTGGTTTGTTTGAGCGCACCAAGTTTACTCGGCGGCTGGGAGCCGACACGGTTATCTAATCAGCCCATCGAAATGCACGATGGGTGGGGCAGCCTCAGAGAGTTAGTGGAGGAAGAGAAGGGTGGGCCAGCCCGCGTTTCTGCTATAGTGCGGTGATATGGCACTCCCTGTCCTTACAACCGCCGAAGATGTAACGGACCTCATCGGCTATCTCAAAACCAAACCCACAGGAGCAACTCTTAACGAGGCGAAGGCCGCTATAAAGCAGAGCGTGCTGGACTCGCGCAAGTTCATGGCCTACACACTGTGGGGTTTCATCACCAGAGACGGTGACAGGATGAAGCTCACCGAGCGTGGGTGGGACTTCGCGCGTAAGCCGGGTTCTGTTCAGGACATCTATCGGCGCGTCATAGATTCCATTCCGCCATATAAGTCAGTTTTGGAATGGGCATATCACCAGAAGATGGAGTCCATCTCCAATGTCGATGTTGCGGCCCACTGGCATGAACACCACAAAGACGCCCTAGGCACCGACAACGAGGACACTATCAAGAACAATGCGGTTTGCTTCTTCCGCATAGCTGAAGCAGCCGGACTGGGTAAGCACATCGTTGGTCGCAAAGGACAGATCACGCGGCTCGAACTGGATCGGGAGCAACTCAAACAGTACATCGAAGCTGGCCCGAGCGCGCCGCCGTGGACGGCTCCATCTGACGAAACCCTCGCCGCAACCGAAGCGATCACCGATACCGATAAGGTTGTGCCGAGCAATCTGGAGCGGGTGGGAGTGTCTTCCCCGGCTCCAGAACCGCCGCCTGTCGTACCGGCAGCCAAGGCCGCAGCGGTTCGCTGCTTCATTTCACACGGCAGCAATATGGACCTTGTCGATCAGGTTCAAACGATGCTGGGCATCGCAGACATCCAGAGTGAAGTCGCCGTGAAGGAAGAATCCTCCGCGATTCCTGTGCCGGAGAAAGTTTTTGGCGCGATGCGGAGATGTAGCGCGGGAATTATCGTTGTGAGTGTGGATGAGAGCCACAAAGACAAGGACGGTAAGTACACCATCAATGAGAATGTGCTCATTGAGATCGGTGCGGCTTTCGTGCTCTACGAAAAGCGTGTTGTCCTTGTTTGGGACAAGCGATTGAATGTCCCTTCTAACTTGCAGGGACTGTACCGTTGCGAGTTCGAGGGCGTCGAATTAAGTTGGAGCGCAGGGATGAAATTGATGAAAGCGATTCGCGGATTCAAGACTACAGAACCTGCATAGTTGGTGGGATACGTTCCGTCTGCCTTCAGTTTTCTAGAAAGGGGCACCCGGCCACTTTCCTTTGTACAAAGCGCCCGACTGTGTCGCGGTCTATCTTGTATACTCAGTTCCCGTCGAGGTCGGTGACCGACGAACCTCAACGCCAGTTACGAGGTCGGTATCCAATGTTCGGCTTGCCAATACAAATTGCAGGAACAATCATCGCTGCTGCGATAGCCGCGTTCATTTCGCTAGTCGGACTAATCATCAGCAAAGAGAGCAAGGTCTCGGAGTTCCGACAACAATGGATTGACGCACTTCGAGCAGAAGTCTCGCTGGTCATAACGCACACCCACGCTATCCACCAAGCGTTCGATGCCGTCATTCACACGCCGGACCAGCCCCTAGCTTGGGGAGATATCCGCACAGACTATGTAAACTTCGACGAAGCGGCAGCCAAGATTCGCCTGCGAGTCAATCCAACTGAGAAGCCCTCGATTGCACTGCTTGAAGTCTTAACAGAGTACGAGAATCTTTTGTACAAGTCCGTCGGTCAGCCAGACTTCAACACACTGATGTCGGTCAGCACTAGGCTGTTAGAGGCAACGCAGGTGGTTTTGAAACAAGAGTGGCAACGAGTTAAGTTCGGTGAGCCTGTCTACAAAGTAGCGGAAGGCTTGGCAGGATTGTTGTTCATCGTGGGTCTGGTCATGCTGTTCAAACCGTCCACAGTCGCATGGTTCACAGGGGCCCGAAACGACTATCAGGTGATTGAGCGTTCTGACACCTACGTCGACAAGGATGGTCGAGCCGCGTCTGGGCAATCGTATGACCACGACCTAGTTAACTTGGTATTGACTCACGACGGGCGCAAGATTTACGGCCAATGCGACCTGAGGACATTGAATAAGCTCGACTCGAATGCAAGTTGCGGGTTGCGCCCTTTGAGGCACTACGCCTGTGTCGTGGGACGCGACGACGTCATGAACGCTCCGATGCCTCTGAGCGACTTGATGTGCTCTGACGCTGATGGGCGCAGAGTCTACATTTACGTGAGCAAGGAAGAGTGAGGTCACTTTCGAAGAAATTCGGGAAACTTGGGGAGACGGAACCCGGTAACTAGGTTGAATCACACCCCAGAGAGAAGCGCAGGGACGGGTGGCCCACGTCTCGCGACGTTCGAGACGTGGGTGCTAGCGCCACGATTCAATCCTTGCCAGCGGCGGCTCTCTTTACGTCCTCGAACTGGCTGATTTCGACGGTTACTTCCGGGAACTTGGCGGTGATTTTGAGTTCTCCGCCCATGGCTTTGACAAGATCCTGAAGCGTGCTCACGTACATATCCGCACGGCGTTCGAGTTTGGATACGGCGGCCTGGTTGACGCCGAGAATTTTGGCGAGATGCACTTGCGTCATCTCGCGGGCTTGGCGGAGTTCGTCCAGAGCCATGCCGGAACGATACCTGGCTGCCAGCTGACGGGAACGTTGCTGGGCTGCGGGGGACATCTTGGCGCGGAGTGAGTTGAAGTTCTTGGGCACCGTGACATACTATTCCATCGACGGAATAGTCTGTCAAGGGAATAGGGCGGAATTGGGTTGACATCATCGCCCTCGCCGACACTCATCTCGCCGGGGTCGTGGCGGGAGTAGGGGTCCTTCGACTCCGCAGGACGATTCGCTTCGCTCTTCGTCCTGCTCCGCTCAGGATGACAGGATGTAGATTTCGATTCAGCTTGCTACCTGTTTGCTTTGAAGCTTGGGCAAGTAGCGGTCCAGCAGCGTTTGCTGCCAGCCCACCCACAGGCGGGAGGGAAAAAGCAGCGCGCTGCATTGGAGCGTGATCCAGTCTTTGGTGCGCAGAGGCGACTGGTAGGCCGCGCGGTTGCGGAGCCAATGCTGGGCTACGTGGCGCGCGATGGTGAGGCCCATGCCTTCGTCGGAGCCTCCGATATCGCCCAGGATTCCGTCGAGCGTGAACATCACCTTGGACAACATGATCAGCGACGCGGGGAACTTGATGCCCTTCATCGCGATCCGTTCCAGCAGGCGCATCGCATCCACGCCGCTGGGCAGACGCGCCGCCGGCAGTTCGCCGAGAAAGCGAGTGACTAACTCGCGGATCATCTTGCCCTGCGGTGAGGTGCTGCGAATGCGATTCTGGCTTAATGCCAGGACCGCGTTCGAGGTCCCGACCGGGTCGCGCAAGGCTACCATCAGAAACAGAAGCGCGAGTTGGCGGCGCTGATCGCGGCTTAAGCGCTCTCTGAGAGCCCAGTCGATAATGGTCAGTTCGCCGGTGCGATTGTTGTAGAGCAGATTGCCGGCATGCGGATCGCCGTGAAATACGGCATTGTCCTGCGCCGCCAGCAGAGGGACAGCGACCAGCGCTTCGATGAGCTGCTCGGAAACTTTGCGGCGGCGCTCAGCCGGCAGGCGCGCGGCGGCGTTGGTCACCTTGATGCCACGCTCCTCGGTGAGCGCGGTGATCCGGGGCGTACACAGTGGCTGAATCAGCCGCGGCACGCGGACGCCGGGCATTTTCTGATAGAGAGTCCAGGCTTCGACTAGCGTCTTCTGCTCGCGGGCGAAGTTGACTTCGTGCTGCAGCAGGCGACGGACTTTCTTGAACGTGTCGGGCAGAACTTCAGCAGGAAATCCATACGAGTGGCGCCGGTCGCTGAAGTACTGCGCGAGGCCCTGTAGGTAGTCCATGTCCTCGGCAAAGTATTCGGGGATGTGCGGCTTCAGGACTTTGAAGACTCCGCGTTCACGGCGTCGGGTGTCGGGATCCTGCCAGGTGAAGCGCACGACCGCACTGACGCTGGCCTCGGAGAGGATGAATGGCGCGATCTGAACGGCGTAGGTCTCGAGCCGCGCACCCAGTTCTTGATGAATGAGAGCTTGTATTTCTTCGGGCTGGACATCGCGAATTCCATTTTCCAGCCGAGCTAGCGCGGTTCGCAGAGCGGGACGGAGATGCTGGTTGCGTGCGATTACCTGCCCCAGTTTCTGCAGGCCGGGCACTTTGGCAATCAAGCGCAGCAAACGCGCTTCGGGTGTTGTGTCGGCAGGTAGCTCGATTTGCTCCAGGAGTTTCGGGGCCAGGCGCGCGGGGGACAACCGCGTGACCACGAACATCATGGCATCGCGCACCGGTGGACGCCACTTCAGGTACGCTGCCGGAACCAGTCGATCTACCGGAACAATGCCGTCGACAATCCATCGCGCCATCGCATCGCGCATGGATTGCCCGGTGGGACTTCGCAACACGCCTTCAATGGCGGTGATCCGCTCGGCGGAGGTGGCGCCCTGGGGCAGGAAGTTGGCGAGGGCGGCGCGCAACTGTTCCGGCGGGAGCTGGCGCAATCCCGCTTCGATGACGGACGCATCCAGCATGGGGGCTAAAATCCCTGGGTGGAGGTCATTTTCCGAATTCGATCGTCCCTCCGGGACTTGAATCATTGGTTCCGCTTTTCCCCAGCGCTGAAGCGCTGGGCTACTTTCGATCACCCCGCTGGGGCTGGATTCTGCGGTGATTCGGTTCCGTCACCGATCTATCGAACAGAACGGCTCAGTCCAAACGATAGCGCCTCTGGCACTGGCTCCGCAGTGACTACTGTCACTATTTCGGACGCGGCTTGCTGCGTCCGACTCGGCTTAGAATGCGACGAACTTTCTTTGGGGACATCGAGAGGCGGGTCGCCACGCGCGACACTTTGCGGCCCTCCCGCTCCCAGACTTTGGGAATAATCAGTTCGGCGAATTCTTCGGTGATCTGCTGGAAAGTTTTGTCGCCGACCGAGCCTTGCGACCACGCGCGCAGCGTCGGGTTCACGCTGCCGCCGCGCAGTGCTTTGGCCTTCAGCGTCTCGAGATCTTCCCAGCTGCTATCGGCATGGTCGCCCCTGGAAAGTGTGAGAGCCTGGTCATAACAGCGGCGCGCCGATTCGGGATCGTCGAAAAAGCGATTGCAGTACGTCAAGCCTTGCCAGACGTAGGCGTTGGCGAGCAGACGGCGGTTCTGCGTATGTTTTGCCAGCTCGATGGCTTCCTGGGCGCAGTCTTGTGCGAGGCGGGCGTGGCTGCCGGGCTCGGTGCTCTCGCCGATCCCTTCTTCCACGCGGGCATTTTCGATCATGCAGTGCAGCAACCGGGCCCGCGCCATCAGAATGTAGTCCCGCCTCTCTTCTGCGAGACGAAAAGCGGTCTGCGCCTCGGCGTCGGCTTTCTCCAGATCTCCGTTATCCAGGTGGAGATAGCCGTAGTTCAAGTGCACGCTGCCCAATCCGTGGTGATTTCCGTACTGCTGGTAGATGGCTGCAGCCTCACCCAGATCGGCCAGCGCCTCTTGCCGAAGCTGCTCAAAACGATTGCGATACAGTAGCTTGCGATCGCCGTTGCTGGCGCGGCCGCGGGTGGCAGCCTTGCGGCGGCGGGCCGCGTCGGTATCGATCTTGCGGCGCAGTTGCAATGCGATCAGGCGCTTCACGTTCGCCATATTGTTGAGAGAGCGCGCTATGTTCCGATGCCGCGGATCAAGTTTCTTGTACTGCTCGATGGCCGCGGTAAAGTTGTCGATGGCGTGCTGAAAGCGCCGCTGACGACCGGCAATTCGACCGTAGGATGAATGGATGTTGCCCAGCGTCAGATAGTCGTCGGTCTTACTCAGGATCGCCTCGGCTTCTTTCAAGATATCCACGGCTTGCTCCGCGTCCCCTTTTTGAAACCAGAGCCAGCTCTCGAGCACTCGCATGACGGCCGCCATAGGCGCGTGGCCTAGTTCTGAGGCCAGGGTTCTGCCCTTCTCCGCGAAGGCTAGAGCCTGATCGTACTCTCCCTTCATGCGCAGGCAGCGGCCCTTCCAGAAATTCGCGATGGCTAGTAGTTCCTTATCGGCGGTTTCCTGCTCAAGTCCCAGAACAAAATCAAAGTGCTGGATGGCCTCGTCTTTCGACTCCCCCGACATCGCTACCATTCCCTCGGCCATGCGCAGGTGCAGATAGTCGTGCAAGGGTAAGCGCCCGCGAACGGGCTGGGAGAAGCGGGCGACGATGTCCTTGACCAGTCCCGCCCGCTGAAAGCCGATGTCGACCCACTGGGCGAGATAGCCGGCGAAGAGGCCGGCATTCTTTCTTTCAGGGTTGAACGAGGTCAGGAGATGGCGATGTTCTTCCAGGCGTGCCATGCCGCGGCCCACGCGGCGGCAGACCAAGTCTTCCTTCAGTTGTGCGAGAAACTCATCCGAGATCTCGGCGGAAGTGTTGGTCATCATCATCTCGCCGTCCGGCCGGGCGTGCGCGCCCGGCGCTCCATTAGCAAGGCTTACGTTTGTCAATGCAATCATATGCCACCTGCCCACTGCCCTACTAGGACAAAAAGGACTAGTTGACCGATATGGATGACCCGGTTTGCCACCATGCGCCTGCCATGGGTTTACTGGTATCCGTACGAACGGAGGACCGATCCCACATGCGCAACTTATCCACCTCAGAGATGACCTGGAACTGGCAATCCGACCCCCGCTGGAACGGCGTGCAGCGGCCCTACAGCAGCGCAGACGTCATTAAATTGCGGGGCTCGATCCAGGTCGAACATACACTCGCGCGTCTGGGCGCGGAACGTCTCTGGTGGCTCTTGCATCACGAATCGTATGTGCCGGCGCTCGGCGCCCTCACCGGCAATCAGGCAGTCCAGCAAGTCCAGGCGGGGTTGAAGGCCATCTATCTGAGCGGTTGGCAGGTCGCAGCCGACGCCAATGACGCCGGTCATATGTATCCCGACCAGAGCCTGTACCCGGCCGACAGCGTTCCCAACGTGGTTCGCAAGATTAACAACGCGCTGATGCGCGCCGACCAGATCCATCACATGGACGGAAAGAGCGACACCTATTGGTTCGCTCCCATCGTAGCCGACGCCGAAGCTGGATTCGGGGGCACTCTGAATGCTTTTGAATTGATGAAGGCGATGATCGAAGCGGGTGCGTCGTGCGTACACTTTGAAGACCAGCTTTCCTCGGCGAAGAAGTGCGGACACCTCGGCGGAAAGGTTCTCGTCCCAACCTCAGAAGCCATCCAGAAGTTGGTGGCGGCCCGGCTGGCCGCGGACGTGCTCGGCGTGCCCACACTCATCATGGCCCGCACGGACGCCGATAGCGCACACCTGCTGACTAGCGACATTGATCCGCGCGACCGTGAATTCCTCACCGGCAAAAGAACCACCGAAGGCTTCTTCTGCATTCACGGCGGACTGGAGTCAGCCATCGCACGCGCTCTTTCTTATGCGCCCTACGCCGACCTGATCTGGTGCGAGACATCACATCCCGATCTGAACGAAGCACGCCTGTTCGCCGAGGCGGTGCATGCCAAGTTTCCGGGCAAGATGCTGGCCTACAACTGTTCGCCGTCGTTCAATTGGAAGAAGAACCTGGACGATGCCACCATCGCTCGCTTCCAGTCCGAGTTGGCCAAGATGGGGTACAAGTTCCAGTTCGTGACCCTGGCTGGATTCCATGCCTTGAACCTGAGCATGTTCGAACTGGCGCGTGGTTACAAGCTCGCCGGCATGACGGCGTACTCCAGGCTGCAAGAGAAAGAATTCAGCCGCGAGACCCAGCACGGCTACGAGGCAGTGAAGCACCAGCGCTTCGTGGGTACTGGCTACTTCGACGCGCTCACGCAGGTGATCGCTAGTGGAGCTTCATCGGTGACGGCGCTTGCGGGGTCGACCGAAGCCGAGCAGTTTGCTGAAATGAAGCTGCAGGTGCGGCCGCAACACGGTCCGGACGCAGCGTGTCAGCCGATCTTGGGCGAGTGCCCGTCTAGCCTCGTTTCGGAGATTATGGGTCCCGAAGAAATGCTTCTCCCCTCTGGGGACTAGAGTTGTGGTAGGTGATGAAAAGCCGGGCGGGGGACGCCCGGCTTTTCATTTGTGCGAAACACTGGGTCGTCCCTCCGGGACTTGAATCATTTCTTCCCCATTCCCCAGCGCTGAAGCGCTGGGCTAAGTTTGGTCGCCCCTCCGGGGCTGGATTTCTGCGGTTGCGCTTCCACCGATCCAACCACTAAGGATTCTCGTAACAGACTCGAAAAAAGCAGGGACCTTATTTCCCAGCGCTGAACAGGTTGCGGAAAAACTCTTTCGCGACCGATATCTTGACCTCAGCGGCTAAAGCCGCCAATGGGACAAAGGTTTTATTGCAGCGCTGAAGCGCTGCGCCACCCAAAATCAAGTGCAACTTCGAAAATCAAGTGCAACTTCTAGTTTCTCCGCAGCCTGTGAAGTCGTGCGCTTCCCAAAACCCGCGCGGATCAGAGGTCTTAGGCTTCGACGATGTTGTTGCGGATCGCGTAACGGACCAAATCGCTGAGGGAATGCAGCTTCAGCTTGTCCATGACCTTCGCGCGGTGATTCTCCACCGTCCGTGTACTGATGTTCAGTGCGGCGGCGACTTCTTTGTTGCTGCGGCCCTCGGCCAGCAGTTGCACAATCTCGCGCTCTCGCGGACTGAGACGATCCTTCGGTTTGCGCGCCGCCCCGGGCCGGCTGGCCTCTCCCCGCAGGTTGTCCAGGATCACGTCGGAAACCGCCGAAGTGAAGAAAGTCCTGCCCTGCAAGAGCGCCTCGACCGCGGTGATGAGGTCGCGTTCCGCATCGGATTTCAAGACGTAGCCTCTCGCCCCGGCGGTGAGAGTTTTCTTGATCAACTCTTCCGCGGAATGCATGGTGAGGATCAGGACGCGGGTTTCTGGTCTGGCCTTGAGGATGAGGGCCGCGGCATCCAGACCGTTCAGGTCAGGCATGCTGATGTCCAGGATAGCCACATCGGGCTGAAGCTTTATTACCTTGTCGACGGCTTCCCTGCCATTACTTTCTTCGCTGACAATCTTCCACCCCGGCCGGGCCTCGAGTAAGGCGCGAAGACCACGACGAACGAGCGCATGATCATCCGCAATCAATATCGAAGCCGTGCCCATACCAGAACCTCCGAGCATTCGCCAGAAGCCGGTCGCGGGGTCCCGAATTTGGAATCACACACAACCTAATCCGCACGATTTTGATACGAGAGGTATTCTCCACAACCTCTCATGAGTATTGTTACGGATTCTAATCTGATTCTACTCTTGAAAAACTTAGACTGTAGCAGTTTGCGAAAAAGTATCTCGTATTTCATTCCTACACCGCCGGCCCTGCTGCGAACACCGCAGACGGTACCGGAGAACAAGGGCGTAATGTCAATTGAGAAAGATCCACGGATCAAAATGTTGGTGGTGGACGATGTCGCCCAGAACCTGGAACTCGTCCAGGACGCATTAGCCGAAGAGCGAGTCCAGCTCTTCATGGCGCCCAGCGCTGAAGCCGCGCTGGAGCGGTTTGTGCAGGTGCGCCCGCGGATCGTCTTGTCCGACTTTGTATTACCCGGCATGAACGGTCTCGAACTCCTCGATCGCGTTCTGGCCAACGACCCGGCAATCGATTTCATTCTCATGACTGGTTACTACTCCACCGAGTCGGCGGTGGACGCGATCCGCAGGGGCGCTTGCGATTATCTTCCGAAGCCGATCGATGTGCAGAAGCTGAGAACGCGCGTTCGGGCCCTGGTGGCGGAGGCTGATACTCGCCGCGAGACCTCTCGGCTGGATCAGGACATGATCGAAGCCTACCAATTCGAAGGAATGATCGGGCGGAGTCCGCTGATGCTGGAGGTGTTCACGAAGATCCGCAGGATCGCCCCGCACTTCCGTTCGGTGCTGCTGACCGGTCCCACGGGTACGGGGAAAGAATTAGTGGCGCGCGCCCTGCACCGGTTGAGCCCGGTCTCCGGCGCCCCGTTCGCGATCTGCAATTGCTCGGCTCTGGTGGAGAGCCTGGTCGAGAGTGAATTGTTCGGATATGTGCGCGGCGCTTTCACGGGGGCAACGCAGGATCGGCATGGCATCTTCGAGTATGCCAACGGCGGCACGGTATTCCTGGATGAAGTGGGTGAGCTATCCTTGTCCGCTCAGGCGAAACTGTTGCGCGTTCTTCAGAGTCACGAAGTGCAACGGATCGGATCGCCGATTCCGCACAAAGTGGATGTGCGGGTCATTGCCGCCACCCACCGCGATTTGCGAAAAATGGTAGCGCAAGGCCAGTTTCGAGAAGACTTGTTTTACCGGTTGTCAGTGGTCGAGATTTCGACTCCGCCTTTGGCACAGCGAAAAGAAGATCTTCCCCTGCTGCAAAGACATTTTCTGGAAAAGTATTCAACTCTGTACGAAAAGCGATTGACCGGAATCACGCGGCGCGCGCAGACGCGGCTGGCCACGCACAGCTGGCCGGGCAACGTGCGCGAACTGGAGAACGTCATCAGCGGCGGTTGCATTATGGCGATCGGCAATGTCATCGATTTGCAGGATCTGCCGGCATCCTTACGCGCTCCGGCGGCAAGTATCGGAAATGATGGGGAAGAGTTTCTGACGCTCGAGGCCATGCAGCAGCGTTACCTGATGCGAGTGCTGGACCAGGTAGGGGGAAACAAGGCCAAGGCGGCGGAGATCCTGGGCGTAGGCCGAAACACCGTGTACCAGATGCTGAACCGGATGCGCGCCGGATCCCGCGTTTTGGGTCCGAGATCAAAGGCAGAGCCGGAGTTCTTGCAGGACAGTTCCCATCCGGAAGGGCACGCCAAACGCCACGTCTCCTAGGGCGACGACCAAAGTTGTTGAGCAGAAGACCCGCCCCAACCTCGCTTGCCGTCCTGGCCATTAACGGGCAGGAAGGGCTCGACCCTACTGCCTCTTCTGTAGAGGCGCAAGCCGCTTTGTACGGTCGGACGATCCTATAGGTATTCTCCACAAGGGCCGCTAAGCAGTATTGCAGATTGACAACCCGATTTCAGTGACTGAGAGTTAGGAAAGAGCGGACGACGTACCAACCCAAGACGCAGCTCTCCCCCGAGCAAGACTTGGGCGTCCGCTTGAAAGCACTTCGTGAGCTGGAATGGACCTCCAGCATGCAGTTCTCTCTTGCCTGATGCTTGCTCCTTACTGCTGCAAGTGCCCTACGCCAGCCAGAGGTTCGAAATGTTGTCATTGGTTCAGAACGGAGAGGCGAGATTTCGCGCGCTCCTGGAGAACTGCGCTGACCTTGTCCTGCTACTGGACAGTGCAGGGCAGATCGTCTATTGCAACGCAGCTTCAGAACCGTTGCTTGGCTATAAACCCGAAGAGCTAATCGGGGATTGTGCCGTTCAGTTGATCCATCCGGAGGACCAACCTGCACTTCAGGATCTGTGCGAGCGATTGATTCGAGACGGCGAAGAGACGATCACTGCTCGCGCCCGCGTACACCGGAAAGATGGTACGTGGAGGCTCCTCGAAGGCAGGGCCCGGAATCTCCTCGATCGTTGTGATGTGGAGGCTGTAGCAGTCAACTGCCGGGACGTCACCGACGAAGTGCATGCGGAAGAAGACCTTCGCAAATCGAAAGAGAGATTCGCAAAGGCATTTCGATCAAGCCCGCTGGCGACCACCATCAGCACCGTCGACGAGGGCCGTTATGTGGATGTGAACGATGCGTTCCTCCAGTTGCTGAACCTGCAACGCCAGGATGTGATCGGCCGCACGGCCGTGGAAGTTGGTTTCTGGGTGGAGCCTGAGGAGCGCTCGCGCCTGCTCCAGGGACTTTGGGCATCGGGCACTGTGAAGGGGCTTCCTAACGGCATCCGGACGTCGTCGGGCCAGATCCGGGAAGTCAGCGTCTCCGCCGAATTGATCGAACTGGACGGGTTGACTTGCGTGCTGGCGATCACGCAGGACGTGAGCGAAACGAAGCAATTAGAAGAGCAGGTCCGTCAGGCGCAGAAAATGGAAGCCATTGGCCGCCTGGCCGGGGGAGTGGCCCATGACTTTAACAACGTGCTGAGCGTGGTCATGGGTTATAGCGACCTTGCGCTGGAGCGCCTCGATCCGTCACACCCTGTGGCCAGGAATCTTTCCCAGATCAAGAAGGCGGCGAAGGGAGCGGCTGCGCTGACGCGGCAACTGCTGGCCTTCAGCCGGCAGCAAATCCTATTCCCGCGCGTGCTCGACCTCAACTCGGTGGTGAACAATCTGAACGACATGCTGCTGCGATTGATTGGAGAGGACGTCTCGCTGACCTTCAAAGCCGGCGACGGTCTGGGTTCGATTGAGGCCGATCTCGGCCAGGTGCAGCAGATTCTGATGAACCTGGTCGTCAACGGACGGGATGCGATGCCGACCGGAGGCAGGATCATCATCGAAACCTCGAATGTCGATCTGCAAGAGGGCTACGTGGGCGCCAATGCGCCGGCCATGTCTCCGGGCCGCTATGTCATGCTCTCGGTCAGCGATACGGGCTGCGGCATGGATGAGAAAACGATGGCTTACATCTTTGAGCCATTCTTCACGACCAAAGGGCCAGGGCAAGGCACAGGGCTTGGACTGTCGACCGTATACGGCATCGTGAAGCAGAGCAACGGAAACATCTGGGTGTACAGCGAACCAGGGGCAGGAACTACGTTCAAGCTCTACTTCCCGCGGGTCGAGGCGTATCCCAAATCCATGGCCAGTCCAGTCGCTGAACTTGCGTCTGTCGGCGGATCAGAGACCATTCTGGTTGTGGAAGACGACGATTCCCTGCGCACACTGACGGTCGCCCTGCTCGCAGGCGCCGGCTATAAAGTGCTCGAGGCAGCCAATGCCGAGATGGCAATCTGCCTGGCAGAGGAGCATAAGGAGGCTATCGATATCGTTCTGACCGATGTAATCATGCCGGGAATGAGCGGAAGAGAATTAGCCCAGCGAGTGCGGGCGTTACGACCCGAGATGAAGGTTCTGCTGATGTCGGGCTATGCCCCAGATATGATCGCTCGCTACGGAGCCATGGAACCCAGCGTCGCGCTGATTGAAAAACCATTCACCAGACACTCGTTGCTGGCAGCGCTGTCAACAGTTCTCTGCGAAAAGCGGGCAAGTTAGAGCACGCGAGTTGCGGGGCTGCTCACAGCCTGTCTACTGGAACAGACTGGTTATCCGGTCCGTGAATCGACCCGTTCGCCGCCGACTGGTTTAGATAATGATATGTTCGGGGCGAATCTCACGGTCCTGCTCCATCAGAATTGTCGCCCTCTCAATCACATTCCTCAACTCGCGAACATTGCCGGGCCAGGTGTGCTGCTGGAGCACTGAGACCGCTTCGGCGGTGAGGGTCACGTTCTGGGGACAGAACTTCGCGAGAAAACTTTGCGTCAGCAACCCAAGATCTTCCATGCGCTCTCGCAAGGGGGTCAGTTCAATCGGGAAAATCGAAAGCCGGTAAAAAAGATCCTCACGAAAATTTCTTTGCTGCACGAGCTGCCGCAGATTGGAATTGGTCGCCGCGATGATGCGAACGTCGACCCGAAACGTGTCGGTGCTTCCCAGCCTCTGAACTTCTCCCTGTTCGAGGAAGCGCAGCAGTTTTGATTGCAAACCAAGAGGCAACTCGCCGATTTCGTCCAGAAACAGTGTTCCGCCCTGCGCGGCATGAATCCGGCCAATTCTGGATTGCACGGCGCCCGTGAAGGCGCCCTTTACGAATCCGAATAATTCGGCTTCCAGAAGCGCCTCGGGAATGGCCGCGCAGTTAATCACGACCATGGGTTTCAGGCGCCTGGAACTCAACTGGTGTATGGCGCGCGCGACGACGTCCTTGCCGGTACCGCTCTCGCCGGTAATGACCACCGTGGTGTCGCGCTGCGCTACCAAACGAACCAGGGAATATAGCCGCTGCACCGAGGGCGCGGCACCGACAAAGCCCGGCAAGTCGGTTTGCGGAGTCTTCTCGCCTTCCAGAAAGGGAGCCGGCTTGGCGACTCCCAGGCGGAGGGGAGCGGCGCGCTCAATTTTGCGTACGACCTCAAAGCAGATCGACTCCGGAGATGGGGCTGCCATGACCGGCTGACCGGTGTGGGGATTTACAGGCACGATGGTTACGGCCGGATACTGCGACTGAACAATGTCTCTGAAGTCTTCTGCTCTAAGGTCCGGAAGCCTCGGATCCAGCATGACGAGGGTAACGTTATCGGAGTGGATCTTCTCCAAAGCTTCCGCACCGCTAACGGCTTCCTGTAAGTCCCAGAGATCGGACTGCAAGCTGGAGAGGAGTTCGCGACGTAGCTCGTGATTCGAGCTTACGATGAGCAGACCCACTTGACTTCTGCAAGGGCCGTGATCCGCCAGTAACGCCTGCGATGTTGCCGCGCTAGACATGCATGCTCCTCATTTTCTCTGTATTTGATCTGGCAGCCACGATCGAGGCGCTCGGCAGCAATATATCCATCGAGCATGGAACGCGACCTCGCCGGAACTCACCACCCGTGCTGACGACCAGGGTATGGGCGAGATCGAAACGTGCGCTCATGGCGTCAGGTTCCATGCGGCAGTTCGTTTCGGGCAGGATGTGAACCACAACATTGGGGCCGGCGGATTCTATCGATACGGACAAGTTGTCTCCGCTTTGCATGCGGCTGAGCAGGGTGGTTAGGACCAGGCGAAGCGCCAAAGTTGTCCGGCTGCGCGAAACCTTGATCGCATGGTCAGCGAGGTCCTCGCCCATCTTTGCATTGGTAGCTTTTGCCACACACTTGACCCCACTGGTTACGAAGCTGGTTTGTAGCTCCTGCACGACTTCTTTCACGAGGGCGGAGGCTGTGATTTCTACAACATCTTCGGCAGGCTCCTGCAAGCGGATGAGGCGACGAAGATGGTCAAAAGAATTCGAAACTCGCCGGAGTTGCTCAATGGCGTGGACTACGGAACCTTTGTGGTCGCTCTCGGATTTAGCTTGCAGCATTAGCTCGAGCAAGCCCTGAAGCACTGTTAAAGGCTGGGCAGCGTCGTGCAGGCCACGCGACACCGCACCGGCGACCTTCCGATCAATCGCACTCCAAGATGCTCGATTTGCGACATCCAATGACATCACTCACCTCTCCCCGGAAACGATCTCAAAACTTTTGAGGGTTCAGGAAAGCGACCCTCGGGGGCTAAAGCGCTCATTTTTTCGGCTCTGAGCGGCACGGCTGAAGCCTTGCCCGTCCCAAAACCTGTGCGAATCGGAGTTTTTCCGCAAGCTGTGAAGCCGTGCCCTGCCCAAAACCGATTCTTGAAACCAGAACTAGTTGTCTGACAGGACGTAACCGACACCCCGGATGGTACGCACCAGTTTGGTCGGAGCGTCGGCATCGACCTTGTCCCGAACGTACTTCACATACACATCCACCAGGTTCTTAGCGTCGTCGTAAGCGGCCTTCCACACGTGCTCCATGATCATGGCCCGGGTCACTGGACGCCGCGCATTCATCATCAGGTATTCAAGCAAGGCAAACTCTTTGGCCGTGAGATCGATCCTCTTGCCGGCCCTTTCGACCCGAAGTTCGTCCCGGTTCAATATCAGATCGGATACCTGGATGGTTCCCATGGAACGGTGGCTATTGCGGCGCAAAAGGGCACGGGTCCTGGCGGTCAACTCCTGAAAGGAAAACGGCTTAATCAGGCAGTCGTCCGCTCCCGAGTCGAGCGCCATGACGCGATCTTCCAGGCCGCTCCTCGCCGTCAACACCATGATGGGCAGGTGTGGGTTAAGAGGCCGGACTTGTTTCAGTAGGGAAACGCCGTCAAGCTTGGGCAGGTTCAAATCGAGGATCAACAAGTCGTACTTGCTGCCCGTGGTCGCCTGGACGGCTGCTTCGCCATCGTGAACGATATCCACCGCGTAGGTCTCGCCCTGCAACCCACGTTGAAGAAAGTGGGCGAGGGGAACATCGTCCTCCGCCACCAACACTTGAACGGCGTGGGCACGCGCCGCATCGGACCTGGCTGCGACCTTCGAAAATACTGCCATATTGTTTTCCATAGTCTGTTTGAGGCAATTTTGCTGGAATCGAACGGTCTGTTTCGGGCAGATTGAGGTGCGCTCCTCGAGAGAGCGCACCAAATTGCACGATCAGCCCGGGGGAGGGCGGTCAAGCTGTTTTTCCTGACGCAGACTTCAATGCAATTAGAACGCCCTTATCAGAACCTAATCTATCTCTATGAAATGCAGTTGGTTCGGAGCGCACCAACCAGAATGGGAATCTGAAGACTGTCCCCAATCCGTGAAGAGTGTCACGAATTAGAACGGTCTCAGGCTTGTGCTTATGCGCCTCTAATGGTCGTGGGGACAAAGGAACGATCTGTAGCCCGCCCCTCAGATGGGGCTGTTACGAAACTCGGTCGTCCCTCCGGGACTTGACTGATCTTTCCCACTTTCCCAGCGCTGAAGCGCTGGGCTAAGTTCGATCGCCCCCTCCGGGGCTGATCTTTTTGGTTGTTCTTCCACCGCCACCACCACAAGGTGAGTTTCGTAACAGCCTCTCAAATGGAGACGGCTTCCTGGTAGCAGGAGGGCACGAGTGAGACTCGCGTCCTTCCCTTCTCGGGTCAGCCGTGGGCGGGTTCGAGGATCAGGACTTTTCTTTCCTGATCGCCACCGTTGGTCGACTTGATTCTCATCGTGCCGTGGGGGCTGTCCATCTTCTCTCCGTCCTTAATCTGGTGATGCGAAGTCAAAACGTACTGCGCGACCTGGAACAGGTATTCGACCATCAACGGGGCGGGATCGGGTTGCCGGGCCAGGTAGATCTCGGGCGCTTCAAACTGCGTCATTCCCTTGGTGTGGAGAGCACCGGCCTCGGCGTTGAAACGCGCCGCGACCCACAGCGTGAGCGGGTAGAGTCCGGTATCAAGCATTTCGCGGGCGGTCACCGTAAATTTCTTTGCCGGGTTCAGGGCTGACCCATTGAGCCAGCAAACGGCCAGCGCGTCGGTGACGGAGACCAGAGCGGCGATAGCTCGGGTAAGATCGCGGGCCAGCGTGAGGCCGCCACGACGTTCCGCGGAGCCGGCGACTTCCAGGTGCGCCGGGTGAAGAGCGAGCGCCGGACCGGCGGTTGGCCAGTGCAGCGTCGCGCGGACGACCGAATCCGTGATGGGTTGCGGAACCGGCGTGTGATGCAGTTCGAGGGCAAAGTTGGATTGGCCCGATCGGAAGAAGGCGCGGTGAAGTTCCTTGCCGGTTTTCTCCAGCAGTCCCTGGGGCCAGCTTCGATGGAATTCGCTGAGAAGGTCCGGAACATGCAAAGGGCGGTTGCTGGCAAGGTAAATGACGGCCCCGATTTTGTGGGGTTCGGTCTGGGGGTGGGCGGACATGGTGCGGGGAGATGGTCCCTGATTCAACTATCGCCCGGAAGAGGAGGAGGGGGCAGTCGGAATCATCCTTTTGTAAGGCACGAAAGGGCGGCCTCTAATCCAAGCGCAGGGATGCGATGGCGAGCATGATTAGGAATCCAACGATGCCGGCTTGGCGGCGCGAGGGAAAGAGGCTGTGGAGAGAGTCGCAGAAGGGGCAAGAAGCACAACTCTGGCGCTATGAGCGCGGACACGTCTTCGATGACTTAATGGCCGACTGAGGAGGCTGCAGAAAAACTCTTTCGCGACCGATATCTTGATCTCAGCGGCTAAAGCCGCCAATGGAAACAAAGGCTCTATCGCAGCGCTGAAGCGCTGCGCCACCCAAAAACAAGTGCAACTTTGCGTTTTCCCGCAAGCTGTGAAGTGGTGCCCTTCCCAACACCCGCGCGAATGACAGTTTTTCCGCACTTTCTGGAACTCGTGCCCTTGCCCTTTCGCGGTGCAATTTGATTTCTCCCGCAGAAAAAGCGGAATGGCCGGATCACTTCTCCTGGAACTCCAGCCAGCTTCCGGTCTTGCCGAAGTACATGCGCAGGCTGCACACCTTCGGTGATAGACGCCCAAACAACACTCGAAACTGCTTGTCGGGTTCACTGACCTGACCGATTTGCATCGGGACGCGCAACAAGTCCTGATGCTCATCATATTTGCTGCCGGCGGTAACATTCTTGTTCAAGACCAGGGTCCAACTATCTTTTTGCGGAATAAAGTACATGCTGTAGGCGCCGATGGGGATCTCCGAGTTACCCACTGAGAGCGCTGCCTCGGTAAACAAGAGCATCGGTGTCTTACCCGGTGTCCACAACTTCCCTGCAGGTAACTCCTGGCCTGCGGTTGATTCTTCCGTGTACAGAACGCTCACTTGCTTGCCATCTTGAAAGGTGCAAACAGCGGAATCGTTGTTTGCAGACGGTTGTTGAGCAAAGCCAGCGTTGACCATGCCGCACAGGAGCCCTGCGCAGATCGCAACTCGATTCATCGTTTCTCTCCCTTCATGCCTTGTCTCTTCTTTGTAGGCCACACGAAACTCTGTTCGTACTGGCGGTCGAGGATGGCGGCCGGGTCTTTTGTGAACGTCTTTCCATCCCGTGGATTCTTGCTCACACGGTTGGTCACGGGGGTGATCGGCGGCTTCTACCAAAAAAAGGGCGGGGGATGGCCGGGCGCCCCAGCTGTTCACATCCAGCAGTATAGCTCTCCGGAGAGCCAGTGGCGGCTCAACGTGCAGTGCCCAGGTCGCTCGAAACTTGGGACGCCGGACCGGACAAGTGACGGGCACGGGATAGAGAGGCGCGACGGACCACAACGCATGTTTATAATCAAAGATTCGCCCGCTGTTTTCTGGCAGTCCGAATTCCTACGGCGTTCAAGGACACTCATTGGCACTCGACGAAAATATCTATGAGATCCGGCGTGAGAAGCTGAAGAAGATTGAGGCTCTCGGGCAGCCGGCGTATCCGCGGAAGTACAGCTTCAGCCACACCGTGCCGCAAATTCTGGCCGAGTACGGCGGGCAGACGGCGGAGGAACTGGAAACGCCGCGGGTGACGGTGCGCGCGGCCGGGCGCATCATGGCGATCCGGTTGATGGGCAAGGCTGGGTTTGCGCACCTGCAGCAGGACGGGCAGCGGCTGCAGATTTACGTCAAGAAAGACGCGGTCGGCGAAGCGGGCTTTGAACTCTGGAAACTGCTCGACCTGGGCGATCACATTGGCGTGCGCGGATATCTGTTCCGCACGCGCACGGGCGAGCTCAGTATCCATGCAGAGGAACTGACGTTCCTTTCGAAAGACCTGCTCCCGCTGCCGGAGAAGTGGCATGGGCTGACCGACGTCGAGCTGCGCTACCGGCAACGGTATGTCGATCTGGTCATGAACCCGGAAGTGCGCGAGGTCTTTTTGAAACGCAGCAAGCTGGTGCAGTCGCTGCGGCGGTACTTCGACGGGCACGGTTTCGTGGAAGTTGAGACGCCGATGATGCAGCCGATTGCCGGCGGGGCGGTGGCTCGTCCGTTCAAGACTCATCACAACACGCTGGATATGGATTTGTTTTTGCGGATTGCTCCGGAACTTTATCTGAAGCGGCTGACGGTGGGCGGATTCGATCGCGTGTATGAGATTAATCGCAACTTCCGCAATGAAGGCATCGGATGGCGTTGGAACCCTGAGTTCACCATGCTGGAGGCTTATCAGGCCTACACGGATTATCTCGGCATTCTGGACACGACGCAGGCTGCGATTGAACAGGCGGTGAAAGACGTCACGGGTGGCACGAAGACGAAGTGGGGCGAGGATGAGATCGACTGGTCGCACGCGAACTGGCGGCGGATGACGATGCGGGAGGCGATCTCGAAATTCTGGCCGGAAAAGGCCGGGGTGGCGCCGTCGCGGAGCGATTTCGCTTCCCATGATTCGGTGCGGGAACTGGTGAATCGCGTGCGCGCGGCGGGAGTCAACCTGGCTTACGATGCGGCGGAACCGGTGGGCAAGACGATTGCCGGTTTGTTCGAGGCGATCGCGGAAGAACACCTGATGCAGCCGACCATTATTTACGAGTTCCCTACCGCAGTGTCTCCGCTGTCGAAACAGAAGCCGGATGAGCCGGACTGGACCGAGCGTTTCGAGATGTTTGCGGGACAGATGGAGATTTCGAATGGCTTCAGCGAATTGAACGATCCCGAGGATCAGCGACAGCGCTTTGAGGCGCAACTGAAGGAACGCGAGCGCGGTGACGAAGAAGCCCACCAGATGGACGAGGACTACATTCGAGCGCTGTCGTATGGCATGCCTCCGGCGGGAGGCGTGGGTGTGGGACTGGACCGGCTGGCGATGCTATTCACTGACTCGCATACGATCCGGGATGTGATTCTGTTTCCGCTGCTTCGGCCAGAGAAACACTTAACCGTGGAGGACGCTGAGAACGCTAAGAAACAATAGCTTCCTTCGCGGTCAGGAACGCCTCGTCGATCGGTTTTTGCTGACGCAGGCAGACGCGGACAGGAGTGTCCGCGCCACACTTTAGTTGGCTGCGCTGCTGGCTTTCTTTACTGACGTCTTCCCGCCGCCCTTGGGGGGACCGAAATTCTTGGTCAGATAGGCCAGGATTGCATTGCGGTCGGATTCTGGAACAACCGCGCCCAGACCTTCCATCTTGTCGAGTTGGTCGGACCACTGCTGGCGGGTCAGGTGCTGCTCGGTGATGCGGGTGGTGTTGTGGCACTGTGTGCAGGCAGCTTTGACCTTGGCCTGCATCGGTCCGGGCGGCAGCGGCTTGCCGGGAGCGGACGGCGCTTGCGCGCTCACCAGAGGAATGGAAGTGAACAAAAACAGAGCGACAAGAACTCGTTGCAACAAGCAGGATCCCCACACACTCACGGCCCCAAAGCCGATCAGAGTCACCGCCACGGGTGCTAAGAAATTCTAGCAGGAGTTGTTGGCTCTCAGCTCTCTTGATTGGATGCGCTCAGGGGCTTGTGACGATTCTACTTGTTCCTGGTGACGGCTGAGGCCGGATGGCACTGGTGATTTGGCGAGCCCAGTGCATGGCTTCGTTGTATGTCTTGTTTACGAAAATGATGGATAAACCGAGTTCTTTCCCCCGCTTGGCCACTGCCTCCCAGTCGCCAGCTTCCCTTGCCATCATGAGATCGTAGATGGGGGAAAGGGTTGTCTTGCCACCGGTCTTCCCGCCGACCAGTTGCGCCGAGGTTTCCGGATTCAGGGACAAGTTCTCGATTACGACTCCGATCGGCACTTCGAGGATCGCGTCCATCAGGGAGAGGATGCCCATCAGGAAGAGGTCCGACTCTCCGTGCTTTACCTTCGGCGCAATGAGTTCGCAGAAACGAGCGCGCACCAGGGAGGCGAGGATCAGATCGGAAGATTTTTCCTGGCCCATGACCAGGGTGGTGGCCATTCGGATCCACCGAGCGAGTTCGCGCTCTCCGAGGAGGTTGAATGCATGGCGGACGGACTGGACGGGCGTCGACATGCCCAGCAGCGGTGAGTTCAAGTAGCGCAGCAGGCGGTAGCAGAGCGACGGTTCGTGCTTGATGAGATCTTCGATTTCTGCAAAATCCAATTCCTGTTTTGAGACCGCCTGCAGAAGACGCAAATTGGAGGCTTGGTTGGCGGGAATCTGCCGGGCTCGCAGGCGTTCCGGATGGCGGAAGAAATAGCCTTGAAAGTGCGTAAATCCATTTTTTGCCGCCGTCACCTGCTGTTGACGGGTCTCGACTTTTTGCGCCAGCATCCGGCACTGCTTGCTGGCATAGCGCGCGACAAGACCAGCAGCGTTGTCGGGCGCGACCTGCTTGACGTCGACCTTGATAAAGTCAGCATACGGAACGAGCGGTTCCCTCTTGTCACCGGGCCCGAAATTGTCCAGTGCGAGGGCATATCCCGCCTGTTTGAGCTGCTGGCAGGCGGCCACGACGCATTCATCCGGGGGAACAGTCTCCTGAATCTCAACCACCACTTCGCCGGGAGGCAACAACGTCAACTCATCCTTCAACAACACCTGACGGTTACAGTTGATAAATGCAAGGCGCCCGTCGCATAACACATCGAACCCGAGCACACTCAGCGCGTCAATCATGACCGAAGTAGCGCCATCCGCATCGGAAGTGAAGCGCTGCTCTTCCTGGCTCTGGCGAAAAAACAGTTCATAACCGACGACGGTCTCGTCCTGCGTGAGGATCGGCTGGCGCGCGATGCACGCACTGTTTCTTTCCTCGAGAACTGCTTGCGCTTGAGTGCCCATGGTGTCTCAGTGTTCTATCGGCACACTCGGTCGCAGACTTTAGCGGTGGTCGAGCAGGCGAATGGTTTCGAGGGTGGTGTTGCCGACGATTTCGAGACTCTTAGGGCTGAGTTTGTCTATGGTGTCTTGCGGGGTGTGGTGGAAGACGTCGTTGTAGCCGTAGTCGATGTCGATGATGTCGGCACAGGGCACGCCACGCTTCACAAATGGGAGATGATCGTCTTCCATGGCCCCCTGAAAAGCGTAGAAGTGAGATTGATAGCCGCCGCGCTGTGCCGCCGCATAGATCAGGTCAAGCAACCACGGAGTTGAGTTGGTGTCGCGCTGAACATCCAGGTCAGCATCACCGATCATGTCCATCACCATCAGCGCCTTGATTTTTTTCAGCGTTCCGTCCTTGTCCCATTTCTCGGCAAGGTGGCGGGTCCCGTACAAGCTGTCGGTAGCCGACCACTGGCGCACGGCTTCTTCACCATCGCTCCACACCAGCCACACGCTGTAGCCGTCGCGCTTGTTCCCGCGCAGGTGATGGGCATATTCGAGCAGGATGGCGGTGGAGGAGCCGCCGTCATTGGCGCCGACGAATCCGGTATCGCGCAGCGGGTAATTCGTGTCGTAGTGGCCGACGATGACGATGATGCCATCCTTCGTGCCGGGATATTTCGCGATGATGTTGCGTACCGGAAACTTCCCTTCGACCGTGTCGGCGATGAACGAGTCGTCTTCGACCTGATCGCCTTTGAGGTGGTCCAGGATGTAACGCTCAAGTTTCTTGTGATTCTCGTTGCCCATGTAGCGGGGGCCGAAGGCGGTGACTTCCCGGGTGTACTGGAAGGCGCGCTTGGCGTCGATTTGCGGGAGGGGGGCCGTGTCGGGGCGGACGGCTTCGGGCGGAGCTGGCGCCGCCGCTGGAGATTCGGGTTTTGTCGCGGCGCTGGCGTTGGAGTGATCGGCCTTCCCGCAGGCTACCGAACTCGATACCGCCAACAGTAGCGATAGCGCGAGGGAAATTCTCAACCACAGAGGGCACAGAGGGGCACAGAGGAAGGCTTGGCGAACTCCTGTTGTGGCGGTGCGTTGTTTCATGGTTTTCTCTGTGATCCTCAGTGTCCTCTGTGGCTAGGATTTTTTGTTGTCCGCGCGTTTCTTACGTTGCTTGGGATGCACGAGCCAGGCAATCGCGATGCTCACCACATACAGTGCGACCAGGGGCGCGGCGAAGATGCACATGTTCAGGATGTCGGTGGTCGGTGTCAGGACTGCGGCGATGATAAAGATGACCAGGATCGAATAACGCAGGTTGCGCCACATCCAGCCGGCAGTCACGATGCCCATGAGAGAGAGGAAAAAGATCAGGATGGGCATTTCGAAGATCGCGCCCAGGCCAATAATGACAGTCAGGAACAGGCCGGTGTAATCGTCGAGAGTGATCATCGGCTGAAATTCTTTACCATAGCCGATCAGGAACACGAGCGCTTGTGGAAGGACTAACCTGTATCCGAAGTATCCGCCGGCCAGAAATAGTGCCACCGTCGAGAACATGAAAGGCATGACATAGCGCTTCTCATGACGATAGAGCCCCGGCGAAATGAACAACCAGAGCTGGTAGAGCACGAACGGCGAAGCCACAAACAGTCCCGCCATGGCACCGACTTTTATGTACAGATTGAAGGGGTCGGTCGGGTTCAGGTAGACGAGCTTCTCGGACAACCCGTTCCGGTGCAGCGCCTCCATGATGGGGCGCTGTATGATTTCGTAGATGCGCTCGGCGTATCCCCAGCAAAAAAAGAAACCCACGCCCACGGCAATGAGTGAGTAGATAATTCGCCGCCGCAGTTCCTCAAGGTGATCGAGAAAACCCATCGTAGGCATTTCTTCTTTGGGAGAATCGTTCACCGGGGAAGAGGCGGTTGCTTCAGGCATCCGGCGCTACTTTCGACGCAGGAGGCGTCTCGAGCGCCGGCGCGGGCTCGGCGGCGGGCGCGGGGGTTTCGATCTTTTCAGCCGAGGGCGGGTTGAAAATGCGACTGGCGAGGGAATTCAGCGGCTCATGGAGAGGCGGCAGAATCTGCGGCTTGACGTCGACTTCGATCGCGTTGATTTCGGACTCGATCTGCGACCGGAACTCATTCGAGGCGCGCTTGAACTCATTCATGAAGCGGCCGATCTGACGACCGATTTCGGGCAGTTTCCGGGGGCCGAAGATGAGCAGCGCCAGGATGAACAGAAACAACATCTCTGAAAAGCCGAGATTCATGCAGCTATGATAATGCGGGACAGGCGGAACGGGCCACTCGCATGTGGACTATGCGAAAAGAGGCGCGGCTCGAACAGTTTTGTAGCGCCGCCGGGCCGGCAGGTGGCTTGTCTTGAGCGAGATGGGGGCCTCCCTCGCCCACCTGCGAGGTCAGGGTGCCCTCGCGACTGCCGGCAGGGTGCCGGGCGCTACATTCTCTTGTCTCTACGTACTAGAACGTATAGCCGATGGACACTCCGTAGCGCGTGATACGGGGCGAACTGAAAAGCTGGTTGTTGTTGACCAGGTAGAGACGCCCCTCAGGGCGGATGAACCAGCCGCCTTTGGGGTAGAACTTAAGGCCAACGCCAAAGTCTGCCATGAAGTGTTTGTCGCTGACATAGTTCGTGTAGATACTCGTACTGCACCCTTGACAGTAGATGCGGGTATCCTGCGCACCGATGCCGCCGACCAGTTCAAGATACGTGTGGCTGGCGAGTTTGGGCGAGTAAACGGCATTGAAGTCAAAAAAAATCGGGCGCATGGGGAAGGTGGGGTCGCCGGCGTAATCGCGCCTGCTTCCCTTCCAGTAGATTTCGCCGCCGATACCGAGATCGTGGAAGAAGATCACATCGGCGCTGAAGCCCGGATAGGTGCCACCGGTCAGGGACACGGGCGAGTGATTGCTGTCCGCGGCGCTGGCGCCAGGAGCATCTATCGTGCTAATGCCGAAAGCGAAGTCGATTTTCTGGGCCTGCGCAGTGCTGGAGAGCGTGAAGATTGCCGCGAAGGCAAACAACAGAAGTGTGGTTACACGCAGAGTCTGCTTCAATCGAAACCTCCCGCGAAATGCTGAATCTACCAGCATTGGATGCAAGCAAGGCGAGCGGCGCTGCCGCAGGAATACGGTTTACAAGAATTTACCGCGCGCGGAAGGACATGAACAGGTGAACAACGGCCCGATACCTGGGCCGGGCGAGGACACCCGGCGCTCCACCCGGCCTGTTAGTAGGCCAACAGGATCCGCAGGTCGCGGAGGTTGTTGCCGGTGGGGCCGGTCAGGACGGTATCGCCCAAGGAAACAAAGGCCGGATAGGCGTTGAAGTTGGAGAGGGCGGCGCGCACTCCTTCTGGGCCTCCGGCGCGGGCCAGCGTGCTGCCATCGACCGCAGCGCCGGCGGCTGGACTATTGCCGTCGATGCCGTCGGTACCGGCGCTTAGCACGGTAATGTCGTCGCCCGATATTTTCTCGGCGCAGGCGAGAGCGAACTGTTGGTTGCGTCCACCGATGCCGCCGTTGCGCACGCTGACCGTAACTTCACCGCCGGAGATCAGGCAGACCCGCGACACGCTGCGACGCAATTCGCGCAGACGACTGAGTAGGTACTCGGCGGCCTGTTCGTAATCCCAATCGTCGCAGGAGCTATCAACCTCAACCGCGAACCCGGCGCGGGTCGCGGCGGCAACCGCTTCTTCGACAGCAACCTTGTTTGAAAGCACAGTCCACCAGCGGGCGCGGACGAAAGAAGGGTCGTCAGACTTGGGCGTTTCATCGAGCGCGTGCTGGCGGAAGAGATCGGCAACCGAGGACGGGAACTGCTCGATTAATCCGTACTTCGCGGCAATACGTTCGCAATCGTGGATCGACGTGGAATCGGGCATGGTGGGACCAGAGGCGAGTGCATCGGGCGTGGAGTCAGGGACATCAGAGACGAGGATGGAAACTTGGTGAGCGGGATAGGCGGCCTGCGCGAGGCGTCCGCCTTTCACTGCGGAGAGGTGTTTGCGAATCGCGTTGATTTCGGCGATGGGCGCGCCGGAGTGCACGAGCGCGCGATAGGTTGCGACCAAATCGGGCAGCGAGATTTCGTCGTCGGCCGGCTTTTCGACAATGGAAGATCCCCCGCCCGAGAGCAGGAAGATCGTCAGCGACCCGGCGTTGAGCGAGTTCAGGGATTTCAGGATCGCTTCGGCGGCGTGGATGGATTCGGCAGTGGGCGTGGGATGGCCTCCGTGGAAATATCGGAAACCGTGGAACTGGCTGGCGGGTTCGAGGGACGAAGCCACGATGCCCTCGAGGCTGCTTCCGACTTGATTGACGAGCGCTTCGGTCATGGTGTGGGCCGCCTTCCCGATGGCGACCACAAACACGCGCTGATAGGAGTGTAGGTCGTACAGATCTTGGCAGATTCTCAGCACGCCGCGATCGCAGTGCACATGGCGGGCGAATGCGCTGTCGATGGACGCGTTCTTGAGCGCCGAGGTGAAGATGTCGCGGGCGGTGTCGCGCAGGTGGCGGAATTGCTGCTCGCGCTCGGGGGAGAGATCGGGCATGTTGGGGATTATAGAGAAGGCAGCGGCGGCGTCCTTGCTACCAAGGGTGGGCGAGGGCGCCCACCCGACAGCCGGCGAGGCGCCGGCGCTACGAAACCGTTAAGGTCTCTCGCGTCCACTGTTCGATTGCTATGCGTAACTCTTTCAGTCGGCCTTCGAAAAAATGATCGCCCGCTTCGATGCGGACCAGTTTTTTCGGATCGGCGAAGGTTGCGACAAGGGCTTCTGGTTTTCCGGCGGGGGCGAACTGGTCGCGCGCTCCGCTGACGAAGAGTTTTGGCTTGGTACAGGTGCGCAGGAAATCAAAGTCATAAACTCGGTCTCCCACCGCGACCGCGGGTAGTCCTAGTGCAATGAGGGCTCGGACACGGTCGTCGGCATAGGCGGCGCGGAGTCCCACGGAGGCACCGAAAGAAAATCCGGCAAAGATTACGGGGAGCGTGAATTCGTGCTCGAGCCAGTCGAGGGCGGCGCAGACGTCTTCGACTTCCCCTTCACCTCCAGCGTGTTCGCCTTCGCTCAGTCCGGCGCCGCGGAAGTTGAAGCGCAGTACGGGAAATCCGAAGGTCTGGAGCGCTTTCATGGTGTGAAAAACGACCTTGTTGTGCAGCGTGCCGCCGAAGAGCGGGTGGGGATGACAGACTACGGCTGCATGAGTTGCGTTTGGCGATCCGGCATTCAGCAACGCTTCGAGGCGGCCAACTGGGCCGTTCAGGAAGAGCGAGCGGATGCTGAAGTTTTCGAAGAGCACGGATGTAAGAGTACAGTCTAGCGTCGCTGGTCGCTAGTCGCTGGGGTCTCACCTTCCTCACGGACGTTTCAGTCGTGCCTACGGCACTCCCGTACCTTCTCCTCGTGCTCAGTCCCGCCAGTGAACTGGCGGGCTATTTTCAGAGGTCCCTCCGGGACCCACCGGGTGGATTCTTGAAAGCACACCTAGCGACTAGCGACCAGCGACTGTTACGCTGTTTCTGCATGGACCTGTTCGCGCTGACGCGCCGGCTGATTGATATTGAATCCACGACTCCGAATGAAGGGGCGGTCGGAGGCTTTCTGCACGAAGAATTGCGGCGGCGCGGATTTGACGCGCAGAAGATGCTTGTCGAAGGCACGCGTGCGAATGTGCTGGCGACGTGGCCCGGGCATGCGCGACCCGAGATCGTTTTCTCCACCCACATGGACACCGTGCCTCCATTCATTGCCTCGTCGGAGGACGACGCATGCGTTTACGGGCGAGGGTCCTGTGACGCGAAGGGAATCATTGCCGCGCAGATCGTTGCCGCTGAGAAACTGCGCGCTGCCGGGGTCTTCGTTGGACTGCTGTTTCTGGTGGGCGAGGAACGCGATTCGATCGGCGCGAAGATGGCTAATCAGCATCCGATCGGGTCGCGGTTCATGATCAACGGTGAGCCTACCGATAACCGGCTGGCGCTCGCCAGTAAAGGCTCACTGCACGTAGAGCTGACGGCGCGGGGAAAGATGGCGCATTCGGCCTATCCGGAACTGGGCGAGTCGGCGATCGACAAACTGGTGGAGGCCCTGCACCGTTTGCACACGATGAAGCTTCCCGAAAGTCCCGATGTCGGACCGTGCACGAAAAACGTGGGTACGATTGAGGGTGGGCGCGCCCGCAACGTGATCTCTGACTTTGCCAAGGCTGACCTTTTCTATCGGTTGGTGGGCCCGTCGGACGAATTGCGGCGGCAGATTACAGACGCGGTCAGCGAACTCGTAGAGGTCCATTTCACGCGCGAGGCTCCGTTCATGCGATTGAGAACGCTGGATGGCCTGCCGACGATGGTCGCCGCCTTCACCACCGATGTCCCGTCACTCGGGAACTGGGGCGAACCGCTGCTGTTGGGGCCCGGTTCGATCCATGTCGCACACACCGAGGGCGAATACGTGACCAAGGCGCAGTTGCTGGAAGCGGTTGAGTTGTACGGCTCGGTTGCGAAGCGGCTTGGCTCGTAGCTGCTCGTTCTTGGTGTCTTTGGGAAAAAACGTCAGGAAGCGCGCGATTTCTTGATCAGTTCCAGGCGGGCCCGGTTCTGTTCCCGTACCTCACTGATCGAGACCACGGAGCGGCCGAGGGCGGCCAAACGACCGAGTTCCTTCTGGATTTCCTGGAGCCGTTCATGCCTCAGTCCGTGAGCCACCTGGTCTGCGGTTCCATTGCCCCTTCGCTGGCGATACTGCTGGTTCAGTTCGTGGATTTCAGCAATCTCACTCCGCAGGCTCACGATTCTTTTCTGAAGAACTCCTAGATGATCCATAGACTTAGGATATACCAATCCGGTGTGAGCCGGGCAGACAATGCCTCGGGCAGTGGGCGCTCATAACTTGACGACGGCAGGCACGATGGGTTTGACCTTGGCGGCCCGGAGTTGTTCGCTGCTGAAGGTGGATCCGCACGTACTGCATCGCCATCCCGTCATCGGAGTCCGCGCGGCATTCGCCACGTTCATCCGGGAGGGACTGAAGGATAGGGCCAACTCACCACCACACTGCAAACACAAATGCTTGGGCAAACGCCCTCTTTTCTGGGGTCACCGGGTGACCGCGTAACAGGACCCCCCACCCTCGGCAAAGAGGGTGGGTGTCAGTTACAGTTTACAGGACCTGTACGTTCTCGGCTTGCAGGCCTTTCGGACCTTTGACCACCTCGAACTGCACGGCCTGACCTTCCGAGAGGCTCCTAAAGCCGCTCGACTGGACAGCGGAGAAGTGGACGAATACGTCCTCTCCACTGGGACGGCTCAGAAAGCCGTAGCCTTTCGCGTCATTGAACCACTTCACGGTTCCTTGTTCCATTGGGTATTACCTTGTTCCTTTGTGAATTTCCTGCTGAGAAGATTGCTGGCTACTGTGAGGTGGCGACGCAGAGAATTTCGGCGGGTCCAGCCCAAAATGGGGCGAATCAAACTTAGCCTGATAGTGATGAGATGCAGGGAGGCAGAGGAAGGGCTCTTTTATTTCTTGGGCCGCCAGTGGAGATTTAACTACATCCTCAGTCACGCTTACTTGACCCGCTGACCGGTCGCGGGGTCGAAGACGGCGTTGCGCAAGAACTGTTCCGTGGTCCAGGGTGGTGCGTCTCCTCCCAAGTACTGATGAAACCACTCGATGTGCGCGGTGTAGTACAGGGCCATTTCATACCAACTGGGCCAGTGGCCGGCGTTGGAATAGATGATCAGTTTGGAAGGCACCTTCATTTTCTGCAGCGAGGTAAACATCTGAAGTGACTGAGTATAGGGGACGCGATAGTCCCGCTCGCCAGAGATGACGAGGCAGGGAGTCTTGAAATTTTTCACGAAGTAGGAGGGAGAGAACTTTTCGTATTGCTCGGAATTCCACGGCTGGCCTTTGAGATCCCACTCGGGAAACCACAACTCTTCGGTGGCGCCATAAAAAGAGCGCAGGTCGAAGAGCCCCATCATCGAAGCGATGGCCTTGAAGCGGTTGGTGTGGCCTTCGAACCAGTCCATCATGTAACCGCCGTAGGACCAGCCCATGGCTCCGATTCGGTCGGGATCGACGTAGGGCAGCTTAATGAGTTCGTCGGTGACCTTCATCAGATCTTCAAAGACCTTGCCGCCATGGTCGCCGGAAATTTCGGCGGTAAAATCCTGGCCGTACCCGGTGGATCCATGGGGATTGGCGAAAGCCACCACGTAGCCGGCGCCGGGATACACCTGCCAGTCCCCGCGAAACGCATCCTGCCACTGCTGCTGCGGGCCACCGTGCACGTTGAGAATCAGGGGATATTTCTTTGACGGATCAAAGTTGTGGGGCTTGACGATGAAGACCTCGATCTTCGCTCCATCGGCTCCCTTCACCCACATTCGCTCGGCGGGACGGAGGTCCACCTCATTGGCGACTTCGTCGTTGAAGTGAGAGAGGCGTTGCGGCGTCGAGGACTTGCCGCCGGCCACGTCCATTGCGAACACTTCGACTGGCTCGCCGGTCGAACGCCTCGTGTAGAAGATGGCGCGGTTGTCATGGGAGAGTTCGTAGGAGTCGATAGTCCGGTCCACCAGTACTTGCTGAATGGAACCGGAGTCCAGAGTCACCCGGAAGATGGGATTGTCGCCTTCGACCGGAGCGCTGAAGTAGAGAGATTTCGAGTCGGTTGCCCATTGGAAGGAGTCGACCCAGTTGCGGAAGGATTCGGTCAGCACACGGGATGCGCCGGTCGAACGATCGTAGATGGCCAGACGAAACAGATCGGATTCATAGCCGGGTTGCTTTTGCAGTTGATAGGCGATGTATTTTCCGTCCGGCGAGTATTTTGGATGCCCATCGAAGGCAGGATTTGCAGCGGTGAGGTTGCGCGGTGGCGGATTGCCTGCAAGCGGGACGATCCACACGTCACTGTTGGTGGATGAGGCCTGATCGCGGTCATGATTAGAATCGAAAGCGAGTTCGGCGCTGTCGGGCGAAAAATCGTAGCGTAAGGATCCGCCGACCTGGAAAGGTGGCGAATCAAAATCGCCGGGCGTCAGGTCGCGCACGACACCGGTCGCCACATCAGCCAGCAGGATGTGCGTGCGGGTCCCATCTTTCCATTGGGTCCAATGGCGGTAGAGAAGGGTATCGGCCTGATGGGCATGGAGCGGGCCCTTGCTCCAGCGCTCGCTGATCTTCTTGTTGCAAGCATCGTCGGCGGCGCATTCGGGATAGACGTCACTGGAAAATGCGATCCATTTGCCATCGGGGGACCAGAGGGGGTCGGAGACTCCGGTGGAGATCCTGGTAAGTTGCCGGGCTTCTCCGCCGCCGGTGGAAATGACATAGAGATTGTCGTCGCCATCGCGCGAACTGATGAAGGTAATCCACTTGCCGTCGGGGGAAAAGACGGGTGACGATTCACCTTTTTCGCCAAAGGTAAATTGGCGCGCGTTCTTGCCGTCGGCGTCCATCAGCCAGATGTGCCTGATGCTCTTTGCCTTCGCCAGGTCATTCGTGCGCAGCGTGAACAGGACAGACTTGTCGTCGGGAGCTACGTGCAGGTCATCGATTCCGCGAATGCGGTATAGGTCTTCGATGGTGAAGGCGCGTTTGTCCGCACGGCTGGCGACGGCCAGCAACAAGAAACAGACCACAAACCCGAACTGTCTTCTGTGCATGAAGTCCCTCGTCTTGAAACCTGGGGTGGATGAACTCGCGAATTTAAGCACAATCTGACCGAGTCGCGCCAGCGTGCCGGGGCCGGTGGCCGGGCACGCGTGAATCTGCCAAGGTGATATCAGCGAAATTTACCGCGTTTTAACAATTTTGCAACACTGCGGCAACATGTCCGATCTACTGTGATTGGACTTCAGCGAAATGATAAAAAACTGTCTCCCTCATGGATCCTTTGGAGGTCACAGACAACTCGGGATCTCAGAACCTGGTCTTCGTTGTGGAAGATGATCCGGATGTTTCGCGTCTGATTGAGCACAATCTGCGCACCGCCGGGTACGACGTCTCCACTTTCTTTTCCGGTGCGCCGGTCGTCTCCTCTGCGGCGATGCGGCCACCCTCCCTGTTCCTGCTGGACATCATGCTCCCGGGCATGAGCGGGTTCGATCTATGCCGCGAGATTCGGCAGCATCAACAGCTATCGCGGACCCCGATCATCTTTCTTTCCGCCCGGACTCAGGAACCGGATCGTGTCCACGCTTTCGACGTTGGGGGCGATGGCTACATCACCAAGCCTTTCAGCCCGCGAGAATTGATCGCCCGCGTGCGCAATGCCCTCCGCGGTTCATTTGGTGTTTCCAATCACGAAGTCGTTCAAGTGGGCGACTTGGAGATTGACCCGGCGTCCATGACGGTACGAGTCGAGGGCCGCACCGTACCCACCACGGTTCGGGAATTCCGGCTTCTGGAATACCTGGCCCGGCATCGCGGACGGGTCTTTACCCGCGATCAACTGCTCGACGCGGTGTGGAAAGAAGGCTCCTTCGTGACGCCGCGCTCGATTGACGTGTTCGTGCGCCGACTGCGGGAGAAGATCGAGCCGGACCCGCGGCATCCGCGCTATCTGAAAACGCTGCGTGGCGTCGGCTACCGATTCGAAGCTTCGCGCTGATGGTCTCGCCTGCCGCGTCGCGCCTGCAAACGGCAAAGGCTACGCTTGTTTCTCTCCCGGATCGCTGACTCGTTGCATCAAGAGTGCGGCCAGCAGCAACGAAACGCCGCCGATGAGGACGATGGCGAGGCGAACATCCACCGAACTCGGCAACTTGGGTGCGAGGAAATTGACAATGCGATTGAAGAAAGCGGCGGCAATGATCTCAGGGATGACAATAAAAAAATTGAAAATCCCCATATAGACGCCGGTCTTGGCAGGAGGGAGCGAGCTTGCCAGCACCGCGTACGGCATCGACAAAATGCTGGCCCACGCGATTCCGACGCCGATCATAGGCCCAATCAAAAACCATTTGTCGTGAATCACACTGACCGAGAGCAGTCCGATCGCTCCACAAATCAAGCAAAGAGTGTGCGTCCATTTCCGGCCTAACGTGCTAGCGAAGGACGGCAACAAGAGGGCGAATGCGGCATCGACTCCGGAATACACGGCGAAGCAGACACCTCCCCATTTGATGCCATCGCTGTACCCAGGGGAGGTGGGCGTTGCTGCGCCAAACACACTACGCGCAATCGCGACGCCAAAATAGAGCCACATGCAAAACAGGCCCAGCCAGGTGAAGAACTGCACGGGCGCGAGTTGACGCATGGTCCTGGGCATTTCGCGAATGGACCTAAAAATCTCGACCGCATTCTCGCGCAGTCCCGAGCGTTCCTGTTTCATTCTCTCGAACGCAGCCATGTCGTCGGGCGGATACTCCCTGGTCGTCACGATTGTGTAGAGAACAGCCGTCAGGAACACCGCCGCCCCAATCGAAAAGGAGAGTCGAATGGTATAAGGAATAGCCGATGCCGCGCCGCTGGTATCACTGACCTTGAACAGGTGGGTCAGAAGGTAAGGCAGCACCGATGCAAATACTGCTCCCACTCCAATAAACAGGCTCTGCATCGTGAATCCGAGGTTGCGCTGCTTCTCAGGTAAGAGATCGGCAACGAATGCGCGGAATGGTTCCATGCTGATATTGATGGAGGCATCGAGAATCCAAAGCAGACCGGCAGCCATCCAGAGCGCGGAAACGCGCGGCATCAGCGTAAGGGCCGCCGTACTTAACACCGCACCTGTGAGGAAATAGGGACGACGGCGGCCCAGCCATCCCCAGGTACGGTCGCTCGAATGCCCGATAATGGGCTGGACGATCAGTCCGGTCAGAGGCGCGGCCAGCCACAGGAACGGGATTTGATCCGGATGCGCGCCCAGATATTCATAGATCGCGCTCATGTTGGCCAACTGCAGCGCCCAACCAAATTGGATTCCGAGGAAGCCGAAACTCATGTTCGAGATTTGCCATGCGCTGAGTGCTGGTTTTTCCATGAGGATGAATCTCTCCGTAATTGCCTGCGATTTCTTAGCGGTCGTACATCGTAACCATCTTCAGCAGACGCTGTGCGAGTTCCGGGGTGAACGCATTTTTTTTGCAGCGCCAACGCCAGTTTCCGCTGGGAGTGCCCGGAAGGTTCATGCGGGCTGCACTTCCCAAGCCAAGCAGATCTTGCGCGGGGATCACCGCGGTATCGGCGATCGACGCCAAAACCGCGCGGATCATCACCCAGTGAATTGGCTCGTCGGTGAATCCCAGGTAAGCACGAGCGAACGCATGTTCCTTCACCACATCGGCGGGAGTTCGCGTGCTGTCCTTGGCGCCCTGGCTGGTCCACCAACCCACCGTGGTGTCGTTGTCATGCGTGCCAGTGTAGGCGACGAGATCGCGCACGTAGTTGTGCGGACGGAAGCTGGGGCCTTGCGGATCGTTACCAAAAGCAAACTGCAGAATCGACATGCCCGGGAACCCGAATTGTGCGCGAATGGCTTCCACTTCAGGAGTGATCACGCCGAGATTCTCCGCCACAATCGGCAGCTCGCCCAGTTCACGCTGCAGCACGCTGAACAATTCGGCGCCCGGTCCTTTGACCCAGCGGCCGTTCATCGCGGTAACCTCACCGGCCGGAATTTCCCAATAAGCCTCGAAACCGCGGAAGTGATCAATGCGCACCGCGTCATACAAACGGAGCGCCGCGCGAAAGCGGTCAACCCACCAGCGGTAGCCGGTCTGCTTATGCCGTTCCCAGTCATAGATGGGATTGCCCCACAGCTGACCGGTGGCGCTGAAATAATCCGGAGGCACTCCGGCAACCTGCAGCGGATGGCCCCGAGGATCCAGGCGAAAGTACTCCCGATTGGCCCAGACATCGGCGCTGTCAAGCGCTACGTAGATCGGAATGTCGCCAAGGATACGGACCCCGTTGCGATGCGCATGGGTGCGGAGATCCGTCCACTGGCGAAAGAATTCAAACTGCCAATATTGATTCGCCTGAACTTCCTTTTGCAGGCGCTCGCGCCACTCACGCAGGGTGTCCGGCCGCCGAGATGCGACCGCTTCGGGCCACTGGTTCCAGATGAGTTTGCTGTCCCGGTCTTTGTAAGCCATGAACAACGCGAAATCATCGAGCCAGTTCGCGTTATTGCGGCAGAAATCCGCGAAGGCCCGCTTCTGATCGCCGACAGCAGACCGCAAGAACCGCTCTGCCGCTTTCTTGAGCAGCGGCATTTTCCAGCGGATCAACGGACCAAAGTCCACAGTATCTGCGCCCGAGTTCGGCGAATCCCGCACTTCGAGCGCCCCCAGAACGCCGCCCTCCACTAACTTCTCCAGGCTGATCAGAAGAGGATTGCCGGCATAGGCCGAGAAGCACTGGAAGGGAGAATCCCCGTAGCCGGTCGGATTCAGCGGCAGTACCTGCCACACTTTCTGCCCCGCAGCTCTGAGAAAATCGACGAACGCATAAGCTTCAGGCCCGAGTTCGCCGATCCCGAACCCGCCCGGCAAGGAGGTTGGGTGCAACAGGACGCCACTGGAGCGCGGGAATTTCATCTTCGCTTCTGGCCGACTGGGTTGCCGACCGGGCTCCCAAGCATAGCGCAAAGCCGGTCATCGCGGAGAGAATCGTAACCACCTTTTCAGAGTCGATGAAAGACAGTAGAAAGGAGCGAGACATGCCAAATCGCCACCGCGACCTTATGGAATCGAAATCACGGCCGTACCTCCAGCACCTGGCACAGCGCTTTGCGGAGTTCCCGTCTGTCGTCGCCGTGGTATTGGCCGGTTCGCATGGCGGGGGAACAAGCGACCTGGAATCGGATTTTGATATCTACGTGTATGCCTCCGCCGAAGTCCCCGTGGAATTCCGCCGAGATCTACTCGGTGACGATGCGGAGATCGACAACCGCTTCTGGGAGCCGGGAGACGAGGCGGTCGATGCCTCGTCCGGTCTGAGGCTTGACATCATGTACCGCTCTCCCACGTGGATCGAAGACCAGCTCGATCGAATCTTGGTGAGACACGAAGCCGCCATTAGCTACACAACTTGCTTTTGGTTCAACGTTCTTCATTCCGAACCGCTGTTTGATCGGGGAGGCTGGTTTCAACAGCTGCAGAAGCGTGCCAACATTGCGTATCCGGACGAGCTCCGACGCGCTGTGATCGCAAAAAATTGGCCGATCCTTCGCCGGAACCAGTCATCCTATCGCCGGCAGATCGAAATCGCGCTGCGGCGCGGAGATGGGGTCAGCGTTCAACACCGCGTCACGGCTTTGCTGGCCAGTTTTTTCGATGTGTGGTTTGCCCTTGAGCGGCGACCTCATCCGGGCGAGAAGCGTCTCCTCACTCAGGTGCCGGAGCGGTGGGCATCGCTCGTGCAGGGCGTGCTGAACGCTGAGGGCACTGCTCTTCTCCAGAACATCGACGGGCTGATCGATCCGCTGGATGCTCGGCTCGCGGAGGAAGGATTGTTGCGGTTGAGATAGAAACGGCCTGTCTCGGGTCACATCCCAGTTGGCGCAAGGCGGCGGGTCCTGGAGGGACCTCTGATAATAGCCCGCCAGTTGAATGGCGGGATCGACGCGCTGAGATTACTCGCGAGTGCCACAGGCACGGCTGACTGGCACATTCCGCCTCGAACATCAGTCATCCCTGACGGGACTGGTTCAGCCTGAGTTGGATCCCCGGCGCTGAAGCCCGGGCTGTTTTCAGCCGGCCCTTGGCGGGACTGGGTGATCAATGGCGTTTTCGAGGAGTTCTGGCCACGAGATGCAAACCGCTCTTACCGATCGGCGTAGTACCCGTCGCGTGTTTGAACAGACAGATCTTTGCCTTTTGCCGTTAGCTGAATCCTGTGATATCCCTCGGCTGACTCCTGTTTATCGGGTGTGTAGCCCAGGTTGTACTGTGTACGCAGTTCCTCAGCAATGCTGGTATAGATTTGAGCAACCGTTTCCTTCTTGGAAACTTCGAAGAGTCGTCCACCCGTTTCCTTGGAGATTCGTTCCAGAATCTTCTTTCCGTCTGTCCGTGCTTCCTGCGAAGGACGCTGCCCGCCGCCCCTTCCACCTCGTCCGCCGCCTCCGCCCGGCCAACCACCGCCGGGGTAGCCACCACCGCCACCCGGCCAACCTCCTCCCATGCCGCCGTGTCGTTGATGCTCGTACCCACCCCGGCTGGACTGAGTGTCCTTGAACAGAATGGAGTAGACCACCGCGTCGGCGCGCTGGGCCGCTTCAATCGCGCTTTCTAACGACTTCTTGCTGCCACGATCGACGCCGTCGGAAAGAATGATGAGCGCTTTGCGCCCCTGCTGCTTCTTCATCAACTCGTCCGACGCCAGGAACACTGCATCGTAAAGCAGCGTGCCGCCACCTCGATGCATGCCTCGCTCACCGCCGGACGGTGGCTGTCCGTTGTCATCAGATCGTTCACGATCCCGTGGCGGCGTTTGCAGGGCATCCAGTGCCTTCTGAAGTAAGTCGCGCGACGAGGTCAGGTCCTGCAGTAGTTCCACCTCTCGATCAAAGTGGACGATGAATGCCTTGTCTTTTTCTTGTGCGAGCATCTGGTCGAGAAAACTCCGGCTCGCGTTCCGCTCTTCATCAAGCACGTTCCTTTGGCTCAGACTCGTATCCACCAGCAGACCGAGGGTCAGCGGAAGATTGGCTTCCTGCGAAAAATACTTGATCGTCTGCGGACGGCCATCTTCCTGGAGAGCAAAATCGTCTTTGGTCAGATTGCGAACGATCTGGCCGTGCTTGTCCCGCACGGTGACGGGCAAGGTCACCACCTTCACATCGACCGACAATGTTGCCGCGGCCTCTGGCCTCTCCGGCGACTGGGCAAGGAGCGGCAGGCCCGCCAACCCAACCACCAATTCACAGACCAGAAACTTCCGCAGATAGCTAACCAATCGCATTCAGCCTTATCGCATACGTACTCGCAGCGTGTACGGCACCAGAAAAACTCCTGCCCAGTTGGGGAACATTACCGTGAGTCGGTACAGCAAACCTCCCAAGGCAGAGTTTACTATTGATTCAGGTTTAGGCTCTCCGGCCATCGTCTCGTCCTCACACTATGCATGAGGGATGCCCATAGCGATTATCGAGTTGCAGCCCTTCTGTAAAAACTCGGTCAAACGCAGTAAAGTCTTGTAAAGTCGGACCTCTGCCGAACCACTCAACATGACCTACCGTGCATCGCAGGCTCCGGTGATCGAACACCTGAGTCCTCGATTCGCCCCAATGAAACTCGAGTAAAACTTCGTAAACCCTCGATTGTTGCGTCTTCCGCGATGCTAGATTTAGACATGGCACAATTCTTCCAACGAAGAACGGATGCGGCTCTGATCGTTGCCGCCGCCGTTCTGAGTCTCGCCGGTCTTTGCCGCGCTCAGGCCAAGCCCGCCACAACTAGAGACACTCAGGTCGCGCGTGCCGTCGGCACGATCAAGAACACCCAGCGCGATTCGATCACGGTGGTCCCCGACTCGGGCGGCGAAATCACTGCCACCCTGGCCCCTTCCACAAAGATCCTGCGCGTGCCGCCCGGGGAAAAAGATCTGAAGAATGCTGTCCCTCTCCCCGCGCAAGATTTGAAGCCGGGAGATCGTGTATTGGTGCGCGGACAGGCTTCCGCGGACGGCCATTCCATCGCCGCTCTCGCGGTCATCGTCATGAAGCAAGGCGATCTGTCAGCGAAGCAACAGCACGAGCGCGAAGACTGGCAAAAACGCGGGGTCGGCGGCCTGGTGAGTGCAGTCGATCCGGCCAACGGCACGATCACGATCTCATCCGGCGGACTCGGCGCGACCCACGATATCGCCGTCCACACCACAAAAAGCACGGTCTGTCGCCGCTACGCGCCCAATTCTGTGAAGTTCGATGATGCGAAACTGTCACCCCTCGATCAGATCAAGCCCGGAGATCAGCTGCGTGCGCGCGGCACACGCAACCCGGATGGCAGTGAACTGACGGCCGAAGAAATCGTCTCCGGATCGTTTCGTAACATTGCAGGAGCCATCTCGGCCATCGACACGGCATCCAACACAATGACCGTGAAGGACACCATTGGCAAAGCGCCAGTCGTAGTAAAGGTCTCGGCCGATTCGCAGCTGAAAAAGTTGCCGCAAGAATTTGCGCAGCGGATCGCCTTGCGCTTGAAAGCCAACGCCGGCGGAAATGGCGATCAGGGCGGCGGGCCTCCGTCCTCCACAGCATCGATGGGAGGCGCCCCGGCGGGCCCAGGCTCACAGATGTCCCGCGGTGCGGGTGCACCGCAGAACGGCAACGGTCCGCCGGATTTGCAGAGATTTCTAGGCCGGCTGCCCAATAGCAGTCTCGCCGATCTGCAAAAAGGTGATGTGGTCATGATCGTCTCCACGCAGGGGGAGGATGCGGGAACCGTTACTGCGATCACCCTGCTCTCGGGTGTCGAGCCCATTCTGACGGCAGCGCCGAGTCGAGCCGCATCCACGCTTCTTTCACCGTGGTCGCTCGGCGCCCCCAGTGGCGAAGGTGAAGCCGCCCAGTAATTTGGTAATTTCTGTTCGATGATCTGCCTGGAATGAAAGGGTGTAAGTTTGAAGTTTTCGTCATTCATCTTGTTGGTGGTTCTGATCGCTCTCTCCGCCTCCGCCCTGGCGCAGGCGCCGACCGCATCCTTGCGCGGGCAGGTCACTGATCCCTCGGGCGCTGTCGTCACCAATGCCACTGTGTCCATCGTTGTGAACGGAGTTCCGACGCATTCGGCCGCAACCAACCGCAGCGGCGTCTACGAAATTGGGAATCTGGCGCCCGGCAAATACACGGTCACTGCCAACGCACAAGGATTCGCCACCTTTGTGCAGACCGACGTGGAAGTAGCCGCCGGCCAGACCTCGCAGCTCAACATCGCGCTCGAGATCAGTGTCGAGAAGGAAAGAGTCAACGTCGAGGAGCAGACCCCGCAAGTCGACGTCAACCCCGCCAGCAATGCCAGCGCCATCGTGCTCAGCGGAAAAGATCTTGAAGCGCTCCCCGACGATCCCGATGAATTACAGCAAGACCTGGCGGCACTCGCCGGCCCCTCCGCCGGGCCCAACGGCGGGCAGATTTACATCGATGGATTCACTGCGGGACAACTGCCGCCGAAAGAATCGATTCGTGAGATCCGCATCAATCAGAATCCTTTTTCCGCGGAATACGACAAACTCGGCTACGGGCGAATCGAAGTCTTCACCAAGCCGGGCACGGACAAGTTTCATGGACAGGTTTCAGTCGTGGGGAACAGCTCGGGACTAAACAGCCGCAATCCTTTCCTCCAGGTCGATCCGGTCACTCACACCGATCCCTTCCAGCCCTACGACTCGGTGATCTATATGGGGAATATCGGCGGGCCGATCAACAAGAAGGCGTCGTTCTTCTTCGACGTGCAGCGGCGCAACATTGACGAAGTCGCAGTCGTAAACGCGCCCACGCTGGGCCTGAGCGAGAGCGTGCCTAACCCGCGGACGCGCACCAACATCGCTCCGCGCCTCGACTACCAGGTCAGCCCAACCAATACGCTCACGGCCCGCTACCAGTTTTTCCGCGACACACAGGACAACGCCGGCATCGGGGGAACCGCGCTGGCGGAGGCTGGCTACGACACCACATCCACCGAACATACCCTACAGATCAGCGACACACAGATCCTGGGAATGAAGGCAGTCAATGAGACCCGCTTCCAGTACCTGCGCGAGAATAGCCAGCAGACTCCGTTGAGCACGGCGATCGGCATCAACGTCTTTGGGAGTTTTACAGGTGGAGGCAGCGGCGCGGGAGCAGAGACCGACCACCAGGACCATTACGAACTACAGAATTACACTTCGGTAGCGCTGGGCAAGCACTTCGTGAAATTTGGCGGGCGCGTGCGGGCAGTGCATGAAATCAGTGTGTCCACCGCTGGATTCAATGGCACCTATACCTTCTCGGATCTCGCGAACTACAACAGCGGCACTCCGAGCCAGTTTTCCATCAATGCAACACCGAGCGGAGCGGCGGCCAGCGTGCCCGTCACGATGGTGGACGCGGGACTGTATTTGCAGGACGACTGGAAGGTGCGTCCGAACTTTACTCTGAGTGGCGGGCTGCGCTTTGAAACCCAGAACGCGATCCACGATCATGCGGACTGGGCCCCTCGCGTCGGTTTTGCCTGGGGGATCGGCGGAGGTGGAAAGAGCGCACCGAAAACCGTATTGCGCGGCGGCTTCGGCATTTTCTACGACCGGTTCGCCGAGGACCTGATTCTGAATGCGGACCGCCAGAACGGCGTGATACAGCAACGATACGTCGTGTCCGATCCGCCTTATCCGACCCCGCCGCCGGTGAACACATTGCCCGCCACGACCCAGGTGATCTACCAGATCAATTCCCGGCTGCAAGCGCCTTACATCCTGCAGACCGCCTTCAGCCTGGAACGCCAGGTCACCAAGATCGCGAATGTTACGGTTTCGTATCTGAATGCGCGCGGCGTGCATCAGTTTGCGTCCCTGAACGTGAACGCCCCGCCGCCGGGCACCCCGTTCTCGTCGGGGCCTCCTCCGGACCCGACTGCCGGTCCCATCTACCAGTACGTTTCGGATGGAGTCCTCCGGCAGAACCAGTTGATCACCAACTTCAATATCAGAGCTGGGACCAAGCTGTCCCTCTTCGGCTACTACAGCCTGAACTACGCGAACAGCGACACCTCTGGCGCTTCAAGCTTCCCGACGAATCAGTATGACTTGGGCGGGGATTACGGACGAGCTTCGTTTGATGTAAGGAATCGTGTGTTTATGGGAGGTACGGTCGGACTGCCGCATGGGTTTCGCGTGAGTCCATTTATGATTTTCACTTCCGGCTCGCCCTACAACGTCACCGTGGGCCAGGACCTGAGCAACGATTCCCTTTTCAATGACCGACCCGCATTCGGCAGCAATCCTCCGGATGCATGCCCGTTTCCGACGGCTGCCGCTTGCGCTCACTACGTTATCCCGACCAGTGCCTACGTTCCGATTCCCATCAACTATCTGACGGGGCCGTCCCACTTCACGTTTAACCTGCGGCTGGCGAAGACGTTCGGGTTCGGACCGGAAGTTGGTGGAAAGAACGGCGCACAGCCGGGCGGCGGCCCAGGGGGCGGCAGGCCTGGCGGCGGTGGCCCGCGCGGCGGGGGCGGTGGAGGAGGCGGCTTCGGACGCGGACCCGGCGGTGGGTTCGGGGGGATGGGGCCGGCAACCAACCGACGCTACAACCTGACGTTCAGCGTCAATGCACGGAACGTTCTGAACAGGGTGAACGCGGCAACGCCCGTGGGAGTCCTAAGCTCACCCAATTTTGGACAGTCGATTGCATTGGCCGGCGGTCCATTCTCGAGCGCAGCGGCGAATCGCAAAATCGAATTGCAGGCGATGTTCAGCTTTTAGCGCGAGAAGTCGGACCTGCTCAGCCCACAGACGCCGCCAACATTGATGGCTCTTGTGTGCTACGCCTTGGCGGAGCGTTCGCTGTTCGGTTTCGATCCGCTGACAGCGAAGAATAGGATGTACAGATAGCAGAGCGCGGCGATGATCAAGGCGTACTGAATTCCCTGGCCCCAGCTCGTCTCTCCCTGGATCATCGCCGGATAATAGTGATGGTTAATGAGATCGCCAGCTTGGCCAACGAGCCACGGAATCACTGCGCCACCCACAATTGCCATATTCATGATGCCCGAAGCGTCCCCGGTGAGCGGCCCCAGTTCGGCGATTCCCATGGTAAAGATACAGGGGAACATGATCGAGTTAAATAGACCGACGGTCAGAATCGTCCACATCGCTACGTGTCCGGTCGTAAGTACAGAAACAGTGACGAGCAAACCGGCGCAGATCGCGCTGATCGCGAGCAGTTTCCCCGGTTTGATCTTCTGCAAGAGTGCCGACCCGATGAATCGGCCAATCATCGCACCCATCCAATACAGAGAGATGTACCGGGCCGCCAATCCCAGGGCCGCATGATAGCGCGCGGCTGCATCCGGGATGGTAGCGGGAGATATCAGGTGGCCAATATTGTCCAGTGCCAAGTAATTGGCAATCGAACTCCCAATCGCGACTTCGCCGCCCACATACACGAAAATCCCAATTGCACCGAAAATTAGATTTGGGTGTTTCCAGACCGAATCTTCGAGCTTCACGCCGATGTGGTGCTCTGCGGCCTCCATCTTGGGCAGTTTGAAAAATGCGATTGCGACCGCCATCAGCAGTAGCACAATAGCAAAGAAATATACATAGAGCTTAACCACCGCATCCCCTTCCTGGGAGGCGCTTTGAGTTATGGCCGAAGTTGTCGTTCTGAGAATCAGGTGAGCGCCGATCCAGGGAAAAATAGTTGTCCCAAAAGAATTGAACGCCTGCGACAGGTTCAAACGGCTTGAAGCGGTCCGAGCCGGCCCCAATACCGCGACATAGGGATTGGCCGCGACCTGTAGGACAGTGATTCCGGTCGCCAAAATGATGAGAGCGGCGAGAAAGAACGGGAACGATGGAAGTTTCGCTGCAGGGTAGAAGGCAAGACATGCTACAACCATCGTCATCAGTCCCACGAGTATGGCTCGCTTGTAGCCGATCCAATCAATGATTTTGGCCGCCGGAATCGAGAAGATGAAATAGGCCGAGAAGAACGCAGTTTGAATCAGCATGCTGGCGGCGAGTTTAATCTTGAAGACGTGCTGGACGTACGGGATCAACACATCGTTGAGCGAGGTGAGTGAACCCCAAATGAAAAACAGGGTCGTAAGCACCGTCAGTGCAGCTCTGTAGGAATAGCCCGTATCGGCTGTCGAAACATCGTGGGATGGGACGTTAACGCTCTGCATCGACCTCTTTCCTCCGAACAAGACTACCCGTTGCTCGCCCAATTTCCTAATGGAACCGGAAGATCGTGCTGATTTTCGTTCGTGTACCCTTGTGTCCCTGGTGGTTAAGAAAAAAGCTGGAACCACCAAGGACACAAGGGTACACGAAGGTTGATCAGACCGTGCGCTGCGCCGCCTTTGCCGGCGACACCACTCCGCTGCACTTCCCCAGCCCGATCCGCCGGAAACCATCGCGCTCGCAGAATCCGCGTAGCACCACTTCGTCGCCATCTTCCAGAAATTTCCGCTGCTCACCGGTCGGCAGCGAAATTGGATACTTACCGCGCGACGTCAGCTCCAGCAAGCACCCGCGCGCATCCTTGGCCGCACCGGACACAGTTCCACTCGCCAGCAAATCACCCGGCCGCAGATTGCAGCCATTGCTCGCGTGATGCGTCAGCATCTGCGCCATCGTCCAGTACAGATCGCGAAAATTGCTTCGGCTCAAACACGCAGGCGCCATCCCGGCTTCCCTCATCCGCGCAGACGACAGGAAAACTTCCAGTCGCACATCAAGGCCCCCGTACTCCTGATCGCTCGGGTCAAGAAGATACGGCAACGGGGCCGGATCGTTCTCCGCGCGGGCAAAGGCTCGCGTCCGAAACGGAGCCAGCGCCTCCATCGTGACTACCCACGGCGACAACGATGTCGCAAAACTCTTGGCCAGAAACGGCCCCAGCGGCTGATATTCCCAGGCCTGCATATCGCGCGCCGACCAGTCATTCACCAGGCAAACACCAAAGGCGTGCTCTTCAGCCGCGCTGATGGCGATCGCTTCGCCCAAGGGGTTACCTACACTCACAAAGAGGCCCACTTCCAATTCGTAGTCCAGCGCTTTGCTCGGTCCAAAACGCGGTTCTGCATCACCGTCGCGCGTCTGGCCGCACGGCCGTCGCACCGCAGTCTCACTCGCAACCAAAGACGATGCTCGCCCGTGATAGCCGATTGGAATGTATTTGTAATTCGGCAGCAGAGGATGGTCCGGCCGAAACAGTTTCCCAACATTGGTGGCATGGAAAATGGACGCGTAGAAATCCGTGTAGTCGCCAACCACCGCTGGCAGCAGCATCTGAGCTTCGGCTTGGCGCACGAGGTGGCGCGAAGCAGCCTGGCGATCCGTAGTCGGAGCATCCTTGCGCAGCAGGGCATGCAGGCGTCGCCGCAGAGCGCGCCGCGGTGCCGGCCCCAGCGCCATCAACGCATTCAGCGAGTCAGATCGACACGCATTGCCCGCGTGCTCTACGTCATCTTCGGCAAGCAGTCCCTCGTTTATCAGGGCGCCGAGGTCACCGATGGAATCTCCGATCGCAACTCCTACTCGCGCTGATCCCGAACCAGCCGTGCGAAAGACTCCGAACGGCAGATTCTGAATCGGAAAGTCTGTCTCCCCAACATTGGCCGATTCCACCCAACTCTGCGCGGCGGGGTCATGTGTCTCGTCGAGGATTGGTTTCATAGCAGCCTGAGGGACCGCAGATCGTCAATAGGTTCCGTGAACGAGCACGATCCGAAGGAAATTGAGAAATCGCGGCGCGACGCCGCTATCTCCGGCCAACCGAGCCGATGCTGGCGCCACACAATTCCCTTCGAGTCGAATCGAATTGCCGCCGCCGAGCGCTCCTCAAGCAACTTCATCGCAGGGCCAGTCTCCATCCCCGCTTTCACAAACGCAGCCGCCAGAAACATATTCAGAAAACCGTGCATCAGTCCTGACGGACTATCCGGCTGGTGCGTCAACCGATGCATCGAGCGAATTGGATGATGGAGCCCCGCTGTCGCCTTGAATGGCACCTTCGCGTCTGCGCACAGCCGCACAAATTCGATCAGGCGCGCGGAATCGGGAATCTTGTCGGCAGTCTCGCCGCCCATGCGAATCTTGGCGCGGCGCCCGCACTCCATTATCGCGGCAATGCACTCGCGCTCCCGCCCAGCCAGAGGAATCTCGAAATACGCGACGAACTCGGGGGGAATGTTTCCTGCGATCCGCTTAACATCCGCCGGACTCTCGGTCTTCACCTCAACCGATTCAACGACAGCGCTCCGGCCGTTTCCAGAACTCGCCGTCCGCGCATTGAACGCAACAACTTGAGCGACGTCGGTCGCCGGATCTGTCCCCAAAAGCGCCGAGAGCTCCCAAGGCTTCGAATCCGCCACCGGCAATCGCCCGAGCGCTTCGTCGAACTCGCTCAAGCGCGCCGCTGGCACAATAAACCGCCCGAGCATCCAGGAATACTCTGAGTGCAAATACGAATCGTAGTTCGTCACCGCCGGAAGCATGTCCAGACCGGCCGGAGGAAACAGGCCCGCATAGTCAATCAACCAGTTCAGCAAGACTTTGACGGTCTTGCCGACTCCCGCCTCGGACTTCCGCAGCGCCCCAGTTATCGGTGGATTCATCGGCTAGCTGCCCGCGCCATCAAACTTCTTCTTCAGCCCCTGCCAGCATTCGAAATATTGATGATCAAGCTCCGAAGTCTCGATCGCAAACTTTGTGGGCTGGCAAACAAACCGGGTCTCAAACATGAACGCCAGGGTATTTCCCTGGTAGACAGGGCGGAGGTCCGCGTTGCTGGCCTTCTCAAATGTCTCCGCGTCCGGTCCGTGACCGGCCATGCAATTGTGCAGGCTCGCGCCACCCGGCACAAATCCTTCCGCTTTCGCGTCGTACTCTCCGCGAATCAACCCCATGAACTCATTCATGAAATTGCGATGAAACCACGGCGGACGAAAAGTATGCTCCGCGACCATCCACCGCGGCGGAAAGACTACGAAGTCCACATTTGCGGTCCCCGGAATTTCCGAAGGCGCAGTCAGCACTGTGTAAATCGACGGATCCGGATGATCGAAGCTCACCGTGTTAATGCAATTGAAATTGGCCAGATCATACTTATAGGGCGCGTAATTTCCATGCCACGCCACCACATTCAGCGGTGAATGATCGATGGCCGCCGACCAGAGCCTTCCCTGAAATTTCGTCACCAGCCTGTAATCGCCCTCACGATCTTCAAAGACCGCCACCGGAGACTTGAAGTCGCGCGGATTCGCCAAACCGTTGGCGCCAATCGGCCCCAGATCCGGTAACCGCAACTGTGCACCGTAGTTTTCGCAGATGTAACCGCGCGCCTCCGAATCGAGAAGCTCGACGCGGAATCGAATTCCGCGCTGGATCCCCGCGATCTCTCCCGGCGCTACTTCGAGCACGCCCATCTCCGTGCGCAACAAGAGTCGTCCCAACTGCGGGACGATCAGCATTTCGCCGTCCGCGTTATAGAAAAAACGGTCCGTCATCGATGCGTTTGCAACATAGATGTGAATGCCGACACCCACATGGATATGCGTATTGCCGTTGCCAGCCATCGTGATCAGGCCATCGACAAAGTCAGTCCGCTCGGTGGGAATCGGAATCGGGGTCCAGCGCAATTGATTGGGTGGAGTCGGCACCTCTTCGAACGGCGCACTCCGCAACCGTCCCTGAGCAAGCGGCTGAAACGGTTTGTGGGCTACTGATGGCCGCGTCCGGTAAAGCCACGTCCGGCGGTTCAGCGCGCGCGGCGCTGTGAAGGCAGTGCCGCTCAACTGCTCGGCGTAGAGGCCGTGCGCGACTTTTTGCGGAGAATTCTGCCCTTGTGGCAGTACGCCTTCCACCGCCTCACTCGCGAACTCATTGCCGAATCCGGACTGATACTTCAGCTTGGTCGTTACCGTCATGTTCTCCTGGAAACATCAGGGTGAGGCCGGAAATTTTACCCTCAGGGGCTGAAGCCCGCGTCACTTGCGGCTCTGAGCGGCACGGCTGAAGCCGTGCCCTTCCCAAAACCTGTGCGAAGAGTTTTCCGCAGGCTCTGAAGACGTGCCCTCCCCCAAAATCCACTTATGAAACTGACCCTATAAATTCCCCCGCCGCGCCTGCTCCAGTTCGATCGATTCGAACAGCGCCTTGAAATTCCCTTTCCCAAATCCGCGGCTGCCCTTACGCTGGATAATCTCGAAGAAGACCGTCGGACGATCCTCTACCGGCTTCGAAAAAATCTGTAGTAGATAACCCTCCTCGTCGCGGTCCACAAGTATACCCAGCGATCGCAAGTCGCTCAGAGGTTCCTCCAGCGGCCCCACCCGCTTCGGCAAGGCCTCATAGTACGTCTCCGGCACGCGCAGAAAATCGAGGCCATTGCGCTGCAGCTTGCTGACCGTGTACAGCACGTCTTTACACTGCAGAGCGATGTGCTGCGCTCCGGGGCCGCCGTAGGCTTCGATGTATTCCTGGATCTGGCTCTTGTTCCGCGCCATTGCCGGCTCGTTGATCGGAAACTTCACCGAATGCGAATCGTCGGACATGACGATGCTCATCAGCGCGCTGTATTCGGTCGAAATGTCCTTGTCGTCAAAAGTGATGTAGCGATGGAATCCGAACACACGCGTGTAGTAGTCCGCCCAGTGCTGCATCTTGCCGAGCTCGACATTTCCCACAATGTGATCGATGCGAAGGATACCGCAATCGTCCGCCGCAATGGGGGACGCAACGAACCCCGGCAGAAACGGCCCTTGGTAGTCCTTGTAAGAAATGAGCGAGTGCAGTGTGTCGCCGTACGTGTGCACGGCCGCCCGCCGCACCGTGCCGTGTTCGTCCTTGGCGTCGTGCGGCTCGATCGCCGGCTGCGCTCCCCGCTGCACCGCCTCGGCAAATGCCGCGTCCGCATCCGCCACTTCGAACGCGATATCCCGGACGCCATCGCCGTGCTTCTTGATGTGATCAGCCGCGGGATCGTCCGCCGTCATCGGCGTGGTCAGAATGAAATTCGCCTTGCCTTGACTCAGGACATACGACGTCTGTTGCCGCTGCCCCGTCTCCAACCCGCTGTACGCCACCTGCGAAAACCCAAAGCCTTTGCGGTAATAAAAGGCAGCCTGCTTGGCATTGCCAACCCAAAATTCAACGTGGTGAATGCGTTTCAGCTTGAGTGGATTTTCCATTCCTTGCCATCCCCTGGGCTCATGATAACGAACATGCCGGGCTCTCAGAGTGTTCGGACGAGAAATGCGTTACCTTACTGCACCTCCACCGAAACCAATTCCCCCCCGTCCTTCCCCACCGGACGGTAATTCACCGCCACAAACCGATTCTTCCACTCGCACGAAAACTGATCTTCTCCAATCACCAGCAACGACTTGTAGTCCGAAGCGTGCATCTTGTAAGTCTTCATCCCGCTCAACACGGTAACCGTTGCCTCGGGGGGCTTCGAGCAATCGCTGCTCACGATCTTCCCTTTCATAAATTGCACGGGCCCAGTTGTCCCCGGCTTGACGGGCGCGGGCTTCGGAGCGGCCTCGGCCTCTTCGTCGTCCGCCGCCTCAGCCGTCGCCCTTTGTCCCGCCGCGGGTGTGCTCGCCGCGCCTGCCGGAGCCTGCACTTCCCCCGACCGCTGCGGGCGAATTCCATACTTCTGCAGCGTTGCCAGATCATCCAGTTGCTGTCTGGCCGCGGCCGCCGCCCGCGGATCCGAACTGGTCTTCAAGCGGTTGAATATTTCGCGCGCCTGGTCCCACTTTTTACCCGACACATAAATCTGTCCAAGGTTGAACTGATACTCGACATTCCGCGGCGCCAGCGCGATCGCCTGCCGCTGCGCTTCGAGCGCCGAATTGATCCCGCCACCCTCGATACGCGCCATGCCCAGCATGTTGTACGCGTCGGCCAGATCCGGGTACCAGTCCGTCACCGCCCGCAGATCTTGCATCATGTTCGCCAAGCCCTGCATTTCCCGACGCGCCGCCTGCGCTTGCCGATACTTGAGCACCGACCGGTAGTACCAAATCCACGGATCCCGCGGATTCAAGTCCGCCGCCTTCTCCAATTCATCCGCCGCCGTGTCAAACTGTTTCTGCTGTACTTGATCCCAGGCCAGTCCCCGATGCGCGGCCTCGTTATCTTTCGGATCCGCCACGAGTTGTTGCAGGTCATGAATCGCCTGGTCATGATGCTCGGGCACGCGTGCCATAATGTCACCGATCACCGCCCGCGCCTCCGTGTCAGGCAGCAAATTCACCGCGACTCCAACGTCATCCGCGTCGAACGGAACATTGAAATGCACGGGCTGCGGATTGCTTATTGGATCCGCCACCGGCTTCTTTGACTGGTCCAGCGCGACGCCCACCCCACTCAGCGATTTGAAATACGCTTTGACCGCCTCTTCGAACTGCGCCGGAGACAGATCGAACGCCTCGACCATCGCCTTCTCGACGGGCACCTTCTGGTTCATCACCAGGTCGAAGTACGTGCCCGTCTCCGGCATCCTGTTCTTGTTCACTAGGTAGTGAATCACCATCCACGATTGCGCGTAATAGAGAGTATTGTGCGTCCCCTCGCGCGTGCCCGAACCATCGTGCTTCATCGTGAACAGGTCTACCATTGAGAGCCACACCGGCGAACTCAGGAGCTGCGTCAGTGATTGCGGCGCTTTCGGATCGCGCCGCATTTGGTCGAAAATGTCCTCGTGCCATTCCGGCGCCAGTTCGGGATCGCCGCCCATCTCTACCTGCTTGGCACTGATCTGGATCGATCCGAAGTATTCCGCCAGCCCTTCATCAAACCATCCCTGCGCCGGCGGATAGTTGTAATTCAGAAAGTAGTGCGCCAGCGGATGCGCCACCGTTCGCCACGGATCGGTTTCAAACAGGTTCAGTACGATGTAGATCCGATCCGACCCCGGCACATAGAATCCAGCTCCCATGTTCTGCTTGCCGGGCGCAATCACGCCGTACTGCTTGTCGCTCTTCAGGGCCACCACAATGACTGGCACCGGCATCTTCAGCTTGTCCTTCTGTAGCAAAAGCCCAAACACGGCTCGCATCTGCTCCATCCGCAGGGCAACCTCGCGGCCCTTCTTGTCTCCCGCATCCGTGATCACGGAGAAATGAGCGGAATGCACCTCAACCCACTTCGGTTCATCGGAGGCAATGGCCAAGTGGGAATAACAGGCAGGAATCAGCAAACCTAAAACAACGGTGCTGATAGAGAACCAGCGCATCACGATGGAGTCCTTCCCCCAAAAATGCTAGCACGCCTCTCGCGATGGAGCGACGGGCGTCCTCGAGCGTCGCCTTTCACCTTGGCCCCACGCCGCCCCGCACGCTACACTCTCGCCCGTGACCTCGGCCCCTCCATCCCGTCTTGCCTGGATCGACTGGATGCGAGGCCTCGCCTGCCTGCTGATGTTTCAAACGCACTGCTACGATTCCTGGCTCGGCGGCGACGGGCGGAAATCCTCATTCCTCACATGGTCCCAACTCGGAGGCACGCTGCCCGCGCCGCTGTTCCTGTTTCTGGCCGGCATCTCGTTCGCGTTCGTCACCGACAAACTCGTTCGTAAGAACGTCAGCGCCGCTGAAGTCGCACGCAGCATGGCCCGCCGCGGCGCGGAGATCTTCGCCTTCGGCCTGCTCTTCCGGTTGCAGGAATATCTGATCGCCTGGGGATGGGCCCCCAAGTCCGACCTGTTCCGCGTCGACATCCTGAACACCATCGGCCTCTCGATGATCCTGATGGCGCTCGTCTGCGGCCTTGCACTGCGCGCGGCGGGCCAGCACGGTCAGCGTAGCGCGCTGGTCGCCGCGGCCGTTTCCTCGGGCGCCCTCATCGGTCTCCTCACGCCGCTCCTCTGGACCACCTGGCGCCCCACCTGGCTTCCATGGCCGCTCGAGTCCTACATCAACGGATGCCACAATCTCAGCACGCCCCAGCCGTGGCTGTTCCCTATCTTTCCCTGGACCGCCTTCGCCTTCGCCGGTCTGGCCGCCGGTTTTCTTCTTTTCAGCGATTGGGCGCGCGCCCACACCGCGCAGACTCTGGCTCTCAGTGGAGCCGCAGGCACCGCGTTTTTGCTCGTCGCACGTGTGCTCGATCATTCGTCAATACGGCTTTACTCGGTCTACGACTACTGGCATACGAGTCCAAACTTCGTGCTGACCCGCGTCGGTATTTTGTTGGTGATCGTCTTCCTGAGTTACGCCTGTTGCCGCTGGAGACTCGGCGCCTGGGGCTTCAGTCCACTCATTCAACTCGGTCAGACCTCTCTGCTTGTCTACTGGGTGCACATTGAATTCGTCTACGGACGCTTCTCGATCCTCCCCAAACGCGCGGTAGGAATCCGCACTGCCTCGCTCGGGCTGCTGACGATTTTTCTGATGATGCTGGCCCTGTCCCTGCTGCGAACCCGCATCGACTGGAAAGCCGTCGCCCACTCGCTGCGAGCGCGAATTTTCCAGCCGAAACCAGCCGCGTAGTTCGTCGGCGCAAGACTACCCTCTTTCCCGGACGGGTCCCGATCAGGAAGTCGGGGACTCGGCACGGCGCGCGATCGCGCGGAGCCACGTCCTGCGAAGCAGCGAGCTTCCCGGGTAGATGACTCGCCAATAGGCGGCAAAGCGCCGCCGCGCCGAAGAATCGGTCGCATAGATACGCGTCTCAGTCGTCACGGTGCAGGCGTCAGGGCCGGCATCTTCGACCAGGAAATTCATCGCTGCCAACGCAAAACCAGGCTCATGAACCGCCTTGAAGCCTTCCGGCGTGGGCCGCTGGCTAGGCCGCCATCCGTGTGGAACCACCACGGCGGTGCCGACCACGATTTCGTGATTCGGTACCTCCGCCAGTAGCAGAAACGACGTTCTCGCCGCTACGTCGAGGATGGGCTCATGCCCGGGAGCGTTCAGAATGCTCTCGGGCCCAGGCCGGCCCAGACGACGAATCCAAGTCAGTGTGCGGAACAAGAAAATCTCGTCGGCGGTCACCGACTTGATCGCCGCATAGGCTTTCTCTTTGGGAGCCGCGATGCGGATCGAATGGATTTCGTGGAATTGATACACCGGCACGAATTGGTTCAGCTGGGTATTTGGCGTGTCGGCGTGCGCACTTTGCGATGAGTGGGACTCCACCGCCGACTCCTATCTCCCGTCCTGACCACACAACTGCACGATCGCATTCTCCGCCAGCTTGATCCCAATCGCCCAATTTTGCCGAGCCGACTCCGCATCGTTGCCGTAACCATCCACGTAGACGGTGAAATAGAAACCCTCGCCCGTTTGGCTTCCCTCGCCAAAGAAGCAGCGACGCACGCACACTTCTATCGAACAAGACATCTCCGGCGCACGCCGCAGCAGCGCCACCAGCCGCTTGGCAAACCGTTCGTGCTCTGGGAAAGATTGCCGCTGATCGATCTGGGATAAGACCAAATCTACATAACTCGCAAACTTGTGCGACGCACCGAAAATTTCTTCCTCCGGCGTCAGTTCCATCGTCGCCCACATATCGCACTTCGCGCTTTCCACCACGCTGCGGGTCGAATTGACACAGCGCAAGAACTCCGCCAGTTCCGGAAGGTCTCTCGTCTCCGCAATCTGCGCCAGCAATTCCGGATGCTTTTTCAGATCAAAGTAAGCCAGCTTGCCCGAAGCATCCGTCCAGGGAAAATTCAGCACCGGATCTTCACCGCCCAGTTCCACTGAGAAATCAGCATCCATCAGAACCCGCGCAGGAAGTTCAGGATCTGGCTCTCCGCCCAATATCCGTCGTCCACACCATTGCGCGCTCCTACAAATGCGCAGTGCCCGCCATGCGCCGTCTCCCGAAACGTAATGTTCGGGTTGGCAGCGATCTTACGCCGCGTCTCCGGCGTGATGCGAATAAACGGATCATCCGCCGCGTGCAGAATCAGCGCCGGCACCGCGATCTGAGCAACCACATGGGCCGCTGACGCCCGGTCATAGTAATCGTCGACGCCCGCGAAGCCGCAATAATAAGCCGTAATCCGGTCGTCGAAGTCGCGCAGGCTGCGCATGCCACGCATGCGCCCCACATCGAAGTGTCCCGGAAACAGCCGAGCCTTGCGGACCATCCGCCGTCGCAGTGCCCACAGAAAATATGCTTCGTAGATGCGGTTCGCCGGCTCATGGAGCGCGTCCGCCGACGCCGCCAGATCCAGCGCCGGACAACAGGCCGCCACCGCCCGAAACTGAGCCGGCGCCTGCTGTCCCCACTCTCCTGCCAGCTTGAGCACCAGGTTGCCACCCATCGAAAAGCCCACCAGCGCCAGGTGAGAAATGCGGTCGCGCGCAATCAGGTCGCGGGCAACCACGGCAACATCATTCGACAGCCCCGAGTGGTAGAGCACCGGCGCGAGCGCGTCCGTGCCGCCGCAATTGCGCTGGTTGTAGCGGATCACGTTCATCCCCGCCGCCAGCGCCTTCTCCGTGACGCCTTGCATGTACTGCGATTCGCTCGACCCCTCCAGCCCGTGCACAATCATGATGGTCAGCGGCGTTGTCCGATCGGCTTGCCAGTGACAATGGCATAGCACCTGGACTCCGGGCGCGACCTCGATCATCCGCTCCTCTGGCGCAGGCAGGTGAATGCGCCGCTGGATCAGGAAGCTCGCGACCGTTTGCGCGTGGCCCCCGCGCAGCCAGCGTCGCGGCACAAAGGTCGACGTATCTCTGGGTGATTGCGAAATGCCCACATCTGATTTTAAATAGAAACAGGAAATTTTCTTCCCGGAGTCATTCATGCCCATCTTCGAGTACGTCTGCAAGGAATGCCAGCACCAGTTCGAAGCTCTCGTCTACGGGAAAGAAAAAGCGGCATGCCCGAAGTGCCAGAGTAAGAAGCTGGAACCCCAGCTGTCGGTATTTGCAGTTTCAGCCAAGGGCAACTCCGCGCCCGCCATGAACGCTGGCCCCTGCGGCTCCTGTGGCAGCCCGGATGGACCCGGTTCCTGCGCGTGGAAAAACTAGGCTTTGGGCGAGCCTTCTCAAATCCCCACAAGTAATCACCTGGGAATAACCAACGCCATCTTTCGCTTCCGAGCGTTCCGTCCTATGATCCGGTTGGATTAACACAGCATGGACCGGCGCAGAGAGCCGCGACTCAGGATCGAGTTCCCCGTGCACATCTGGGGGATTGACCGGATGGCACGCCCGTTCGCGGAGGTAGTGCGGGTCAAGAATGTGAGCCTGAGCGGCGCCGTGCTGTTGGGAGTACATGCGAAGATGAGCGCCGGGCAACTCCTGGACGTACAGCATGGTTCACACCGAGCGCAGTTCCGGATCGCATGGGCCGGATTGGGAGAAGCCGGGATCCAGGCTTTGCCCTTCGAGCCCTGCATCTGGGAAGTGGTGCTCCCTAAAACGTTCCACATGGTGGGAATCGGATAGGCCTACGCCGAACGGCATTCATCGGCCAACTAACGTGGATTCACGTGGCCGGTTCCCACTTTTCTTTCCTGCACGAGAAAGCGCGCAAACACTTCGTTCGACAACAGACGCCCGCGGGCCGTCAGCCGCACTACGCTTCCCTGTTTTTCCAGCAACCCTTCGTCCGCACACTCTTCGATGACAGGCTCGCAACTAGCCAGGCTCTCGGCGCCACGCCGCGCGCGAATCCGCTCCAGATCGACGCCGCAATTCAACCGCAATCCCAGAAAGAAGCTCTCCTCCAGCGCCGCCTGTTCCGACACCGGGGTCACGGTCAGCGCCGCGCGATTCATGTAAGCGTCGAGAGAATCTGGAGTTGAAAAGCGAACCGCCTCGATCCCCGCTCCATCAGCCCGATTTTCAACTGTCTTTGGGAAGGGCACGGCTTCAGCCGTGCCGAAAGCACCATGCTCAATCAGGGCTTCAGCCCCTGAGGGCCGCCGACTCTCAGCCGACAGCATCGAGTGCGCATCCACGCCAAACCCGAGATAAGGCTGCCGCGTCCAATACTTCAAGTTATGTCGCGACTCTGCCCCCGGACGCGCGAAATTAGAAATCTCGTACTGCTCAACGCCCGCGGCATTCAGTGTCTCGCAAGCCTGCTCATAGAAATCCGCAGTAGCTCCATCGTCCGGCACAAAATGTGCATGATAGCGCGTGCCGCCCGCAATCAGTTCCCGTCCCAGCCGCGAATCCTCATCCACTTCGAGCATGTAGACGCTGGCATGTGGCGCCCCTGCGGCGATCATCTCCGCCAGCGAGAACTCCCAACTCGCCGCCGTCTGATGCGGTAATCCCGCGATCAAGTCAATATTGATGTTGACGATCCCGGCCGTGCGCAGCCGGGCAATCTCCTCTAAAACCGTCGAGCGTTCATGCAAGCGCCCGACCGATCGCGCTTCCTGATCTACGAACGACTGCACCCCCAGGCTCACCCGGTTCACGCCGCACTGAACGAGAGTCTCAATCAGATCTGGACTGAGCGTCCCCGGAGCGCACTCCACCGTAATCTCGGCATCGGCGGTCAAAGCAAACTCACCCCGCACCGCCTCGAAGATTCGAACCAACTGCGACGACTCCAGAATCGAAGGAGTCCCGCCCCCCAAATAAACTGAAGCCGCACCCTGCTCCAACACACCTCCCAGTTCCGCAACCACCGCCCGCCTCTGGCTTATGTCCTCCAGCACACGAGCGACGTAGTTCTCAAACGCCCCCTTCGAAAAGACGTCGGAAGCAAAGTTGCAGTAGCTGCACTTGCTTTTGCAGAACGGGACGGAGAGGTAGATTCCCAGGGGCATTGGAGGGTTGTATTATCCCATCGTTGAGCGGGTACTGCCGACTTGCAAAGTTGTTCCTTTCTGGAATAACACAATCTTGGACCTAGGGTCGGGACTGTGATACAAGCGAACCGTGGCTCGCAGCAGGATTCCCTTGGTGATGTGTGCTTTCCTGGTTGGCCTGCTCGCCCAACCTGGGAGAGCTCAAGACAAACCGGAAACCCCGCCGTATCTCCTGCGCCTGGAGCGCATACTTCGTGACAACAACGTGTGCGCACTGATACGTGCGGATGGACATTTTCATCTGGAAAAGCAGCGCGAGGTCACACGCGTCTTTGAAGGCACCATCCCACAGGTAGACGTCGCGAGCTTGCAGAACCACCTGAATTCAGATCGCGTTTCGAGACTTTCGCAAGCGCAAATCCGACGTCCTCCGCTCATCCTCAGAAAGCCAGACGAATTGCTCGTGAGCATTCATCGCGCTGGCGGTTGGCAAGATCTCGTCTTCCCCACCGCAGAAAGTCGGGATGACTACCGAGACGCGCTTGATCCACTTCTCAAACTGCTCGAAGAACTCCAGAAAGCTCCTCAGACGGAGTTGTCAGAGGACGAAGACCGCAATAACTGCCTACTGCCGGGCAAGATCGAGTTGAAGACGCGCGCTCCGGCCCGCCCGACGTCCACTCCGGCGCCCCTCGACCCAGTCGAGCCAGGGGTAGCTTTGCCGGGAGCAGTACCGACCGGCACCGACGCCCGCAAGAAAGACCTGTCGCTGGTTGCGGAACTCACTACCTTCGACGGGGAAACTTTGGACGTAAGCTGTTTTGCCATCTACACCAGCGGACGATTCCATCATGAGAGCAAGTCCCAAAAAACTAGCGGCAAGACTGTCGCTGTGCTGATTCGCGAGGGATCGGTGGCCCTCCCAGAAATGGAACAACTCACTGCAATCCTCAACGACCCGGCACTGATGAGCAACACTCCAGAAGAGATCCCCACCAGGCGGGCGCGTCAGTTCGAGATTGCCAAATTGCTTGTCGCCCGCGACAACGGTATGCAGCAAATCGTCTTTTGGAGCTACGCAGCACGAAGCCTCAGATTCGGCGGGTTACCCGATTTCCGTGACCACGGGATGAAACTCGTACGGCCTCTCCGTAAGTGGCTGAAGGTCAATGTGGAAGAGAAACCTGCCACCCTGTTACCCGAGACGTCCGCCGACGAATGTGGAATGAAGCCGTGATGATGTGAACGCTTTCATCCTCCCTCCCTGTAAGATCATCTAATGTAGGTATTTCTTGGTTTTGTAATGGCGAACCAGCAGGAAGAAGAAGTCTTAGGCAAAGCGTACGACGGCCGGCTGATGCGGCGTCTGCTCACCTACCTGCGTCCCTACAAATGGCACGTGGTGGTGGCGCTCGCGGCCATCATCCTGAAGTCTGTGGCTGACGTCCTCGGACCCTTCCTCACCAAGATCGCCATCGACAAGTACCTCGCCAAGTCGGCCAACTCGCATTCCTGGATCGGTGACCGCCTCAGCGACCGGTCACTCACCGGCATTGCACAAATCGGCGGCCTTTACATTGGCCTGCTGCTATTCACCTTTGCGCTCGAATTCATCCAGACCTACTTGATGCAATGGACCGGACAGAAAGTCATGTTCGATCTGCGCAAACAAATCTTTCGCCATCTGCAGTTCATGCATGTCGGCTTCTTCGACAAGAACCCGGTCGGCCGGCTCGTGACCCGCGTTACCACCGACGTCGACGCGCTCAACGAAATGTTCACTGCCGGCGTGGTCTCAATCTTCGAAGACGTCTTCGTGCTCTTCTTCATCCTTGCCATCATGCTCGACATGAACTGGAAGCTCGCGCTGATCACTTTCGCCGTGCTTCCGCTCATCGTATACGCGACAAAAATCTTCCGCGACAAGGTGCGTGATTCCTACCGACGCATTCGCACCGCGATCGCCCGCATCAATTCGTTCCTGCAGGAAGCCGTCTCCGGCATGCTGGTACTGCAATTGTTTAACCGCGAGAAGCGCGCCTTCCGCCAGTTCTCCGACATCAACGCCTCGCACATGGAGGCGTTCAAAGACGCCATCATGGCCTACTCGGTCTACTACCCGGTGGTCGAGGTTCTGTCGTCGATTGCGGTGGCAGGCATTATTTGGTTCGGTGGAAATGGAATCATCCGGCACCTCAGCGCCGCAAGCGTCACCCTTGGATTCTCAAGGACAACTCTGCTCACCGTGCACCCCGTGCAGAGCGTGGTGACGCTCGGTGTGCTGGTCGCCTTCATGCAATATGCGCAGCGTTTCTTCCGCCCGATCATGGACCTCAGCGAAAAGTACAACATCCTGCAGTCGGCTATGGCGGCCGGTGAGCGCGTCTTCAAGCTACTGGATACGAAAGTGGAAATCACCTCGCCCGCTATCACCAAACAACCCAAAGGCCCAGGAAGAATCGAATTCGACCACGTCTGGTTCGCCTATAGTGATCGTGGAGCGACGGGCGTCCCCGCCCGTCCGCTTGAACAGACGGCGGCAGAAGGGGCGGACAAGAGTCTCCGCCCTACACCCGACTGGGTGTTGCGCGACGTCAGCTTCACCCTCGAACCGGGCGAGACGGCCGCTGTCGTCGGCCACACCGGCGCCGGCAAGACCACGCTGATCTCGCTCCTCATGCGCTTCTACGACGTGCAGCAGGGCGCCATCCGGATCGACGGCGTCGATCTCAAAGACATGGATCTCATCGACCTGCGCGGCCGCTTCGGCGTAGTGCTGCAGGACCCGTTCCTGTTCTCGGGCACAGTTGAGGGCAACATCCGCCTCGGCACCGCCCGCATTCAGGACGAAGACGTCGAGCAAGCCGCCGAAGATGTCAACCTCGCAGACTTCATCCGCACGCTCCCCGGAGGCTTCAAAGAAGAAGTCCGTGAACGAGGTTCCACGCTCTCGACCGGCCAGAAGCAGCTCATCTCATTTGCGCGAGCCCTGGCGCACGACCCGAGAATCCTGATCCTCGACGAAGCCACCTCCAGCGTCGATACCGAAACCGAGTTCCGAGTCCGCGACGCACTCAGCCGCATGGTCGAAGGCCGCACGTCGCTCGTCATCGCCCACCGCCTGTCGACCATCCAGCGCGCCGACAAAATCATCGTGATGCACAAAGGCCAGGTGCGAGAAATGGGCTCGCACCAGCAACTGCTGGCCCAGCGCGGCATTTACTACAAGCTTTATCAATTGCAGTACAAGGACCAGGAGATTCCAGCCCCGGTACCGGGCGTTCCGCAGTCCACCGTCAGCGCAGACGACTAGGCATAGTGCTCTGCCGCATCTGACTCCTCTCGCCCCACGCTCACCATCACATCTAATTCCTGGGCACTAGGAGTATGATTTTCAACGCGAATCAGGTATCCGGGAGGTGCTTTGAAACATGATCTGCAAAATGTCTAAGGCTGCCTTCGCTTGCGGGTTGATACTGATTTTCTCCTCAGCCCTGGCCCAGAACACCCCGCCGCTCCGCGGCGTGAAGACGGTTCAGGTCGACCCCACCGTCGTGTCAGATCCAAAAAAGGTCAAGGAAGAAGCTGCGCCGAATCTTGTCCAGGATAGTCTGAAGAACGCCTTTCGCAGCGCAAATATCGAACTTGGAGATAGCGCTCCGATTCGCGCGCATATCGTTCTCGATGAATTTTCGTCGGGGAGCATGGCCAAGAGGTTTTGGGTAGGCATGGGCGCGGGGCGCAGCACCGTCACCTGCCAGCTGATTGTCCAGGATGCCGCCGGTAAGGAACTCGCGAAAACGAAGATTCACGTTCGCGGGAATCTCGTGTGGAGCCCTTATCAGGGCAACAATACGCAGAGGCGGCAAGCAGTTTCAAGCTTCGAGCAGAGGCTTCTCGAAGAAATTGAAAAGATGAAGTAGCGGATACACATATCAATCGTCCAAGTCTTGACTTTGATGGCCGCTGGCTGAGAACGAGCGGAAACCTGGCTCGTCGGCCAGTTGCTTCGCGCGGCGATACAATTCCCCAGTGACGATCCTGATCTCCGCCGGCGAAGCGTCGGGCGAAATGTACGGCGCGCAACTGATCGAGGCGCTGCGGCGAGCCGCAGGCTCGGACGGCCGAGCCGGCCGTCCCTCCACGAGCATTGACTTCTTCGGCGCGGGTGGAGACCGCATGCGCGCCGCCGGCTGCGAGATCATCGTCGACGCCAAAGATCTGGCCGTCGTCGGCATCACCGAGATCGTCAGCCATCTCCCGAAAATTCTCGGTCTCTACAAGAAGCTCATCCGCGCCGCCGACGACCGCCGCCCCGCGCTCGCCATCGTCATCGATTCCCCTGCCTTCAACTGGCGCGTCGCCCGCCAGATGCGCAAGCGGGATATCCCCGTCGTCTACTACGTCTGCCCGCAGTTCTGGGCTTGGCGCCAAGGACGCGTGAGACTCCTGCGCAAGTACGTCAACAAGGCACTGGTGATTTTCCCGTTTGAAGAGAAGTTCTACCGCGATCGCGGCGTGGACGCGACGTTCGTCGGGCATCCGCTCGCCGACCTGCCCGTCCCAACCATCACCCGTGAAGCCTATGCTGCCGAGCACGCGCTCGACGCCGCCAAGCCCTGGATCACGCTCATGCCCGGCAGCCGCCGCAAAGAAGTTCGCATGAACCTGCCGACCATCCTCGAGGCCGCCGACCGCCTTGGCCCGGACTGTGAGTTTCTACTCCCCGTGGCACGGACGCTCGAGCCTCAATTCCTGAAACATCTGGTGGAGACGCGGTTTCCCGCGTCTCCCCAATCGGGCGCACAGCTCGGCACGGAGACGGGACAAGCCCCGCCTCTACGGAGCATTTGCCTCGTTCCCGAAGCTCTCCCCGCGCTCTACCACTCCCGCGCCGGAATCGTCGCCAGCGGGACCGCCACGGTCGAAGCCGCCCTCATGGGCACGCCGTTCGTCATGGTCTACCGCGTCTCGCCGCTGACCTACGCGCTCGGCAAGCCGCGCATCAAGGTTCCTTACTACGCAATGGTGAACCTGATTGCCGGTGAAGAAGTCGTCCCCGAGCTCGTGCAAGGCAAATTCACAGCCGACAACATCGTCGCCGAGCTGGCCAAAATCATCCCCGACGGTCCACCCAGACAGGAAATGCTGCGAGGTTTGAAATCGGTGCGAGAAAGACTGAAGCAGCCAGACGGCGATCAACGTCCGGCAGATCGCGCTGCCGAGATCATCACGGACATGCTGCTGTGACGTATCTTCTCCCGACTGACCGGCGTCAAATTTATGTCACCCTTGTCCTCCCAGCATCTTTTGCGGGAAAATCAACATCATACGAATTGTGATCCTCCCAGGAGAATCTACTTGACGCTCTTCTACACTCGACCCATGGGTCGGGCGCTCTATTCGTTTCTAATTTTTTCGCTTTCCTTACTTGCCTCGCACACTGCGTCTGCGGCCGAGAAACCTCGCCTGCGGGTCGACGACTGTCAGATTGACGCCGAACTCCTGCCCCAGACCCACAAGATCACGGCGCGCGCCACCGTCAAAGTCACCGCGCTCGATGACCTCAGCGTCGCCACCTTTCAGCTGAACAACGGCCTCCGCATCACCAAGCTGACCGACGCCAACAACAAGCCGCTCACTCCCGAACGCAACACGCAGGACTCAACCGTGCGCTTCGGGCTGACCAGCGGCCTTGCCAAGAACGCCAGCACCTCGTTCACCTTCGAATACGAAGGCACGCTTGAAACCGCGGACGACAGCCCCGTTCAAGGGCTCAAGCTTGCCTACGTCGGCCCCGACACCAGCTATCTGCTGTACTCCGGCCTGTGGTTCCCGATCGCTGGCTACGGCACGAATCGCTTCACTTCGACCATCAGCGTCACTGTCCCGGCGCACATGATCGTCATCGGCAGCGGGAAAGAACCTGTCACTGCCACCGTCACCAGGAAGCCCGCCGTCGCAAACTCCAAGACCTTCACCTTTGCCTGGGACAAACCCAGTTTCCCGGGCACGATCATCGCCGGTACGTTTCAGGAATTTAAAAGCGACGAAGCCGGCCTCGATTTGCACGTGTTCTTCAAACCCACGCACAAAGACCTGGGCGCTGAATACGCCTCGACGGCCGTTAAGGAGTTCACTTACTTCGTCACGCAGTACGGCAACGCCCCTTCGACGACTCTGAAGATTGTCGAACTTCCCGATGACACCGTGCCCTCGGCATGGGCTCCGGAAATCGCGGCTGTCGCAGGCCGTGCGATCACGGAAAAAATCAACTACCGCCTGCTTGCTAACACCATTGCACACCAGTGGTGGGGCGTGTTGGTCAGTCCCGCGTCAAAAGACGATTGGTGGATCAGCGACGGCTTCTCGCGCTACTCGGAGGCACGATATGTCGAGAGCGCTGCCGGTCGCGCCGGCCTTGAGGAAATGGTGAAGGACATGTCGGTGGGCGCGCTTGCCTACGACAGTGTGCCTCTTTCCAGCGCCGCCAAGCTCGACTATTTTTCGCCGGAATTTCAGTCGCTTGTCACCGACAAGGGCGCCATGATCCTGCACATGCTGCGCTGGGTACTCGGCGAAGATAAGTACCTGAAGGTCATGCGCGACTTCGCGACCAAGTTCGGCGGCAAACCCGCCTCCACCGACGACTTCCGCGCGCTTGTCGAACAAGTCTATGGCGAGAAGTTGACCTGGTTCTTCTCGCAGTGGATGGATTCCACCAGCGCCCCCGAATTCAAAACCAAGTACACGGTGTACCGGCTCGGCACCAACAAGGGTTTCCGCGTGGTCGGTGCCATCACCCAGGACCTCGACCTGTTCCGCATGCCCGTCGATCTGCGCATCGATACCGACGGCAAAACGGAAGAGAAGCGCATTGACGTCGTAGGCACCGATTCGCCCTTCACCATCGAGACCTTTGGACGCCCGCGGCGCATCGTGGTCGATCCCGATAATCGCGTGCTCACCAACTCCGCCGACATCAAGCTGCGCTCCTCGATCCTGCGCGGACAGGGCTTGATCCAGCAAGGCGATCTGGCCGGAGCACTGAGCGAGTTCAACAAAGCTCTCGAAGTAAACAAGAACAGTTCGCTCGCACATTACCGCATCGCCGAAGTGTTCTATCTGCAGCGAAACTACCAGGCCGCGGCCAATGCCTATCGCGAGTCACTTAACGGTGACGGCGAGCCCCGTTGGACCGAAGTCTGGAGCCACTTGCAACTCGGCAAGATCTTCGACGTCACCGGGCAGCGCGAGCGCGCCGTGAATGAATACCGCCAGGCCGTCCAGACCAACGACAACACTCAGGGCGCGCTGGACGAAGCGCGTAAGTACCTGCAAAAGGCCTACGAGCGGGAAAAAGGTAATTAGTTATTGGCTCTTGGCTCTTGGCTCTTGGCTCTTGGCTCTTGGCTCTTAGCTCTTAGCTCTTAGCTCTCAGCTCTCAGGGAGGACGATGGGTTTGTGGTAGGATAACAGTAGTATGAAAGAGAAGACTTCCATCACACTCTCAACCGATGTCCTTGCCGGCATCGACCGCCTGGCTGGATCGAAGCGCTCGCGTTCGGCCGTCATCGAGCACGCCCTGCGCCGCTATTTGAAGGAACACGCGCGCACCCGGATGCAGGCACGCGATCTCGAGCAACTCAATCGTGCGGCCGACGAACTCAATGCCGAAGCGGCCGATGTGCTCGACTACCAGATCGCCGAGAGTTGACCGGGCGATGCGACGAGGCGACCTCTATCGCGTTTCGAAGCCTGGTGGCGACCCCAAGAGTTCACGGGTATTTGTGGTGGTCAGCCGGCAGGTGCTGCTCGATTCCCGTTTTTCAAGCGCTATCTGTGCCCCGATATTTTCCAGCGGTCAGGGACTCTCAACGCAGGTGGCTATAGGCATTGAAGAGGGGTTGAAGCACGATAGTTGGATCATGTGCGACAACCTGGTCTCGCTGCGCAAGGCAGATTTGACGCAGTTCATCGGCAGTCTTCCGGCCGTTAGACTCGCCGCGTTGAACCGGGCTCTGAAGATGGCGCTCGATCTGGACTAAGCCCTACCCGGCCACACCCTTGAATCCCTTGCGCCGCTGCTCGCTGTAGCGGTGCAGAGCGTCCTCGATGATCGGATAGGCCTCCGTGGCGGGGCGGATCTCGTCCACCTCGACCGACTTCCCCTCCAGTTGTTTGTAGTCCTGAAAGAAGCGGCGCAGCATGATGAGGCGGTGGGGCGGCATCTCCGCGGCCTCGCGGTAGGAATTGAATTCCGGATCTTCGGTGGCGATGGCGATGATCTTGTGGTCCTTCTTGCCGGAATCGATCATCGTCATCAGCCCAATCGCGCGCGCGTGGATGATGGTTAGCGGCACCACTGTTTCCTGGCACAACACGAGCACGTCGATCGGGTCATCGTCCTCAGCGAGGGTCTGCGGGATGAAGCCGTAGTTGGCAGGATAGTAAACCGCCGAGTACAGCACCCGGTCGAGTTTGATGAGGCCGCTGTCCTTGTCGAGTTCGTACTTCACGCTCGACCCGAAGGGGATCTCGACCACCGTGTTGAATTCCTGCGGGAGCTTGCTGCCGGGGGTAACGTCGTGCCAGGGATGGATCATGGTTGCGGCCTGCCTTTACGATTGCGGGGTATGCCACCGATTAGGCATTGTAAATGCAACAGGATAAGCAAGAGGTGGGTAAAGCGTGCTGCTCTGGGGTGGGGAGGTTCAGAATTTCGGGCATCTTGACCCCAGCCCCGAGCAGCGCGTACAGTTTTTAATCAGGGTGAGGTGTTTTATGTCGAGTGAAACCAGCAGGTATCTGAAATTCGGCGCGGTGATGGTATTGATTTTGCTTTCACTCGGCTACCTGGCATACACGGGTGTGCAAGACAGCAAGAGCTACTACGTCACCATCAAGGAACTAAACGGGCTGGGCGACCGTGCCTACTCCAAGCGCCTGCGCGTTGCCGGTAACGTGGTGCCGGGCTCGATCAAACGCTCGGGAACGCGCGTGGAGTTCCTGCTGAAGGAAAATGACTTGACGCTGCCGGTTTCCTACACCGGAACCGAAGCTCCGCCTGACACTTTCAAGGACGACTCGCAGGCCTTGGCCGATGGCAGTTTCGGCCGCGATGGCGTTTTCCACGCCAAGGGACTGCAGGCCAAGTGCGCTTCGAAGTACGCTCCCAAGCCCGGGCAGCCGGGCGTTGCTCCCGCGGCTGAACCCGCCAAGAGCGTGACGCAGAACCAGACCTCGGGCTCGAGCGGGATGGCTGACTAAGATCGATCCGATTGACTGAAACCGCGCCCGTCATCTCCGTCTCCAATCTGATCAAGCAGTTCGGCCGTTTCGCGGCTTTGCGCGGCGTCAGCGCCGACTTTGCGGGCGGAAAGCTTTACGCCATTCTGGGCGACAACGGCGCCGGCAAGACCACGCTCCTGCGCACCCTGGCGGGACTGAACCGGGCATCGAGTGGCCACGTCACGATTCTCGGGACCAGCAACTTTCACGACATCTGCCAGCAGGTCGGCTACATGGCGCATCCCTCACTGCTTTACGACGAGATGAGCGGAATGGAGAATCTCGCGTACGTCGCGCATTTGTACGGAATCAAGGATGGTTCGCGATGCGTGGAAATCATTCGAGCGGTCGGCCTTGCCCCTGAACTCGCTCGTCCGGTCGGCCAATATTCCCAGGGCATGAGGCAGCGAATGTCGCTGGCGCGCGCGTTGCTGCACGATCCGAAGATTCTGCTGCTCGACGAGCCGTTCTCGAACGTCGACATTCATTCGGCCGGCGATATGGTGCGATTGCTCGGACGCACCCGCGATCAGGGGAAGACGATCTTCGTGGTCACACACCAGGCCGCGCTGCTCGAAGGGACCGCCGACGAATTCGTCTGGATGGAGGCGGGCAAGATTGTGGGCCGCACTCGCACGTTCAAGCCGCCGGAGCCGGTGGCATGAGCCAGGCATCTGCGGTCACACGAGATCCCGTGCGCGGCATCACGCGCGCCACGCTGCTGAAAGACCTTCGGCTCGAATGGCGCTCCAAAGATGCCATCAACTCGATGCTGTTCTTCTCGTTGCTGGTGGTCGTCGTTTTCAGCTTTTCGTTTGATCCCAGTGCAGAAGAGTCTCGGCAGATCGCGGGGGGCTTGATCTGGGTGGCAATCTTGTTCGCGGCCGTGGTCGCCTTAAACCAAACATGGGCGCGCGAGTTGCGCAACCAGGTGCTGGACGCATATCGGGTTTCGCCCGCGCCTGCCAACTCCCTGTTTCTGGCGAAAGCCATCGGCAATTTCGTATTCGTCACTGTGCTCGAAGCACTTATGACCCCACTGTTCATCGCGTTCTACCGGTTGCGTGCGTTGGGTCCGGCATGGCAATTGCTGGTGGTTGCGGCGCTGGGAACGTGGGCGCTGGTGGTGAACGGAACCTTTTTTGCCGCGATGTCGATCCGCACACGCAGCCGCGAGATCATGTTGCCCTTGTTACTGTTTCCGATTGCGATTCCGGCCATCCTAGCCATGGTGCAGGCGACGACTGCGATCCTGACAGGGGAATCGGGGGCCCGCTTCTGGATCGTGTTGCTTGGGACCTACGATCTGGTGTTTACTACCAGCTGTTTGCTCTTATTCGAAACCGTGTTGAATGCGGAATGAAGAGTTTCGAGAAACCTTGAAACTTATGAAACGAACCTTCCCTATCCTCGGCATCCTGACCGCGATTCTGCTGAGCTACGCGTTGTACCAGGCACTGGTGGTAGCGCCGACCGAACAGACCATGGGCGACGTGCAGCGGATTTTCTACTATCACGTACCCTCGGCGTGGACCGCGTTCATTCTCTTCTTTGTTAATTTTGGCGCTTCCATCTACTACCTGATCAAGCGCAACCCAGCGGCCGACATCGTGGCTCTGGTGAGCGCGGAAGTGGGAGTGGTGTTCTGCACGATCGTGCTGGTAACGGGCCCGATCTGGGCGCGCCCGGTCTGGGGCATCTGGTGGACATGGGACATGCGGCTGACCTCAACGCTCGTCCTGTGGCTCATCTACGTGAGCTATCTTTTCCTGCGGCGCTTTTCGGCCGGCGGACAGACCCCAGCGCTGGCAGCAGCGCTGGCGGTTTTTGGCGCGCTCTGTGTGCCGTTTGTCTACTTCTCGATCTGGTTCTTCCGCACCCAGCACCCGCAGCCGGTGATGGGCGGAGGCGGTTCGATTGATCCGCGCATGATGCACGTGTTGCTGATCAACTGGCTGGCGTTTTCCTGCTTCGCGTTCCTGGTGTGCTGGTCACGCTACCGGCTGGAAAAATTGCAGCGCGAGGTGGATGAAGTTCATGCTCTTGAATCCCTGAAGGATGTCCCCAGGAGCGCACGATGATGGGAAACACTTATCTGTTCGCAGCGTATGCGGCGGCCTGGATCATCCACATTGTGTACCTCTCGACCATCGTTTCGCGGTATTCGCGGCTGAAGCGCGAGATTGACGAATTGAAAAAGAAGTAGCCAGAAGTCAGTAGCCAGCAAGCCCCTCGCTGCAAATCGTCGATTACTGACTACCGTCTACTTTCCTTACAACCATTTTCCCCTCCCCGCGCTTCATACAGGGCGGCGCTAATCCCTGCTTGGCTTGACAGGGTATCTCCCAGATGTAAAAGTATTTGTTTGCTTTAATCCCAGTTCTGGTGACAGGTACGCATCCGCTTGCTTAGGGCGTCGAGCCGCTGTGGTGTTTGTGTGCCGTTCTTGTTCTCATTCCACGAAATTGGGACATCGGAGGAGCGTTCGTGAATCGGAATGGCCATGTTTTCAGGTCTCAGGGGGCAGGTCTCAGGGCTCAGGAATCAGCGGTTGGGTCTCAGGAGCCAGGTCGCAGGTCGCAGGCGCGCGGGACTGGGCGGCCGTTCATCGCTCTGCTTCTCGTGGCGATGGTCATCGGGACCGGTGTTGCTGTCTATTTAGCCCCCGGAACACATCTCCGAAAAGCCGCCACGTCAAAACCTGGCCCTCAGCAGGCCGTTTCCAGTGTGTCGGTGCCGCTGTTCTTTGAACCCAATCTGGGCCAAACTGACCCGCAGGTCAAATTCCTGGCGCGCGGGAGCGGCTACGGCCTGTTCCTGACCGCCGATGAGGCGGTGCTTGAACTACGGCATTCAGCACTCAGCACTCAGCACTCAGAATATGGCTTTCAGCTTTCAGCCGTCAGCTCTCAGCATGCTCCCGATTCAGTGATTCGGATGAAGCTGGAGGGTGCGAACGCTCCCGCTCGCGTAGCGGGCGCTTCGCCTCTACCGGGAACGAGCAACTACTTTATTGGGAACGATCCTTCCAAGTGGCGTCACGGCATTCCACAGTTTGCACGGGTCGAGTATCAGGCCGTTTATCCGGGCGTGGATCTGGTTTACTACGGCGACCAGGGACAACTTGAATACGATTTCCGCATCGCGCCCGCCGCGGACCCGAACCAGATTGCTCTGCGTTTCGATGGCGCTTCGGCGCACATTGACTCGGGCGAACTGATTCTCTCGACCGATCAGGGCGATGTGCGCTTTCACGCGCCGCACATGTATCAGCGGGATGGAAATGCTCGGAAGACGATCGCGGGAAGCTTTCGGCAGATCGCCGAAAACAAAATCGGATTTACGATTGGGGACTATGATCGCAGCGGCGAACTGGTGATCGATCCGGTGCTGAGCTATTCGACGTACTTGGGTGGATCGAACGACGAGTCGCTCGTGCATGTGGCCTTCGGTCCGGATGGCAATATCTATCTGGCGGGCTCGACGATGTCGTCGGATTTTCCGACCAGCGCGACCAATCCACCGTTCCAGGCGGGTCTTGGGGGCCCGAGTGCGCAGAACATCTTCATCGCGGTGCTTAATCCCAATGTGCAAGGCTTGGCGCAACTGGTCTATGCGACCTATCTCGGCGGCTCGCTGTCTGATTCTGCGGCCGGCATCTCAGTCAGTTCCAACGTAGACGCGGGGACCACGGGCAACGACGTGTATGTTGCCGGCTCGACCACCTCCCCTGACTTCCCTACCAGCAGCGTGAACACTCCGTTCCAGGCGGGGCCTCAGTCCGGAACCCACGGCTTTGTCACGCGGCTGAATTGGAAATCCAACACCCTGCGGTACTCCACCTACCTCGCCGGCAATGGAATCGATACGGTGACCGGACTAGCGATCGATACGGTGGGAGACGCCTTTGTCACTGGAATCACGACCTCGACCAGCGATGTAAGCAATGGATTCCCGGCCAATAGCAACGGTTTCCAGACGGTGTCGCATGCACCCAGCCAGTTCTTCGCGAGCAAGATCAACACGAAGGGGACTGGCAGCTTGAGCATGCTTTACTCCACCTACTTTGGCGGGGGGAACCCGCAGTCCGGGACTACCCAGGGAGGCGGCATCGCGGTAGACGCCTCAGGCAACATGTACATCACCGGTGGGACGAACTTTCTAGGGGCGACGGGAGGAAACGGGGAGGCTCCATTTCCGCTCTTCAACGCACAGCAGAGCTGTCTTGACGAAGCCGGAAAGACGGCCAACTGTGCGAATAACTCCACCGCGCTGGACGCTTTCGCCGCCAAGATCAATCCAAAGATCGCCGCTTCTCCCCCTGTCTACTCCACCTACCTGGGAGGCGAGGGTGACGATATTGGCTATGGCATCGCGGTCGATTCCGCTGGCAGTACGTATGTGACCGGTTCGACAACCTCCTCAGGCTGGGTCCCGCCGACGTCCATCGCTCCGTTTCAACCTTGCCTCAATAACGCGAGCCTTACCACGCCCTGCACATCTAGCATAGGCACCGACGCCTTCATCGCGAAGATTGGAAACCCTGGGTCGGGAACCTCGTTCCCGCTGACCTACTTCACGTACCTGGGCGGATCCGGTACGGACGTGGGCCAGGCGATCGTGGTGGATGCGAATCAGGCGGCTCACGTCGCCGGTTCTACCAATTCGTCTAATCTGAACTTTCTCAACCCCCTGTCGGGACAGGTGTGCGCCCAGAACAATGCCAACGACGCCATGGTTGCGCTGATTTCGACAACGTTTTCTGGTCGTCCTACGACCAACACGAGCGGTGATTACCTGACTTGCCTGGGCGGAAGTGGGGACGATCAGGGCCTGGGAATCGCACTCGACTCGAACAACGCGACCTATGTGAGCGGCATCACCAACTCCTCGACCGACTTTCCCACCACGCCCAACCCGTACCAGTCGCAGCTGAATGGGTCGCACTACGATGCGTTTGTAAGCAAGTTGGGCGCCAGCAGCGATCTAACCTTGACGATCCCTACCACCAGTCCATCTCCCAACCCGGTGGCCGCGGGGAACCAGGTTGCGTTCACGTTTGACATCGTGAACGGCGGACCCGACACGGCCACAACCGTGATCTTCACCGCAACGATTCCTTCGACCGGCGTCGGTTCGCAGTCGGCCAAGGTTACCAGCGGCAGTGGTTCGTGTGGGGGCGTGGTGGGGCAAACTACGATTACCTGCACGATCGCGTCGCTGGCCGCGGGCGCGACCGGCATCGTCGAAGTCGATTTGACGCCGACCATTCCGGTGGTGAACCCGCAGATCACCGGCGTATCGGGTACCGTCAGCGCGAACGGTGGCCCCGTTCAGGCGACGGCGAACCAACCGCCGGCGAACATCACCGACTTTGCAATCAGCGCCACCGCTCCAGCCGTCATCACCGCTGGGCAGACTACCAGCACCATCGTCACGCTGGCTCCGAATCCGACGTACACCGCGTCGATCTCAGTGACCGACTCGGGACTGCCCACCGGTGCGACGGGGACGTTCAGTCCTGTTTCGCCAATCGCCATGAGTGGAACCGGTTCGGCGACCACCACGCTGAGCATCTCCACCACCGCCCGGCCGGTGACGACGGGAAGCCTGTTACGTGGCCGCTCGTTCTATGCCACCTGGCTGCCGGTCGGAGGACTGAGCCTGCTCGGGCTAGGCTTGGGCGCGGGCTACAAGCGACGCCGGCGGCTGGTAGGAGCGCTGCTAGGACTGCTAGCAGGCATCATCTTGCTGCAGGCAGCCTGCGGATCTTCCAGCAGCCCAACCACCACCGGCGGCACTCCGGCGGGGACCTACACGATCACCATCACGGGTTCCTCCGGGACCGTTTCTCACAACACGACCGTGCAGTTGATCGTGAACTAAACCTTCTGGGGTTCTTGAAGCCTCCGCTTCGGCGGAGGCTTTCTGTTTTGCCGGCAAGAGTTGTTGCTGGACGGGCGAGAGCCTGCCCTGAGCCAAGTCGCAGGGTGCTTGTCGCTCGATCCGACTCGCGCTCGTAAGCCATTCAAAACACGGCAGATTTCGTTCTTGACAATATTGCACATTGCTATATATTTATTGCGATCCGACATACATGACACTGGGCGAAAAAATCCGTTACCTCCGCGAGGTCGATGGCTCGCTGCGCGGGCTGGGACGGCCCATGACCCAGCAGGAACTGATGAGGGCGATCAGGAAGGAGACGGGCAAGGCCATCAGCCAGTCGTACCTGTCGCAGATCGAGAGCGGAAAGCGACGCCACATGACGCAGTCGACACGCACGCTACTGTCGCGATTTTTCAAGGTGCATCCGGGATTCCTGGTGGACGATCCGGAGGGCTACCACACGGAACTGGTGTCGGATTTGCGAACGACGGAAGGGCAGCTGGATGTGTGGCTGCTTCAGGGCTCGGAGCGGTTTGCGAGCGATCCGCAGGTGAGCGAGGTGCTGATCAAACTGGCGCGCGATCAGGACACTCGGCGATGCATTCTGCTCCTGGGCGAGATTCTGAACATGCCGGGGCTGGCTGACCGATTGTTCGAAGCGCTGCGTCCGGAAGTGGGGCGCGCCGCAGGCTCGGGTGCGTGGAGGCGAAACCTATGACGTGGGGTGATTTTTATCTGATCTGTTTCGCCGTTGGATTTCTGTTGAGCGCAATTTCCTTCATTGCGGGCGGACTGCATTGGCATTTGCCGTTCCTCCATGGGGATGGACATGTCCATTTCCATGTCGGACACGCGCACATCGCGCACGGAGCGTCCATGCATGGAGGAAACGGCAATGGCGCGACCGGCACACAGTTTTCTCCGTTCAATTTCATCACGCTAACGGCGTTTTTGGCGTGGTTTGGCGGGACCGGGTTTCTGATCACGCGCTACTCGGGTGTTTGGTTTGCGCTCGGACTGCTTCTGTCGATCGCGGCAGGACTGCTGGGGGCCGGAATCGTCTTCCTGTTTCTGACGCGAGTGCTGATCTCCACCGAAGAAAACATGGACGCGGCCGATTACGAGATGGTGGGCGTGTTGGGAAAGACTTCGATGCCGATCCGAGAAGGCGGCACGGGCGAAATCATTTACTCGCAGGCAGGCACTCGGCGTACGTGTGGCGCGCGCAGCGAGGATGGGGGGGCGATTGAAAAGGGCGTGGAGGTTGTCGTTACAAGCTATGAGAAAGGGATTGCCTATGTGCGGCGATGGGAGGAGATGAGTGCGGAGTAGCGCAGAAGCCCACTCATCGCAGAGAACGTGATGAGTGGGGCGCCCCTCGGTGGTATTGGTTTGGCTAGAAGCTAGAAGCGATTCTGGGAGGAGATATGTTCTTAGGACTACCAATTGAAGCATGGATCATCATCGGGCTGGCAGTTCTTGTGCTGCTGTTCCTGATGAGCTTGTTGGCTCGCTTATACCGCAAAGCAGGGCCGCATGAAGCGCTGATTGTCTATGGGTTTCGCGGCACGCGCGTGGTGCAGGGACACGGCACGGTCATCTTTCCGATGGTCGAGAACTGCCGCGATCTCTCGCTCGAGCTGATGTCGTTCGACGTGGCGCCACAGCAGGATCTGTACACCAAGCAGGGTGTGGCGGTCACGGTCGAGGCGGTGGCACAGATCAAAGTAAAGTCAGACAAGGAATCCATCCTGACGGCGGCCGAGCAGTTCCTGACCAAGACCGACCAGGAACGCGAAGGCCTGATCCGGTTGGTGATGGAAGGCCACCTGCGCGGCATCATCGGCCAATTGACGGTCGAAGAAATCGTCAAGCAGCCGGAGATGGTGGGCGACCGCATGCGCTCCACCTGCGCTGACGACATGAACAAGATGGGCCTGGAAGTCATCTCGTTCACCATCAAGGAAGTGCGCGACAAGAACGAGTACATCGCGAACATGGGCAAGCCCGATGTGGCACGCATCCGGCGCGACGCCGACGTCGCGACCGCAGAAGCCGAGCGCGACACGGCCATCAAGCGCGCGCTGGCAACGCGGGAAGCCGCGGTCGCCAGGGCGCAGGCCGACCAGGACCGGGTTCAGGCCGAAACCGCGTCCCTCGCCAAACAGGCGGAGGCGCAGCGTGACCTCGAAGTGAAAAAGGCGCAGTACCTGGAAGTCACCAAGCGACAGCAGGCACAGGCCGACAAGGCGTACGACATTCAGACCAACATCATGCAGCAGCAGGTGATCGCCGAGCAGGTGAAGGTGCAGCAGGTCGAGAAAGAAGGACAGGTCAAGGTGCAGGAAGCGGAGATCAACCGCCGCGAGAAAGAACTGATCGCGACGGTGCTGAAGCAGGCGGAGGTCGAGCGTCAGCGGATTGAAACGCTGGCCAACGCCGAGAAGTCGCGCCTGATGGCCGAAGCCGAGGGTCATGCGTCGTCGATCCGGCAGCAGGGTGAAGCTGAGGCAGAGATCATCTTCAAGAAAGGCGAGGCCGAGGCGAAAGCCATGAACGTCAAAGCCGAGGCCTTCCAGGAGTACAACCAGGCCGCAGTCATCGACAAGCTGCTCACGGGCTTGCCGGAAGTGGTGCGGGCGCTGGCTGCACCGCTGGCGAATGTAGACAAGATCACCATCGTCTCGACCGGCAACGGCGATGCCGCCGGAATGAACAAGATCACGGGCGACATTACGAAGATGGCGGCGCAGGTGCCGGCGCTGTTCGAGACGCTCTCGGGCATGCCGCTCACCGAATTGCTGGGTAAGGTGCGGCAGATCGGGGACAAGTCGCCGAAGCCCAATGACTCAGGCAAGGGCGCCGGCAAGTAGCGCGAACCCGGTGTAGAGACGCGGCTCGCCGCGTCTCTCTGCCGGCGACAGAGATCAGGAGGAATCCCGTGCAGGACGAAGTTCATCACGCAAGGTCACTGGGCCTGGCCGTAGCTCTGGGAGCCGCGATGGGTGCGGCCCTGGGCGCGGCCACCGGGCACATGGGTGTCTGGGTCGCCGTCGGAATCGCAGCCTATATCGCGATCTCGGTGGTGGGTGGGGCGTGGAGTACGAAGTAGCGGGGCTCCCACCCTAACGTCGCAAAAGACGCGACGTTAGGGTGGGGCACCCAATAACTCGCGACTCGCTTCTCGCGACTCGCGACTAACTACGAGGTGTTTTATGGCATTACTGGAGCGCGTTTCGACGTTGGTTCGGGCAAACCTCAACGACCTGATCGACCAGGCCGAGGAACCGGAAAAGATGATCAAGCAGGTCATTCTCGACATGCAGAACCAGCTTCTGCAGGTCAAGACGCAGGTGGCGATTGCGATTGCCGACCAGCACCTGCTGGAGAAAAAGAAATTGGAGAACGACGACAAGGTGCAGGAATGGATGCGCAAGGCGGAACTGGCCGTCGACAAGAAACAGGACGACCTGGCGCGCGCTGCCCTGCTGCGCGTGGAAAGCTATCGCGAGATGAGCGCCGGCTTCCTGCAGCAAGTGGAAGACCAGAAGGCGCAGGTCGAGAACCTGAAGTCGGCACTGCGCAAGTTGGAGCAGAAACTGGCCGAAGCGAACACGAAGGCCGATCTGCTGATCGCGCAGCATCGGCGGGCGCGCGCGGCCAGCCGGGCGACGGACGCGAATTCTGGCATGAGCGCGAATTCCAAGTCGGCGACGTTCGACCGCATGAAGCGAAAGGTGGCCCACGAAGAGGCGGTCGGCCAAGCGAAAGCAGAATTACTGTCGGATGACGTCGAAGACCGTCTGGCCGCGCTCGAAAAAGAAGACCGAATCGAGCATTTGCTGACGGAGCTCAAGGCGAAGCGCGGGGCGTAAGCAAAAGTGTGGGCGTTGCAAGAAGCCACGTAGGGACAGCCGCCCTCGGCTGTCCGCCGAGTTCTCCAAAACGGAGCGCCCTCGCCGCTTCGAAACGAAATTGTATCTGCGTCCCGCTCTTAGGGACACACAAGGAGCACGTCCATGTTGAACAAAATTCTGCAAGGCGCAGCGAAGTCAGTGTCAGTCCTCTTGTCTCTCATTTTGTTGTTCTCCCTCTGCACGGTTGTCCAGGCGCAACAAAAGCCCGAGCAACTCGCGCAGCAATCCTCGGAGGCATGGTTGGCGCTCGTCGACTCCGGCAAATATGCGGACAGTTGGCAGGAGGCGTCGCAGTTCTTCAGAGCGGCCGTCACCAAGGAGCAGTGGCAAAGCGCGCTGCGGGGGAGTCGCGATCCGCTAGGTAAGATGCTGTCGCGCAAGCTCAAGAGCGCTACCTACGCGAAGACGTTGCCGGGCGCGCCGGATGGAGATTACGTGGTGATCCAGTACGAGAGCAGCTTTGAGCACAAGCAGTCTGCGGTCGAGACGGTCACTCCGATGCTCGACAAAGATGGGAAGTGGAGAGTTTCCGGCTACTTCATCAAGTAAAGGCCCGGCAGGTTTGAATTCAGGGCTTTGGACCTCGGAAGGGATAATCTCTTTGGTCTTTCGTTCCGCGCTCACGCCAAGTGCAGTTGCCGATGCGCTCCGCCGCTCGATTGACGAGGAGCGGAGAGCGCTGTTTTCCCTGTCTGGGTACCGAGGTTCGCTTCCCGTGCTGGGGGAAGTGACTGAGACCACTTTCCGTTTGCAGAAAAGGAGATACTGGCGCAACGACTTCGCCCCAAATCTCTACGGTGAAATCCAGACAGAAGCGGGCGGCAGTCGGATTGAGGCACACTTCGACGTATCTCGCTGGGTGAAAACTTTCATGCGGCTTTGGCTAGCCGGAGTTATGCTGCTTGGTGGGCCGATTTTCGTGCTCTCTTGTCTCGACCGCCTCACCGGAAGCCACCATATGACCGGCGATAATATTGTCGGTCTGATAGTCCCGCCAGCGATGGTCCTGTGGGGATTCTTGCTGCCGAGGATTGGCCGCTGGTTTGGGGTAGGCGATGAACGATTCCTGCTCGAGTTTGTTCAGCAGACGCTGGCAGCACAAATCGAGGAGCAAGGTTTTCACTGACTCATTGATAGACGACATCTTCGCCCTGTGAGGCCACTCTTATGCGCAAGGTCTTCCATTTCGACTCGCCCGCCGACCCTTACATTGCCAACGCCGCCGTGCTCTGTTGCTTCGATCACCGCATCAGCACGGCCGTGCGAAAGTTCCTGAAGAAACAGGGCATCGAGCGCGCCGACATGATCGTTGTGGCCGGAGGAGCGAAGACCCTCGCCTCCCCGCGCAACGACTTCGAGCAGGACTTCATCCTGGAACAGGTCCGCATGTCGATTCGCCTGCACCACACTAGACGCGTGATGGTGATGAGCCACTCCGACTGCGCTACCTACGGCGGCCTCGCCCATTTCAAGGGAGACGAGGCAGCCGAGGCCGAGCATCATCGGGAAGAATTGCTGCGCGCGGGCGCACTGCTGACCGCCAATTTCCCTGGCATTTCCGTCGAACCCTACTTCGTGAAGTTTGACGGAGTCTGGGAAGTCCAGGGAGCGTCGCATCTGAAGGCGGGGCGGGCACAAGAACCGGTGCGTGCGATCGCCTGACGATCCGCGGGGCGCCCCGTCTGCCTTTGGCTCGTGGAGCCGCGGGCAAGTTGCCCGCGCGACAGCCGGCGAGACGCCGGCGCTACCGATTTCCTGCTACAAATAATGACTTATGAAAATTCTGTTCATTGGCGGTACCGGGATTATCAGCACGGCTTGCACTGCGTTGGCGGCAGAGCGCGGGATCGACGTTACGCTGCTCATGCGGGGACAACGCGCGTCGCAACTGCCGTCCGGGGTCAAGACTCTGCTTGCCGACATCAATGATTCTGCACTAGCTCAGAAACTGGCGAACACCTCGTTTGACGCGGTGGTCGACTTCATTGCCTTCACACCGGCGGATGTTGAGCGCGATCTTGCGCTGTTCCGCGGGCACACACGGCAGTTTGTGTTTATCAGTTCCGCGAGCGCCTACCAGAAGCCGGCGACACACTACCTGATCACGGAGTCCACACCGCTGGCCAATCCGTACTGGGAGTATTCGCGGAACAAGATTGCCTGCGAAGAACGGCTGTTGAAAGCCTACCGGGACGAAGGGTTCCCGGTGACCATCGTGCGGCCCTCGCTGACCTATGGCGAGACGCTCATTCCCCTTGTGTTAAACAGCTGGCAGCAGTCCTACACGGCGGTCGACCGGATGCTTCGCGGGCAAAAGATGGTTGTGCCGGGAGATGGTTCTTCGCTGTGGGTGATGACGCACAACACGGATTTCGCCAAGGGACTGGTTGGGCTGCTCGGCCATGAGCAGGCGATCGGGCACGCGTTTCACATCACGTCCGATGAAGTGCTGACGTGGGACCAGTTCTTTCGGATTGTGGGCAACGCGGTGGGAGCGGAACCGCAGTTGGTGCATATTCCGTCCGACTTCATTGCGGCGTGCTGGCCCGACAAGAGAGGGACGTTGACAGGCGACAAGGCAGTGAGCGTGGTGTTCGACAATTCGAAAATCAAGCAGTTTGTTCCGGGATATTGCGCGACCACGAATTTTGCCCAGGGCGTCCGGCTATCGCTCGCGTGGTTTGACGCGGATCCTTCCCGGAAGAAAATTGATCAGCAGACCAATGCCATCTGGGACAAACTGATTGCCGGGTATGAGAAAGGGATGAGCGAGACGGTGCGGACCTTTGCGTAAGCTCTCAGCTCTTGCTCTCGGGTCTCAGGAAAACATCGTCAGGCGCTGGCTTTGTCGATCAGCGGAAGGGGCTTCTCTTCCGGCTGCGGATGCTCCAATTCCAACTGCTCCTGACCGCTGAGCGCGGACACTTTCCCCCGGTAAGTCTTCAGGTGTCTCTGGGCGGTTTCGAAAGCTTCCTGCGCTTTGTTGAGGTTCTTGCCTACGTTCTCGAATTGATTCTGGAAAAAGTCGAATGACTTCTGCGCCTTCGCCAGCTCAGCGCGGCTTTTTTCAAAGCGGCTGGCGACCTCGTACCACTTGTGGACCAGCGCGATGGTGTGGAGCGTCATCAGCAGGGTGTTGGGCGACACGGGAAACACGTGCTGCTGGTTCATCCAGTCGCCGAGTTCGCGGTTGCGAATGACTTCCATGTAGAGCGTTTCACTGGGCAAGTACATCAGTGCGATGTCGGTGGTGCCGTTTTCGGGCTGGATGTATTGCTGGATGCGCTTAGCCTCGGCCTTCATTACGCGCACCAGTGCGACGCGCGCCTCTTCGATCTCGGCCTTGTCGTTGCTTTCAAACAGCGCGATCACCTGCTCGCGCGGGAACTTGGCGTCGATGGGAAGCTTGCGGTCGGGGAAGTAAATGACAGCATCGGCGCGCCCTCCACCTTCACCAGGCGACGACTGCAACGAGAACATGTGTGCAGGGAGGAAGTCGGCGAGCAGTCGTTCCAAGCTGGCTTCACCGAACTGGCCGCGCAGGTGGGGCAGCTTGAGCAGATTGTTCAGGTCGTTAATGGAGTGGCCAATCGCTCCCACTTCTCGTAACTGCTCCTCGGCGGCTTTCAGGTGCTCCTGCACTTTCTCGAACTGGGCGAATCCTTCCTTGATGTTTTGATCGAGCTTCTGCTGCACCTGGTCGGTGATGGACATGAGCTTGGCGTCGACGCGGTCGCGGATGGAGTCGAGGCTCTGCGCGGTCTGCTGGTTGAGGCTCTGAAACTCGACTTTCAGTTGTTGCGTGGTAAGTACGAGAGAGCCGGTCAACTCGCCGCGGGCCTCCAGCAAACGCCGCGTCTGCTCCTCCCTGCCCGCGGCAAGTTGCTGCTCGACCGAGCTACGAATCTCTGAAAAGCCTTGCTGGATGCGGTCGGTGACCTGCTGGCGGAGGTCCCCTTTAGTCTGCTCCAGGCGACTGGCCATGTCGGCAGTGCTGACACTGATCTTCTGGCCAAGGGTGCTATTGAGACTTTCGATTGCGTCTGCAACTTCCGCCTTTACATCCACTTGCGAGGCGGCCGAGAAACGGCGCAGCAGCACGGCCGACAACCCCAGCAGGACAAGGGTTCCGACCAGTACGGTAACCAGCAGTATTGTCTCCATCGTAAGTAGCTGACCTGAATTCTAGAGGCTAGGTTCGGAGATGGAAAGTGGAACTTTCTCGCGTTCCTGGTTCAAACGCCTGATCCGACGCTATGCTCTGGGCCCTGGTTGCTTCTTTCGCGATGGTTGCAGGCAGTCCGGGAACCGGCGCGGCTACTCCGGCAACTCCAGCCCGCGTCCACTCTTCCCAGCTAACCTCACAGCCCGCCCCCAAACCTGTCTCGGCGGCCAGCGTGTCTACCAGCGAAGACGCGGCCGCCGAACGGGAATTGCTGGAACTGGCTAACCGGGACCGGCGGGAAGCGGGCGTGCCGCCGTTGCGGGCGGACGAAAGCCTGACGGCTGCGGCGCGGGCACACGCGCAGTTGATGGTGGCGAACGCACAACTGGAGCATCAGTTCTCGGGCGAGCCTTCCCTGTTAGAACGAATCGCGCACGTGAGCGCGTTGCGTCTGGATCGCGCTGGTGAAAACATTGCTCACGATTCTTGCGCAGCCGGGGCGGAGGAAGCTTTCATGCATTCCCCTGCGCATCGGCGGAACTTGCTGGATCCGGGATTTAATGTGGCGGGCTTCGCTGCGATTCGGAGCCAAGGGCGGCTCTACGTGGTGCAGGATTTCGGGCGTGAGGTTGCCACGCACACCCCTGCGCAGACTAGGGACCTCGTCAGCCACGCGGTGAATGACGTCCGCATGCAAGCGGGATTGACCCGGCTCAGCCAGTATGCGCCGGCGAAACTGGACGACGCAGTTTGCTCGCTGGCACAGGCCGGGCTTCCGAGCGCACGCTTGCTCCAGACGGCGTACGACAATCGCCGCATTATCACCTACACCCAGAGCAGGCCGGAGATTCTGCCCCAAGGGGCTTTAAATCTGCTGCGCGACCACGGGGCTCGGCAGTTCGCAGTAGGATCGTGCTTCGCCCGCAATGCAGCCTATCCTACGGGGATGTACTGGGTCGCGATTCTACTCTATTAAACCTGGCCTAGCGCGTTGTAGCGCCGGCACCTTGCCGGCTGTCGCGAGGGCACCCTGCCCTCGCAGGCTGCGGAGCGCCGCTGGCAGTGCGCGGACAGGAATGTCCGCGCCACATCTGCGCTGTGCTACTCTGCGGGCAGTCTTCGCAGCACTTAATGGAAACCACCTCTCCAATTCGCGTCGGAACCGCCGGCTGGTCGTACAAGGACTGGGATGGCGTCCTGTATCCGCCGGAAGTCACGCGCAAGAAGATTCATCCGGTGGAATTCATGGCGCGCTTCTTTGACGTCATCGAGATCAACACATCGTTTTACGGGCACATCCGGCCGGAGCTGGGACGGTTGTGGTGCCGCAAGGTTGCGGCGGTTAATCCCAACTTTCTTTTTACGGCCAAGCTGCACCGATCATTCACCCATTCTCCGCTGGCGGTGATGGAGCCGACTTCCGCGGCCAGCATTCGTCCGAATGATGAAGACGAGAAGCTGGCGCGCGAGGGACTGGACTCGCTGGCTTCCGAGGGCAAGCTGGGCGCGCTGCTGATTCAGTTTCCGGTTTCGTTCAAGAACACCGCGTTGAATCGTGAGTACCTGGAGCAGTTGCTGCGGCAGTTCATCGAGTATCCGCGAGTGGTCGAGGTACGGCACGAGAGTTGGGATAATCCAGAGACCATCTCGGAATTCATGCGGCAGAATGTGGGCTTCTGCAATATCGATCAGCCTGTGCTGGGGCGGTCGCTCGCGCCGACCGAGCATGTGACGTCGGGCATTGGATACGTGCGTCTGCACGGGCGCAACTACGAGAATTGGTTTGACAGCGACGACCGCAACGACCGCTACAACTATCTCTACAAGCCGGCGGAGATGGAGCAGTGGAGGGAGAGGGTGGAGATCATCGCGCACAAGGCCCAGACGACGTTTGTGGTGGCGAACAATCATTTTCAGGCGAAGGCGGCGGTAAATGCACTGGAGTTGCGGCATCTGCTGAGCGGGAAGAAAGTGCCAGCGCCGGAGACGCTGGTGAATAGCTACCCGGAGCTGCGGGATATGGTGGAAGTGGAGGACGCGGGCGGCGGGTATTCGCTGCTGGCGTGAAGGCGAATGGAGTTCACGGGCGATCCACTTGAAGGATTGCTGGTGAAATCGCGGCAGTACGACACCGATTCGGGACACCCCATTCAGCCCTACCGCTTTGCGCCGACTGTAGTCGTATCGTGGTTGTCTTCGGCAGCTAGGCCCAGCGTATTAACAGAACCCCAATGGCGTGGCACCAATGTCGGCGCAATCAGTCGCGGCACGGTTCGCACCAACACCGTCAGGATGACAAACGCTAGCGGAAACCCGATCCAAAGTGAAGCCAAGAAACCGAATGGCACACCCAGAGTCGGATAGAAGAGTTTCCGGGTGTTCGTTATCCACAACAGTGCCTCCGCAGCGAGGAAACTGAGCAGCATCAATACACGGATATATGTCTCGGAAACCAACAAGGGTGAATTGCACTCTTTGCAACGCGCTCCGCGAAATAGGCGCTTATCGAATTCCACATGGCAACGGCAACGGGACACTGCATCATCGCAACTTCTCCCAAAGGGGCCCGTGACATTCTCAGACAGTTGCACGCTAAATTCTACGGCCCACGTGAAGCTGAAACCAAATGAAGTCTGCCGTTTACAAAGAACTGTCGCAGCGAGACCTCGCCTCTTGCTTGTGAGGGCGCTGGCATCGATTGTGTTGAGAAAGACGTTCGTGTCAACGAAGACCGGAGCGGTCATGAGCTTCCTCGCGAGAAAGGTAACGGACGGCCGTCTTTAGGAAAGGCTTGCGGGCGAGTGCGCGCCGCATGGCGCTGGCGTAGCCGTATTGAGGGGACATGCGCCCTTTGGGGATGCCCGCGAGGAAATGCAGAAGCCTTTTCATTGGGACAGTATGACACGCGATTCGTGTAGGACGAACATCGTGTGGATGACGCTTCCCCGCGGACGGGCGAGGTCGCCCGTCGCTGCACGCTGCCGAGCTTTGCTCGGCTGGGACAGCCGAGGGCGGCTGTCCCTACGTGGACCTGGGCGAATCCTAAACATCTTGTCCCTCATCTATGCAGCATGAACTTGGACGGACTTGCTGCGGATTTTCTTTCTGCTTCTGACCAAAGTGCCGTGGGTGGGCTTGCGCATGAGTCGGCGGAGCGCTCGGCGACTTCAGCGTCAGACACTTCCCTGCTCGACGCGTATTCTCGGGCGTTGATCGCCGCGGTTGAGAAGGTTAGCCCTTCGGTGGTCAACGTCGAAGTGCATCAGGCGGCGGGGCGCGGGCGCTCGGGCGAGCGCCGCGGAGGCGGGTCGGGATTTGTCTTCACGCCCGACGGACTGATTCTTACCAACAGCCATGTGGTCCACGATGCGACGCGCATCGAGATCGCGCTTTCGGATGGGCGGCGCGTTCCGGCGCATACCATTGGCGACGATCCGGCAACCGATCTGGCGGTGATCCGGATCGATGCCGGGGGCGTGCAGGCGGTCGAACTGGGCGATTCGCAGCAGTTGCGCCCGGGGCAGATGGCGATCGCAATTGGCAATCCTTACGGGTTTCAGTCGACCGTGACGGCCGGCGTGATCAGCGCTCTCGGCCGATCGTTGCGTTCGTATTCGGGGCGGCTGATTGAGGATGTGATTCAGACCGATGCGGCTTTGAATCCGGGGAACTCGGGCGGACCGCTGGTCGATTCACGCGGCGCGGTGATTGGTGTGAATACTGCAACTATTCTGCCCGCGCAGGGGATTTGTTTTGCGATCGGGATCAACACGGCTAAGTTCGTTGCCAGCCGGTTGCTGCGCGATGGGCGCATCCGGCGGAGCTACATAGGAGTGTCGGCGCAGACCGTGCCGATTCATCGGCGGGTGGTGCGCTTCTACAGCCTTTCCCATGAAACCGGCGTGGTGGTAGTGGGAGTCGAGGAGCGGAGTCCGGCGCGGACTGCGGGGTTGCGCGAGGGCGACGTGATTGTCGCTCTGGATGACAAGCCGGTGGGGGGCGTGGATGATTTGCATCGTCTGCTGACGGACGCTCAGGTGGGAGCACGATGCGTGCTCACGGTGATCCGACACACCGAGCGTCTGGCGCTTACGATCTTCCCCGGGGAAGCCAGGTAAACCAGCGGCCGGCTTACAAGAGCTAGTAGCCAGGAGCTAGGGCCAGAAGGTCGCCTTCATCACATTGCACGCACAGGAATTCGTGTGTTAGCTTCGACTCGGAGAGTACTTTGCGACACACGGTTCCACCTGGGATGGGCCGCAAGGAGAGCGACGTTTACCTGCGGCTCGATCCGGCGCGTCTTCCCAAGCACATCGCGATCATCATGGACGGAAACGGGCGGTGGGCCCGCCGCCGGCACCTGCCGCGTGTCGCGGGACATCGTGCCGGGGTGGCGGCTGTGCGCTCAACGGTGGAGACGGCAGCACGCATTGGGATTCCGGCCCTGACGCTCTACGCCTTCTCCGAAGAAAACTGGAAGAAGCGCCCGCGCACGGAAGTGGACTTCCTGATGCGCCTGCTGTGCCGCTATTTGAAGGCGGAAATTAGAACCCTCAACGAGAACAATATTCGCCTGGAATATATCGGCAGGAAACAGGAACTGCCCGAGTCGGTACAGCGGGAGATGGAATACGCCAGCGACGCGACGCGGGCGAACACAGGAATGGTGCTGACCCTGGCGCTGAATTACAGCGCGCGCAGCGAGATTGTCGATGCGTTCCAATCGCTGGCGGAGGCGGCGGCGCGCAATGGCGGGCTCGGTCATTTCCAGGTGGATGAGCAGCTAATCAGCGAGCATCTCTATACCCGCCACTTACCCGATCCCGACTTAGTCATTCGCACCAGTGGTGAAATGCGGCTGAGTAACTTCCTGCTTTGGCAATTGGCTTATGCCGAGATCTATGTTACGCAAACGCTGTGGCCGGATTTCCGCGGTGTGCAGTTGCTGGAAGGCATCGAAGAGTATCAGAGCCGGGAACGCCGCTATGGCGGACTGGGCAAAGATCCTGGCCACGCCCACGAACACGCGAAAGTCCGCGCCCACGCTGAGGTGAAGCGTTGATCGCTTACCAATGACCAAGCGCATCGCGACCGCCGTCGTCCTCATTCCCATTGTCCTTTTCCTGGTGCTGAAAGCGCCGCTCTACGTGCTGGCACTGGTGGCGGGCGCGGTCGCGTTGCTGGCGGTGGCTGAATTCCTGAAACTGATTACGCACTATGGAGTTCAGCCGATTGGGTGGCCGACCTACGCTTACGTTGCGCTCTTCTTTGTATTTATTATTGTCGCGTCCACGAACCGCACGCTGTTGGTCGAGTCGACGACCGTCGTCTATGGAATCGCACTGGCAACGGCGCTGGCGCCTTTCTTGTTTCTGACGATTGCCATGCGCCGCACGGATCTGGCGGCTGGCTACCCGGCGGCAGCGGCGTCGATGTTCGCCTTCGCGTATGTCGCGATTCCGATGGCACTGCTGGTGGAGATCCGGCAACAAGCCGCGGGCGCGATCTGGGTGATCTACACGCTGCTGGCTGTATGGGCGGGAGACATCTTCGCCTACTTTGTGGGCAAGGCGGTCGGCCGCCATCGCATGTCGCCGGAGATCAGTCCGAAGAAAACCTGGGAAGGGGCAGTCGCGTCGATTCTGGCGAGCGTGCTGATCGGCACGCTGTGGTTTGAGCATGCTCCGGGCATCAGTGCCGCATTGCTTAGGATGGGCCTGATTGGACGGCGCGACGGCCTCTTCGGGCTGGAACAGCCGCAACTCTGGCCGATCATCGTGCTTTCGGCGATTGTGAATATCGCGGCGCAGTTGGGGGATCTGGTGGAATCGCTGATCAAGCGCGGAGCCGGCGTGAAGGATTCGGGATCGATCCTGCCCGGTCACGGCGGTATGCTCGACCGCATCGACGCCATGCTGTTCGCCGTGCCGGTGGTATGGGCTTATCGGGCCTGGCAGTTGATGCAGTAAGAGCCGATCTTTTCTTCGTGTACCTTCGTGTCCTTGGTGGTGGTTAAAGAAAAGCGCGAACCACGAAGGTCACGAAGTTACACGAAGGACGGCCCGCCAACCCGTCCCTTACAATAGAAGTTCCTGATGAAACGCATTGCCATCCTGGGCTCGACCGGCTCGATCGGGCAGAGCACTCTAAACGTCGTCGAGAGCTATCCCGACCGCTTCGAGGTCGCCACGCTGGCCGCTGGAAATAACACCGACGCGGTTTTCGAGCAGGCTGCCCGCTGGGAGCCGCGCGTGATTTCGGTGGCGAAGGAAACCGATGCACAGGTGTTGCGAACGAAACTCCGAAGCGCCGGTCTTGGCGAGACTGAGGTCGTTGACGGGGCTGCTGGAACTGTCCGCGTGGCCACCCATCCCGAGGTCGATTTCGTGGTCAGCGCGATTGTGGGTGTGTCTGGCCTAGAGGCGACCTACGAGGCGGTCCGGGCCGGGAAATCCGTTGGGCTGGCGAACAAGGAGTGCCTGGTAGTCGCGGGCGAACTGATTACTGCCGAGGCCCGCCGCCAGGGCAAGCCCCTGCTGCCCATCGACAGCGAGCACAACGCGGTGCATCAGTGCCTGCGGGGCGGCAGGATGGAGGAGGTCGAGCGCATCTGGCTGACCGCCTCCGGGGGACCGTTCCTGAGAACGCCGAAGTCGGAATTTGCCTCAATTACGGTGCAGCAAGCGTTAAATCACCCTACCTGGAAGATGGGGAAACGCATCACGATTGACTCCGCCACATTGGTGAATAAAGGGTTCGAGGTCATTGAGGCGTGCCGTCTGTTCAACTTGCCGCCCAGTCAGGTGCAAGTCATTGTGCATCCACAGTCTACGATCCATTCCATGGTAGAGTTCGTGGATGGCAGCATACTTGCTCAATTCTCCGTGACCGACATGCGTCTGCCCATTCTGTATGCGCTGACGTATCCAGAGCGGGTGCCTTCGGACCTCCGCTTTCCGGTCATGGACCTGCGGCACCTCGATTTCTGCCCCCCGGATATGAGTAAATTCCCTTGTCTGGGTTTGGCCTACGAGGCAGCCGAGGCCGGGGGAGCGAAAACGATCGCCCTGAATGCCGCCGATGAGGTGGCGGTCGCAGCGTTTCTGGCGGAACAGATCGGGTTCGAGGATATCCCGCGGATCATTGCGGATGTGATGGCTGCAACGCCAACCGGGAAATTGGAATCTATCAAAAAGGTACTGCAGTTGGACGGGGAAGCGCGCGGCTTAGCGGGCGAGATGGTGAACCAGCGGAGTCGTTCAGCCTCACCCGTGCGTGCCATTCCTTAATCATGAAACGGGAGTAATCTGGAATATATGCCTCACTTAAGCACGATCGTGGCCGTGGCTGTCGTCCTCGGTTTCATGATTCTGATCCACGAATTTGGCCACTATGCGGCCGCGAAGCTTTTCAAGGTCCGGGTCGAAGTTTTCTCCATCGGTTTTGGCAAGCGGCTCCTCGGCTTCCGCCGCGGGGAAACCGACTACCGCGTTAGCGCGATTCCGCTGGGCGGCTACGTCAAGATGTCGGGCGAGAACCCGATGGACGAGCGCACGGGCGACGCCGGCGAATTCATGAACCATCCACGCTGGCAGCGCTTCATCATTGCTGTGGCTGGCCCGGCGATGAACATCGCGCTGGCAATCGGTCTGCTGACCGTGGTTTACATGGTGCGCTACGAGCGCCCGTTTTACCTCGACAAGCCGGCCGTGATCGGGTGGGTGCTTCCCAATTCGGTCGCAGCGAAGGCTGGGCTCCAGGAAGGTGACCGCATCATCCGCCTGGACGGTATTGAGAATCCGACCTGGGAACAGGTGTATCCGAAAGTCGCGCTCAGCCCCAATCAGGCGATCCCAATCACGGTTCTGCGCGCGGGCCAGACGCTGGAAAAGACGCTCACCCCTGAAGCGATTGGCATTGAGCAGTACGGTTCGGTTGGCTGGGTGCCGGACCAACCCACCGAGATTACCGATCTGGAAGCCGGCATGCCTGCCGAAAAGGCCGGGCTGAAGAACGGCGACATCATTGTCGCCGTCAACGGCCAGCCCATCCGCGCGATCGCGCAGATGATCAGCATGCTCCAAAAGACCAAGGAAGCGCCGGTAGAGCTCACGGTGCAACGCGGCGCGCAGCAATTGAAGTTCAAGATGCAGCCGGTGGCCACGAAGATGGAGGGGATGGCCGAGCCACGCTACCGCGTCGGTTTCCAGTCGGAACCGAGCGTCACGACGCGGCTCGCATTCCCGCTGGCGCTGAACAAGTCGCTCGTCAATAACAAACGCAGTTCGTTCCTGATTCTGGAGTTGTTGCAGAAGATGATTCAGCGCAAGGTCTCGATGCGCACGGTGGAAGGGCCGATCGGAATCGGTACTGCCGTGGGACGGGCCGTGCGGGAAGACGGATGGACCCCGCTGCTGGAAATCACGGCTGCGATCAGTCTGAACCTCGGGATCTTCAACCTGCTGCCGATTCCTATCCTGGATGGCGGCGTAATCATGCTGCTGTTCATCGAGAGCCTGATGCAACGAGACATCAGCCTGCCGGTGAAGGAACGCATTTACCAGGCTGCTTTTGTCTTCATCGTGCTGTTCGCGGTGATGGTGATCTTCAACGACATCGTGAAGACCGTGCCGGGGCTGGCGCAGAGGTTTCCGTAGAGCAGCTACGAGCTACGGGCCACGAGTTTCGAGCAGGCAACTTCTTGATTCCTTCGGTTCGTTCTTGGTTGCTCGCAGCCCGTAGCTCGAAGCTCCAAGCGCGCAGCCATCTGTCCACCTATCCCGTCCTGACCTGCTAAAATAGACATTCCTATGGCAGAAATTCAGCGCAGAAAGACCGCCACCGCGATCATTGGCGGAGTCCGCGTCGGCAGCAGTGCACCGGTTATGGTGCAGTCCATGACTAACACCGACACGGCCGACATCCCCGGAACCGTGCTGCAGGTTGCGGCTCTCGCCCGCGCCGGAAGCGAAGTCGTCCGCGTCACGGTCAACAACGACGACGCGGCCAAAGCCGTGCCCTACATCGTCGAACAACTCGACAAGCAGGGCTTGCGCGTCCCCATCGTCGGCGACTTCCATTACAACGGACACCTGCTGCTGACCAAGTATCCGGGCTGCGCCGAAGGTCTGGCCAAGTACCGCATTAATCCCGGCAACGTGAGCGTGGGACGCAAGAACGATGACAATTTCCGCACCATGGTTGAAGTGGCCGTGAAGCACCAACGGCCCGTTCGGATTGGCGTGAACTGGGGGTCGCTCGACCAGTCGCTGCTGACCAAGATGATGGACGAGAACTCGCGCATGGCAGAACCGAAAGACGCGCGCGAAGTGACCATGGAAGCGATGGTCGTGAGCGCGCTGAACTCGGCCAAGCTCGCGGAGCAGTCGGGGCTGCGCGCGGACCAGATCATCCTGAGCGCCAAGGTTAGCGGCGTACAGGACTTGATTGACGTCTACCGGCGGCTGGCGGCGCGCTGTGAGTATCCGCTGCACCTGGGACTGACCGAGGCCGGCATGGGCGCGAAGGGCGTGGTTGCTTCAAGCGCAGCGATGGCTGTCCTGCTGCAGGAAGGCATCGGCGACACGATTCGCGTCTCGCTCACCCCTGCTCCCGGCGGCGATCGCACCGAAGAAGTGCGTGTGGCACAGCAGATCCTGCAGTCGTTGGGCATCCGCAGCTTCACTCCGCAGGTAACGGCGTGCCCCGGCTGCGGTCGTACTACCAGCACCTTCTTCCAGGAAATGGCGCAACAGATCCAAGGCTATCTGCGCGACCAGATGCCGGTCTGGAAAGGCCACTACAACGGCGTGGAAGATATGAAAGTTGCCGTAATGGGCTGCATCGTGAATGGCCCTGGAGAATCGAAGCACGCAAACCTGGGCATCTCGCTGCCGGGGACGTTCGAAGAACCGAAGGCGCCCGTGTATGTCGACGGCCGATTGTTCACCACTCTCAAGGGCGACAAGATCGTGGCCGAGTTCATCAAGATTCTCGATGACTACGTAGAGTCGCACTACTCCGCGAAAGAGGAAGTGGGCGCGCGGACGTAGGCTCCCATTCTTCCACCCCGCCACGAAGAGACGAGGCTCCCCTCGTCTGTTTAATCGCGAAATCAGTCTTGAAATTGGCTGGGCTGAACGTACGGATGGCTGGGGTGGGAGACGGGAATCGAACCCGCAACCGTCGGAGCCACAGTCGGGTGGCACCATTTCCAGCCATCTCGTGTTAGTGCCTTTTTTCCATCAGTTTCAGACACTTATAAGAAAATGGCCAGAGAGCCAGGACGACGGCGGCTCAGGTGAACTATGGCCCCACGATGCCGGACACCTTGTTGTTCACGCCGACCACCGTGCACAACACTTTTCCGCCGCCGAGCGCTGTACAACTCGGATTTCCGACGGTGGTCTGCCCCAACCGTCCGAATCCAAGCCACGAGGACCCGTTATACTGATCCACCCACAAAGCGCTGTCCGTTATTGCAAACACTCCACACACGAGCTGGCTTGCAGCCTGGCTCGCGCAACTCGCTTTGGCTCCCACCAACCCGCCCATGCTTCCCCATCCCGTCCAGGACGCCGCCGCCCAGGTTCCCCCCGGAAAACGACTCCCATAAAGTGCAGTGTCCGATCCGCGGGCAAAACACACCACTTCACCGCTCACTCCGAAGTTTGTGCAAGTCGGCTCCCCGGTTCCTCTGCCTCCCGTGTTGAGAAATCCATCCCAACTCGTCCCGTTATAGCGGTTCGCTATCTCGTTGCTGGAGGTGTCCTGCATCATGCACACCACGCGCCCAGCATCGTCGCTCCCGCATCCTGGCGCGGAGGTCGTAATTGCGACCTGATTGTCAAACGCGCTCCATGCGGTTCCGTCGAACACACTGGAAGTAAGTCCACCGGTCGCGCTGCGCGCCGCGCACAAGACGCGGCCGCCGCCGAGGGTGGCGCAACTGAGGCCCGTTGCCAGCGACCCCTTTACCTTGACCTCAAGGCTCCACGCGGTGCCGTTGAACAGGGAGTAGACCATGCCCCCGTTGGTGCCGCGCGCCGCGCAGATCACCTGCCCGTTGCCGTCCGGGGCACAACTGGGAGCGGACGTAATGGCTCCCGCCAGGCTCTTCCAGCCCGACCATGCCGTGCCGTTGAACTGGTTCACCAACATTGTGTTTGTAAAACTGCGGGCCGCACAGGCTGCGGCGCCGCCGGTGAGCGGCGCGCACGACGGATCGGAATTGACGGTGTTCGTTCCCAGCGAGACAAACGAACCCCACGCAGCCATCGCCGGATACGCTTGCGCAAGCAGCAACGTCAGAGTCAAAGAAACAGTTAAACGGATTTTCATATTGGAATCCTCCCTGGTTGACAATCTGAAAGTTCCGACGAAAGAAAGTAGTACCTCTCTCGCCTATGCCGAGCACTTGTGGAAGGGACCGAAATGCGACGGGATGCCCAGACTCATCCCGTCGAAATGCGCGGGCTCCCGCGCGTCCCGCTCCCTACTGGATCACCTCTTTCACGACCGCGGACGTGCTCTTGTTGAATTGCGCATTTCCGCCGTAGACCGCCGTGAGTGAGTGCGTCCCCACCGCCAGGGTCGAGGTTGTGAACGTCGCCTGATTCGAGACGATCGTGGCAGTGCCCAGTATCTGGGTCCCGTTCTTGAAGGTGACCGTGCCGGCCGGGGTACCGAAGTACTTTGGTGTCACGTACGCGGTCAGCGTCACGACCTGTCCCTTCTTGGCCGGGTTCGGCGATGCTTGCAGACTGGTCTTTGTGCCGGCGCGTACAACTTTGTGCGCTAGCGCGGTGGAGGTGCTGGCCTTGAAGTCGGTGCTCGCCGTGTACTGCGCCGTAAGGGAATGGCTGCCGACGGCCAAGGCCACGGAACTAAAGGTCGCAACTCCGGTTGCACTCACCGGGCTCGTTCCCAGGACAGCAGCCCCGTCGTTGAATTGCACCGAGCCGGTGAAAACTGCGCCCGCCGGAGACTTGACGGCGGCCGTTATGGTCACCGGTTGTCCGTAGGCGGAAGGATTAAGGGAAGCGGCGATCGCCGTCGTGGTTGCGGCAGGCCCCACCGTTTGCAGCAGAACCGGCGAAGTGCTGATCGCGTAGTTCGGATCTCCTGAATAGGTTGCGGTAAGACTGTGCACGGCCGCATCCAGCCGGGGAACGGTGATGGATACAGTGCCACCGCTGACCGCGACCGGCGGGCCCAGGGTCGTCGCTCCATCATAAAAAGTAACCGAGCCCGTGAGAGTGCCTGCGACGGTGGAAGTTGTTTGCGAAGTGAAGGTCACACTCTGCCCGTACACCGAAGGATTGAGGGATGAGCTGACCACAGTCGAGGTCGGATTCAGCGGAGTAACGACCGCCACTGAGGATTGAGTCACCCCGTTGTATTTGGCGAGGACCTGAATCGTATGGAGAGCACTGACGGCCGGCGTCGCTACTACGATGCCTGCGTTGGAATAACCAGCGGCGATCGTTACGGTCGCCGGTATTGGGAAGATGGTCGGGTCTGAGCTTGACAAAGTAACCGTGGTGTCGACCGGCGCCGAGCGATCGAGCCAAATTACGTAGTCCACTTTCTTCCCACCGACAAATGTCGAGGGGTTGATCGACGATCCCGACAGAACAGAGTCCGGGGCAACCTGGCGGTCCCAGAACCCGCGGCCATACGTGCCGATATGCAACAGTGGCGGACTGGCGTGATCGTAGTTCAGTTCGATGTCATTGACGAAGACGACCGCGGGCAAGCCGGCTGCGTACGAATACCAGTTGGCTCCTCCGTTGTCGCTGCGATAGACACCGGTGTCGGTGGCGAGAAACAGATTCTGCTGGTCGCCGGGATTGGCGACGAGCTTCCAGAAATATCCGTTCGGGAGTTTCCAGCTCAAGTCGCCGGTGACGTCGGTCCAGGTCTGTCCCCGGTCGTTGCTGAGCAACGCCCGCGGAGGCCGCGAGGACGATGTCACATAGGTCACGGTATAGGGCCGGGAACTGGAGCGGTCGGCCGCGATGCGGCTGTCCTTGAGCTGTGACCCCGCCGGTAACGGCGGTGTCCGATCCTCGTAGAACATCGATCCAAGGGGCCCGTCGCTATAGCCATCCAGCACGTAGAGCTTTCCCGAATTCCACGGCACTGTGTAAAACACGTACGCATTCTGATCGTTGGAAGCATCCATCATGAATGGCCCGGGTAGCGGAAACAGGTAACTGTTGGCCTGGGACCAATCGCAGATCGAATCGACTGGCTTGTAATAAACGAAGTTGCCGCTAATGGTGAAGAGGTTGCGAAGCGAGCCATTGGACGGGGTCTGGTCGAGCATCGTCGTTGCGTAGAAATTGCTGTTGTCCACGTTGGGAGGACAATTCCCGAAGTCCGTCCAGGACGGAATCGTTCCTCCGCCGTCGAAGGCGTACCGTCGGGCGCCATTCCACATGGCAAAGACTTCGTTGGGATTGTCCGGCGAAATACTGACTTGGCCTCCGTCACCGCCTAATCCCGAGTCCACGATGGCCGGTGTAGTGTTGCGATTGAGGGTGACCACGCCGTCGTCCTGTAGTCCCGCGATACATTCATCCGGCAGCGAGTACGAGCACGCCATGTCGCCATTTCCCGCGCCGAAGACCTGCTGCAGGTTGAGGTTGGTGGCGTAGTTGAGACTTCCGCTGACGGTAAGTGCATATTTGTCGATGGCAAACACGCCGCCGTCGTTCGTGCTGATGATCGTATTGGTTCCGCTTTCGAAGATGAAGTCCGTTTGGTCGGCGTGACCCCCGTCGCAGGAATAGTTCCAGGTGGGTGAAGATGAAGTTGCGTTGTAGCTAATTTCCATGCCACCCATACCGGCGACGACGATGTCCGCATTCGTCGGATCGACACTCAGGGCTGTAGTATGAAAAGCCTGCCCCCAGCCGATGTTGTCGACCATCTCGATCTGGTTCCATGTTCCGTCACCATAGTTGTCGGAACGCCAGATGCCTGCTAGCCCAACCGAGAGACCGTTGCCATCCACGGAAGCGGACATCGCATAGATATGCCAGGGGGCAGCCGCCGAGACGGCCACCGCGACCCGCCCCGGCGCAGACATCCCGGCTCCGATGGGAGCGTAGAAGCTTCCCCAACTGGTGGAGCGAAGGACACCGATGCCAGGTGCGCCGGCGTACCAGATGTAGGTGTTCACTGGATCCTGCACCAGATCGGTGGTTGCGCCGTTGTAGACCTGGGTCCAGGTGCTGCCGAAATCGGTGGAACGCCAGATCCCGGTGTCTCCGGAAGCGAGGACGGTCTGATTCGTCGTATCACCCACGTCGATCAGTACCTTCTGAAATGCGCTCGGCCAGCTCGTTCCGTCGGATGGAGACACTGCCTTCCAAGTCGCTCCGCCGTCCATTGTCTTATACATTCCTGTCCCGCCGTAACGGTACGAGTCGCCACTTCCTATAAGGATGTTGTTGGAGTTACCGGGTTGTACCAAGAATGCTCCCACGCTGGGTGAACCTGGAAGATTGTCGCTGACCGGAACAAAGGCCACGCCGAAAATTGAAAGCAGCACACCGCGCCATAGTCCGCCGCCGGTGCCTCCCACCCACAGTGTGGTCAGACCCTGGTTGTTGTCGTAGGCGTAGGACGCCTGCCGGATGCGGCCGGCCCGGTAGTAGTGACTGCCGTAGGATGTCCAGTTGCCATACCCGACTTGCAACCAGGCATTGGTTACAGGGGCGGACATCGGGCTCTGCGCTTCCGCCGGTGCCAAAGCGGTGTTCTTCGGGGAAGTCGATGACGAACGCATCGCCAGAGCTTCCCGGATTGAGGCCTTTCGCGCCTTGCTGGGACGCTGCTGCTTCCATTGCCGAACGAGGTTTTCCGTATCTTCTTCATGCTCCGGTTGCGCCCACCCCTTCGGGAGAGGTTCGAGACGTGTGGAAGGCGCATAGGCAGCTTGCGGCGCGGAGTTGGGAGCCGGAGGAGGATGAAGAGCGTCCTTCTTCCCTTGAACAGCCCTGCTCGCCGGAGGCTGCAAATATCGCCTCAGATCTTCGCTCACTGTGCTCTGTTGCATGGGGCTTACCCGTGGGACTGCGACCTTCAGATCAACGCGCACCTTAGCACTGGATTGTTTCGCAGTCCCGCTGGACATCGCGTTCTTCGGCGTCACGCTCAACGTCTGAGTGTTCGAGTTGATGGCCGGGGATTGGGCGAGCGTGCTAGCCCCCATCGCGGTCAGAAACAGGCCAAGGACTGCAAATCGGAACTTCACGGTAGTGCCTCCTCAATTCTGTTTTTCTGAGTACGGGGAAGACTTTCCTAGAGCCGAATCGCTGATTGCTGGCACCTTGGTTGGAACCAAATCCTCGCCTCTAACTCATTCGCAAAGGCCAGTCTCTGCAGGGCCCTTGTTCTGTTTCTTACTAACAACTGCGGAAAGTGAGGGCAGAATCGGGTCAGAAATATTCTGCGAATGCAGAATTCTTTCGGGAGCAGGCCCGGCCAATCGTGCCGGCGTCCCATCCTGATTGACTTGACCGGGGGGGCAGGCTATCTTTACGACACGCCTGTGGGGCCGTAACTGCCTGTGTCTCAACAACCTTCCCAACCTGTCACCGAGTTGCTCGTGCGCTGGAAGGCGGGCGACCAGGAGGCGCTGGAAGAGTTGGTTCCTCTGGTTTACAAAGAACTGCGCGGCATCGCCCGGCGCCATCTCCAACGGGAGCGTCCCGGGCATACCCTGCAGAGCGCAGCGCTCGTCCACGAAGCCTATCTGAGGCTGCTGGATCAGCGGCCCTTTGATACCGAGAATCGCGCGCATTTTTTAGCCGTTGCCTCGCGCCTGATGCGGCAGATCCTGGTGGACTATGCTCGCAGCCACGGTGCCGCCAAACGTGGCGCGGACCGTAGGGTCGAACTCGATGCCTGGCTGGTCTTGCCGCAGGTGCGGACCACCGATGTAGTTGCCCTGGACGACGCCTTGAGCGGCCTTGCCAAGTTGGACGAACAGCAGAGCCGCATCGTCGAGCTGCGTTTTTTCGGTGGGTTGGCGACTGAGGAAATTGCGGAAGTGCTGGGCATTTCTCCCTCCACCGTCAAGCGGGACTGGAACGTGGCGAAGGCGTGGTTGACCAGGCAAATGAGGAAAGGGAAGCGTGGAGAAGCCGGAGCAGTGGGCAAAGATTAAGGAGATCGTCGGGGCGGCCCTGGAGCGCGCCCCCGGCGAACGGGATGCGTTTCTCGACCAGGCCTGTTCGCAAGACGGGGAGCTGCGGGCCGAGGTCGAATCGCTGCTGGCCGCGCATGCCGACGCCGATGGCCTGTCCGAACATCCCTGGGCAGCCAGCACGGCGGCCGATGCGGCCGCAGAGGCCAAGACCATTGGGCCGTACCGGCTTATTCAGGTGCTGGGCGTTGGTGGCATGGGACAGGTGTGGCTGGCCGAGCAAACCGAACCTGTCCGGCGCCGCGTGGCCTTGAAACTCATCAAGGCCGGCATGTACGACAGCGCGTTGGTAAAGCGCTTTCAATCCGAGCGCCAGTCGCTGGCCATCATGGACCACCCGGCCATCGCCAAGGTCTTCGACGCCGGCGCCACTCCCGCGGGTCAACCCTACTTCGCGATGGAGTATGTAGATGGCCTCCCCATCACCGACTACTGCGATCGCAAGAAGCTGGGCATTGGCGATCGGCTCAAGCTGTTCATGCAGGTCTGCGACGGAGTGCAGCACGCCCATCAGAAGGCGATCATCCATCGCGACCTGAAGCCTTCCAACATTCTGGTCGTCGAAGTCGACGGCAAGCCGATGCCGCGCATCATCGACTTCGGACTGGCGAAGGCGACGGCACCGCACGCCCTCGGCGAAACGCTGTTTACCCACGTGGAAGGCTTTCTGGGGACGCCGGGCTATATCAGCCCGGAGCAGGCGGACCCGAACGTGCACGACATCGACACGCGGACCGACGTGTACTCACTCGGGGTTGTCCTCTACGAATTGCTGACGGGATACCTGCCGTTCGATACGACGCAGTGGAAGAAGCAGCGGCTGGATGAGGTGTTGCGGCAGTTGCGGGAGATCGACCCAGAGCGTCCGAGCACGAAGGTCAGCGCGAATCGCGACACCTCGTCAGCGAGAGCCGAAGCGCGCAGCACAGAAGCCGGGCAACTGGTGAGTCTGCTGCGTGGAGACCTGGATTGGATTACGTTGAAGGCTCTGGAGAAGGAACGGGAGCGGAGATACGGGACGCCGTCAGCACTGGCTGCGGATGTCGAGCGTTACCTGCAGAACCGCCCCGTGGAAGCGCGCGCCGCGAGCGTGGGATATCGGCTAAGAAAGTACATTCGCCGGAATCGGGTCGCCGTCGCGGTGGCGTCGGGAGCCGCCGTACTGCTGATCGGGTTCGCGGTCATGCAGGCTGTGGAGTTGCGCCGCATCACCCGCGAGCGCGATCGCGCAGATCGCGTCACCGAATTCATGACCAACATGTTCAAGGTGTCGGATCCGAGCGAAGCCCGCGGCAATAGCATCACTGCCCGGGAGATTCTCGATAAGTCGTCGAAAGACGTCGACACAAGCCTCAGCAACGATCCGGAGCTAAAAGCCAAATTGATGTACACCATGGCCGTGACCTATCGCGGTCTGGGTCTTTACTCCCGCGCCGACCAGTTGCAAACGAGCGCGTTGGAGATTCAGCGGCGGGTCCTCGGCCCGGAACATCCGGACACGCTTCGTTCGATGAACAACCTGGCGAACATTTTTGGCGACGAAGGTCATGGCGACGAAGCCGAGAAGATCAGCCGCGAGACGCTGGAGATTCGACGCCGGGTCCTTGGTCCCAGTCATCCGGACACGCTTCGTTCGATGAATGCCCTGGCGGACAATCTTTACGAAGCAGGGCGTTATTCCGAAGCGGGAAAACTGTTTGGGGAGACACTTGAGATTCAGCGCCACGTCCTCGGTCCAGAGCATCGGGACACGCTTGGTTCAATGAACAACCTCGCGAATGCGTTCGCCCAGGATGGTCGCCTCGCTGACGCCGAGAAGCTTCTCCGCGAGACGCTGGAGATTCGGCGCCGCGTCCTCGGCCCGGATCATCCCGACACCCTGAGTTCGATGATGAACCTCGCGAACATCCTCAACGGTGGAGGTCACTACGCCGACGGTGAGAAGATATGCCGCGAGACGCTGGACATTCAGCGCCGAGTCCTGGGTCCGGAACATCCCGACACACTGATGACGATGAACAACCTGGCCACTGCTCTGAGTGGGCAAGGCCACTATGGCGAAGCTGCGAAGCTGCGAGGCGCAACGCTTGAGGTTCGGCGCCGTATACTGGGGCCCGACCATCCGTACACTCTGAATAACCTTGGGGTGTTGGGCATCGAACTCAGCCATGAAGGTCGCTATCGCGAAGCAGAGGTCCTGTTTCGCGAAGGAATCCAGGTGGCAGACAAAGCAAACCGGCCAGACTTGATCCAAACGGCTTGGTACAACTTCGTCTGCGGGGCGGCGATCGCGGGGCACAAACTGGAAGCGTTCGAGTATCTGCGCCAGGCCATCAATCGCGGATATCAGTCTGCGGACGACATTGCAGCCGACCGCGATTTGAATTCTCTGCACGGTGACCCGCGCTTCGAAGCGCTCGTCGCCGACGTCCGGCGGCGCGCCGACGCCACGCAAAGGCCGAAATGAGCGCCAGAACAGTAAGGGGCGAGCCAGGGCGGCGGCCTCAGCGCCTTCGCATGGAGTACCTCGTTTTTAGAAATTGCGGTCGCTGCATTCTTGCAAGTATTGCCGATAGAAAGCAGAAGTTGGAAAACCGTCTGTCCTCCCGACATTTCCGAGTCTGAACAAACCCTTCCCTCCCTACGTATCTCTAAGTGGGCCAGCTAGCCCCCAGCTTACGTAACCCTCAGCAGGGCCGTCCGACCAATATGGCTCTCCGCGACCTCATTGGCGACGTTTTTCGCACCGTTTGGGCGCATAAACTGCGCACGTTCTGACTATGTTTGGGATCGCCTGGGGGATTGTGTCCATCGTGCTGATGGTCGGGGCAGGCGAGGGACTGCGGGTTGGAATTGGGGTGGGAGACGGGAATCGAACCCGCAACCGTCGGAGCCACAGTCCGATGCTCTGCCAGTTGAGCTACTCCCACCGCAA
>JAIQEY010000102.1 GCA_020073565.1 Terriglobia bacterium
CACCTGCTCGACTACGCACTGAACGTTCGTCGCCTCATCGTCGTGGATACTGTGGTGACCGGCTCTGCCCCACCGGGAACGATCTACGAATTTCATGACACTGATCTGAAATCACCTCCGGGAGGATCTCCACACTACGTCGGACTATTCGAGGCTCTTGCGGTGGCGAGGCATCTTTGCCTGCCGGCGCCGGAAGAGGTGCTCATCCTGGCGGTGGAGGCCACGAATTGTTCCACCATTGGTGAAGACATACACCCCGCAGTGGTTGCCGCCATACCGGTTCTGATCACGATGGTACGCGACAGGATAGGTGCCAGCGTTGGCGACATCGCGCCAACCAAGAAGGAGATCGCGGCATAAACAAGTTTCTGCGTTTTCTACGAAAGGTTCTATATCGGTAAGCCGTTGCGTTCGGGCAGACCGGAGGAGGATTTATGAAACCGACACTCAAGTTTCCTCGCTGGAATTTCTGGGTCTGGTGCTTCGCATTGCTAATGACGGGGGGAATTTACGCCTCCTATGTGCGCTTCGTGCACGGCATAGATCACTCCCTTAGTAACGTGTTCCCCTGGGGCCTGATCACCGGTCTGAACGTGCTTTGCGGGATCGCAATTGCTACCGGAGGGTTCACGGTAGCAGCCAGCATTTATATTTTGAATCTCGAAGGCTACCGTTCTATCGTGCGAGCCAGCCTGGTCGTGAGTTTCCTCGGCTACGCGGTGGCTGTTCTGGGCATAGCTTCGTCGCCGGGGCGAACGGCATTTCAGATGGGCACGTGGAACTCGCATTCGATTTTCTATGGAATCGCATGGGCGTTCATTCTCTTTGGTGCAGTCCTGATCCTGGAATTTGCTCCTGATCTGTGGAAGCGTTTCGGCGGCCGTGAGCCTCCGCACTGGGCGCGCTTCTTGAACATGCCATTGTTGTTTATAGCCGTGGTTTTCTCGGTGCTGTACCAAACAAGCCTGGCCGAAATTCTGCAATCTCTGCCCGAAATGGTTTCTCCGCTCTGGTCGACTCCACAGTTACCATTTTTCTTTTTTGTCTCCGCCGTCTGTGCGGCACTCGCGGTCATTATCTTTGCCTCTTGGCACATCAACGTCGCCTCAGGTAAGGGGTTGTCCCCAGAAAGGGTAGCGGGTTTGGGCAAAGTGCTGGCAGCCCTTTTATTCCTCTATCTGGGCGTGCGCATCGCGGACTTCGCTTATCGCGGTATTCCGCTGTTTGTCTGGAAAAACAATCCTGAAAACCTGCTTCTGGGGCTTGAAATGGGCCTGATCCTCCTACCCATAGTTCTGCTGGTCAACCAGAAGAACCTGCAGAGTCCGCGAATGGTTTACCTCTGCTCCGGGATGGTTCTGGCTGGACTCATCACCAACCGCCTGAACACCTGCATCACTTCCGTGGAAGCCGCCGTGAACTCGAAGTACTTGCCCGGCTGGAGCGAGTTCCTGGTTGCATACAGCATTGTTGGCCTGGCGGTTGCGGCATTCAATTTGATCGCAAAGCGGCTGCCGCTATTTCTTGAAACCGCACGGGGGACGGAATCGGCGGCGAAGGCGTGAACGCATCTGAGATGCGCGAGGCCCAGCAGACGGGAAGTGAGTCCAGATCGGGGGATCACGAGGAGGGTGTATGTCAGTTCTACTTGTTCTACTGATGTTTGCGCTGGTGATGATACTCGGCCACCTCCTTAAGCGGGGGGCGCAGCTCTCCGCAACAGTTCGAGCGGAAACTGCGCGCCGCGTTCGGCCCCTCATCGAGAGCAACTTCGGAATGGATGCCCCCCGAGGCTACTGCTTCCATCCCTGCCACACATGGGCCGTAGACGAGGGAGGGCAACTGATCCGGGTTGGAGTGGACAAATTCGCGGTCAACCTGTTTGGCAGGATCGAGCACATCGACGTCGCTGGACTCTATCGGTGGGTCCGACAGGGTCAGAAGCTGATGACAATTACCCTGGGCGGTATTTCAGTGGATTTGCCTTCGCCCGTCGAGGGTACCGTGACGGCGGTGAACCGAGCAGCGCTGGAGAATCCGGAGCTAATCGCAACTGATCCGTTTTGCGAGGGTTGGATCGCGGTGATCAAGTCACAGTGCTTCGACACTGACCGGAAGAACCTTATGCACGAAGCAATGGCCGCACAGTGGATGCGAGACAGCTTTGTGGCGCTTCGCGAGATGTGTTCGCGGTCACCTGCCTTGGCACAGGATGGTGGTCCCGCGCTCAGCGGCCTCTTGAACCGAGTTTCGCCAGAACTACGAAACAGACTGGTGAAAGAGTTTTTCTTGACGGTGCCGGTCGTGCCCGCTCAACCCACAAACCAGGCTGCTTGATGGGTTGCTTCCATTCCTGATGAAGGGTGGGTCTGAAGTGGGAGATGTAAGACTCTGGTTACCGCTCCTACCCTCCGTGTACGCAAGAGAAAAGCCGCCCCTACATCGCGGGGCCTGCTTCGTTGCTCGTGCGCTTCTCTCCTCTATTATTATTATCGTTTGTTGATACCATGTGATTGCATGATTAGATTCACTGTCACGGATTGGCCCCAATTCGGGGCGTGTATTCTCGCAGACGCAGAGCATAAGGAGCCGGAGAGTGGCGTTCGGCTCGAACCCGGAAGGCGGGTCCAAGTTGACGTTGTGATTGCTGGTCGAGGAAACCCATGAGGCCGGTCACCAAGCTGCTACGAGATGAACTGAGGGATAGCATAATCGCCGAAGCAAGGGAAGTGCTGTGCAAGCTGGGGGTTGAGATTCATAACCCGTCCGTGCTCAGCATGCTTGGCGACCATGGCGCCCAGGTGGACGAAAACACTTGTTACGCCCGGCTCACAGAGGACATCATCGACAAGGCGCTTGCCGCTGTCCCCCACTCCTTCAAACTTTTTGATGTTCTTGGGAGCGAAACGCATGACTTCCAGGGCGACAGTGTCTACTTCACGCCGGGCTCGACGTCCCTCAATATTCTGGATAGCCAGAGCGGGGAAATGCGTCGGCCCACGACGACGGACTACATCCGCTACGTCAAATTAACGAGCGGCCTCGAGCACATTGCTTCTCAAAGTACCGCCCTGATCCCCGCCGATGTTCACGAGAATATTTCGGACAGTTACCGGCTGTATTTGAGTCTTCTGTACGGTGAGAAGCCGGTCGTCACCGGCGCCTTCACGGTTGAATCGTTTGAGATCATGAAGGACTTGCAAGTCACCGTGCGGGGCAGTGAGTCGGCGCTCCGGGCTAAGCCGCTGACCATCTTCTCCTGCTGCCCCACCGCACCGCTCAAATGGAGTGATGTGACAAGCCAGAACCTGGTCGATTGTGCTCGCTGGTCGATTCCGGTGGAATTGATCTCCATGCCGCTCTCCGGATTCATGGCGCCCGTCACTCTGGTGGGGAGCCTGGTACAGCAAACCGCCGAGAATCTCAGCGGTGTGGTGATCAGCCAGCTGGTGAGCCCCGGCCATGCCATGCTGTGGGGCGGCTCGCCCGCCATTTTCGACGTCCGGTACGAGACCACTCCCATGGGCGCGGTGGAAACCATGATGCTGGACTGCGCCAACAGCGAGATCGGAAAGCGCCTCGCGATGCCCACCCAGAGTTACATTGCCTTCAGCGACGCGAAGCAGTTGGACGCGCAGGCTGGGCTGGAATCGGCCATGGGCGCCACCCTGGCAGCCCTCTCGGGAATCAACAGCATCTCAGGACCAGGAATGCTGGATTTCGAAAGCTGCCAGAGCCTGGAGAAACTTGTGGTCGACAACGAGATTTGCGGCATGACCTACCGTCTGTTGCGCGGCATCGAGCCCCGCGAAGACTTCCCGTCGATTCCCCTGTTCGAGGAGTTGCGGAGCAAGAAACAGCTGCTGATCGCGGCTCACACCCGCCGCCACCTGCACGAAGAGATTACCTTCCCGGGAGCGGTCATTGATCGCGCCAACCGCGAACGATGGCACGAGGAAGGCCAGTTGACCTTGAGGAAACGCGCTGTTCGGGAAGTTGAGCGAATTGTTGCTGCCTGCAAGCCCTCGCGTCTGCCCGAGGAAGCAAAGCGGGAACTGACACGCCTGATGCGGCGCGAAGCCCAGCGTTACGGGATGGAGAGCCTGCCACCGGGAGACGAATAGCCGGACGCTACGCCGTTGTCAGCAGCTGTCCCTGAGCGAAAATAGAAAGTCATCTATGCCCAGGGCCCATCGGCTACACACATCGGCGATCTGCTTGGTAGTCTCTATTCTTCTGATCCACTTTTCTCTCGCCCAGACTTCCACAGAAGCAGAGGGTCCAACCCAATCACGGAACATCCTGGTTACGGTCAACGATGAGAACGATGTTGCCGTACCGTCCGCGCTCGTATATCTACAAGCTTCTTCCCAGGCGGTTGCACTGCGCTGCGTCACCGATTTTGCCGGCCACTGCGAGTTTTCCAGCCTTTCCGCCGCCACTTACCAGCTCCGCATCGAGAAGCTAGGTTTCTACTCCGTGATGTTGCCTACGATCGAGATAGGCGCTGTGGCGAACGTCGATGTCACTCTCTCCCACCAGCAAGAGGTGCGCGAGGTAGTCAACGTGGTCGAGTCCCCGCCCGCCATCGATCCCGCCCAGGTCCCGGACCAGGAACAGCTCACAAGCGTCGACATCGTCAACCTTCCCTACCCCACCACCCGCGACTACCGCAATGCACTGAACTTTGTTCCCGGGATCGTCAACGATATTTTCGGGCAGCCGCATATCGCCGGGTCGGAAACGTACCAAATCCTGACCCTGCTGGATGGTTTCAACGTCACCCAACCGGCCACCGGGGAGCTCGTCATGCGGGTGAGTGCCGACTCGCTCCGTTCGCTCGACGTCGAACCGAGCCGCTACTCCGCCGAATACGGCAAAGGCTCCGGCGGTGTCCTCAACCTCAACACCGGTATCGGAGACGACCATTTCCGCTATTCGGGAACAAACTTCATTCCGTCGGTGCAGAACAAGAAGGGACTCACCTTCGACAAGGTGGCCCCCCGTTTTACCTTTTCGGGGCCAATTCGCAGGGGCAAGATGTGGTTCTTCGACGCCCCCGACGGCGAGTACGACCACCTCGTCATCCCCGAATTGCCCAACGGCGCCGACAGCGACCGCTTGTGGCGCTTCGGTAACCTCGCGAAGGTGCAGACCAATCTCGCCGCGCGCGACATCTTCACCGCCAGCCTCAACATTAACCACCTTCACGACGATCATGCCGGTCTTTCGCCCTTGACTACCGTCGCTGCAACTCCATCCGACATCGAGAGCGCCTACATTGCCAGCGTGAAGAATCAGCATTATTTCCAGGGCGGGGAACTACTCGAAACTGGAGTGGCTTTCGTGCAATACGGTTTGGAGATCACACCTGCCGGAACTCTCCCGTACTTCGTTACCCCTGATAACACGCGCGGAAACTATTACCTTTTTGCCGATACGCGTGCCCGACGCTGGCAAGGTTTGGCCAATCTCTATCTGCCCCCCAAGAAATGGCACGGCCAGCACGAAGTCAAGATGGGTATCGACACAGACCGCCTCATCTACCATGCGGATTTTCAGCGCATGCCGATCTCGTTTCTCCGCGAAGATCAGACGCTCTCCCGCTACTCCGTCTTCTTCGGAGGTGGTAACTCCTCCACTTACAACCTGGAAGTCAGCGGTTACATCCAGGATCGCTGGTTAGCCACCAACCGCTTGCTGATCGAACCCGGCCTACGCTTCGATTGGGACCAGATCATCCGCTCCCCACTGCTTTCTCCGCGACTGGCGGGTACCTACGTGCTCGACAGCCAGGGCAATACCAAGCTTTCCGCTGGAGCGGGAATCGTCTATGACGCAACCAACCTACTGCTCGTGGCGCGACCGTCAGCGGGCCAAAGACTGGATGATTTCTTCGACGCCAGTGGCACCCAGGTAGGCTCAGTTCTCACTACATTTTCGGCAAACACTCGCACACTGCAAGAGCCGCGGTATCTGAACTGGAGTCTGGGTCTTGAGCAGAAGCTGCCCGGCTCCATCTACCTAAAGGCTGAATTCCTGCAGAAAAATGGCGCCCACGGTCCTGTCTACAACACGGTGAATGGACGGTTTGGCGGAAACTTCGTCTTGCAGAACACCCGCGAAGATCGATATCACTCCTTCCAGATCAACCTGCGCCGCGCTTTCCGGCACCGTTACACGGTCTTCGGTTCGTACACGCGTTCCAGTTCACGCTCCAACCAGGTACTCGATTTCAACGTCGACAGTCCCATCCTCAGCCCGCAAGCAACTGGTCCCTATCCCTGGGATGCACCCAACCGCTTTCTCTCGTGGGGTCTGGTGCCCTTCTTCAAGCTGCCCATCATCCACGAGTTCGATTTAGCCTACTCGCTCGAAGCGCGCAGCGGGTTTCCCTTCAACGTCACCAACGACCTGCAGCAACTAGTCGAGCCACCCGGAACGCGACGCTTTCCAAGTTACTTCGCGTTGAATCTGTTCGTGGAGAAGCGGTTCCACGCCTTCGGCCGCTATTGGGCGCTCCGCGGTGGTTTCGAGAACATCACCGACCACGCCAATCCCGCCGTGGTGAACGCCGACATCAACTCCCCCCAATTCCTCACCTTCAGCGCTTTCCAGGGCCGCGCCTTCACCACCCGCATTCGCCTGCTGGGCAAAAAGTAATTCCGGCTTGTGGCCGTTCTGCTGGATTTAAGTTACAACGTGGAACGACCGCATTCGGCGCTGGACCACAAGCCGCCCACGCCGGTGGCCTGGCGCAAACCTGCCAATTGCGCTAAACACCCGCAAAAAGAGGATAATGAATATAGAGGGGTAGGGATAAGGAGGGTCCTTTACAGAACTCCCAAAGTTGAACCTTAGATACCGTGTCTGGTTAGGCGCGGTGAAAGGAGGGAGTGATGTTCATTCGCAGAGTCTTCCCAATCATTGGTCTTTTCTTTTGTCTTGCCGCATTTGGTGAGTCTCAGCAAAGGCAGATCAAGCCTGTTGCGGTGACGCCAACCTCGCCTGCGTCGAGCCAAGAGATGTACACCGCATATTGCGCCGTTTGTCACGGCAGGGATGGCAGGGGAAACGGTCCAGCGGCTGAGGCGCTAAAAGTCCCACCAGCGGATCTCACGATTCTTGCCAGAAGGAACGGCAACAGATATCCATCCGATCACGTTAGAAGCGCGATAGAAGGTGACGTGCGCTTGCCGGAACACGGCTCGAAAGAGATGCCGGCTTGGGGCGCCCTATTCTGGCGTATGAGCCAGGGACACTCATCCGAAGTTCAGTTGCGCATCAGCAACTTGAACGAGCACATCGAATCGATGCAAGCGAAATAACTGAAACCTGCCTTGGCGGCTCTGACAAAAAGGGCCGCCAAGACAAGTGGGCGCACTCAGACATCGCGACATCGGTCCCGTCTCCGTCGAATTGCTGGAGAGTCCGGTCGATGGCCTCAAACTACCTCGGCGGTCGAGACATGAAATGCAAGCGCTGACGGTGGAGCAAGTACGGATGTTTCTCAAGGCCGCACTGACCACTCCGCATGGCGGTGCTCGCCATGCACTCGAAGTCGTTCTCCCTGATGGACTGCATCTCGATCGGCGTCGACCGAATGCAACGGAATTTCGAAAGATGCGCAAGCAGGTAGAGGCGTGGCAGCAGAGCGAGCTCGCGGATATCACAGCAAAAGTTGTCATCTACGAGGCTTTCATCGAAAGCAAATTGGAGGCACCAAAGCATCTCGCCCGAGCCGTTCATGATCTGTATTTCGAGCCGAAGTACGAGGAGGTCCGCCCGCGGACAATCTGGAGTCTCTCCAATGCCTTTACCTCCGCGTTCAAGGAACTGGACCCAATTCCCCAGTTTAAGGCGAAGTTGGGAGAGTTCTTGGAAAGCCAGTCCTTCTAGCGTGCATGGCGGCACCGGCCGGGCCGCCGCTCCCGACTTATCGCTACTCGTCGGAGAACCGGACACAAGATCCTGGGCCGAGTTGCACCGAGACAACGTCCGGCTCGATCTCCTCCTGGGTGTTTCAACTGCGCAGCGTATGGTCAACATCACCAAGCTTCACACTACGTCACACATTGCGGTAGCCCAGTTCCCGTCGCGTCCAGCGGTTGCCATCCGGATCGGAGAAGTTGGCGAAGCTGGCATAGTCTCCGCGCGCGGGGTCGAGCCCGAATGCGAAACCTCCGTCCCAGCTCCAATGGGCGTCTTGTGCCGGATCTCGCCTACGTCGACCCCACGTTCGAGCAGACGGTTCCGCGCGGCCTCGAGGTCCGTGACAACGAGATAGACGTTGCGAAGTGAACCGACGCGCGCGTCGGTGAGTCCGATACCTATCTGAATCGAGCAGCTTGAGCCGGGTGGAGTGAACTGCACGACGCGGAATGCGTCTTGGGCGAATAGTCGACGTCGAGCGTGAAGCCGACCTGATCGACGTAGAACCGCAGAGCTCGCTGGACATCTCTTACCGGCAGCGTGATCACTTCGACTGAAAACGTTGGCCTTCTCATCATTATATCTCCTCTGCGCCTGCTACGATGAAGGTCCCCTCGTTGCTTCTGTCGGTCGGGGCAATTCTCACACCGTTGATTGCGGCGCAGGCACAAGTCTTACCGCATCGACGAGCCTTCAAAACTCTCATACTCGCCGATGCGAGTCATCGAATATCCGCTCATGCCGATTTGCTGTGGGGGAGCACTTCGGCGACAGTGAGCTCGCGATCGGGGCCGTGTGGAATCACGGTCTGGCCCGGCTCAAGATGAAGCTGTTTACTATCGAGCTGCACCGAGACAATGTCCGGCTCGAATGACAGGAAGTTGGAGATGCGGCCGACCTCGGGAAATGCCTCAGGATACGACCATACCGCTAGATGTGCGTCACCGATGTTGTAGTAGCTGCATAGCCCTTGTACGGGCAAAAAGTCTGGCGTTCCACGGGAGTGAGCGCAGACTCATCAACGTCAGCACGTGGAACGTACCAGCGCGGCGCGAGCCAGATTCGTAGAGAACCATGGGCCGCTTAGTATCAGCAACGATGCGGTCACGATGGCGGACGACGAGGTGACGGGATGTCTGGCGGATGTCGATGCGGTGGTAGCTGTCGGCGGCATGACCCAGAATCCGTTCGTCTTCTTCATAGAAGGCGTCCATGGCGGGCCAGGCAAACGCGACCCGTTGCTGCAGTTTGCGCGCCCACGCGGGCAGGTCGGTGTGTTGCCACGCTCCTCGTGTCGCGCTGCGCTCGCCGGCCAGTACGCTGTACCAGGCGGTCGGTCCGAAGTTCTCATGCCGCGTCGTCTGCTCGGTGCGTTGTAGAGTGTCTGGCAAGATGTCTGTCTCGGGGAAGTAGGCCACCGGATATCGACCCGGTTCGAACAGCACATAGACGTTTTCGCTATCCGCGATCCAGATTCCACCGAAGAGCACGCGCATGCGACGCCGCAGTTGCTCTCCGTACAAGAGTTTCCGGGGCAGTAGATCAGCGACGAGAAACTGGCCGTTTGCTCCCGGTGCAAGAGGACCTTGTTGCCAGGACAGTCCCATGTTTTCTCTCCTGACGTGCCGTGATCGCAGGCCGTGCCTTCAGGCCTGAATCGTTATCCGGTGCTCGCAAGCGTAACGGCATACCATCCGCGCTCGTCCGCCTTGAATGCTTCTGATGGCATGAGCAAGATACAAGTCTTCGCAGGTGTGCCTGCCCCCAATTCCAACAGGCGCACCGAGCGTCGCTTGTCAGTACGGGCGAGGGCGACGATTGCGTCGGCCAGGCTCGCCAGGATATTGAGGTCCGTCCGTGTGGGGTAGTACTCCGGGAGTTGCGTGATCCGTTCGAAGAGGCGAGAACCATATCGATCGGAGAACATCCAGGGCGAAAGCGATCGGGGCCGCCTGCGCAGGCCCGTGTGAACCTCGCGGATGAGCGCTTCTCGTGTGTTCAACGAACTGGGATGTTCGACGTCGAATACCG
>JAIQEY010000041.1 GCA_020073565.1 Terriglobia bacterium
TGCAGATCGACAAGTCGATCCTCCAGCCTGGTTTCATACTCCTGCCACGTTACGCCGTCCACTCCGGGCGAAGCCTTACGCTGAAGGGCGTAGAAGCTGTCGCGGAGTAGATCAACGTTGAGGTGGTGGAGCAAAGCGGTGAACCGCTCCTGCTTTCTTTCCTTTGCTGCCTTCCGCACACCGTCCAACCCCTGGGACATGCGCTTCCCGCTCTGTGTCGGGTGCATGTGCGATTGAGCGATGTTCTCCCTCGTCTGTGCCCTTCCCTCCCCAGCCTCCGCAGAAGGTTGCCCTCCCTTGTTCGGCTGGTTCACAGGTAGTACGGCACAGTCCGACTTCTCCGGCACGTACATGTCCGCCGTGCGGCTTGTGGCCTTCGCGGACCGACCTTGATCGTCCGACCAAGGCGTGCTGGAGATCTCCCGGTTCTCGTGCATGTTGTTTCTCAGCGTGCGCGGGTTCTCAGACTACGCAGGACCGACAGTCCACTCGCGATTCGCGTGGCTGCCGTGTTGCCTTCCTCCTACTCGGAATGAAGTCGGCATCCTGATCTACGGGCTTTTCGCAGCTCAATAGCCCCGCCCACCGATGCCTCTGTCTCCGCTTCAAGAAACACCTCGCGATGTCCCCTGCAAGACTCGAGGCCAGGATGGATTCGCTACTTCCTTTCCTGTAGGGCTCTTGCATCCCCTACAACATGCCGGTTTAACCCGGCGCACTCCGGATCGCCCGTGATATCCCGGAATCCAAGCCAAGCCCGGTCGTGAGCGCAAACGCCCCGATTACGTCAAATGAGGATGTCAATGTGGGTCATGCTACAACGTAACTCCGCATCGCCAACGAAACGCTGTACCCCTCGGAACGATTTCGCCAGATTGTTAGGACTAGGGCGTCCTTGCTGAGGCGGTGGGAACTTAAAGTGGTATTCCTGCACTGTGCGCCGGGGCGGTTGTTGGCGCAATAGTGATTTTTCAAATGTAAAGCCGCTGAAACCGCCAAAGCCCGACGTTTCGCGCCAGCTGTAAACGTCGCAAACTAAAGAACCGCCACGTTCGGCGGCTTCTGATCCCTGGGCGAACGGCTTTTTCGAATTCTGCTCACGATCCCCAAGAAACCTGTGGCGACCAGAATGATGCTAGTCGGTTCGGGAGTTAGCCTGGCGTCGCCAACTGTCAAGATATCTCCGAATGCATTCGCAGTGTACGCGTCGTTCCGAGCCAGCGAGATGATGTGGAATGATTCTGGCAAGAAAATTGGATTTGTGCCCGGAGTCGCAACGGTGTCCAGGCTAAGAGACGATGTGAACCTAGACCCCGTTATCACCGCCGAGAAATCGATCAGGTTGGCAAGCCTGTAAACGAACGTCGACCTTAGGTTTCCATCGAAATGAAGGGTGCTTTGGGAAAAGCGGAAATTGTAGAGGTCTGAAAGGGTTACTGTTCTCAGGCCATGCCTAAATGAAAAGTATCCAGAACCTGACGTAATCGCACCTACCCCATTTATGTCTACGCCGCTATAGGTGAACTTGATGGTGTCAGCCGCTGCAAACTGGGTACTCAGGGCGGCAAGTACGAGCGTGAGGACGAGCAGGGGAGCGCGCATATGAGCCTCCTATGTGAAGTTCGTGGGGGCAAGTACCGTTCCATTCCGTAGAAGAACTGCATCAGCGGCTTACAGGCGCCCGGCGGGGAAGACGACTGCCCAAAGTGTCAGTTTCTTGCATATGTGAGGAGAAAAGCCTTCCCTCCGAGAACAAGGTGTTCTTGTCTGCGGTAAGAAATATCAGCCGGAAATGGCGCGAACGGTCGCAAAGTGGCCATTACTCCTAACTAGCGAAAAATCGCCATAGCACACACAACCCTCGAAATCGGCGGGTACGTAAAGTATCGTCTCCAACTCGGAAGCTACCAGGAGCCTATTCAGATCGAACCGCTCAAATTAGAAGCTTATGGGTGCGGCTTCGCGGCCGTGCGGGCTCCAGCGTTACTGGTCTGGATCTCTACTCGGGTTGCGAACTATGGGCTCCCGGCTGCCGCCTGATTCTTCATCATTCCCCGATACACCTGAAGCCACTGTCTGCGTACGACCTCCCAGGTGTACTTACTGGACTCCCGGTGAGCATTCTGCGCCAACCGGGTCGCAAGCGCCGGATCGCGCAGCAAGCGGACCACGCTCGCGGCGAGGGCTTTTTCATCACCCACCGGCGAGAGAAGGCCGGTCTGTTCGTGCTCGACCAGGTAAGGAATGGACTCAGGCGAGGTGGTCACTACCGGCGTCCCCGCTGCGAAAGCTTCGATGATGGAAACCGGCATATTGTCGAGCCAGGAAGCATTGATGAAGATATCCGCCTGGTCGTAATACTTCCCAATCTCACTCCGGGAAGCGACACCAGTGAAGTTCACGCCGGAGAGATTCAGGTCGGCCACCAACTTGCGGACGTCAGCCTCCAGCGGCCCGCCGCCCACAAGATCCAGCTTGGCCCCGGGAAAGGTTTTCTTCACTTCCGCAAAAGCCCGCACCACCACGTCGACGCTGTAATAGGTTGAGAACCCGCGCGTACACACCAGGTGCGGACGAAGAGGATTGCGTTCGCGGTAGCGGAACTGGGACAGGTCCACCACATTGGGGACAACCACCGCACTCAGCGCGAACTCGCGGAACACGTCCACCAGGTAACCGGAGGGAGCGACAATCTCATCCGCTCGCGACAAGACGAACGACCCTGACCGGAAGCGCCGCAGGTGATCGCGCGCTTCCCCGCTCCGATAGTTGATCAGGGACTTCTTGCCGCGGAGCCTTGCGAACAGCCAGGCGGGCGCGGGGGCCAGCAAGAATGACCAGTACGATGCGGAGAAAATATGGGCAATGTCGATGTCTCGAAGCCCCCGCCAAAGGTGCCAAAAGTAGATCGGCTCCCGCAACACTGTCCGGAGAAAGGGAATACCCTCGGCCCAGGCAAGCACCCGAGGTAGCGGCGGGTCCACGGCGATGAAGCTCATTTCGATGTCCGGGTCGTCTCGCCAAAGTCGCAGAAGCAACTCGGCCTGGACCGCTTGTCCGCCGACGTAGCGCAGGCTGGGCGCCACAATCGCAACTCTCAGCCGCTTTCTGAAGTTATCGTGTGCGGGCACGCTCATGCTGTCGAAGTCCTGAGCCCCTTCTTCCGCAGAAGCGTTTCGTAGAGTTCCAGGTAGCGGTTCCGCACGCGCTCGAGGCCGAAGTTCTCCTCTGCGAATCTCCGGGCATCCCGGCCCAGTTGCTGACGCAACGACGGCTCCAGAAGAATCCGCTGTACTGCATCGGCAAACCCGGCTTCATCCCCGGCGGCAACCAGCGCTCCGCGTTGCTGGCTCACCAACTCAGCGTTGCCGCCGACGTCGTACGCAACCACGGGCAAGCTGGCGGCCATCGCCTCCAGAATCACATTGGACAGACCTTCTGAGTCCGAGGTGAGCACAGCCACATCCATCGAAGCCAGCACGGCAGGAATATCTCGGCGATCCCCGAGGAAAGACACCCGCGTTCCCAGTCCGAGCGTTTGCGCTTCCTGTTCGATTTCCTGGCGCAGGGGACCATCTCCCACCAGTAGGAATTCGACACTTGGCAACCGCTGGTGGATTCGGGACGCGATCCGCAAAAATCCGCTGTGATTCTTGTAGCGCGCATTCATGCGGGCCACCATCCCCACGCGCAGCACGCCGGGGCGGCGGGGCAGTGCTGGCGGCACAGCGATGAAAGCCTCGACGGGAAGCGCGTTGCCGATGACAAAGAGTTTGCCGCGGGACAGGCCGGCGGCGGCGAGGCGGTTGGCGCCTGCGAGCGAATTGCAGACGACAGCGTCGCACCAGCGGAATACAGCCACTTGGGCTCGGAATTGCGCGGGCGTCAATAAGTCTCCCAGCTGACGATGGCTGCCGATAACGACCGGCACGCGGGCAAGCCGGGCCGCGGGAACCAGCGTCAGATTGGTATAGAAATCGAACGCGTGCGCGATTTCCACCCGCCTGCTCCGCAGGTGCCTGCTCAGGCGCCAGCGAGTTATGAGCGACCTCCACCCGTACAGGCTCCCGCCTAAGCGGAATTCAGGGACGTCTCCAAACCCCTCGGCAAAAGGACCATCACGCCGGATGCAGCCGGCATGAAGCTGGAATCGTTCCGGGCTGAGATTCCGGGCAAGGAGAACAAACTGGCGCTCGGAGCCGCCAGTCTCGAAGGTATTGGTCATTAGAAACAGGCTTACGGGCCGATCAGTGACACCATTCCGCCCCGGTCTGGCCTCGGTCCCGGTTTCCGCCAAATCACTCCCCCACCGGGACTGGCGCCGTCTTGAGAGGCGAACGAGCAGTCCTTCCCGAACCCACTGTGAGGGGGAGCGAGGGCAACCCGGCCGGCTTCGTGAATTTCTCCAGGAAACTGCGGTGCCACATTTCGAACATCAGCAGACGCCAGATGCGGCCACTCACTTCCCTGCCTTCATACAAGTGGGCGTTCATCAGCTTGCGAATCCCGTCTGCGTCGAAATACCCGCGCTGAAGCGTGCGCGGCTCCAGCAGAATCAGGAGCAGCTCTCTGAGTTCCTCGCGCATCCAGTGCTTGAGGGGCAGGGCAAATCCCTGCTTCTGACGATCGAGGGCCTCACGGGGAACGCCGACCCGCTCTGCCAACTTGCGCAGAATATATTTCTGGGAGTTCCCCCGTAGCTTCCAATTCACCGGCAGACCGGTGACCCACTCCACGAACTGATGGTCGAGGATCGGAACTCGAACTTCCAGGGAGTTCAGCATGCTCATCCGGTCCACTTTGGTCAGAATGTCGGCCGGCAGATACGTCTTGGTATCGACGTAAATAAGTTCGCTGACCGGATCGTGCGCGGGGGCCTCCGCGAAATAGCGCAGCAATGCATTCTGCGGGTCCTCGCTTTTGCGCAGCACCTGCCGAAAGTCATCGGATAGCAGTGGACCATCCCGTTCGTATTGGGGCACAAAGGAAAGGCCATCCACATATCGTTCCCGCCAGGGCAAGGTGACGTTGTAGCTGAACCGGCGGCCCTGCATGCCATTCGGCAGAAGCGGAAAAACTCGGTCGCGGTAGAACTTGCGCGCCCACTCCGGAACGTACTCGAAGAAACGGCGATTGGAATGAATGCGGTAGCGATCGTAACCGGCAAAGATCTCGTCCCCGCCGTCGCCCGAAAGCGCGACCGTCACATGCTGGCGCGCCATCTGCGAAACGTAGTAGGTGGGCAGCATCGAGGAATCCCCAAAGGGCTCCTCGAGCGAGCTGGCGAGATGCTGGACAGTGGTCACTACATCGGGCTCGAGGATCATCTCGTGATGATCAGTCGAGAACTTCCGGGCCACCACGCGGGCATACTCGGCCTCGTTGAAATCGTCTTTCGTGAATCCGATAGAAAAAGTTTTGACGGGTCCCGAACTGGCACGGGCCATCAGTGCAACCACGGTGGACGAGTCGGTCCCACCGCTGAGGAACGCTCCCAAGGGCACGTCGGAGATCAGCCGTATGCGGGTCGCCTCCAGCAAACGGTGTTCCAGCTCCTCCAGGCATTCTTCTTCGTTCTTCGGTGAGTGCGTACCGTACTGCGGTAAGTCCCAATACTGGCGTACCTGGATCTCGCCGCGCTCGAACTCGAGCAGGTGTCCCGGAGGAAGTTTCTGGATTCCGGTGAACGCAGTAATGGGATCGGGCACGTAGCCGTAATACAAGTATTCGAGCAGGCCCTGCGCGTTCACTTCCGCCAGTTCCGGAGCCACCGCCAGGATCGACTTGATCTCGGAAGCAAAATATAGGTTGTCTTTTACCCGGGCGTAGTGCAGGGGTTTTTTGCCCAGCCGGTCGCGGGCGAGGATGAGTTTCCGTTTCCGCTTGTCGTAAATGGCCAGGGCGAACATGCCGCGTAGCTTCTGCACGCAGTCGGCGCCCATTTCTTCGTACAGGTGAATGATGACTTCGGTATCGGTTTTCGTGTAGAAGCGGTGGCCTCGGCTCTCCAGTTCCGGACGAAGCTCGGGAAAGTTGTAAATCTCTCCGTTGAAGACCACCCACGCGCTGCGATCCTCATTGAAGACGGGCTGGTGGCCGCCGGAAAGGTCAATGATGCTGAGGCGGCGCATCCCCAGTCCAGCGCCATCCTGGACAAAGATCCCTTCGTCGTCCGGACCGCGATGGATAATCGGGTCGCACATCTGGCGCACCAGGGCTTCGCTGATGTTACTCTCTCGCGTCGCGCTAACCGCTCCGGCGATTCCGCACATTCGTTTTTATCCTCTCACATCGACTGCGGAACTTTCCCTGCCTGCAGAGAGCTGCCGCTCCGAGAAACGCTTGAACCGGTAATCCCGGTAGTCACCTGGATTCCCTTCTCTTCCATCACACGCCGCCAGAATAATGTTGGTCATCTCGCGCGCGGTCACGAAGTGAAGCGTTTCCTTCCGCTCCCTGGCGCCCTCCACCAACTCTTGCAGGAACGTGCGCATCGGTGCCCCCAGCATCTCTTCCTTCTGGGTGGGGTCCATGCCGTGGCAATGCAATTTGATGAACAGCCAGTCCGGCCTTCCACGCACATGGATTCGCGCCCGTTTCCAAACCGAGAGCCGCTGCAAAGTCATCGCCCGGCCCCTGGTGATCGACGCGGATTCCAGCGCAGCTCGTCCAGATTGCAGGCTGCGCTGGAAATCAAATACCAGTGGTCCTTCGACCACGAGCGGAAATATCTCCGGCTTCCGGCCCACCTGCAGGTCCTTCCCTCTCCGCTGCGGGGCCGTTTGCTCCAGGGGCAGCGCACATTCGTACAACGAATTGATTCTCGCAATCTGCGCCGGGTGAAAGGGTGCCGCCGGAAATGTGAAGTCGGCGTAGCAACCGGTCTCGGCAAGAATCTTCATTTCTGAATCCACCCCGCAGAAATGACCTCCGGCGCAATTGGCCAGAGCGAAGTTCCCGTGAACGAAGGCGTAGCGGGGCTGGTCCGACCCTTCTTCCACCGCGAGGCAGCGGTGCCGGTATGCCAACTGATCCCTGCGTTCCGTCAGCAGACGGTGGAGATTTTCTGCAGTGTCGGGATAGGGAACCCCATGGTGCAAGTGAACTTCCAGTTCGCCCCATCCGTCGTGGCAAAACTCCGCCAGAAGCTCGACCAATCCTTTGTCATATTGCTCAACCGGATAAAAATAAGTGTGGACGAAGGGGCGGCCTTCATGATCCCGATACCGCTCCGCCATCTTGGGATATTCCCGGCTCCAGAATTGCACTCGCTGTTCCTGCTCCATGCGGGGCGCGCGCTTCTGTCCGTCCGTCGGGTCGATCGCAGGCTCGAAATGGTCTGCCAAAGCAAGCATCAGGTGCACCGGTCCCCGAGGGGCCGGGCGCAACCCCAGCCAACCCGCCCCGGGCAGTACTTTGCTAGCGTATCGGAGTCTACTTCTCAAACTCATGATTACCCAACCCGGCCATCAGAGTGGGGCTTCCCAGGACTTCCCCGCTACCCACGATTGTCTGGCTTGCGCCCACGGACGGCGATCGAATATTGACCGATGTGCATGTCTTCCATGTTCATATCTTCAAACCAGCGAAAAACCTGCTCGTACGTGTGCTTGGACTGGTACTTGGGGGAATACCAATCGAAGGTGTCCAGCAGGCGCAGTTCCGGATCTTTCTGACGGTTGACTGGAAAAACGTGTTGGATTGCTCCGGCCACAGGTCTTCCCACCAAAGGCACCCGGCGCAGACCATGGTTGAGATGATAGAAGAATGGAACTGCAACCTTCAGCATGCCATGCAGTGTTTCCGGCCTCATTTTGTGCGTGTACTTCCGCCAAAAATCGCTGAAGCGATACCACTTGTTGTACCCGCTGTAGAGCCATACCGCCAGGATTCCACCCGGCTTCAGATACCGGTCCAGTACCTTGACCGCAGCCTCGCAATTCGGAGTGTGATGCAGTACCCCGACACTGTAGATGAGGTCGAAACTCTCGGGCGCAAAAGGCAGACGGAATACGTCTGCCTGGATCGCAACAAAGTCGCGGTCCGCAAGATTCCTGGCTGCAACTTCCGCCGCTGCGCTGAGGTCGATGCCAACCACCCGCGCACCCCAGCGGGTGACCACTTCCGCAAACCGGCCCATCCCGCAACCCACGTCGAGAACGAGTTTGCCTTTCAACTCCGACGGATTGAGCGCGGTTTTGACTCGGAAATTCCAATCCGATTCCCGGACCTCATCGTGGTCGAGCTGCGTCTTCGCATAGCGGTGCCACTGAAAGCCAAAACTGGCGGCATAATCCTGGGCATCCACAAAACGCGCGATGCCCTGCACGTTAGGATATGTGCGCTTGCAGGCCGGACAGACAAAACCTCCCGTCTGGTCACTCTCCAGCTCTCCGCTGCAATTCAAACAACGCAATATTGCCCGCAAATCAGCGGACAGGCGCGATTGCGCCTGCTCGTCCGTAATCGCCATAAACCTCCAGGAAATGACGCGGTTTCTTTGGTGGCGGAGCCAGTCCGGGCTCGGCGGCCTGGTCCCGGTATAGCTGCAGCATCACTGCGGTAAAGGCTACGGCAAAATAAGGGAAGAACTGGTAGCCTTCCGGAGCGAACAACGCTCCAAAAACGAAGCCGATGAGCGAACTGTGGAGCGCCCCGGCAAACAAGATCATCTCGGGATCGAGTTCCTTCTCCGCCTTTCGTAAGACGCGGAGATTCTTGAACGCCCGTCGAAAGAATAGCAGGTACAGAATGAGAACCGGAATGCCGCCTTCGACGCAGACCTGGAGATACGTCATATGCACCTGGTGCCAGATCAGCGAATAGGTCTCGAAGTTCGAAACTCCCACCCCAAGAATCGGATAGTTTTCGATGCCATCGACGGCGCGCCACATCAAATATTTGCGGGCCTCGTACGACTCGTAGGCCGACTGCTCGGTCTCAGTGTCCCCGGAAAGCGCCGTGAAGCGATCGTAGAGCTTGCCGCCCGCGGTCGCAAGGAGCAAAACGCCGATCAGGCCGGTTGCGGCAATCAGGTAAAGCCGGCGCCCCCGGACGCCGAAATGCCAGAGAGTCACGGTGCCGGATACTATGAAATTGAGAAACCCGGCCCGCGAAGCCGTAAGCACCAACGCCACGCCCATGCCGAGCATCCCTATGATCCAGCAGATTTTCGCTATGCCGCTCCGGCTGGTTAAGAGGAAGGCCAGCACAAAAGGCAGTGTGAGCACGATCGAAAACGCCAAGTCATTGGGATTGGAGTAGATTCCGCCCAGCACGCCCTCCAAGCGGGGCCGGGTGTGGCCCTTGATGACGGATATAAAACAAATGACGGCTACCGAAGCGGTTTGAATGTAGATGATCTGCTTCAGACGCTGAAAGGTCGTGATCAGCAGGAAAGTCAGGATCCAGGCGATGAAGACCTTGGAAAAGTCCATCGTATGGGAAATCGCACCGCCCCTCCACACGGGCGACAAAAAGGCACCCACAAACAGCAGGCCGATCATGGCCAGCAGCAATTTTCCTTCGACGGGGACATCCTTGAGGGTGCGCTTCGTCCGGCCCAGGGCGTTGAAAAGTCCCCACATGGCCAGGATGGCGGTGACCTTGGCCAAAGGAATGTAACTCAAGCCCGGAATCCAATCCTCAGGGCGGGCGCAGTAGACCACGTAGAAGCCACTGAGCCAGAAGAAGGCGCTCTTGGTGGGATCCACGGCCGGCAGGATTTTCCGCCTGCCCAGGATGTCTGTCGCTGGGGCCGTTCCGCTATCGCCGATGGCCACAATGTCCTCTCTTCATTAATGCCGTGCGCCCCGGAACCGCGGTGGCCGCAGAAGACCGTTTCCCCATTACCCACGGAACCGCGCCGATTCCATGGCCAAGACAGTGAGGAGACGTCTCGCACAAAGGCTTGCACAGTCTAGAGCACACCCGCTGCCAGTCCGGTCACCCTGTTTATCCATCACTAGAACAATATATGCTTATGTTTCAAAAGCTTACGATCACAACTCTCGTTCGCGACGTGATCTATATTGTTACCACAATGCGGACAAATGGGAAATTTATTACCCACATCCCAGGTAATCCGTGGGGCATTACTTCTTCGACCACCCTACCGGCGTACTCGCCGCTTCCCCATCCATCGAAATCAAACAGATATAATTTGGATGTGAAGCAATCGAAGGTGCGTCAGGTCGCCTCCGCGGATTTCCCTACTCGCTGGGGGACCTTTCTGATTCACGGTTTCACGACCGGCGCCGGCAACGGATCCAGCAAAACCGAAGAAGCGGTGGCGCTCGTCATGGGCGACGTGCAGTCCGGATCGCCGCTCGTCCGCATTCATTCGCAATGCTTGACTGGCGACGTGTTCGGCTCCTTGCGCTGCGACTGCCGCCAGCAACTGGAAATGGCCCTCTCGATGATTGCCCAGCAGGGCACCGGAATCCTGATCTACGAGCAGCAGGAGGGCCGCGGTATCGGACTCATGGCAAAGCTGCAAGCTTACGCGCTCCAGGACAGCGGGCTCGACACGGTGGAAGCCAACGAGCGGCTCGGCTTCAAAGCCGACCACCGCGAATTCCAAATGCCGACCGAGATCCTGAAAGCCCTTGGCATACGACAAGTTCGGCTGCTCTCCAACAATCCCGACAAAGTGGCCGCGCTCGAACGGGGTGGAATCAAGGTCACTGAGCGCGTGCCCTGCGAGGTTGCACCCACCGCCCATACGGAAGACTATTTGAAGACCAAGAGAGAAAAGATGGGCCACCTGTTTACGAAACGATAGCGGCCGACTCGGCTGACGTAGCCCCGGACGCCCTCGTCCGGGGTCTCAGTTCTGTAACAGCCGCCGAAGTTCCTTTCGATTTCTGGCCGGCAGCCGATCAAGCGCGGCCAATACCAGGGCCACATAAACGTTGCGCACTGCCGGATACTCCTTCAGCACTCCCAGATGCCTCGCTACCGTCGTTGCGTCCCCTCGAATGATAGGCCCGCTGAAGGAATGCTCCGGGCCCAGGCGCGAATAGTTCTCCAGAGTCTGGCGGATGATCGGCAAGCTCATGCGCCTTGCATCCGCCCGCGTTAGCCCCGCCACACGAGCTGCCTCCTCCAGGGTCACCAGAAATGCCAGCCACAGGGGCGAAGTGAATGTCGCCCACGCGTGGTAAGCCGCCTTGCGTGCCGCCGGTAGCACAAAAGTCTCGCCGCCCAAGTCGCGGACCACGCGCCGCGCCAGTCGCGTCGCCGCCGCATCGCCCTCCAGCGCAAACGTTACGCCGGCCAGCGAAGGACGAGACCCTGGGACGAACGTCATCAGCGGATGAACGGAAGCAATTGCGGCGCCGCTCTCCCGCAGAGACTCGAGTTCCCGGCTGAGCAGCGCTCCACTGGAGTGAAAGGCGAAGCGGACTTTTCCTTTGGCGCGCGTGGCCAGTGACCAGGCTGCTTCCCGAATCGTCCGATCCGGAACGCAGAACCACAGCAACTCGGCATCTATTGTCGCCGTTGTCTTCGTGACCGCCCGTGCGCCCACCTTCGACGCGAGTGTGCGCGCGTGCTGGCGCGAGCGCCGCGAATTCCGGGAAATGATCTCGGTGATGGTGTAGCCAGATTTGCGCAGCGTCCCGGCCAGAAACGTCGCCAGGTTCCCTGCTCCAACAATGGCCACTCGCGGCTTTCTCGTCACGCGCGCAGCATATCATTCCAGCCACGTCGCTGGCGTGGCGATGCCGGGCGAGAAATCCGCACCGCACGATATATTTATATTGTCGATCATGCCCAAGTCCCGCAGTTCAAAAGGCAGCCAGGCTCGTGTCCTCTCCTCGCGCGTCGCCTACAGGGGCCCCGTGTTCCACGTCACCACCGACCAAGTCGAAGAGCCCGGCGGAATTCGCGCTCGGCGCGATGTCATTCGGCATTCAGGATCAATCGTCGTTCTCGCAGTCGATGATCGCCGCCCCGAGCCGCGCATCCTGCTGGAGCGCCAGTACCGCCATGCCGCTCAATCTCTCATGTGGGAATTGCCCGCAGGTCGTATCGACAAGGGCGAGTCCGAGTTAGCCGCCGCAAAGCGCGAACTGTTGGAGGAGACCGGCTATACCGCTCGCCACTGGAAGAAGGTTTTGCATTTCTACGTAAGTCCCGGCTTTCTGGACGAAACCATGAGCATCTACCTCGCCCGCGGTCTCCAGGCAGGCCAAGCGCAGCCCGAAGCAGACGAGAAGATCGCGATCCGTTTCTTCCCCTTATCGGCGGCAAAGCGCATGGTCCTGAACGGCCGTATCCGCGACGCCAAGACCATCGCCGGCGTCCTGTGGCTCGCCCAAACGCCGCGCCGGGCGCGCTAACTCACCCCGCCCACCCTGCCAGAGGGTTGTTACGTGGACGTGTGACGCGTATCCTTGACACCCCCCCTACTGGGCAGCACAATGCGTACAGTTTTGCGGCCCCCTATGGACTCCTCCGCCATGTGGGGGGAATCCGCAGACTTGAGGGGGGGCACGTGGAACGTCTGAAAGGCACGGTCAAGTGGTTCAACAACGCGAAGGGATACGGGTTCCTGGGTCGGGACGATGGACCCGATGTGTTCGTACACTATAGCGCGATCACAACTGAAGGTTACAAGAGCTTGCAAGAAGGCGACAAGGTTGAGTTCGAGATTATCCAGGGACAAAAAGGGCCGCAAGCTGCCAATGTGACCAAGGCTTCCTAGCCCTGGAAGACTTTTCTTAGGCCAGATATCTCCCGTCCAACAAGTTTCAGCCATCCGTGTGCGTAGCGCATTCCCTCCCTGCCTTCTTCCGCGGCGCTACAATCATTCCTGCCATGGACAACAAAGCCATCGCCGGAATTCTCTACGAAACTGCTGACCTGCTCGAAATCGACGGCCAGGATTCCTTTCGCGTGCGCTCCTACCGCAATGCCGCCCAAGCCATCGAGGCGCTTCCGCAACAAGTCGCAAACCTGATTGAGGAACCCAAGAAACTACTCGAGATCCCCGGCATCGGCAAGGGCATGGTCGCCAATCTGCAGCATCTGTTCAAGGAAGGGACCGTCGAAGTCCATGCCGAGCTGTTGAAGAAATATCGCCCGTCCATGCTCGAACTGCTCAAGATCCAGGGTCTCGGGCCCAAGACCATCGCCCTGATCTGGAGCGCGTATCAGGTCAGCGATCTGGATGGCGTCGAGAAGCTGGCGCGCGAAGGAAAAATCCGCACCCTGCCCCGCATGGGCGAAAAGCACGAGCAGAAGCTGCTCAAGGCGATCGAGGACTATCGCCGTATCGGTGGCCGTTTCCTGCTCGATGTCGCCGAAGAACTCGCCGGGAAACTGGTCGAGCATCTACTGGCCGCACCCGGCGTTGAAAAAGTCACGCCCGCCGGCTCGCTGCGACGCGGGCGCGAAACCGTCGGAGACCTCGACATTCTCGTAACCGGCAAGGCCTGCGCCCAGGCGGAAGCGCGCCAAGAAATGGTCGAGCATCTGCTCCGCTTTCCTGGCCTGATGGAAGTGATCGCGCAAGGCGAAAACAAAATCAGCTTCCGTCAGCGTAATGGCATGCAGGTCGACGTGCGCCTGCTCCCGCCCGAGTCATTCGGAGCCGCTATGCAATACTTCACCGGCTCCAAGGCGCACAACATCGCGCTCCGCCAGCGCGCTCTGAAAATGGGCTACACGCTCAGCGAATACAGCCTGGCTGACCTCGAGACGGAGAGACCCGTTGCCGGCAAGAGCGAAGAAGAGATCTACTCCAAACTCAAGCTCGACCTCATTCCTCCCGAGTTGCGCGAAAACCTGGGCGAGATCGAAGCGGCTGCCAACCACGAACTGCCGGAGCTGCTGGTACTCGCCGACATCCGCGGTGACGTGCACATGCACACGGTCGAAACCGACGGCCGCAATACCATCGAAGAAATGGCCGAAGCCGCGCGTGACCGCGGGTATCAGTACATGGCCATTACCGATCACTCAAAGAATCTTGCCTTCGCCAACGGCTTGACCGACGAACGCGCTCTCGCCCACATCGAAAGAATCCGCGCGGCAGAAAAAAAGATGAAGGGCATCCGCATCTTCGCCGGCATTGAAGTCGATATCCTCACGGACGGCGCACTCGACCTCTCCGACTCCGTGCTCGAGCAGATGGATATCGTCATCGCCAGCGTCCACTCGCAATTCAATCAGGACCGCGACACGATGACTGAGCGTCTGCTGAAGGCCGTCGCCAATCCCAACACGTCCGTCATCGGTCATCCCACCGGACGCCTGCTGCTGCGCCGCGACGCTTATCCGTTCGATCTCGACAAGGTGCTTGTTGCCGCAGCCAAGCACAAAGTCGCCATGGAACTGAACGCCTATCCGGACCGCCTGGACCTTTGCGACGTTCACCTGCGCATGGCCAAGCAGCATGGCGTCAAGATTGTCATCAACACGGACTCCCACCACACGTCCCACATGGAAAAACTGCACTACGGTGTGACCCAGGCCCGCCGCGCCTGGCTAACCAAAGACGACGTGCTGAACACCCTCCCGCCGCAAAGGTTTGCCAAAGCCATGAAGCACGGCTGGTAGGCCGGGCCAAAAGAGGGAAACTGATTACCGGCATGCCCCGCGAACCGACAGCGCCTGTGCCCCTTATTCTTCCGCTGGGCTGCGCTCGGCCGCCGAGCGATTCCCCTGCAGCCATCCGAGAAATTTCTGCTTGCGCGCGAACATGTTGCGCGCCTCGTTGCGCAGCGTTCCTACAATCTGATATTTCGACTTTGTAAACCACGGCACACGATGCGGCGTGCATCCGTATTTTTCCTTGTATGTGCCTTCCCCGCCCCAATCGAAAATTGCCGCACCCCGCTTCTTCCAATAGCGGATCGCATACCAATGGCACGCTTCGTTGGGACGCACATTCTGATGTGAGCGGAAACTCGCATTGCCCCAAAACTCCGCAATCTTGTTGAAGCCCGGGTAAATTCCGGTCGCGATGCACTTCCCTTCCGAATCGCGCGCGCGAATCAGCAACACGTTGCCACTCGGCTCAAGATTCTTCACCAGCGAGCGGACGCGCTCCACGGAGTACGTGGGTACCAGGCCCTGCTTCGCAAAAACATCTTTGAGTTGCTCGTAGTATTCGTCCGCGAAGGTCAGGTCATGCGCTTCTTCGATCTTCACGCCGCTTTTCTCGGCCTTGCGAACGCAGCGGCGGCAGGCGCTTTCCATGCCATTGAACAGTTCGTCTTCGGACTTCGTCAGGTCGGTGCGATAGGAGCCGTAATACTCGGCCTTGAATCCAAGTGCTTCGCCATCTTCAAATGTGAAATTCGGATCCGAGACTTCCATGTGCAGGCACTTCAGATGATCCCACGCAAATTTCTCGAGCGCTTCGAGCGCCACGCGACGGGAGACGCCCGGCTTCAGATTGAAGCCGATGTACGGCGTAGTCCAGCCGGGAAAGGAACTGCCCAGAACTTTCATGCCAAACTTTGAAAATGTCAGCCCGGTGAAGTACCCAACCACGTCGCTTCCCTCGCGCACCTCCGCAAGCATTGGAGTGGCGCTCTGCGACTCCTCCACAAATCGCAGCCACGCGCGCGTCTGGAAAACCGTGCGGTCTTCGAAGCTGTCCAGATGTTTCCAGTCGGCCGATTTGAAATCGATCTGGTGAAGCTTCATTTGGCTCCCGTCGCTCCGATTACCAGCAGATTCCTTCGTAACTCTTTGCGCCTTCTGGACGCCGCGCCGGGTCCAGGTGGATGAGGTCAATCACAATCTGGTCGGGACGAAGGTATTTGGCCAACTGATCTTTGCTGGCCGACTTGTTGCCCAGAATCACAACTTCGGCTGCGCGCAACACGCCTTCGAGATCCGCGGAAAGCACCGATCCGATATGCGGAATCACCTCCTCGATGTACTGGCGATTCGCACCCGCCAGGCGCCCGAGCGACACGTCTTCATCCCACACAAGCACTTCGAGGCCTTCTCCCAGGAGGCGCTTGATCAACTGCACCTGCGGGCTCTCGCGCAGATCGTCGGTGCCCGCCTTGAAGCTCAGGCCCAGTTGCGCAATTTTCTTCTTGCCCGTACTCAGCACCATGTCCACGGCACGGTCCACATGCTCGGCATTGCTCGGCATCAGCGACTCCAGCAGTGGCAGCTTCAGATCCAGTTCTTTCGCTTTATAGGTGATCGCGCGCAGATCTTTCGGCAGGCAGGAACCGCCGAACGCAAATCCCGGAGAAAGGTACGCCGGAGAAATGTTCAGCTTCGTGTCGGAGGTGAAAATTTTTGTGACCGCCTGCGCATCCACCCCGAGATGCTTGCACATGGTTCCCATCTCGTTGGCGAAGCCGACTTTCAGCGCGTGGTAGCAGTTGGAGAAGTACTTGACCATCTCGGCGACCGGGATGGTCGTCTCGTAGAGCGTTCCGGGCGTGCTCTGGTAGAGTTCGCGAAGCGGCGCGAGATGGTTCGTGTCGCTCGCCCCAAGAATGGTGTACGGCGGATTCAGGAAGTCGGCGACCGCACTGCCTTCGCGCATGAACTCCGGGTTGTAGCAAACCGTGAAGTCTTGGCCGCACTTCTTCCCGCTTTCTCGTTCGAGAATCGGCAAGACGACCGTTTCTGTCGTGCCGGGCAGTACCGTGCTGCGCAGCACAAACACGTGTGGCGAGTTTTTTTGACGGATAGCGGCGCCGATTTCTTTGGCGACGTTCTCGATGTGGCGGAGATCGAGCTTCCCGTTTTTCAGGCTCGGCGTGCCCACGCACACAAACGATACTTCGGAATTCAGCACCGCCTCGATCGCGTCGGTGGTGGCATGCAAACGACACGCCTGGTTGGCTTCCGCAACCAGTTCGCTCATGCGAGCTTCGATGATCGGGGTGCGGCCCGAGTCCAGCATTTCAACCTTGGCGCGGCTCACGTCCACGCCAATGACCTTGTGGCCCATGGACGCGAAACACGCGGCCGATACCGACCCGACGTATCCCAACCCGAAGATACTGACCGACAAGCTCAATCCGATTCTCCTCAGCCGTCTGGGCTGCAGGAACCAGAGCAACCCGCTCTCCATCGACGGCCCGCGCGACCTGAGAAAATTATAGCAACACTTGCATTTTCAACACGTTACAGACTATCCTGAAAATCCTCTTTAGTCCAGCCCCACCGGGATGGCAAAGAGTGGACAAGTTTTTCTACTCAAGTGGAACAGCCGTGGGTCAAATTGGAGGTACCGAAATCCTAACCCGCCGGCTTCGCGTACCAAGGCCTTGACGAGACAGCGACTTACCAGAGTTGCCGAACTCACTCTTCCCCGCGAACATGGAAGTTGCCGTGCGGGCCAGACTGACATGTAAGTTTGGCTTGGGTGCTCCAGGGCATCCGGTTGGCAAGACCGGTCTTCTTCGCATGTAAGATAGGAAAATCTGTGACCTCACGGTGGCACAACAAGCTGGCACGCGTCTCTCAAATGGACTGGGAAGAAATACGCACGCGTGTCGGGCAGGAGGTTCACAAGCGCAGCGACCTCGTTCGGCACCGTATGGGTATGCGGCCGGGGACGATTCGGCTGAACGCATCGGCGACCCAGAACGGGCAATTCTTTTTCACTCGCGGTGAGGCTGCGGAGCGCGCGCAGTTGCTGCTTCGTCATCTTCCAAACGAAGCTGCGGAGATTGTGCGCGAGGCAGACGAGATCTGCCAGCATCGTTTTCGTCTGCTCGGATACGACAATCTCGATTACGGCCCCGAGATCGACTGGCATCTGGACCGCGTGCACCGGAAGCGCGCGCCGCTAGATCCCTGGTTCAAGATTCCTTTTCTTGAGTTCGCGCTGGTCGGCGACCACAAAGTTATTTGGGAACTGAACCGCCATCAGCATTTGGTGACGCTCGCAAAGGCCTGGCTGCTGACGAAGGACCAGCAGTACGTCCGCGAATTGATTGCGCAGTGGAGCAGTTGGAGGCAGGCCAATCCTTACCCGCTGGGCATCAACTGGGGCAGCACGCTGGAAATCGCTTTTCGCAGTTTGTCGTGGATGTGGGTGGACCACCTGCTCGCAGACGCGCCGCAGTATGCCGGGTTCCGCGCGGACATTTTGCCGGTGCTGGCATTCCACGGACGTTACATCGAGCGGTATCTATCCACGTATTTTTCTCCCAACACGCACCTGCTGGGCGAAGCGCTGGCTTTGTTCTTTCTCGGAACTCTGTATCCGCAAATGCCGCGTGCCTCGCGTTGGAAACAATCGGGATGGAACATCGTTCTGTATGAACAGGAGCGGCAGGTTCGGGCGGATGGCGTTTACTTCGAGCAGTCCCTCTACTACCACGTTTATGCGCTCGACTTCTTCCTGTATGCGCGCCTCCTCGCAGCTGAGAACGACGTTAACATTCCTGCTGCCTACGACGGAGTTTTGCTACGGATGCTGAATGTCGTTGAGGCACTCGCCCAGGCTGGTCCAGCGGAAGGTTTCGGAGATGACGATGGCGGACGCTTGTTCAATCCGCGGCGCAACCACACCGGGCACATGACCGATCCGCTGGCCATTGGCGCTCTCGCGTACCACCGTGACGATCTAGCCGCAGCGCGCCTGACCGAAGAATCCATCTGGCTGTTTGGAGAACACGCGGTCGCGGAATTCGTGGAGAAGGACAAGCCCGCGCTGCAATCGGCTGCGTTCCCTGATGGCGGTCTTTATGTGCTGGCGGACTCGGAGCCATGCGCACAGGCAATGGTGATCGATGCGGGTCCGCACGGTGCGGGCCGATGTGGCCACGGCCATGCCGATGCGCTCAGCGTGCGCTTGACCATGAATGGAGCGCGCTGGCTGGTGGACTCGGGCAGCGGCGTCTATATTTCGTCCGATCCGGCCGATCGCAACACGTTCCGCGGCACCTCGGCGCACAACACCATGCGCGTGGACGGCGTGGATCAGGCCGTTCCCGATGAGCCATTTTCCTGGACCGACATTCCGACCACGCGCTCCGAGAACTGGGTGGCTGGGAAGACTTTCACTTATTTTGCAGGTAGTCACAACGGATATTCACGGCTCACGGATCCGGTGACGCATCGGCGCTGCCTCCTCCGCGTGAACGGCACACTGGGACTGGTGCGCGATGTTGCGTTGGGCTGTGCCGAACACGATTTGGAAATTCGATGGCATTTCGCCCATGATGTCTCTCTGCGGGAAGGTGGCGCGAGAGAGTTGGTTGCGTCGAGGCTCGACGCGACGGCAGAGCCATCGTTGCACTTGATCGTTCCCGAACAGACGACATGGAAAACGGAGATTACGCGAAGCCTGCTTTCTCCCGCGTACGGGCGGCTACAGCCCGCGCCGGTGGCGCGATGTGAAGCACGGGTCAAGCTCCCAGCGGAGATTGCGACGGTTCTGATCGCGCAACCCAACGGCGTGGGCGTGGACCACGGGCGGCGACTGGCCAGCATGCAGCACGCGGCCGTGCATGTATATGAACTCCAGGATAAGAATGAAAGCCACGGATTTTTCTTTGCGCTCGACAAGCAGCCGTGGAGTTTTGGTCCGTGGTCCTCCGACGCCGAGGTATTGTACTGCCGCATCCGCGAAGAGAAAATCGTCCAGCTGATCGCCGTCGGCGGAAGCGCCGTGGCATGGCAGGGAAAGCAACTGCTGAGGGCGACCAAGCCAGCTGCATATTTCGAGTGGCGCAAACCGGATGGACTAATGAACGCAGAACCCGAGCCCTTTTCGCTTTCGCCCCTGTTTCAAGAGCTGACTGGCGTGCGCCCGGCTTCCGAAACCTCCAACACGACTTCTTCTTCCTACGCGGAGAAACATTAAATGTGTGGAATCACCGGGATTCTTGAATTTGGCCGGGACATGCGGGCGAGCGCCAACGCGCTGCGCGAGATGTGCCGCGTGATGACGCATCGTGGGCCCGACGACGAAGGCTTCTACACCGACGGCTGCCTCGGCATTGGCATGCGACGGTTGAGCATTGTCGATCTTGAAACCGGTCACCAGCCAATCTCGAATGAAGACGGGTCGCTGTGGATTGTATTCAACGGCGAGATCTACAACCACCTGGCGCTGCGCGATCAACTGATTGCGCGCGGGCACTCCTACAGCACCCACAGCGATACGGAAACGATCATTCACCTGTTCGAAGAATATGGTGCGGATTGCGTGCAGCATCTGCGTGGCATGTTCGCGTTTGCGATCTGGAATCGCAACAAGAAGACGCTATTCATCGCGCGCGACCGGCTGGGGATCAAGCCGCTCTACTACAAGCTGACACCGGAGCGGTTGCTGTTCGGGTCCGAGATCAAGGTGGTGCTGGCGCATGGCGGCATTCGTCCGGAGTTCAACCGCGCCGCGCTGCCGGAGTTTCTCGCGTTCGGGTATCTTTCGGGCGAAGAGAGTTTCTATGCAGGCATTGGGAAGCTGCTGCCCGGGCACACGATGACGATTGGTCCGGACGGGAAACCCGAGATCCGGCAGTACTGGGACCTGGATGCGTCGAACCCGCATGAATCGCGCGACGAGAATTACTACGTTCGGAGTTATCGCGAGTTGCTGGAGGGCGCGGTCCAGAGCCACCTGATGAGCGACGTTCCGCTGGGTGTGTTCCTGAGCGGGGGCCTCGATTCAAGCGCTGTCGCTGCGTTGATGACCAGGATTCGCCGCGAACCGATCGAGACCTTTTCGGTCGGCTACCAGGAGCAGAGCTACAGCGAACTTCCGTATGCACGCACGGTTGCTGATCACTTGAAGTCCCTTCACCACGAAGTCCTGATCAGCGAGCAGGATTTCTTCGGATCCCTGCCCCGCCTCATCTGGCATGAAGACGAGCCGATCGCGTGGCCGTCGAGCGTCGCACTCTACTTTGTGGCGAAACTCGCTCGCGAGCGCGTCACCGTCGTCCTGACGGGAGAAGGTAGCGACGAGACGCTTGCCGGCTACACCCGGTATGCTTTCACACTGAAGAACGCAGCGCTCGATCGCGTTTATCGCGGCGTGGTTCCCAGCTTTGCGCGGCGGCAACTGCGCCGCACTTTGGCAAATTCCTGGTTGATCGGGGCTACCATGCGCCGCAAGCTGGCGCATACCTTCCTGGCGCTCGATGGCGAATCCTGGTCCGAGCTCTACTTTGACAACTTCTTTTCTGCGTTCGGGAAGGGTGAGCAGTCTGGACTGTTGACCACCGATTTCGCCCGGCAATTTGCACCCGAGACTGCCTACCGCGCAGTGCTCAAGTACTGGGAGCAGTCTTCCGGGCCGTTGCTGCAGCGCCTGCTCTACACCGACATCAAGACATACCTGGTTGAACTGCTGATGAAGCAGGACAACATGAGCATGGCTGCCTCCATCGAAAGCCGTGTGCCGTTTTTGGACCACGTGCTCGTCGAATTCGCCAGCCGCATCCCAGGCGAAGTTCAGCTCAGAGGCCTGGCGGGCAAACAGATTCTGAAGAAAGCGATGGAGGACCTGCTGCCACACTCCATCATTCATCGTCCGAAGCTCGGATTCCCGACGCCTTGGAGTGGCTGGCTGGCCGGATCGCGCCTCGACGGCATCGAGGCCATGCTGCTCGAGCCGCGCAGCCTGAATCGCGGATACTTCCGTCGGGAGCCGATTCAAACGCTCTTCCACGAGCACCGCGCCAAGCACCGCGATAACTATGATCGCATCTGGAGACTCCTCAATCTGGAGTGGTGGCACCGGGTGTGCCTGGAAGGCGAGTCGCCGGCGGGTTCCGGGGAACCGGAATTACGACTGGCATCGACGCACTGACGTGCGATGCAGCGGCGCTGGCCGCGAACATCCTCTCCTCTTCATGCTGTGCGGACTGGAACCGCGTTCTCCGCAGAAGACCGTTTCTCCACTACCGACCGCAGAATTCCACTGAACCGCTCGCCGATCGCCGCCCAGTCGTACTGGGCCGCGGTCTCCGCTGCCGCCTTTTCATAGCGGCGGCGCAGTTCGCGGTCTGTTAACAGCATGATCACAGCATGAGCGAACGACTTGCTGTCGTCGGCGAGCATGATGTCGCGGCCGTGACGCACATCCAGACCTTCGGCGCCCACCGTGGTTGAGACGACGGCCTTCGCTGTCGCCATCGCTTCGTAAATCTTGAGTCGCGTTCCGCCACCAATCCGCAAGGGCACAACGACCACGGCCGACTGCCGCAAATGCTCCACCACCGAGGGCACGCGGCCGGTTACTTCGACCGAATCCGAAGCCCGTTTCTGCACCCGGCGGTCTGGGTTGCGGCCCACGATGCGCAACCGGGCTTCCGGCACCTCCGCCCGGATATCCGGCCAGATCTCGCGGCAGAAATACTCCACGCCGTCCACGTTCGGCTCCCAATCCATGGCGCCGACAAAGCTGACCACCGAGCCCGGTTCCTTCCCATCCGGGTCTGGCCGGTACTGTCCCAGGTCCACACCGGTTGGCACCACCGAGACACGGTCAGAACCCACCCACTGCGTCATAAGCGCGCGGTCATTTTCCGAGACAGCAATCACATGATGGAATTTACGGACTGCGACCTGTTCGTAGCGCAGCATTTTGCGGAATTCCAACTGGTACATCATTTTCTTCGCCGGATTCGCGGCCGTCCTGGCATGGCGGCGCCAGATTTCGCTTTCGACGTTGTGCTGAAAAAGCACACTGGGAGTGGTCAGGCGTCCGGGAAAGTTGACGGCGGCGTCGAGGAAGTCGCAGACGGCGACGTCGAAACGCTGCTCGCGGAACCAGGTGCGAAGCTGGTCCTGTACTTTGAAACAGGCAAAGCGACTGACGGCGTAGGGCGCCGGCACGGTCAGGTGAGCCAGATAGTCGAGGCCGTGGGCGATTCTGGAGAGTTCGCGCTTGCCCGTGCACACGGCGACCGAGCCAGGCAGGTGCTGTTGCAGTTCGCGCTCGTAACCGTCGTCGGGCTGGCCTCCGTAATACGAGTAAAACGTAAGCTCGTGGTGCGAGGCGAGATACCGCAAGGCGTGGTACGTACGGATATTGCCGCCGCTATGCACGGGCAAAAGCTTATCGGCTTTGACCCAGAGGACTCTCATACCCGGTCACCGGACCCAAACCGCCTTTCTGCCAGTGACAAAGTTGATGAAGGCCACCACGGCGGCACAATTGAGGACAACGAAGGTGCGCGCGGGATCGGCGATGCGCGCGAGCGGACCGATCCTTACTCCCGCGATCGCCAGCACGCTCAAGGCGTAAAAAGCGAGTTGCGCGATGAGGGCGGCACGATAGAGCGGCTCGGACAGGAACAGTGAGGCCAGCAGCAGCGCGAGTAGTGCGAATGGTACGGCCAGGCGCGAGAGCTTGTGGCTGATGAATTCAATGCGGATCGGGTTTTTCGAGCTGAGCAGCCAGGGCGCAAGCTGCAAAAGTTGGTAGTTGCCGCTGAGGGTGCGGACTTTGCGCGCGAACTCGCGGCTCTCGCCCAGGTCGGGCGAATCCCAGGCGCGGGCGCGCGGGTCGAAAATCACACGCGCTCCTTGGCGCACGATCTGCATGGGCAATAGGACATCATCGAGGATGGTGCCGTCGGGCAGAGGCTCGATCAGGCTGCGGCGGGCGCAATAGATCGCGCCCGTGGCCCCGGCCACGGATCCGGAAGCGGATTCCAGATCACGAATCTTCTTTTCGACGCGCCAGTACAAGCCCATTCCCTTCCCCGTTTCGCCCGTCGCTGGGTCGCCTAACATCAGTTCGCCGCTGGCTGCGCCGACGTCAGGATCGGCGAAGTTTTCGACCAGCAGACGCAACGCCTCGGGTTCGATCTGCTGGCGAGCGTCGGTGAACAAGAGCACTTCCCCGCTCGCAAGTTGCACCGCGTCGTTCAATCCGGCTGCCTTGCCTTGCGATACCGGCTTCACGAGCGTGCGCACGCGCCCGCCGCGCGCAAACTGCTCGAGAATTGCACCCGTGCCATCGCTCGAACCGTCGCAGACCGCCACGACCTCGAGCTTGCCTTCCGGGTAGTCGAGCGAAAGCAGGTTTTCCAGCTTGCGAGCGACGGTTGCCTCCTCGTTACGCACGACCATCACTGCCGACACCGCCGGTTCCTCGTGGCTCCGGCGAACTGGGCGCGGCGACCACCGGCTGCGCAGCCACAACCACACGGGGTACCCGAGGTATGAGTATCCAATCCAGGCGGCGGCAATCCAGAACATCCATTTCATTGCGCGCCCCGGCGCAACAAAACGGTCTTGACGGTCAGGAACATGATCAGCAGATCCAGACCGATCGAAGCGTTCTTGATGTAGTACAGGTCGTACTGAAGCTTTTCGAGCGAGTCTTCCATCGTGCTGCCATATTTGTACTTGACCTGCGCCCATCCGGTCAGACCAGGCCGAACCATGTGCCGTACACCGTAGTACGGAATCTCTTTCGACAGCTGCTCGATGAATTCGGGACGTTCGGGTCGCGGCCCAACGAACGCCATGTCGCCTTTGAGTACACACCAGAGCTGCGGAATTTCGTCGAGGCGCGAGGAGCGGAGAAACTTTCCGACGCGGGTGACGCGGGGATCGTTGTCGCCCGCCCACGTCGGACCGCTGGCCGCCTCGGCATCCTGTCGCATGGTGCGAAACTTCACCACCTTGAAAACCCGCCCACCCTTGCCGACGCGAGACTGCGTGTAAAACACGGGCCCCCGGGAATCGACCACGATCGCCAGAATGATCAATGGGACCAGCGGAGCCGCCAAGATCAGCCCAATCAGCGAGACTGTAATTGAGATCACGCGGCGAATCACGATAAACGGCACACTGCGGCGGAAGCCCTCACTGAACACGAGCCAGCTCGGGTAGAGATTGTCGACCTCGATTTTGCCGGAGATCTTCTCCAGCCAGGAGGTTGCCTCCTCAATCTTGACGCCCTGCATGCGCAGCTCGAGCAGTTCTTGCATCGGAATGGTGCCGCGACGGTCGGGCATGGCCACGATGACGCGGTGGACTCTCTGCTTCTTCGCCACTTCCATCAGGTGAGCAGCAACCGATTCGCGCGTTACTGCACCTTCGAGTTTTCCCGTCCAACTCGCGACCTCGACGCCGATCGCTGGATCCTTGCGCAACCCCTGCACAACGCGCTGCGCACGCTCGCCCGTGCCCAGAACATAGACCCGCTCGACCAGGATCGGCAGCTGAACCAGCCAGCCGTAGCCGAGGCGCCATCCGAAAAGGGCAAAGGTCAGGATGATCAGGCCCAGCGCCGACGAGCCGCCGCCCAGCAGATAGTCGGGACGAACATAGCTGATGCCGGCCATCACAAAGGCCAGCAGGCCCGGCACCATGAGCAAGCGAAAATAGAGTTCGCCCCTGGTATTCAACCGGGCGGTATCGTAGAGATCGAACCAGTGCGAGCACAGCAACACCACCCCGGTGACCACGAACAGCTTGATGTATCCGCCCTCGTAGTTCAGCACCAGATAACTATCTTCCCGAAGCTCGAGCACGGCCGCCAGCAGGAACGAGGTCCAAACGATGAGGGCCTCTCCTATCAGCAGAATGAGCGTTCGAATCGGGTAGTAGACATTGAAGAGCCGGATCAATTTGACCTCGGTTCATCTCTCATGCGTGGCTGCTCGCAGCCTCGCCGTAGTAGTACTTCGATCGCTCCAGTTTTCCGGAAGGAGCACCATTGAGAACTACGCCCAGCAAAAGTTTGTCCTGAAACTCTTCCCGGGCACGGCGAGCCAGGTCGGAAGGCGTCGCATTGGAACGCACGACCATGAGGACACCGTCGCAGAAATTGGCAAGCAACGTGGAGTCGGCCACCGGAATGACCGGCGGCGAGTCTAGGATGATCCAGTCGAACATTGGTTCGACCCGTTGCAGGAGAAGCTTGAGCCGGCCGTTGGCCAATAGCTCGGGCGCGCTCGACACAACGCGGCCGGCGGGGAGGAAGACCAGGTTGTCCATCGGGCCACGCTGCAGGGCGGAGAATTCGTCGCACTCGCCCAGCAGGTAGTCGGAGAGTCCCGGAGTTTGCGGAGCTCCCAGGTGGCGGTGCATGCCTGGGCTGCGCAAGTCGGCGTCGATGATCAGGGCGCGGCGGCCCTGCTGGCGCACCATGACCTGGCCGAGGTTGGCGGTGACGAACGATTTCCCTTCTTTGGGCAGCGCGCTGGTCACCATTAGCCGTTTCAGGGGCAATTTCTCCCGGATCTGGTAGAGCCGCGACCGCAGAGTGCGGAACGCTTCAGCCCCAATGCGATTCTCGTCATCCTGGAAGAACAGCATCGTGCGCGGGTCCGGCGTCCAGTTCGTCTGGGGACAGCGAGCCAGCAAGGCCTCATAGGTAAATCCGCCGACCGGCAAGGGCATCGCGACCGTGGACTGCCCCAGCGTCGGCATGCTGATAGGTTGCAGTTCGGGTGGAACGAGAGTGGTTTCGACGTGACCCCCCATGGAGGTTGCTCGTTCCTGTTCGGCGCGTTTCAAGGCATCATGGATGCGGCTCATAGTTTCCCTTCTTTGGGGAGATCTTGTTCAGATTGGCGCAAGCGGTCCGCCAGGGTTGCCAAAGTTCGTAAAGCTTCGACCAGATCAAACTTTTCCATGCCAGCCAAGCGAGGAACCACCGGAGTCATAGCTGCAGCTGCGTTTCCGTCGGACAAGTCGAAATCGCGGGCGACGGAATCGACGATTTCGGCGGCCACCGTCTTCTTCTGGTCGACGAACGCGCTGACCAGGCAGTGCTCACACAGCAAGTTGATCACGCGCGGGATGCCGTCAGAGGAGCGATAGATCGCCATCAAGGCGTCCGGTTCGAAAATAGCTTCGCCGTTGGACCCGGCGATGCGCAGGCGCTGGTGAATGTACGCCTTGGTCTCCTCCCCATTGAAGGCGTGGGTTTTCGCCCGCAAGGTCAGCCGCTGGCGCAACTGGCGCAACTGGGGTTGCTTCAAACGCTGCTCCAGTTCCGGTTGCCCAACCAAAACAATCTGGAGCAGCTTCTCGGTAAAGGTCTCAAGATTGGTCAGCATCCGGATCTCTTCCAGCACTTCGTCGGAAAGATTCTGGGCTTCATCGATCACGAGCACGGCCGTCTCGCCGGCGCGGTAGCGGTCGAGCAGCCAGTTGTAGAGTCGTTGCAGGATCTGGCTTTTCGACTTGGTATCACATGGAATCCCGAAATCGGCCATCATAAAATCGAGCAGTTGTGGGACATCCATCCGCGAATTGAAGATGAACGCGGTGGCCACCTGCTGAAGACGGAGCCACTCCATCAGTTTATTGATCAGTGTCGTCTTGCCCGTGCCCACCTCGCCGGTCAGCAAAACGAAGCCCTTACGGCTCTGGATGCCATAGGTCAGGCAGGCGAGGGCCTCTTCGGTATGCCGCGTCAGAAACAGATAACGCGGATCCGGATTGACGTTGAACGGGTTTGCCCGAAGGCCAAAAAACTCTTTATACATAGGCTGGCGTTAGACCTCGATCTTCTCCTGATCTTTCGGGGCGGGGCCCTCGCGGCGCCCCCAGAAGCTGCGACGTCCGTTTCCGCCTCCATTCTCCGATACCCCTTCGTCGTCACCCACCCACGGCACGGAAACCAGCAATGGCAAGTCCATCACCGCGGCGGCATCTTTCGCGGTGCGGATGGAGTTATCGCGAAGTTCGAGCCAGAAGGCAAGGACGAGACCCAGGGCCAGGCCAGCACCCAAGCCGCCTCCCGCAAATAAGGGGCGGCTGGGAAAACTCGGAGAATCCGGCAGACCAGCCGGGTTCAGAATGCGCATCTGCTCACCCTGTTGCTGGTTCTCCATATTGGTGGCCAGTTCCGAGGAACTCTTCTTCGCGAGCAGGTCGCGGTAAAAACTCTGGGCATTGTCGTAGTCGCGGGTAATCAGCTTGTACTGCTCCTCGATGCCCGGGCTCATAGCGGTGCGGCTCTGGTAAACGTTGATCTGGCTCTGCAGTCTCTTCTGGTCGCCCGTAGCCTGCTCAATCACCCCCTGATACTGGTGGATCTGAAGACGAAGCTGGCGGATCTCAGGCGGCTCGGCGGCGCTGTTCTTATCGGAGGTGTCGGTGGCATTGGCAGCGGCCGCGTTTACCTGGTCGAGTTTCTTCTGCACCGAGGCGATGTCGGCTTGGGTCTTGATGACGTCCGGGTGGTCGGGGGTGTACCGGGCCTGCAGTTGCAGCAATTGCGACTGCAAACCTTCCAACTGCTGTTGCAGGGTCTGCGGGTTGGTACTGGACTGCGAGCTCTTCCAGGTAGCCAATTGCTGCGCCAGCATGCTTTCTGTGTACGCCTTATCCTGCTGGGCGCGGTTGAGAGTCTGGGTGCTCGCATCCAATTGCGAATTCAGCGACATCAGCACGCGCACATTGTTGTCGGCATCCCCGGGCAACTGGCCCATGTACTGTCTCTTGAAGGCGGCGAGCTTTGCATCCCGCTCATCCAGATCCCGCTTGGCATCTTCCAGTTGGCGGGTCAGAAAATCGGTTGTACCCTGGGAAGCCTCGGCGCGGGTGCGGAGGTTCTCTTCCAGGATCAGCGAGGTCATCTCATTGCAGACCTGTTGAGCGCGTCTTGCGTTACTGTCGGTGTAGGCAACGTAGAAGCCGGGAAGAGGCTCCGCTTGGGCACTGGGCTTAGACGCCTTCTTGGAAGAGCCTGCCTTGGCCGCCGCCGAACTGATGGCGGTTAGCACAGGTTGCACCGTCATGTTGTTCTGAATGTCGCTAATGAGCTTGCTCTGTTCTTCGGGCTTGGAAATGCCGAGACCCTCGACCACGGGGCGCAGACGGTTCACGCTCAGCACTTGCTGCTGCAAGGTGGCAATGCGCTGGGTAAAGTCAGCCGTAATGACCGGTTTCACGTAATTGTCGGGCACCCTCTGCCCCTCCACCAAGACCAGGGATTGGGACGTGTATTTGGGCGGGAAAGCGTACGAAACCAGAAATCCCGCCAGCGGGGCAAGTAGCGCCGGGATCAAGATGACCTTGAGGCGCCGCCGTACCATCGCCAGATAATCGTCCATTGTCAGTTCGCGATTCTGAATCATTCTGTTCACCATTCCGGCCGCTGGAAGCGGCTCCGTGTTACTCGATCCGTATGGGTGTGGGGTGCCACTCCACTCCAACTGTGCCGGCATGCCGCTGCGCAAGGTTGCCACACGCCCCGCTGCCGGACAATCCGCACAAGGGATCGGCATTGTCGAAACCGATCTCGCTGAAGTGGTAGGCGGCAAAGACGTCGTACTGACGCCCAAAATGCTTGCGCAAGATCACTCCCGCAAAACCTTCGTTGTAGTGGTTCCCGGCGACTCCGCCAACGCTGAAGGGCTGCAGCCTCTTGTTATGCGAATACCCAAGGTCGCCGGACAATTCCATGGTACGTCCCAATTCCCGCTTCACACCGAGGTGCGCGCGTTGGGTGTCGGCACCAGCATAAAAGCCGGACCCGGCCGAGGTGTACCTTTCGTAGGCGAGCATCAGCGTAGTCCGCGGAAAACGGTAGCTCAGATGTGCACGTCCGCTCACGGACACGTGCGTGGTGTCGGGCGCACTCGGAAACTGAATAGTGGTGTACTGCGGACCCGCCCCGGCAATCAGGTTCATTCTTCCGCTGATCACGTGGCTCCAGCGCAAATTGAAGATGTGGTTCTGGACCTGTCCCCCGGTGCCCTGCGGGAAACGGAAGAGTTGGTAGCCATAGACGCCGGCCATCTGGTCGCGGCGGTTCAATAAGTGGCTGTACCCCGCCTGAATCGTAGTCTGGTCGCTGTTGATCAGATCCAGCGTATTGTCGAAATAGTGCGCGTTACTGAATGCGCCGGCAACGGTAAAGGCCGAGCGTGGACTTATGCTCTGCACGATGTCAACCGCGGCCGAATTTGCCAGGCGTGGGACCAATCCTACAGAGCCATTGCTGCTATTGTGGAAGCCCGGCAACGCTTCCCCGCCACCGATTCTGCCGGTAGCTAAGCCAAGGCCCGGATCTCCGAAGCCCAGACTGAAGGCGCCTTCCGGCAAATAACTGAAAGCATCGCGCAGCGTTCCCTGGCCGGTGCGCCAGCGCGTGATGGCCTCAACTCCAACCGCCTGAATTTGCCGCACGCTGTTGTCATGGGAATAGAAACCGCCGCCGCCGAGGTATTCGGCCAGGAAATCGCTTTTTGACCAGAAGCGTTGCAGATCGAGCGCGCCGAGAAAGCGCGTGATGCCTTCGACGCTGCTCCCCCCGAACTGGTTGCCCGCATTCGTATCCGCGGATTGGCTCAACTGCAGGGCCGGCGCGATGAAGCTGCGGTTAGCTGTGCGCAGGTCGAGCCCGGGCTCATCGATGCCCGAGAGGGGAGGATTCTCCGGGTTCAGAATCGGAGTATTCTGTCCGAAAGCCGGGGCCGGAGTAGTGGAAGGTTGTTCGCGGGAACTGTCCTGCGCCGCTGCCCACACACTCAGGCTGAGAACGACCAGGGCCCACCGCATTGTTCGCGTCGTTGTCATTTCTGTTGTCTCTCTCAACCCGCGTCTGCACTTACGGGACGACAATGGTATCCCCCGGCTGTAGTAGGTAGTTCTGTTCCATCTGCTCGCCTTTGACCAGTTTGCGGTAATTCACCGGCATCTTCTGTTGCTTGCCGTTTTCCATACGCAGGATGTAAATGCCTTTGGTGTTAGCAAACTGGGTCAGGCCGGCGCTGGAAAGAGCCTGTAGCGCGGTCATGTTGGGCAGCATGGGCATGGGTCCGGTATGCGCGACCTCTCCCACCATGTAGATCCGCTTGCTGTTGATCTGGGTGACGACCACGGTGACCCGCGGATCAGCGATGTATTTCTTGAGCTTTTCGGTCACCGATTCCGCCAACTGGATCGGCGTAAGGCCCGCCGCCTGCACATCGCTGAGCAGCGGCAGCGAGATCTTGCCATCCGGACGCACGGGCAGAGTGGCAGTCAGATCGGCCTCTTTCCACACCGAGATGAGCAACACATCTTCGGGGCCGATGACGTACTCGGGCCCGGCTTGACTGCTGGGAGACGCGTTCGCGGTCTTCTCGGCAGCGGAGTGGCCGGAAGCCTGCTTGGGCGCCGAGTTCTGCGCCAGCGCGAAACCCGTCATCAGGCACAGTGCCGCTACCATCGTTATCCAGGGTCGTCGCATGTCTTCTCCTCTAAGTTCCTTTCTCCACTCAGGCCCCATACTGTTCATACCCAATCTGCTTGAGCTTGTAGAGCAGCGCCTTGTAGCTGATCTGCAATTCCTGTGCAGCCCGGCGCCGGTTCCAGCGGGTGCGGGCCAGGACTTGGAGAATCAGTTCTTTTTCGGCTTCGCGGGAGGCGGCGCGAGCGGCATCCTTGAGAGAGATCTTCTCGCCATTGCCGCCACGAGCAACACGCCGCAGAAGAGAGCGCAATCCTCCCATGGCCAGCGATTCATCGCCCAGCGCCACGATCGCCCGAGCGGCATCTTTCAATTCGCGAATATTGCCGGGCCAGTGGTATTCCAGGAAAAAGCTCTGGGTCTCCGCACTCAGCGCCGGCACGGGCCGACAGAAATCGCGCGCGGCAGCCGAAAGGAACCAGTCCCGCAGAATCGGAATGTCTTCTTTCCTCTGGCGCAGCGGAGGCAGCCGTAAGCACACACCGCTGATTCTGTAATAAAGATCTTCGCGGAATCTCCCGGCTTTGACTTCAGGCTCGAGTTCGTGCGACGTCCCACAGATGAAACGAGGTACGCGATGTTCGGCGCCGTTCAGACCAATTTCGCGAACCAGCTCCGCCTGTGCCGCCGAGGTTAGATCGCTGACCTCCTGCAGATAAACTGTGCCGCCCCGGTCAACCCGGCAGGCCAGATTCTGTTCGGTGATTTCCCGGCCTCGGTAGACTTCGAATGGGTCAGAGTTACGATCGGAAAGGGCGTGGATGCGCGCCGCGGCGGCCGCTTTGCCCGAGCCCTTCTCGGCCACCACCAGGACCGGAACATCATTCTGCGAGAGTTCTCGAATCACGGCCTCAACCGTGCGCATTCCCGAGCTGACGCTTTCCAGCCACACACGCGCGGCGCCATTTGACGACATTCCGTTACCGGCCAGCATTTCGGAGCTTTGGACGTCCATGTAATTCCATTCCAAGACAAGGGGGGACACCGTCTCGGACAGGGCTGCTGCAGACTAGAGCACACTCGCTGCCATCCCCAAGGAAATGCCAAGTCGCCCATCCACACAATACGTGCTTATTTTTCAATAGCTTGGAATCGGAACCCTTGCTGGCGACGTGAATCGCATCTTACATGATTTCGGACAAATGGGAAACTTTTTTCCCATTTTCCCCAGTCATATGTGGGTCACTGCCTTCCACATTTGCTAAGGACAGGCTTGTAACCACCTGCGGAGATTGGCCCATCACCCTGTATTTCTGACGGGTGCAGACCGCCAAGGTGGAGGAAGGGAAAGGGAAATTGTTTTCCGTGTACACTTGAACCTCGTCTTCTTGCTCTTCGGGGTTCGGGGAATTTTTTTGTTTTGCGCGAGCGAGAGCGTTTCGCATATCCTCAAAGCCAAGCTCGCCCTATGGGTTAATCAGTGCAAGTAGCACCCTTAGTCTCTGCCCGAGAGGGCCCCGTCCCGTCCGGCTTGCCGAGGTGGCAGGGCGCGGCGCTAATGGCGCTGATCGTCTGGCTCTACGGCTCGATTCTCGCCCGCCTTTTTGAGCAGTGGATCAATGACGCGAACTTTTCGCACGGCATCTTCGTCCCCGCCTTCACTCTGTTTGTTCTCTGGAAGGATAGAAAGAGACTGAAGACGATTGCGCCGGCCCCATCGTGGTCCGGAATTCCCATCATCGTTGCCGCTCTGCTGATGCTGATGCTGGGAGTGCTGGGCGCGGAGTTGTTTTTTTCGCGCGTGTCTCTGCTGGTCCTGCTGGCTGGTTTGATCATTCTCTTTCAAGGGTGGGCGTTCTTTCGCGCAGTGCTGTTTCCGTGGGCGATCCTGATCCTGATGATTCCGATCCCGACCCTGCTTCTTCAGAAGGTCACCTTTCCCCTGCAACTGCTTGCCTCGAAACTAGCGAGCGCATTGCTGCCCTTGGTGGGTGTTCCGGTACTGCGCGAAGGAAACGTGATTGTGCTGCCTTCCATGCCGCTCGAAGTGGCGGAGGCGTGCAGCGGAGTCCGCTCGCTTCTGTCGCTGGTAACCCTGGCGATTATCTACGGATTCCTGATGGACCATCGCAAGTGGGTGCGGGTGCTGCTGGCTTGTTCGGCGGTGCCGATTGCGGTGGCGGCCAACAGCTTTCGCATATTTGGCACCGGACTGCTGGTGCAGTACTGGGACCCGGATAAAGCCGAAGGGTTTTTTCACGCGTTTTCAGGATGGTTGATTTTTGTCGTGTCGCTGATCATGTTATTCACGCTGCACCGCGTAATCAACTGGATCTGGAAAAGCGCGCCGGAGGCGAAACCGGCGTGAAATCTTTGTCACTCCGGTTCGTGACCGCGGCCGCGTTGATGCTGGCGGCTGCCCTGGTGCTGCAAGCGCATTCACGCAGTGAATCTTTCCCGCCGCGCGCACCCCTCAGTTCTCTGCCTCTGCATTTCGACGGATGGGGGGGACAAGAATTCAGTCTCGATCAGCAAACGCTCGACATTCTGGGTCAGGGAGAGTTTCTGGTGCGCGACTACGAACACGCCAGCCAGCCCCAGCCCCCCATCAGCCTGTTCATCGCGTATTTCCCGTCGCAAAAAACGGGCGACACCATCCACTCGCCCAATCATTGCCTGCCGGGAGCGGGATGGGTTCCAACCCTGCGGCAGGTGGTCGACATCTCACGCCCCGATGGATCTTCGTTTCCGGTGAACCGCTACGTAGTTTCCAAGCAAGGCAATCGGCAGCTGGTCCTGTACTGGTTCCAGGCGCACGGACGCGCTGTGGCCAGCGAGTATTGGGCCAAGTATTATCTGGTGGCAGATTCCGTCCGCATGAACCGCAGTGACGGTGGCCTGGTGCGATTGATGAGTCCGATGTATCCGGGAGAAACTCCCGACGCCGCCCAAGCGCGCGTAATGAAGATCGGATCGCAGCTAATTGTGCTTCTCGACAACTACATTCCGCGCTAAGTCAGTGTAACGTCCCGCAAGAGCGGCTGCCTCGCCTCTTCTCAGAGCGCAGCCAGCCGCCGTTGGACCAGCAGGAAGTAAAGAGCCATCAGAATAAGTAGGAATCCGTTCAGGCTGAGCACCACCGGCGCGGTAAACACGGGAACCAGCCATCCCGACAGCAGATTCCCCATCGGCATGCCGCCGCGGAACGCGAAGTTGTACACACTCATTACGCGTCCGCGCATTTCGTTGGTGGTGATCAATTGCACCAGCGAATTCACCGTGGCAAAAACAGCCATCATGGATGCGCCCACCAACACTAGGAAGACTTCGCTCAACGGGAGCGACTTCGAAAGGGCAAACCCAGAAATGCCCGCGCCCAAGCAAATAAGCGCACCGAGAGCGACGCGCCCCTTTTTTCTGATATTGCCCGCCCCCGCGATGCTCAGCGAACCGCAAATCGAACCCAGTCCCATGAGCGCGAGGAGATTGCCGTAGGTTTCCGGGCCGCGATGAAAGATGTCCTTCACGAATACCGGAAGGTAGGTGCGCATGGGCATGCTCAGACCGGTCATGCAGAAAGCCAGCACAATCAGCGCTTCCATCGAATTCTGTTTGCGAGCGAACTGAATTCCCTGCTTCAGGCTGACGAACATCGACTCCGCGGTCTTCAGCGGCTGGAAGCGGGCGTGGATGATCGACAGCGATACGATCGGCGCCAAGAAGGATAGCGCGTTCAGCCCGAAGCACCACTTCTCTCCCAGCCTCGCCAAGGCCTGCCCGGCCAATGCCGGCCCTACCATGACCGCCACGTTGAACTGGATCGAATTCAGGGCGATGGCGTTCGGCATGTCTTCCCTATCTACCAACGTGGGAATCAGCGCCTGGTAAGCCGGACCGCCGAACGCCTGCGCGAAACCGGAAATGAACGACAGGCAAAGGATATGCCAGACGTGGACCAAACCCGTCGCCACCAGAACGGTGAGCAACCCGGCCGAAGCCATCTGCACATACTGCGAGCCGAGCAGAATTTTTCGGCGCTCCACGCGATCGGCCACTACGCCGCCGATCAGCGAAAACAGAAAGATCGGAAGGCCGCCGAGAAATTGATCCAGCGCCAGCAAAAACGCGGAGTGGCTAAGCCGGTAGATCAGCCAGCCTTGCGCCACGATTTGCATCCAGGTGCCGATGCTGGAGGTGCAGGCGCCAAACCACATCAGGCGGAAGTCGCGATATTTAAATGCCTTAAAAACCCTGCCGATCAACTTAGCGTCCCCGTAGTCTCCGCAGAAGCCTAACATGCGAACCCCAGAACAGGCGTCTTTCGCTGGAGTGGCGTGCATGTGAGCACAGCTCGCGGGTTGTTGTCGGAAACTCCGGAAACTCCGGCTCAGGCGTGGACGCGAAGGTCAGGCGATTTCTGAGCGCGCATCTCCGAAAACGCTTGCGGCAGAAAGCGCACAATGTCGGTCGCGACCAAAGAGCTCTCACCGATCGCACCGGCCGCCAGATCCCCGGACAATCCGTGAAGGTAGACGCCGAGCGCGGTCGCCGCGAGCGCGTGCTGTGGATGTTGCGCGATCAGGCCAGCCACCATTCCGGTGAGCACGTCGCCCGTGCCGCCGGTGGCCATGCCGGGGTTGCCCGTAGGATTCACCCAGACCGTGCCATCAGGCGACGCAGTCAACGTGCGTTGGCCCTTCAACACGACGATCAACTCTTCCTTGCGGGCGACGGTGCGGGCAATCGCCAGTCGGTCGGCTTGAATTTCTGCAATGCTCAAACCAGTGAGGCGCGCCATCTCTCCGGGATGCGGCGTGATGACCAGCGTTCGTCCGTGGCCATTCAAAAAGCGGCTGGCAGTTCCTTCGAAAGCATTCAGTCCATCGGCATCGAGCACAAAGGGGACAGCCGAATCAACAATTCCGGGCTTCAGCATGGCGCGCACAAACTCTGCCGTCTCGGGATTGCGAGAAATTCCTGGGCCAATTGCGATCACAGTCTTTCGTTCGCGGAATACATCCAGACTCGTCTCAAACGCGCGCAGGCTGATCGTTCCCTGCTCGGTCTCGGGTAAAGGCTCGGTCATCACTTCAGGATGAAAACCAGCAACTGTGGGCAAAGCGGAGCGCGGGGCTGCGACGGTCGAAAGGCCGGCCCCTGTTCGCAACGCGGAGAACCCAGCCATCGCCGCCGCGCCCGCTTTCCCGAGTGAACCGCCGATCACCAAAACATGGCCGTAGCTGCCTTTGTTGGCATCCCGCGCGCGAGGCGCCAGCAGAGGAGCAAAGTCCACTGGGGCGCTCAGATGAAGTCCGAGACTCGAAACGATTGCCTCAGGAGGAGAACCGATGGGCGCGATCACCGTGGCCCCACTGGTTAGTCCCGAGAAAACATGCGCCGGACGCGGCGCGGTAAACGTGATCACAGCATCGGCGCGCGCGACGGTTCCTGTTTGCGGCTGCAGCGCATCCGCATCGGCTCCGGAGGGAATATCGACCGCAACCATGGGCGCGGCACTTGCGTTCATCTTGCGGATCACAGCCGCATAAAGCGGGCTCACCGGCGGACGAAAACCCGTGCCCAGAACGGCGTCGACGAGGAGATCGGCAGCGAACATCTCGCTTGCATCAGCCGAGTCCAGGCGGGCAGGCTCGGAAACCACCAGCGGACGGACCGCCAGTTGCTGGAACATGGCCGCGGCGTCTCCGCGAAGTTCCTCCGGAGCACACAGGAGCAAGACACGCACGGCACGGCCACTTTCGGCCAATTTGCGCGCGACCACGAAGCCGTCGCCGCCGTTGTTGCCCTTGCCACAAATGATGGCAATGCGCTGGGCATGAGAGTAGTCGGTGAGAATGAACCGGGCGACTGCCGACCCCGCATTCTCCATTAATGTCAGAGACGGCACGCCGAAGCGTTCCGAGGTGGCACGATCGATGTCGCGCATCTCCGCTGCGCTGACGATCTTCATGGTAGCGGCCCGGCCGTCAGTTCGAGTTCGCGCAGTTGCAGCGGTTCGCCCATGGCGATCAGGAAATCGCCGGCTTCGATGCGATCATCCGGTGCCGGGTTGAAGCGCATGCCCGTCTCACGCTTGATCGCGAGGATGACGACGCCCAGCGCCTGGCGGATGCGCGAATTCTCAATGGTTTTGCCGGCAAATGGGCTGTTCGGGGTAATCGGGACTTCGCCAATCTCGAGGTCCATGCCCAGATGCGTAGTGGCAGCGTCGAGGAAGCTGACCACGTGCGGGCGCAGGAACGAATGGGCGATGCGCTGTCCGGCAAAAACATAGGGAGAAACAACTGAGTCGGCGCCGGCGCTGCGCAGGTGCTTCTCGGCCATCTCTTCGCTGGCACGGGCGATGATGCGCAGACGCGGGTTCAAGCTGCGAGCAGTCAGCACGATGTAGAGATTCGTAGCGTCGGTGGTGGTGGCGGCAACCAGGCCGCGCGCGCGCTCGATCTGGGCGTCGCGCAGAGTCTGTTCCTGGGTGGCGTCGCCGATGAGCATCAGCCACTTCTCACTGGCAAATTTCTCGGCCTTGGCTTCGTTCGCCTCGATGATCACGAACTGAGCTGGGTCGCGCGCCAACTCCCGGGCGGCACTGCGCCCAACGCGTCCGGCGCCGCAGATAATGTAGTGACCGTTGAGACGGCCGATATCGCGCTCCATGCGGCGCCTTCCAAAGAGGTTCTGCAGCTCGAATTCTAACAAAGCCTGCGTAAGAGATCCGATGGCCAGAAATACCAGCGACACTCCGCCCAGGATGATGAAAACGTTAAACACGCGCCCGCCATGCGACAAAGGATGTGTTTCCTGATATCCAATGGTGGTCAGCGTCGTGATGACCATGTAGAAACCATCGAACCAGGACCAACCCTCGATATAGTGAAAACCCACTGTCCCCACGCCAACCACGAAGGCGAGCGCAGCAACCAGGGACTTGAGATGGCGGAAGGTCCTCATCGTTCCGTGCCGCGCGAGACGAGTGATTCACGCTCACGCGCGACAAGCGAGTATAGCGCCGGCCGTCGTTGGGTGCAGTGACGATCAGTTGTGCTTGGAGAGTGGCGTTGTTACGATCTCGTGGTATGAAGCTCTCAGTGGTGATGCCCGTGTACAACGAGCGGGCAACCCTGCGCCCAGTGATCGAGAAAGTTCTCGCCGTGCCGATGGAAATCGAACTCCTCTGCGTGGATGACGGATCGAGCGATGGCTCGCGTGAAATCCTGGCGGAGTTGGAGAAACAGCACCAGCAGATCCGCGTCTTTCTCCAGCCGCACAACATTGGCAAAGGTGCGGCACTGCGGCGTGGCATTCAGGAAGCGACGGGCGACTTTGTCATCATTCAGGATGCCGATCTAGAGTATGATCCGGCAGAATACTCGCACCTGCTCAGGCCGCTTCTCGAAGACAAGGCCGACGTGGTGTTCGGCTCCCGCTTCATGGGAGGCGGGCCACACCGCGTGTTGTACTTCTGGCATTCGGTGGGCAACTGGTTGCTGACGCTGCTTTCCAATTGCTTAACCAATATCAATCTTTCGGATATGGAAACTTGCTACAAGGTGTTCCGCCGTGAGGTGATCCAGTCGATCCCGATCGAAGAGAACCGGTTTGGCTTCGAACCGGAGATCACTGTAAAAGTCGCCCGGCGCAGGCTGCGGATTTATGAAGTGGGGATCAGCTACTCTGGGCGCACCTACGAAGAAGGCAAGAAGATCGGCTGGAAAGATGGCGTGCGAGCGTTCTATTGCCTGGTCAAATATTCGCTGAAAGAGTCGAAGGTGCGAGCTGACCCCGCCAAGTCGACCGCGGCCAAGGATTCTAAACCGGTGTCGCCGTCTTCCGCTTCGGATTGAAAAACGGCAGCGGCACGACCGTCGCGGTGGTCTTCTTGCGCTGGGCTTCGATCGTCAACTCCATCTGGAGTTTGGTGCCGGGCTTGGAGAACTCGCTGCTCACGCTGCCCAAAGCGATCAGCTTCTTCAAGAGCGGTGAGAACGCGGTCGTGGTGGCTTTGCCTACCTGACGCTCGCCCGAATAAACGGGTACCGCCACACGTGACGCCTGACTCGGGGCCGCTGGCGATAGTCCAAACTTGTCGAACTGTTCCTCCACTTCCACCCAATCCACTTCCAGTCCGACCAACTGGCGCGCGACGCCTTGCTTGTGATCTCGCGCCAGCGCCCGCTTGCCTATGAAATTCTCTTTGTCGAGATGCACCATCTTCCCGAAGCCTAGCTCGTACGGCGAATACTTCTGCGACGGAATCAGCGCCTTCTTTGAGCTGATGTAATCCACTTCGATCAACAGTAGCCCCGCTTCCACGCGCGCTACGTCGAGCGCGAGCATTCCGGCAGGATGGATGTCGAACTGCTTGCCCTTGGCCATCAGTTCGTCCCAAACCTTGACCGCATCCTTCCACGGAATCCAGATTTCGTAGCCGAGGTCCCCGGTGTATCCCGTGCGCGAGATGTCCACCGGGACGCCCGCAATCCTGCCGCTGGTCTTGCGGAAGTATTTCAGGTTCGTGATGTCGGCATCGGCAACGGTCTTGAGCAGTTTCGCCGAAGTCGGTCCCTGCAGGGCCAGCGCGGCCGTCTGCTCGGAGATGTCCTCGACCTGCACATCCATGTTCACGCCGCTCTGCCGAAACCAGCGCAGGCTGGGATCGGCCGCCGTCCAGCGATACTTGTTTTCTTCGAGGCGCGTGATGGTGCCGTCGTCGATGACCATGCCGTGCTCGTCGCACCAGTTAGCGTAAATCACCTGCCCCACGGCAACTTTGTTCACGTCGCGCGTGATGACGTGGTTCACGAGCCTGGTCGCGTCTTTGCCGGTAACCAGATATTTGTAGAGCGGCGAGATGTCGATCAGCCCGCACGCATTGCGGATCGCGTTGTATTCATGCTCGTGGTGCACTTCGTACACGCTGACCGTGTAATATCCCGACCACTCGCGGTAGTTCAGGCTGTGGCACAAGGCCAAGGTTCTCTCGTGAAACGCGGTTCCGATAGGCAAGACAAACCTCGTGTAGCTTCCTCTGTGTCCCTCTGTGTCCTATGTGGTAAAGGACTTTCTTAACCACAGAGGACACAGAGGGTCACAGAGTAATTCTGAAACCCGAACGCGGATTATATGCAGTCTTGCTCCTTGCAGCAAGCAGCAATCTGCATTGACCTTCGGTCAGAGATGGCATGTAAGTAGAGACAAAGCGATAGTTTCTCGGTAGAATGGCGAGTCATTTTTCCTAAATGTTGCGCTCGAACGGAATCAATTTATGCCTTCTGTTGCGAACGGCAAAAAGTACGACGTGATCGTGATCGGCGGAGGCCACAACGGCCTGACCAATGCCGCCTATCTTGCAAAAGCGGGAAAGAAAGTTCTGGTGCTCGAACGCCGCCACGTACTCGGGGGCGCGGCCTGCACGGAAGAGATCTTTCCCGGATTCAAGATCTCTATCTGCTCATACGTTGTCTCCCTGTTGCGGCCGGAGATCATCCGTGACCTCGAGCTGCCACGCCACGGTCTTGAAATCCTGCCGCTGGACGGCACGTTCACACCGATGCCGAATGGAGACTATCTCTGGCGTGTCAATGACCACGGCCGAACGCATCGCGAGATCGCACGCCACTCGCGAGTTGACGCCGAGGCGTACGACGAATTCGGCAAAGCGATGCAGGCGATGTGCCGCTTCGTGAAGCCAATCCTAAGCATGATCCCGCCCGACCCGGCGACGCTCAATCCCAGGGAACTGATGAAGTTGCTCTTCATCGGACGCCGTTTCCAGGGCATGTCGGGCGAAGACAAGTACAACCAGGTCCAGCTCATGACCATGAGCGCGGTCGACTTCCTCGACCAGTGGTTCGAGACCGATGTGCTCAAGGCAACCATGTCGGCCTCCGGCATCATTGGAACTTTTCTCGGCGTGCGCTCGCCGGGAACGGCGTACGTTCTGCTCCACCACTATATGGGCGAAATCGATGGCGCGTTCCGTGCCTGGGGATTCGCGCGCGGCGGCACCGGCGCCATCTCGAACGCCATTGCCGGCGCTGCTCTTGAGGCAGGAGTGGAAATCCGTACCGAGGCCCCGATCGCGCAGATTCTAGTCAAGAACGGGCGCGCGACCGGCGTCGCTCTGGCCAACGGCGACGAAATCCATGCCGACGTGGTTTCTTCCAGCGTCGATCCTCGCCTGACCTTCGCGAAGATGATTGAGCCGGGTCATCTCCCCGACGAATTCATGGAAGGTGTGAAGCGTTATAAATTCCGCGGCTCTTCCGGCAAAGTGAACATGGCGCTCGACGGTCTGCCGAACTTCAAGAGCATGCCGGGAATCGGCGCACATCTGCGCGGCGCCATGTCGATCTCACCCAGCGTCGAATATATGGAGAAGGCCTACGACGAGGCCAAGTATGGGCACTGGTCCACGCGCCCCTACATCGACATGGTGATCCCCACGCTCACCGATCCTTCGGTGGCGCCGCCGGGGAAACACATCCTGTCGTGCTTTGTACAGTACGCGCCTTACAAATTGGCGCCCGGGCTCGATTGGGACACGGAGAAAGAAAAATTCGGCGATACGGTAGTCAACACCATCGCGGAATACGCGCCCAACATCAAAGACATCATCTTGCATCGCCAGGTGGTCACGCCGCTCGATCTCGAACGCGAATGGGGACTGAGCGAGGGCAACATTTTCCAGGGTGAACTCTCGCTCGAACAGCTCTTCTTCCTGCGTCCGGTGGCGGGTTGGGCGCAGTTCCGCTCGCCTATCAAGAACCTCTACATGTGCGGATCGGCCACCCATCCCGGCGGCGGAATCATGGGAGCACCAGGCCGTCTGGCCGCACTCGAGATTCTGAAAGACGGGAAGGTGGTCTGATGTCCGCAGAGAAGCCCGAAACGCGCGATGTCGTCATCGTCGGTGGCGGACATAACGGTCTGGTCACCGCTTTCTACCTGGCCAGAGCCGGATTCAAACCCCTGGTGCTCGAAAGCCGCGCGCAGGTAGGCGGCGCGGCTATCACCGAGGAATTTTATCCCGGCTTCCGCTGCTCGACCCTCTCCCATAACACTGGCCCGCTGCGCGCCGACGTCGTGCGCGACATGCACCTGGAACGCCACGGGCTCAAGCTGACTAAACCGGATATAAGCACCGTATCTCTGTTGCCCGATGGCCGCGCGCTAGTTCTCTACTCCGACCTCAAGAGGTCTGCGCAGGAGATCGCACAGTGGTCTGACAAAGACGCCACCGCGTATGCAGAATTTAGCGCAGCGATGGGAAAGATCGGCGCCGTCATCGGCGAAGCACTGACCCTCACGCCGCCAAACATTGACAGCCCGAGCAGCGGCGATCTCTGGGGCATGTTGAAGACCGGGCGTGCCATCCGCAATCTCGGCAAGAAGGATATGTACCGGGTACTGCGATGGGGACCGATGGCCGTGGCGGACTTGGTCGCCGAATTCTTCGACACCGAACCTCTGCGCGCCACCATCGCCGCACGCGGCATTTTCGGAACTTTCCTGGGGCCGTGGTCGGCGGGCAGCGCGCTGGTGCTGTTGCTTCGCGCCGCGGCCGATCCGACTCCCGCAGGCAGCGTTCAGTTCCCTGCCGGCGGCGCAGGCGCGATCACGCAAGCCATGGCGGCCGCTGCGACTCAGGCGGGCGCGGAAATTCGCACCAGTGCGGCCATTTCAGAAATTCGTGTGAAAGATGGCGTCGCCACCGGAGTCGTGGTCACTTCCGGCGAAGAGATTTCCGCCAGGGCCGTCGTTTCCAATGCCGACCCGAAGCGGACACTCATGCAACTGGTCGACCCCACGCACTTGCCGCCGGACTTCGCGCAGAAAATCAAGAACTATCGTTCCGTGGGCACCGTAGCCAAGATCAACCTGGCGCTATCGGCGCTACCCGAGTTCCCTGCTCTGAAGGCAAAAGACAATGGCCACCTGCTGGAGAGCCGCATCCAGATCAGTCCCGAAATTGACTATCTTGAGCGCGCTTTCGATGAATGCAAGTACGGGAACTTCTCACGCGCACCCTACCTCGAGATCACCATCCCGTCACTTTCCGACCCGTCGCTGGCGCCCGCAGGTAAGCACGTGATGTCAATCTACATGCAGTACGCACCCTATAAGCTGAAGAACAGCGATTGGGAGAGCCAGCGCATCGCGCTCGGTGAAGCCGTGGTGAAGACGATCGCACAATACGCGCCCAGTCTGCCGCAGACGATTCTCAGCCACCAGATCATCACGCCCAAGGATCTGGAAGAGACATACGGCCTGACCGGAGGCCAGATCTTCCACGGTGAACTTGCGCTCGACCAGTTCTTCACGATGCGACCCCTCCTCGACTGGGCGCGTTACCAGACGCCGATCGAGCGCCTGTATTTGTGCGGCAATGGCACGCACCCGGGCACGGGACTGACCGGCGGATCCGGCGCCAACGCGGCACGCGAGATTGTGAAAGCGTTGAAGAAATAGTTGCCAGCGGCTCTGCGATTTTCTTCTGTGTCCCTCTGTGTCCTCTGTGGTGAGGAACTTCTTGAACCACGGAGGACACAGAGGGGCACGGAGGAACCAGCTGAACTAGAAGTCATCTATGCACAACTCTGCCATCCTCCTCGTCTCTTGCCCCGACCGCAAAGGCGTTGTCGCCTCGATCGCCGATTTCATCTTCCGTCACAACGGCAACATTCTCTTCAATGACGAGCATGGCGACGAGGAGTCGAATCTCTTTCTCACGCGGGTTGAGTTCGACGCCGCCGATTTCGATTTTGACGTCGCCCGGTTCGCTGAGCACTTCGCACCCATCGCCCGTGATTTTCAGATGGACTGGCGTCTTGCTCATTCGTCGGACCGTCCACGGATGGCCATCTTCGTATCGAAGTACGACCACTGCCTGCAAGACCTCCTCTACCGCCACCAGAGCGGTGAACTCAAATGTGAGATTCCTCTGATCGTCTCGAACCATCCCGACAACCAGCGCACCGCTGATTTCTATCGGATTCCTTTCTTCGTCGTTCCGGTGACGAAAGACAACAAGCACGAAGCCGAGCAGAAGCAACTGGCGCTCGTCCGCGACCACCAATGCGAACTGATCGTGCTGGCGCGCTACATGCAGGTGTTGTCGAACCAGTTCGTCGGGGCCATGGGCTCGCAGAACGTCATCAACATTCATCATTCTTTTTTGCCCGCTTTTGTCGGATCGAAGCCTTACCATCAGGCATTCCAGCGCGGCGTAAAACTGATTGGCGCCACCGCGCACTATGTTACCCAGGTACTCGACGACGGCCCCATCATCGAGCAGGACGTGGTCCGCATCCACCACCGCGATACCGTCGACGACCTGATTCAAAAGGGCCGTGATATCGAAAAAGTCGTCCTGTCGCGCGCCGTCCGCTGGCACGTAGAAAACCGCGTCCTCCTGTATGGAAACAAGACTGTGGTATTCCAATGAGACGTTCGGCTTCCGCCCTCCATTCCAGGGGGGTTGGGGACCACCTGCTTATCCGCCGATTTCCCGGGCTGGCCAATAACGGCCACGCCAGCGCCGCCATCCGTTCTGGTCCTTCCGTAACCAAGTAACCAATTGCACTCCCCTCTACTATTGGATTAACTAAAAGGACGTCCCCCTGGGCAAGCAGCCTGACCCGTCCGTCTCGGAGGAGAGGAATTGGTTGAAGATCCCAAATGGGAACTGGCTCTGCTGGCAACCGTACAGGGGTTTTATCAGCGTGTGCTGAGTGAGCAACTCGGCGGTAAATTGCCAGCTCCCGCGGAACTCGCCTCCGAATCGATCGGGCAGGTCAACGACGTGCGCTCGATCCTCGAACGCATGCACCTCTGGATCAAACTGCTGGACATGGCAATCACTCCCGCCATGCTGCGACTCGGCATTCATCAGGATCTTGACCCCGAGGTCGCGGAAGCGCTCCTCCGGTACTTTGCGCGTCACCGGGACGATTCCGCCGCCAATCGGGACAAAACAGATCTGGTCGCGACATTTCTTTACCGTCATCCCCGGGTGCCCGGACAGTGGGAGCAGCGCGGCTACGGCCTGGATGGATCCATTCCCCTCTCGCCGTTCGAGATTGCGCTTCTGGAAATCCTCTCCGAATCCGACACGCCCGTCCTGGCGGATGAACACGTGCAACTGCTGCGTGAATTCAGTCCATTGCTCGACCAGGCGAATCGCTTCCAGGACTTTAGCGCGCTCATGGATTCCGGAATTATTTCCCGCGTCCGGGAACTCAAGGCGTCGCTCGGGGAGTCGATCTATCACCCCGGAGTGCTGGCCACCCTCGCGCCCTATAACTCCGCCTTTGGAACTCGCTTTCACACCCTGTTTGCCGCGGCTACCGACGAGATTAAAGATTTTGCACGCCAGCTCGAAGAACTCGGCGGCAGCATCCTGAGCACCATCGATGGTGTCGAGGTCACGGTTGAGCATGTCGCGGCCCTGAATGAGAAGAGTCTGCTGAAGGTGGACTACGCGACCGCGCTGGAGAAATTCCGCCGCGTCTCCCGGCTGAAAAAAGAATTGCAGCGGCGGCCGCCGATCCGCCGTGCGCATCCTTCGCCAGCGTTTCCCGCCCATGCCGTCGGGGCTGGAGGCGCCGCGGCTGCTCCCGCCCTCGAGGGCAAATATGTGCCAGCCGCCTTAACCCCACAGGCCCTCTCGGTCGAAGAGGCCAAGTTGCGGAGAGTCGAAGAGTCGATCCGCATTTTCGTGCGCGTGGCCGATCCCAAGGTCCGCCAGATCGTCCCCATGCGCTACTTCAACCTGATGCTGAGTCCCGCTGAGATCGAAGCCTGCACGGCCGACTATCTGGAAGAAGTCAGCCCGCGCGCCGATGTAGCCCGCATGCTCCTGCGCATCGTCGCTCTGACCGCACGCATGACGACGGAGATCGAAGAACTCAAGCGGTCCCAACATTCTCGCTCCATCTGGAAGCTGCACGCCGATTCGCTAGTGGTCCTTGTTGACATGGCCAAGGGGCTGCCTGAAGCTGTCGGCCGCCTTACCACAACCATCGGCAAGCAGCCGGACATGCAGACTCGAAGCACGGCTCTTCAAACCTCCCTCGAAAACCTGCGCGACCGGAATGTGCAGGCCGCGAAGTTACTTGCGGAAGTGTAGATATTCCATCCTCAGACTAGCAATCGGATCGAAAATCGCGTAAAAAGCAAAGGGGACGGGCAAATTGCCCGTCCCGCAGCTCAGAACTGCTCGCCAAGCCGGCTAGAAGCTAGCAGCCAGAAGCCAGTAGCTTAATGAATATCAAACTGCTCCTGGTGCAGCGCCGGATCCGACTTCACGATAATTGTCTTCTTCGCGAGTTCTTCCATCTCGTTCAACAGCCGCGCATTGTTTGCCTTCAGCGCTTTCGCGACCTCGGGATTCACCCGCAGCATCACGTCGCTGTGCTCGAGCTGCTTGGCGATCTTGCGCATCTCGACATAGACCTCGTTACAGATGGTGCTGACCGACTTCACAAATCCCGTCGACTGGCAGTATGGACACGGTGATCCAATCGTGCGTTCGAGCGACTGTTTCACCCGTTTGCGCGTAATCGCAACCAACCCGAAATCGTTGAACTGCAGGACCTTCGAAGGTGCGCGATCCGCGCGCAACGCCTCTTCCAGCGCCTGCATGACTTTCTGCCGGTTGCGCCGTTCATCCATGTCGATGAAGTCGATGATGATGATTCCGCCCAGATCGCGCAGCCGGACCTGCCGCACGATCTCACGAATCGCATCCACGTTCGTCTTGACGATCGTATCTTCCAGGCGCGCGGTCTTGCCCACGTACTTGCCGGTATTGACGTCAATCGCGACCAGTGCCTCCGTCTGGTTGATCACGATGTAGCCACCGCTCTTCAGCCAGACCTTGGATTTCAGCGCCTTGTTGATTTCCTCGTTCAGTCCAAACTGATCGTAGAGCGGCGTTTCTTTCGTGTAGAGCTTCACCCGCCGTACCAGCGCGGGCTGGAAGCGATTGGCAAAGCGCAGGATACGCTCGTATTCCGGCTCGTTGTCGACCCAGATCACCGAAAAATCCGAGCTGACCTGATCGCGCAGCACTCGTTCCACCACGTTCAGATCGTGATAGATCAGCGCCGGGGACTTGCTCTCTTCTGAGCGCGCTTTGATTTCGTTCCACAGATTCTTCAGGAAGCGGATATCGGCGCGCAGCTCTTCGTCCGAAGCGCCCGCCGCAGCCGTCCGCACAATGAAGCCGCCACCACCATTCTCCCGCTCGCTCAGGATGATCCGCTTGAGCCGCTGGCGCTCTTCCTCGGAGGAAATCTTGCGCGACACGCCGGTGTGGTTCACCGTGGGCATGAAAACAAGAAAACGCCCGGGCAATGCGATGTGGCTGGTAATGCGCGCGCCCTTCTTGCCGATGGGTTCCTTGGCAATCTGGATCAGCACTTCCTGCCCTTCCTTGAGCAGGTCGCTGATCTGGGGCACGACCGTATTCTCGCGGCGCCTGAAACGGCGTCCACCGCGGCGCCCACGGCGGCGGTCAAAGGCCGGCGCGCTGCGCTGCGTCCGTTGCATGAGCCTCGCTTCCGGAGCGGGAGCACGCACGGCGGCGCTGGCATCCACCGTCCCGTCGCCGATCGCCTCCGCTTCCAGTAGCGCTTCTGCTTCTTCCTGTGCTTCTTCCAGTTCGAGTTCTTCCGCTTCCCGTTCTTCCTCTTCCAGGACTGCTTCGGGAACGTCCTCGCCATTCTCGACCGTTTCCCCGGCAACAGCCTCCGCTGCCAGACTTGCGGAAGCCTGTTCCACACCTGGGTGCGGTAAGTCTCCTCCGGCCGCGTGTGTCTCTTCCTCTAGTTCCTCAAAGCCGCCATCGTCTTCCAGGTGCTCGCCATAGGAAGTGAGTTCGGCCTCCTCTTCTTCGATTTCCTGCTCCTCGATATCAGCCCTTGAAACCTTGAGGGCAGTCGCGAAGTCTGCCTCGTGCGCCATCTCGTGGACGACGGTCTCGGGAGCCTGGTAAGTGTCGACAAAGGGCTTCTCTTCAGACTCTGCTTCCACTACTTCCCGGGACGCGCTGGAAACTGTTTCGTGGGTCTCCTCGTAAACCTCGCCCTGCGGAACGTGCTCAGGCTGCTCACGAAGCGGCTCGGCCACATCGGCCGCAAACATAGGTTCGTCGTCGGGGAAGTTCGTAGCGACGGAAACGGCCGGTAGCACAGGCGGGGCTGCTTCAACCGGCGCTACGGCCGAACTCGGCGCTCCCTGGCGATACTTGGAAATCGACTCGCCCGGAAGAATGATCGGTTGATATCCCGGAGGTGGACCGAAATCGTAGTCGCGTCCAGTGCGCGTCGTCTGTACCGGACGCTGAACGCGAGATTCCGTTCCATTGCGTTCGCGATCGCCGCGTTCCACGCGATCTCCACGCCCGCCGCGGTCATCTCCGCGGCCTCCACGACGGCCGCGCCGCCGGCGCCCCCGCCACTCGCGAGAATCTCGCGTGCCTTCGCCCGAACCCGATACCTCCAAAGAAGCCTCTTCCGTTCCCGTCTCTTCGTCGGCAGCGACTTCAGCCTCTCCCACCTGTCCCTCACTGGCCGGGCCAGCCTCGAAAGCACGCCGCGGCCGCGCCTCCACCACCGGACGATTCGCTGGGATCGCTTCATCCAGATCTTCGTCCTGCTGTTCCAGGTCCATGAAATCGGAGACGTACAGAAAGGCGTCGCGCTCCAGACCGATGTCCACAAACGCCGACTGCATGCCAGGCAGCACGCGCGTCACGCGGCCCTTGTAGATCGATCCTGCTAAGGTGTATTCGTTTTCCCGTTCCAGGTAGATTTCTGCTAACTGATCGTCTTCCACGATCCCAACTTTGGTCTCGTGAGGTGTGGAAGAGACAAACAATTCTTTATTCATTGATACTCCGGTTTTTCTTTACCGGATCGAAGTGGAACGTCGGTGGAAGGATCGATAGCGTTCAGCGCCGCTCCCCGGGGTCCCCGGACAGCGCGGTTTTCGCTGGCTGGGGTGCGGGGTAGGAGAGGGCGAAATCCCGGAGTCCGCTCCGGGACCTGCACTGCAGTGAATTGTTTGAACTCGTCTGCACTGATCGCATTGAGCCCTGCATCAGGTCTGTGACCGCTCTCTCAGAGTCGCTGAGGGGGCCGTTCCCCGCCTGACGGGCTTCAATCCTGTCCGGCTTCACACTTCGCCGGTAATCTGCCCTCCTTTTTCGCGAGGGCCTTCGTAATCTTTATCTTGTTTCGCAGCGTCCCTTTCACGGACGCCGATGTTCTACCCAACCGTCTCAGTTCACAAAGCGCCGCATCCTGACGTTCATTACCATCCCCAGCGCCAGAAACATAAAAAGGACGGAAGACCCACCGTAACTCATCAACGGTAGTGGTATTCCAGTGACCGGCATAAAACCGACCACCATGCCAACGTTGACCAGGATGTGAAAGCTAAGCACAGCTACCACACCCATCACCAGGAATACGCCAGCGCGATCAGGCGCGGTTTGCGCATTCTGGGTCAACCGCATCAGCACCACAAAGTATAACAGCAGTACCACCAGAGCTCCTACAAACCCGTGTTCCTCCGCGAACGCCGCAAAAATGAAGTCCGTCTGCGGCACGGGGAGGAACGCCAGGTGCGTCTGTGATCCCTGGCTGCTCCCCCAGATTCCCCCTGAGCCGACTGCAATCAGCGATTGATTCACTTGATACCCGGAGCCCTGACGATCCGCATCCGGGTTCATAAAACTTGTCAGTCGTTCCTTCTGATACGGCTTCAACACTTTCATCCACGCAACCGGTACCAGCAACCCTAGAATCAGCAGCACGATCATGGTCTGCTTCCATCGCAGTCCACCCAGAAACAGTCCCATCACCGCGACCGGAATGTAGGTCAGGGCCGTTCCCAGATCCGGCTGCGCCAGCACCATCAGCATCGGGAAGCCAACGATGGCTCCCGCCTTCAAAAAGTCCGACCACGACAGTTCCCGCTCGTGCAGATCGGCAAAATACTTCGCCACCGCCAGAATCAGGATCAGCTTCACCCACTCCGACGGCTGAAAATGCGCGCCCCCCGGCATCTTGATCCAGCGCCGCGCTCCCAGATATTTCTGTCCGAAGAGGATGACGGCAATCAGGGAGGCAAGCGCAGCGAAGTAAAACCAGTGAATCCTCTCCAACAAGGCCTGATAGTTGAGCAGACTGACCAGAAACATCGCTCCCACCCCCGCGAGAATCCAGGAGATCTGTTTGATGTGAGCGCCGGCGAACTTGGTGTGCTCGGTCGCGCTGTGGATCTGTATCACTCCCAGTGAGCAGATCACCAGCACGAAGCCCATCAGGATCCAGTCAAAATCACGGTAGGAAACGTAGCGCGACATGGATTCAGTCGCCCACCACAGGGGTCATTGGCTTGAAAATCACGGGCACGTGTTATTTGGACACGACGGGCTCAAGGGTGGTTCCTTTTGTAACAGCAGCCAAACTGCCACGCCGCCCGCCACGACGATCCCTCCATAGAGCGCGCCGGTAGAACTCATGATTCCACCCGCCGCCGCCGTAGCCGCTCCCGAATTACGCCGCTTCTTCTTTTTTTTCTTATCGGTATCGCTTGTGTCGTCGCGCGTGGTCTGCTGTCCCTGCGAGATGGTCGTCGTGCCCTTGTCATCCTGGATCGTCAGGTCGCCCTTGTTGGCCGCGATCTGCACACGCCCGTCAACGTCAGTGACCTGGAACTCAGTCCACACATTCGAAACCGGCTTCACCGTAACGTCCCCGGCTTGCGCTGCCAGCCCGCGCGACGTCGTTACACGAACCGCGCCATGCTCGATTTCCACCGTCGGCCCCTGGAACTTCACCAGCGAGTCCGCCAGCACCATGACATTGGATCCGGCACCCTGAATACTCGCTGACGAATCGGCCCGCGTTTGCAGCATGTCCCCGGAAAATACCGCCGCCGACTTCGGAACTTCGCTGCCGTTCAACCACGCTGCACCGTTGGTGTAGAGCATGGCCGACGCCGATTCTCCCGCAAGCAGTTGCGCTGGAACCAGGACCGCCAGTAGACAGCACACGATCGCCCGGAACACTGGCCGCGACATGGGTTCGGATGGCTCCCGCATTTCTGGATTTTTTTGATCGTACCCCTGTAAAGGGTTGCAGGTCAATGGCCAGATCCGACTTCTGAGTACTTCCGGGTTACTTCCGTCGGCTGGCTGTGTAGCGCGGACATTCCTGTCCGCGAGCCCTCTACACCGCTGGAGATGGCATTTCGCCCCAGCAGAGTCTCGCCATCCGTGCCCTCCACCCGAACGCGCCACCACCGGTTCGCCTCCAGTTCGCCGGACACTCTCATCTTCAGATAGTTGTCCGTCAATGCCTCCGTGAAGTTGGTGCCTCGGGCATGCAGTGTGATGGCCTCCACCGTCGACCCCACCAGCGACTGCGCAAAAGCCCTCTTCTTCGCGCCCGCGATCTCCCGCAACTCGCGGTTCCGCTCCCGCGCCAGCGCTACCGGAACCTGCCCACTCTGTGCTGCTGCGGGCGTCCCCGGCCGCGCCGAATAGGTGAACACATGCAGGTAGGTGAACGGCAACTCCTCCACCATCCGTCGTGTTTCGGCAAACTCCGCGTCTGTCTCGCCGGGAAACCCCACCATTACATCTGCCCCGATCGCCGCGTTCGGCATCGCGCTGCGGATCTTCAGAATCTTCTCCCGGTAGTGCCAGGGACGGTACTTTCTGTGCATTCTGCGCAGCACCGCATCACTCCCCGACTGCAGGGGCACGTGCGCATGCTTGGCGATGCGTGGAGACTCCGCCACGAGCCCAATCAGTTCGTCGCTCCAGTCCATCGGCTCGACCGAACTGATGCGCAACTTCTCCAGGGATGTCCGGTGAAGGATGGCGTGAATCAGGTCGACAAGTCGTTGGTCGTTGGTCGTTGGTCGTTCGTGGTTCCTAAGGGGAATGGCATCGCTCGACGCGCCTGGTTCGCCAACGACCAACGACGAACGACCAACGACGCTCTGCAGGTCTCTTCCCCACCGCCCCAGATTGATCCCGGAAATCACCACTTCCCGGTAGCCCGCCTCGACCAGCGCACGCACTTCCCCGATCACGCGCTCCATCGGCAGCGAGCGGCTCTGGCCACGCACATAGGGAATCACGCAGAAGGAACAGCGGTTGTCACAACCGTCCTGCACCTTCAGATTGGGCCGCGTGCGTGCGTGCGCGGCTTCAAACACCGGCGCCGCCAGCAACTCCGTGTGCGCGAAGATATCTCCGACAACAATCTCCGCGTACCCCACACCATCACTCGCGTACCCCACACCATCGCTCGGGTGCCCCACACAATCGCGTTCTTTGCGATTGTGTTGGATTTCGGTAGCGTCACGCGAAAGTTGCGCAAGCGAAACAAACCCGTTAGAGGACGAGGAAGGGAGAGCAATCTCAGCCGCCCGGTGCTTATGTGAGTTGCCCACGACCCAAGTCACGCCGGGCATGCGGGCAAGTTCTTCGGGCGCGCGTTGCGCGTAACACCCCGTCACCAGGATACGGCAATCGGGATTCTCTCGCTGCAGCCTGCGAATCGAAGCTCGCGCATCCTTATCCGCGCCTTCCGTCACGGTGCAGGTGTTCAGCACTACAATTTCGGCATCCCGCGCGGCCCCAGCGCGCTCCAGTCCGCGCTCCAGGAACTGGCGTTCCAGCGCGGCTCCGTCGGCCTGGGTGGCACGACAGCCAAAATTCTCTATGTAGAACCGCGCCACACTTCTATACTAACTCAGTGGGTGGGTAACGCCTGCAGCGCGGCCCGCGCCGGTTGCCGACCGATCCCGCAGTGAGTTGCACCTCTACTCCACTTCGATGTGCACATGAAACGGCGCATACTTCTCGTCGATGACGACCTTACCGTCCTGCTGACCCTGAAAGCCGTTCTCGGACTGCACGGTTTCGAAGTTGACACCGCCGCCAGCACAGCGGAAGCCTTTTCCAGACTCGAATCCGGTGTCTACCACATGGTCATCAGTGATTTGCGCATGGAAACCGAGGAGGCAGGCCTGGAAGTCCTGCGCGCAGCGCGCCGCCAGAGCTACCAACCTGCCACCGCCCTGCTCACCGCCTACCCGCCCAACGGGGAGCACTGGTCGCAGAAGCATTCCGAGTCTTTGCTGGTCAAACCTCTGGGCACCAGCGATCTGGTGCGGCAGGTGGAAGCTCTGCTCATCCGCCGCGCAGACGAGCAGCAACGCCAGCGGAACGCATCCGCGGTCGCGCAGGCAGCCACGCCCAAGGTCAGATAGGTGGCCCCCTCGCCGTCTGCTCGGTTCTTCTCTGGAATTTTTAGGCGCTAGCGACCTGCCGCCTCTGCTGAAAACACTCGCGGCAGAGCACCGGCCGCCCCTGTGTCGGACGGAAAGGCACGGTCGTCTCCTTGCCGCAATTGGAGCAGTTGGTGCGGGTCTCCGTCTTGGTGTGCATCTGCCCATGGGGCGACGCCCCCAAAACCGCTATCCGCTTACTCTTGCAGTTCTTGCAGCGCTTTGGTTCGTTCTTGAACTGCTTGTCGTGGAAAAATAGTTGTTCGCCCGCTGTAAACACGAAATCCGTGCCACAGTCCATGCACTTCAACACCTTGTCCTGGAATTCCATCGAAGAGGCGCTCCCATTCCGCCCTGCTCGACAACGGGAGACCCGAACGGGGAAGTGCTCCGGCTCACATCGTGGGCAGGGGATTTACATCCCCCCTCATATTCACCCTGGATTCGGCCCGCCACGCGTGTAACGCATGGTCCACTGCTGATTGAAGAAATCCCCAACTATGAAAAGCTTAAGAAGAGAGGATCGGGCCGTCTGCCCCCACAGAAAACGGCCCGATGATTTTAGTCCTGTTCTTTGCGTGCTTTCTTTCGGCTCCGTTTGCGAGCCAGCGCTTCCTTGACCCGCTTCTTTTCACCCGGCTTGAGGTAAAAAGAGTGGCGCTTCACTTCCTTAATGATGTCTTCCTGCTGTACCTTCCGCTTGAAACGGCGAAGCGCATTTTCGAGGGATTCCCCCTCTTGAATTCGAACTTCCGCCAAAAGAACTAACACCCCCCCTTGCCGCCATAACTCGACTTGTTAGTTATGGCAAGGCTCTGCCATCAAGTCAAGTGGATTGTAGAAAAAACTGCACTGAGCTTCAGAACAAGAACCGCAGGGACAACTGTATCTGGCGTGGAGCATATGCGCTCATCGCCTTCATGAAACTCGTAGGTTGTTGATAATACGCAGGATAATACGAGCTCTTTGAGTACGAAATAAACTGCCCCGCGGAATTCCAGAAGCCATTGTCGCTCACTCCAAATCGTTTGTTATCGCGATTGAAGAGATTGAACGACTCCGCCATCAGTTCAAGACGATAGTGCCCACCAAAGTTGATCCTCCGCGCCACCCGCATATTCATGGTCGCGTAGTCCGGACCAACAAAAGCATTGTTACCGAATCCCGGCAGCCGGTCATTACTTGTGTTCCCATCCTGATTCGGGTCGCCGTACACGCGTGCTTGCGCCGGACGCCCGCTCCCGTATGTCATGACGCCCGATAGTCTCCAGTGGTCACACACCGTTGCCAGCAGGCCCCGTCCCGGATCGAACGGACGTGGCTCCGTAATCCATGAAACCGAAAGCCGATGCCGTTGGTCGGTCACACTCGGCCCACGCTCGCTCTTCGTCGAATACGAGTTCTGCACAGTTGCCGGTTGCCCGGCTACGAGCGCATCCTGCCCATCGTCGATCGCATGTGCCCAGGTGTATGCCAGGCGAAAGTACACTCCATGCGACATCCGCTTGCGCAGCGACACGGTCATGCCGTGATACCAGCTCGATGCCGCGCTCTCAAACTGGTCGATCGCCCCGAGTTGCGCTATTGGACGCGCCACATCGTTAATGCAGGGTGGATAAGGGCAACTCATGCTCCGGAGGATGCCCGTAAGTTCGTAGAAAGTAGCGACTCTCAACCCCGGTCATAATGACCGAGGGTAGTTTTTCTGCCAAGAAAAAGGAGAGAGTCGCTATGAAGAGACGATACCAGATCGACCAGCAGCGCGCGGTGCAACAGTTCCGCCAGTTGGCCCGCGAAGAAAATCCCAACATCCAGATGATCTTTCCCATGGCCGAGGTCGTGGGGCTTTTGCAAGAAGGAGTCGGCCACCTGCTGCGCGCGGCCGGGTTGGCGTTGATGAACTTGGTGATGGAGGAAGAAGTGCGGCACCTGGCGGGAGAGCGCCATCAACAGCACCCGGAGCGTCGGGTGCATCGCTGGGGGAAAGAAGACGGCTACTGCGTGGTGGACGGGCAGAAGGTGCCGATTCGCAGAACCCGTCTGCGCAGCCCGGAACATCGCGAGCAACGGCTGGGCAGTTACGAGTTGTTCCAACGCAGCGAGCCGATGGAACACGCGGTCTGGGACAAGATGATGCGCGGGCTGTCGACGCGCAACTACGGAGCGGTGGTGAAGGATTTTCGCGAAGCCTACGGGGTGGAGAAGTCGGCGGTGAGCGACAGCTTCATCGAGGCCAGCCGAGAGAAATTGCAGGAACTGATGGAGCGGCCGCTGGGCGAGTTACGGTTGTGCGCGGTGCTGATCGATGGCACACCGTTCCGGGATCGGCAGATGATCGTGGCCCTGGGCATCAGTATCGACGGGCGCAAAACGGTGTTGGGGCTGCGCGAAGGAGCGACTGAGAATGCCGCCGTGGTCGGTGAGTTACTGGGCGATCTGACGGCACGCGGGCTGGACTTCAGCGTGCCAAGGCTTTATGTGCTAGACGGTGGCAAGGCGCTGGCGGCGGCGGTGCGGCGTCATGCCGGCGAGGCAGCTTCCATCCAACGCTGCCAGGTGCACAAGCGGCGCAACGTCGTGGATCACTTACCCGAAGAACATAAGTCGGCGATCCGGAAGAAACTGCAGAACGCCTACGCCATGACCGAATATGCCGACGCCAAGCGCGCCCTGGAACGATTGCATCGCGAACTGATGGAGTTGAATCCGAGCGCCGCCCGCAGCCTGGAAGAAGGCATGGAAGAAACGCTCACCGTGCATCGTCTGCGGGTGCCAGCTCAGTTGCGTCGCACCCTGGCGAGCACGAATGTGATCGAGTCGGCCTTCTCCATCGTGGAGACGGTGTGCCGCAACGTAAAACGCTGGCGTGCCGGCGATCATATCGAGCGCTGGGTGGGCTCGGGTCTGCTGGTAGCCGAACGCCAGTTTCGCAAGGTACAGGGCTACCGCGAAATTCCGTCGCTGCTGACTGCGCTGGCGAACACGGTTTCGAAGAAGGCGGTTGCTGAGGAAGTGAAGGTTGCGTAGCCTATGACAGCCGAGAGTCGCTAACTTTCAACGGAGTTCCGGGCAACCTCCCTCTAAAGGCCGAGCTTACAACTTTAGCCTACGCCGCGAAACTACGGGCGCGAAGGTACGATTCCTCGACCTGAGGGTCGAAGAGAATCAATTTTCGGCAATTGAGAAAGAACACATCCTCGATGGCTCATACACTGTGGTATCGAGAACAGAAGCCATTCCGGCCAATGTCAAACAAGCCTTTTCGAAGATCACCCGCCAAACATCGTTGGCAATGGCGAATCCCGGACAAGCATTTCAAGTCACTGATGAAGGGCTTTATCGAAAGCTACCTTGGAGACGTCTCGTGCTTGCGGGGGCACAGGATGATAAGTGGTTTTTGCATTACGAACGTGGCGGCCTCGCACACAGCTATTACGTAGTGGCGTTCACGGCTGATTCTCATGGAGATGCACGCTTCGTGTGGGGCTGTTCGATAGCTGATGGCGCAAAGAG
>JAIQEY010000103.1 GCA_020073565.1 Terriglobia bacterium
ATCATATCGAGCGCTGGGTGGGCTCGGGTCTGCTGGTAGCCGAACGCCAGTTTCGCAAGGTACAGGGCTACCGCGAAATTCCGTCGCTGCTGACTGCGCTGGCGAACACGGTTTCGAAGAAGGCGGTTGCTGAGGAAGTGAAGGTTGCGTAGCCTATGACAGTCGAGAGTCGCTAACTTTCAACGGAGTTCCGGGCAACCTCGCTGATATAGATACCGAGCATCAGACTACTGATGACTATGCCAATTCGTGCAGCGTTGTTCTGCGTCTGAACGTCCATTGCAAGCATCCTACTCATGTAGAGGGATGGACGGTCACGCTCAAACTGCACAATACGAGGATCGACGGTTTCGACTGTGAACTAAAGTTCGTGGGTACCGAGGGTACAGTGCACTCCGGATGGCATAGGCACATCTGGGATCACAAGCTGAGCACCGCTGAGAAGAACAAATTGCCGATCAGAGACTTCGACGGTATCGGCAGCCGTGAAGAGTTTTTGATACGCGCCTTGAAGCTTTTCCGCATCGACTTGAGCGCAACTGACTATGGAACAGACGACCTGCCATTCGCTTAAGAATTCGCTTCTCACGTACTTTGGCGCGGAGACTCAAGTCAGCGAGTCGCGAGAAGGCTGCGTTCTAGTTCTCCCTACGAAGACTTTGGACGACCGATACGTTGCTGTGTTCGTTGATCGCAAGTCAGCCGATTATTTCGTAGTGCACGATGCAGGAAAGACCTCCGCGGAGTTGCACTCTCAAGGTGTTCATATCACTGAACTGCGCGAAGAAGCGTTTTCCTCGATGGCAGACAAATTGGGTGCTGTCTTTACCGATGGAATCTTCCAGGTTGGATGCAAACAGAGTGATTTGTACTCGGCCATACTTGCCATCGGACAGTGTGAAACTATGGGCATGTGGCACTTGTTGGGCCACAAACCGGATTTGACAGAAGAACCTGTAGTTTCCCTTGTTGAGCGCGGAGTCACTGCATGGAAACCCCCTTACAACCACAGAATTCAATCGCGAGTTCCAATTAAAGGGAAGGTAGCCAACCATGTTCTGGATTTCGTTAGTTTTCCCGACGTCGAATATCGTCAGCCGATAGGGGTAAAAATTTTGCGACCATCGGATGACGCGTTAGCAAAAGCTAGGGAGTATGGTTTTTTTGTTTACGATACCGAGAAGACGTATTTTGAGCGGTGGCTGCGGCTAGCGATCATGACGAAGGCTGACAAGTGGACAAAGAACGCAAAACAATTGGTTGCGTCACTGTCGACTAGTACCTTGGAAGTCGAAACCGGGGATGAGGAAAGCATACCGCGTCGGGTTCCAGCGACTTTAGAGCAAATGGCTGCTTAGCCGTAGCCATCTGCACTTCAACACAGCAGTCGCACCTACAGCCCCGGACTCTTGTCCACAATCAGCTTCTTGATCTTCTCCACGAACTCAGTCGTGACCATGTCTTCCGTCTTTTCTTTGCCGCGGGTGCGGACGTTGACTTTCTCCGCTTCGGTTTCTTTGTCTCCGACGACCAGCAGGAACGGGACTTTCTGCATCGCGTGTTCGCGGATTTTGGCGTTCATCTTTTCGTTGCGGGAATCTACTTCCACGCGCACTCCAGCCGCCTTCAATTGCTCGGCTACTTTCTCGGCGTAGGCGGAATGGCGCTCGGCGATCGGGATCATCGCCACCTGCACCGGCGAGAGCCATACCGGGAACGCTCCCGCGTAGTGTTCGATCAGCACGCCGAAGAAGCGTTCGACTGAGCCGTAGAGGGCGCGGTGGACCATGACGGGCTGTTTGCGGGTGCCGTCTTCAGCTACGTATTCGAGTTGGAAGCGTTGCGGCAGGTTGAAGTCGAACTGCACGGTTGAGAGCTGCCAGAGGCGGCCGATGGCGTCGACCAGCTTGACGTCGATCTTCGGGCCGTAGAATGCCGCTTCGCCGGGGATGGTTTTGTACTCGATGTTCAGCTTCTTCAGTGCGCTTTCAAGCGAGTGATTGGCCGAATTCCACTGTTCTTCGCTGCCCAGGAAGCTCTTCCGGTGGCCCGGGTCCCAGGTGGAAAGCTCGGTCACGAATTGGTCGAAGCCGAAGGCCTTCAACACCGCAAGCGCGAACTCCAAACAGCCGACAATCTCACCTTCGATCTGCTCGGGGGTACAGAAGATGTGGGCGTCGTCCTGGGTGAAGCCGCGGACGCGCAGCAGGCCATGCATCACGCCGGAGCGCTCGTAGCGATACACCGTGCCCAGTTCGCCTAACCGCACCGGCAGGTCACGATATGACTTCAGCGAGTCTTTGTAGATCAGGATGTGTCCCGGGCAGTTCATTGGCTTCAGACGATATTCGGCGTCGTCGAGTTCCATGGCGTCGAACATGTTGTCGGAGTAGTAGCCCTCGTGGCCCGAAACGTGAAACAGCTGGCGGCGCACGACGTGCGGCGTGTAGACCAGCGAATAGCCGCGCCGCAGGTACTCCTCGCGCATCCAGTCTTCTATCTCCTTGCGGATAATGCCGCCCTTGGGGTGCCAGAAAATCAGTCCGGGCCCGGCAAGTTCCTGGATCGAGAACAGGTCGAGTTGCTGGCCCAGCACGCGATGATCGCGTTTCTTCGCTTCTTCGACTTTGTGCAGGAAGGCTTCGAGGTCCTTTTTCGAGAAGAACGACGTGCCGTAGATGCGCTGCAGCTGCGGGTTCTTTTCGTCGCCCAGCCAGTAGGCTCCGGCGATGTTCAGCAGCTTGAACGCCTTGATCTTGCCGGTTGAGGGTACGTGCGGGCCTCGGCAGAAGTCGAGAAACTTGCCGGTTTTGTAGATCGAAATCTTTTCATCGGGCTTGGTGAACTGCTCGATGAAGTGGCATTTCATGAAGTCGCCTTCCTTCTTGAAGCGCTCCAGACCTTCCTGGTGCGGCAGGAATTCGCGGGCATAGGGGATATCCTGCTGCACTAGTTCCTGCATTTTCTTCTCGATCTTTTCGAGATCCTCCGGGGTGAACGGCGTCTCGCGGTAGAAGTCATAGAAGAACCCGGTCTCGGTGGCGGGGCCGTGGCCTAGCTTGGTCTCGGGGAAGAGTTCGAGGACGGCGGCGGCCATCAGGTGCGCGGAGGAATGGCGGTAGACCTCGAGGGCCTCCGGGTCTTTCTCGGTTAGGATGCGCAAGTCGGTGTCCTGATCGAGCGGACGAGTGAGGTCGATCAGATTGCCATTCGTTTTGGCGGCGAGCGCGACCTCGGCCAGACGCGGGCTGATGGACTTGGCAATCTCGAGGGCCGTGGTTCCCTTCGGGACTTCATTGGTGCTGCCGTCAGGAAGCTTTACGTGAATGCGGTCAGACATAGATTAGGCCTTGTATTCTGCTGAATCTCTTGAGTTTAAAGGAGAGAACGGGGAGGGTCAAACGGTTGGGGCCTTTGTCGGATGCGCACACTCGGCGGGCAAAAGCGCTTCACCGCAGAGTTCGCAAAGGACGCCGCGAAGATCGCAAAGAAATGCTTGATCAGTTTCCCGCTTGTTTCGACACGGCAGGTTGGAACTCGAACTCCTCACCCATCCAGCGCTGGAACGCGGTCATATTCTGCGGACGGCCCAGGAAGTTCTTAACCAGGTCGTTGGCCGACATGGATCCGCCGGGCTCCAGCACGACGCGCCGATAGCGCATGGGGCCCTCGCCATTCAGCAGGTTGCTATGGTCAAACTGCTGGAAGAAGTCCTGGGCAATCACCAAGTCCCACATGTAGGTGTAATAGGCCGACGAGTAACCGCTCAAATGTCCGAAAGACGCGTACATGTGTGTGCCGGGCAGGGGCGTAAACAGGGTGTAGCGTTTTGTGTCCGCCAGGCAGACTGCGTCCAAGTCGATATCCTGTGGTTTGCCCTTGTAGACGTCGTAGGAAAGGGCGGTGTAGCTGATCTGGGCAGCCGTGTACGTGGCGCGTCCGAATGCCGCCGCCCGGTTCATGCGCGCCACCAGTTCCGCCGGGATCGGTTCGCCCGTTTTGTAATGATGAGCGAACGAGGCCAGCACCTGCGGGCTGCGGATAAATTCCTCCAGCATTTGCGAGGGTGCTTCGCCGAAGTCGGCTTCCATGGTGATGCCGCTGATCCCGGCCCACTGCTGCTGTCCACCAAGAATGTGGTGCATCAGATGGCCGAATTCGTGGAAGAAAGTTTGTACGTCTCCGTACTCCATCAAGCCCGCATCGGTTGCTGTCGGCTTGGGAAAATTGCAAATCAACGCGGCTTCCGGCATTTGTTTGCCGCGCACCCCGTCCAGAACCTGCACCATCTCGGCATGGCTGAATTTTCCTGGACGCGGATGCATGTCGAGATAAAAGCGGCCGACCATCTTACCGTTGTCCATCACGTCCCAGGTCTCAACACTCGGGTCCCACGCCGGCACGTTCGGTTCTTCCTGGAAAGTGACGTGAAAGAGCTGGGCAGCCGTGTCTATGATGCCTTTCTTCACGCTGGCGTAGGGCAGATACGGGCGCACGGATTGGGAATCGAAGTAGTACTGCGAGCGGCGGAGCTGTTCGCGGATATAGCTGTTCTCGTACTCCCAGATCTCCGTTGCCGACGGATCGGACTTCTTCTTTTCCGCCAGCAGCATGGCGTATTCACGCTGTGCGACGGGACTCGCCGCGGCATTCAGGTCGCGGATAAAGTTGGCAATGTTCTGGCCATTGACCGCCATTTTGTCAGCGGCGTAATAGTCGGCCCACGAGGAATACCCGAGCAGGGTCGCGATCTCGTAGCGGGTCTGCATCATTTTCTGCAGAAGGTCGTGATTCTTGGGGTAGGCGCGGTTGTCGAACTGCTCGTACAGGCGCTTTCGCAGCGCTTCATTCTTGCCGAATTTCAGCACCGGAAAAATATCGGGATAATCAGTGGTGATCGTGATCTTACCGTCCGCTCCGGGCTTGTGCCGGTCGATGTAATCCTGGGGCAGGCCGTCAAGTTCCGCGGCGCTGGCGATCTCGACGCTGCGCTGGTCGTCGGCGATGTTGCGTTCGTAGAGCGTTACCTCACCGGTAAGATCGTCGTTGAGCTGTTTGAGGCGGGCGCGAGTGGCGTCGTCCTTATCGACGCCGGCCAGGCGGAACTCGAGCAGCTGGCGCTGCACGTAATAGCGCGTGGCTGCGTCGGCCTTGGAGAGGTCCAGAGCCGCCAGGGCCTGGTAGACCTCGCGATTCAAGGACAGCGCGGTCAGGACGGCGGTCGCTTTCTGCGTCATGGTGGTCGCCCGATCGCGAAAAGCGGCGTCCGGATGAACCTGAAACATCAGGTTGGCCAGATAGTTCCCGGCGTTGACTTGCCGCAGCGCCTCGTCATAGGGGACCAGCGTGTTCTCAATCGTTCTGGGGCCCTTGACTGCAACCAGCTTGTCGATGGAGTTCTGCCCGGCGGCCAGCTTGTCGTTCACGATCTTCTCGAAGGCGGCGGCGTCCGGCTTCGTCGCCCATACCGTTGGCTGCAAACTCGGTTGCGCCGCGGCACTAGCCACCAACAAAATCGCGAGGAAGACAAAACAGGCTGCTCTGGACATAGGAACTCCTTCGGACATTCGAACCCTTGGCATGAGACGGACAAGACTCTTTCTGGTGAGCCCGGCCTCGGCAACTTTGTGAGGTAGAGTCCTTCGAGAACGACCTGCACAGTCACCCGATCCTCTCGCCAGTCCACCCTCGGGAGGACTGAGCAGGTACTGCCGCTCGGAAGTGAGGCGTGAATGGTGTCGCAGATCGATGCAGCCCTGCATTCCGCTGAATCTCTTGAGGTTAACGAAACGACTGGCCTGAGCTTCCTAGTCATCCCATACCAAACTTTGGTTTTTCTGAGCGACAACGAAGGGTCGTATCCTCACTTGTTCCCATTTAGTCTGTCCCAGACGACCGCAAGCACCGGCGCTCCTGGCTGGGCTCTGCCAGACAAAAGAGCCCTAAGGCCAAGAGCAGCTCAACGGAGATTGATCTATGTCCCGGTTCGGATGGATGACCCTGTGGTTCCTGACGCTGCTGCTTTGCTTTTCGGTCTCGAACGCAGTCGGCCAAGGGCCAGGAGTTAGCGAGAGCGAAATCAAGATCGGTTCCTGTTCGGCACTCGACGGACCTGCCCGGCAACTTGGTCTCCAGACCGTCTTGGGAGCTACCGCGTACTTCAGCTACATCAATGAGCACGGCGGCGTTAACGGCCGGAAGGTCAGCCTGGTTTCGTTCGATGATGGCTACGATCCCGAGAAGACGGCCACCTGTTTCGCGTCGCTCAAGAGGGAAAATGTATTTGCCGGTGGGTTTTTCGTAGGCACGCCCACCGCCGCACGGTATCTACCGATGGCAGAAGCGGATCACATGCCGGTGGCCGGATTATTTACCGGAGCCCAGTTCCTCTATGAGCCGCTGAAGCACTATGTTGTCAATCTCCGCGCATCTTACAATGACGAGACTCGGGAGCAAGTGGACAACCTGTTGGAGTCTGGCGTCAAGAAAATCGGGGTCATTTATCAGGACGATGGCTTTGGCAAGGCCGTACTCGAAGGAGTAAGGCTGGCGTTGTCCAAGCACGGCGGTTTCCCCGTAGCCTTGGGCTCGTTCGAGCGCAATACGCTCGATGTAAAGCAGGGAATTGCGTCCGTCCGGTCGGCGAAACCGGACGCGGTGATCATTGCTGGTCCGTATGCGCCGGCTGCGGAGATCGTCAAAGAGGCGCATGCGCAGGGTTGGCGGCCCCTGTTTCTAACCGTCTCGTTTGTCGGCACTGAGGCTTTTATCAATGCTGCCGGAGTGGAGTCCGAAGGCACTGTCATCACCCAGGTGGTGCCGACTTACGACCAAACCCATCTTCCCACCGTCAAGCTCTATCGTGAGTGCCTGAGCAAGTACATGTCGGCCACACAGCCCAGCTTCGTGAGTCTGGAGGCGTTTGTGAACGCCATGATCATCGCGGAGGGGTTGAAACGGGCCGGGCAGAATCCTACGCGGGAGAAGTTCATCACCGCGATCGAGTCGATGAACGGCTTCGACATCGGCCTGGGATCAGAGGCACACCTGAAATTTAGCCCTCAGCACCACAAGGGCCTCGGCCACGTGTACCCGACGGTGGTGCGCGGCGGGAAGCCGCAAGTGTTCAGCGACTGGGCGGTCGTGCTGGCTCAGAAGTAAGAACTACGCCCCCGCCGTCGGTTCTCTTCCCACACCCAGGGCATCGGCCACGCGGTTGATGTAGTTGAACCAGGAGGCGATAAGAGTGATCTGCAGAATTGCCTGGTCGTCGAAGCCGGCTGCCCGCAATTCTTCGTGATCGTCCTTCCAGACTTTGGTGGCGTCTTTGGTGAGCTTGACGACGTAATCCACCATCACGCGCTCCTCGGGCGTGATGGGCGCGGTGGTGTAGTCGTGCTCCAGCGCTTCCACCAGTTCTTTGTCGAGCGTGACTCTACGCAGAAACTCTGCGTGGGATTCGATTCAATACACGCACCGGTTGGTGACCGAGACCATGGTGGCGATCATTTCGTGATGGCGGCGCTGGAGCGGCAAATCGGGGGACATGAGTGCCCCGAAGGTCGAGAAAGCATGGTGCAGCGCCTGGGGAATCAGCGTGTGCGAGGCCACGATTTCCGATCCGCCGCCCTCGGCGGGATGCACCGGCGTACCGTATTCCGCCGGGTACAGGGCCTTCTGTCCTTCGACAGCCTGGCGAAGTTCTTCGCTGGCCTGCGAGAGGGGTATGGTTTTTATCCAGGTCATGAAAAGGGCTTGCTCCCGGTCTGGAGATTGCCTACAATTCCGGCGTTCAGACACGCTACACGCAAGGGCTGGCTGCTGCCAATAGCAGGAATGCGCTAGGCGTGGAATGGATTGAACCGATTCGCTCGCCGATCCCCCCGGAGGTTCGAGTCGATGACCTATATTTTGTACCGAGTCCTGCGGCGTCTGCCACGACCGGTGATGGTGGCGCTCCTGGTGGTGCTGATGACGGCCCTGGCCCGGGCGTGAGGGGAGGGCCCCGATCCGGCCAGGTGAACATCACCATGTGACGTAGCTCACGGCGAGGTTGTGCTTTCGTCGCTACTTTCAGTGCGAGCGGGTTTCGTGTTCGGCCTCCTCGCTTAGGTCTCGGCCGCCGGCTCTTGTCCCGCAATTGCTTCAGGAGATTAACCTATGCCGCAAGACACCATCACCATCACCGATAACCGGACCGGGCAGACGTACACCCTTCCCATTGAGAATGGCACCATCCGCGCCATGGATCTGCGCAAGATCAAGACCGGCCCCGATGATTTTGGCCTGATGACCTACGACCCCGCCTTTATGAATACCGCTTCGTGCAAGAGTGCCATCACCTATATTGATGGCGACAAGGGCATCTTGCGCTATCGCGGATACCCGATCGAAGTTCTGGCCGAGCACTGTACGTTTCAGGAAGTCGCCTACCTGATTCTGTTCGGCGAGTTGCCCACTGAGAGCCAGCTCAAGGATTGGGTCTACGAGATCACTCATCACACCATGTTGCACGAGACCACCAGGAAGTTCATGGAGGGTTTCCGTTACAACGCCCATCCGATGGTGATGCTGGTGAGCACGGTGGCAGCGCTGTCGAATGTGTATCCGGATTCGCGAGACATTCACGATCCGGCCAGCCGGCTGCTGCAGATCAAGCGGCTGATCGGCAAAATGCCGTCGATTGCGGCGATGTCGTACCGGCACATGGTGGGATTCCCATATGTGTATCCCGACAACGACCTGACCTACACCGAAAACTTCATGAACATGCTGTGGAAGATGGTCGAGCCGAAGTACGCGGCTAATCCGGTGATCGCTCGCGCGCTCGACGTTCTGTTTATTCTGCACGCCGATCACGAGCAGAATTGCAGTGCGAACGCGATGCGGGCGGTGGGCAGCGCGCACACCGATCCCTACCTGGCCACTGCCGCTGCGGCTGCCGCTCTATCCGGCCCCTTGCACGGCGGCGCCAATGAAGAAGTGCTGCACATGCTCGATGAGATCGGGTCGAAGGCCAATGTTGCGGCCTACGTCAAAAGGATCAAAGAGGGACACGGAAAGTTGATGGGCTTCGGGCACCGGGTCTACAAGAACTACGATCCGCGCGCGAAGATCATCAAGTGGGCCGCCGACCGCGTCTTCGAAGTCACGGGGCACAATACCAAGCTGGAGATTGCTCTCGAACTGGAGCGCATCGCGCTGGAAGACGATTACTTCATCCAACGCAAGCTGTATCCCAACGTGGATTTCTACTCCGGCATCATGTACCAGGCGATGGGGTTCAAGCCGGAGATGTTCACCGTGCTGTTCGCCATTCCGAGGGCGGCTGGCTGGCTGGCACAGTGGCAGGAGATGCTCACGGATCCGGAGCAGAAAATCGCGCGCCCACGCCAAGTCTGGATCGGGAGCGAAACGCGGCAATTCGTGCCGATTGAGAAGCGGGTGCCGGTGGAAGCGGCGGCGCGATAGTTGCGAAGCGTTTGCAGAGGCTGTGCAGTTTTCAGACGATTTTGATGGTTGGCTGGGGTCGCGACGTTGTGTCTCCATCGACCATCGCCCGCGATCATTTAAGGAGACTCTGATTAAGCTCTCTGCTTTCCAGAGCCGGTCAAGTTAGAGTGTCTGAGAAATGAAACAGAGGACCCTGGCGATGATGACCGGCTTTGAGCAGTACACGAGGAAGACGCGGCGAGCGATATTTTTGGAGGAGATGGAGCAGGTGGTGCCATGGCGTGAGCTGTGCGCGCTGGTGGAGCCGCACTATCCCAAGCCTGGG
>JAIQEY010000004.1 GCA_020073565.1 Terriglobia bacterium
GAACGCGCATCAGCTGTTCGTGATGTGCGGGTTGGTCAATCTGTTTCTCAGTCGTCAGAAGCTGCTGACAGCGAGCGCGTAGATGAAAGCCGGTTCGATGGGCGAAGGCGAAGGCAAGAAATCCAAAGGGGAAGCCTAGGTCATCAACCCACCATTGCTGAGGTATGAGACTTGCGCGGTCAGAAACTTACTTATTCAGAGAGTCCCTAGAACATCTTACGTCACCCCCTGTGGAAAATCAGACTGACCCACTCCCCGGCGCCTGACCTGCTTGACAACCTTCCTCCCTCGCATAAGAATGCGCATTCGTTGCCGGTCCGGCGTGAAGGTGCATCCATGCGAAATGTTGTTTTACTGGCGCTCAGCGTATCCTTCCTCTTTCCCGGTATGTCAGCCCAGGATCGCTCTCACGCTCGCTCCATGGTGATTACGTGCTATGGAATCGTTGCCACCAGCCATACGCTCGCTTCGACGGCAGGTGCGCAAGTGCTCGCGCGCGGTGGATCGGCAGCCGACGCTGCTATCGCCGCCAACGCCGTGCTGGGCGTGACCGAGCCTATGATGAACGGCATGGGCGGCGATCTGTTCGCCCTGTATTGGGACGCTAAAACTGGCAAACTGTACGGCCTCAATGCCAGCGGCTGGGCGCCGCAGTCGCTGACCATCGCGCATCTTACGGCCAGGGGTGCGGCCTCGATGCCGCACTCGGGCATTGACACCGTCACGGTTCCGGGAGCGGTCGCGGGGTGGGATCGGTTGCACCAGCGCTTTGGCCGGCTGCCCTGGAAAGAAATTTTCCAGCCCGCAATTTTCTACGCTGAGCAGGGCTATCCCGTGCCCGAACTGATCCATGCTTTCTGGGAGGAAGCGAACCAACTCACGGATGCAGAGAGCCGTCGCGTCTATCTGCCCGGTGGGCAACCTCCGGCGCTGGGCGGAATTTTTCACAATCCGGATCTGGCGAAGGCTCTCCGTGCGATCGCGGCTGGTGGCTCGAAAGCGTTTTATCAGGGCGAAATTGCCCGTGCGATTCTCGACACGTCAAAAGGACTTGGAGGGACCATGTCGGCCCAGGATCTGGCGCAATTTGCACCCGAGTGGGTCGATCCAATCTCCACGACCTATCGCGGCTGGACAATCTACGAACTGCCTCCCAACGGGCAAGGGATGGCAGCGCTCGAGATGCTCAACATCATGGAGACATCGCCGGCTGCCGCCGACGGGCCATTGAGCGTTGCCGAACTTCACAAGAGGATCGAGGCGATGAAGCTGGCGTACGCGGATTTGGGCCGCTACAACGCTGATCCGCGCTTTGCGAAGGTTCCCGTCAGAGGGTTGCTCTCGAAAGAGTATGCAAAGGAGAGAGCGCAGCACATCGATCCCATCAAGGCAAATTGCGAAGTTTCCCCGGGAACTCCCGCCACTAACGAAACGACGTATCTCTCCGTGGTCGACCGGGAAGGGAACATCGCGTCACTGATCCAAAGCAACTACTCCCTGTTCGGCTCGGGCATCACGGTGCGGGGGATGGGGTTCGTACTCCAGAACCGCGGCGCGCTGTTCTCGCTCGATCCTTCGCATCCCAACGCGCTGGCGTCGCGGAAGCGTCCCTTCCACACCATCATTCCTGCGTTCATGGAGCGAGGCGATCAGCACATTGGCTTTGGCATCATGGGCGGCGCGAACCAACCGCTCGCCCATGCGCAGTTTGTTTCCAACGTGGTGGACTACGGAATGAACATCCAGGCCGCACTCGAAACGGCCCGCTTTACGGTTAGCCCGCAGCGCGGATGCAACATCGTGATCGAGTCCCGCGTGAGGTCGGAAGTTCGCGACAACCTCACAGCGATGGGTCACAAGTTCCAGGTCGATCGCGAATATTCCACGTCCATGGGCCGCGGGCAGGCGGTGCTCCACGACACGACTGCCAAGGTGAACTACGGCGCATCGGACGCGCGCGCCGACGGCGCTGCCGAGCCCGAGCCTCCCCCGGTGAAGTGGTAGTTCAAGATGTAGCTGGTTGGCGGTTGCACATCCTTTATGACACGGTGGGGAGAAACTGCGGTTTCTTGCGGGCCTTCGTCAGTTGCTCGAACGCGTAAGCGATCTTGAGCAGCCTGGGCTCGCTCCAGGCGCGACCGAAGAACGAAATGCCTACCGGCAACTCCGAGATGAATCCGGCGGTGACGTTGATGTTGGGATATCCCGCTACCGCGGCGGCAGTGGAACTTCCTCCGCCAAAGTGATCGCCATTGATTAGGTCCGTGAGCCAGGCGGGACCGCCCGTGGGCGCCACCAGCGCATCGAGTTTGAACTTATTCATGACGAAATCGATGCCCTGGGCGCGGCTGAGCCGATGATTCTTGGCGAGCGCATCCAGATATTCCTTGGAAGTGAGGGGACCTTTCTGTTCCGACTTCAGAAAAATATCCTGGCCGAAGTAGGGCATCTCTTTGTCGCGATTGCGGTCGTTGAATTCAATCACATCCTTCAGAGATTTCATGGGCGCGGAGGGACCAATGCGAGCCAGATAGGCGGCGAGATCGGCTTTGAGTTCGTAGAGAAACACGGTCATTTCGCTGTCGTCGAATTTGCCGATGGTTGGAATATCGGCTGGATCGACGATCTCGGCGCCTGCTTGCTTGATCTCGCCGATGAGCTTGTTCATGAGTTCGTCGACCGCATCGTTGAAGCCGAAATATTTGCGCACGACGCCGAGGCGCACGCCTTTGAGCCCGTCGGCGTCCAGAAACTTGGTGTAGTCCGGATGGGCCTTGCCGTCGCTAGCGGCCGTGGCGCGATCTTCCGGGTCGATGCCAGCCAACGCACCTAGCAGAATGGCAACATCACGAACCGTGCGCGCCATTGGGCCGGCCGTGTCCTGGCTGTGGGAGATGGGAATAATGCCGCTGCGGCTGACGAGTCCGACGGTGGGTTTGAGTCCGGCGAGGCCGTTGGCGGAGGATGGGCAGACCACCGATCCGTCCGTCTCGGTTCCGATCCCCACTGCCGCTAGGTTCGCGGAGATGGCCGCGCCCGTGCCGGAACTGGAGCCGCAGGGATTGCGGTCGAGCGCGTAGGGATTGCGCGTGAGTCCGCCGCGTCCGCTCCATCCGCTGCTCGAGTGACTGGAACGGATGTTGGCCCACTCGCTCAGGTTCGTCTTGCCCAGGATTACGGCGCCGGCCTTGCGCAACTGCGCGGCGACGAAGGCGTCTTTCGCGGGGCGCGAGTCGAGTAGGGCGAGGGAACCGGCGGTGGTGCTCATGCGGTCGGCGGTGTCGATGTTGTCTTTGATCAGAACAGGAATCCCGTGCAGCGGGCCGCGCGGACCTTTCTCTGGGCGCTCTTTGTCGAGCGCGGCCGCGATCTCGAGCGCTTCGGGATTGACTTCGATGACGGCATTGATCCTAGGGCCGGCCTTGTCGATGTCCTGGATGCGGGCGAGATACTTCTCGGTTAGCGAGCGTGAAGTTGCTTGGCCTGACTGAAGGGCCTTCTGGAGGTCGTCCAGGGTCAGTTCGTCGAGCTCGAAGTCCGTGGAAGCCTGGCTTGGTCCCGGAGGAAGGTCCGCCACGCGCGCGGCCCCGAGTGCGGGATAAGCGGCCGTAGCCACGGTGGTCGCGAGGGACGCGCGAAGAAAATTGCGGCGCGACTTCGACTTGGAGGGACTGGACATGAGCGCTCCTGCAGGGTTGGGCTGGCACCCACCCGACCCGGCATCTTACGGGATCGTGCGAGGCGATGGCAAATCCAGGCAAGGCAGCGTTGTCTTGAAGGGAGCGGAGTGATAATCTAGCGAAGCTTGGGCGGGAGTAGTTCAGCGGTAGAACGCCAGCTTCCCAAGCTGGATGTCACGGGTTCGATCCCCGTCTCCCGCTCCATCTTTTCGAATCCCTCGGCGCCGAAATCGTCCTAGCTGCGTGCCCATTTGCCTTCGGGACATCGCCGCACAACGGATAAATCGGCCTGCCCAGTTGAATACTTGCTGTCGTCAACTCTTCAAGCGATACTTTAACAGAAGGCCTTCCTAAAAAAGTGCTTTAGACTGCCACTCAAGCACTGCTTGAATGCCAGTCAAGGAATGCTTCAACGCGCCTCACGCGATACTTGACCCCAAACTTTCGTATCACGTCGACCACAATATATAGTGGTATGCCGAAACCACAAGATGTAGGGAATTCCCATTAACGATCTAGTAAACAGGGCCTCTCTAGTAACTCGAGAGTAAACACAAGCTGTTGTTTATGGTCCCGCCCGTATTCTTGAAAGAATGGTGCTATCATGCTGATAATAGGCGCGTTGCGATTATCACTGGCGATCCTGGCGCTACCCGTGTTTACTTTAGGGTTTTGGGGAAGCAAGACGCGCGGCGCAGAAATCGCCGCCCTCTTTTCCGACGAAATCCTTGAGGTCTTGGGATAAGTGCCCCGGGGAGGTGGGAATCCAGTCCATCTGGCAAGGCCGCAACCGTTTTTGGAGGCGGCGTCTGGACGATCCGGCGCGTTAGCATTCGATCTCACAACATAAAGAGGTGCTGCCCATGGCTCACGTGGAGTAGCCTGGCTCGACTTCACGCGGAAAGTCGGGCCAGACGGTACCTGAGCAAGCCGGCCTGATTGAGGAGGGGCACAAGTACAGATCCGAGAGGTATAGGAAGGTTCGACGGTCACAGACGGCTCACCGTCCGATAGGGACTTCTACGGATCGACAGCGAACAGTACGCACGGGCAGCGTGCTGTGTGCGGCGGCCGGGCAGCCCTGCGTCCGCGTGAGCAATATCGGCAGGGAAGACCTTATAGCGGGCGGTAGGGGCTGGCAGCGTGTCTGTCTTACGGTCTGTCAGACAGCGTGTCATACAGCATGTCATACAGACTGTCCGTGTTAAATCATGAGATTACGACTTACATCACCAGGAGAGACCGACGGTCGATACACTCTTCCCAACTGCGGAACCATACTAGTCACTTCGTGCTTATGCGTGCGAGGGGTAGGCTGCACGCATGGCGACGATCATAGCGGTTGCAAACAAGAAGGGTGGCAGCGGGAAAACCACTACCACTACCAATCTAGCGGGCGCTTTTGTGGCTAGAGGTTATCGTACGTTGATCGTAGATGCCGACGGCAGCCAAGCGAGCGCTTACTCGTGGAGAAGGACCGGGGAAGGTTCCGGCTGTTCCTACGAAGTCTTGGGCTTGCAGTCCACGAATGTGCGGAATTTCCTAAAAGCTGCATTGGCGGTCGATCCTTACGATGTGGTCCTGATTGATTGCCCGCCGCGGGATCCAGGCGAAAAGGATGGAGAAGTGCTGCGCAATGCGGTCCTGGTATCCAACGCCGTTCTGATCCCTGTGATTCCATCCGGACACGACCTGCGGGCGCTCGTCGGATTTCTGCAGTGGCTGTTGGCGATTCGTGAAACCACCAAGCCGGATCTCGAACTTCTCGCGTTCATCAACAATCGCGACGTTCGAACAAACTCGGCCAAGGGGGCCCGAAGCCAGTTGGTGCTGAACCTGGTCGGCTTACCCATCCGGGTTCTGGAGAGCGCGATTGCACATCGTGAGGACATCCGCCGGACAGCCGATGCCGGGCTGACGATCTTTGAACTTGCAGGCAAAAGTAAAGGGGCACTCGAATACATCTCTTTGAGGGAGGAGATTCTGACATGGCTAGCATCAACAAGCGAGAGGGCAGCGGCGGTATTGACTTCGGAGCAGACTTCAGCGGACTACGCGAACGTCCAATTCTGAAAGGCGCTGATCTGGATCTGCCCACGGCGATGGAGGTTGCCCTTCGAGTTGAGGAGCCGCAACCGGTGAGCCACACCGAAAGCAGGGAAGCGGTAGCTCCGGAAGGCCCTGAGCTGGACGCTGACCCCTTGACCAGGCTCGTGACGGCAGCCGAAAAGGAACGCGGGCTGCCATACACATTTCGCATACCCATTAGTATGGACAGGGAATTTCGAACCTTAGCTAAAGAGTTCGATCTAGATCTCTCCGATATAGCCAGGTCTGGACTGGAGATGGCTCTTCTCAAGTTGCGCCAGATGTCGAGGGCAAAGAAACAACCATCACGTCTGCCACAATAAGCAGTCTTGACTTCTGATCCATGATGTAGAGGTTTCGTGATATCGCTCTAAGCGGTTGATCGATCGATATTTAATCTTGCAGGGCAGCGAATTCCTCGACCCGCCCAGGAAGAACGGGCATGGCTGCTGAGTGCGATTGCAGCCGGGGACTTCTGGCGGTTCATCAGCTCACCCTTTGTTCATTGAGTCCTTGCGGAAAACCTTCAAGCTCGTTGATAGGTCACCAGTTCTGGGCCCGTCTCCCACTCCATGTCCTGCGATGCATACAACAGACACTCCGTTCTCTGCATTGATTCTGGAATCGCGGACAGGCTTGGCCCCGAATTGCCGGCAAGGTGCCGGCGCTACGAAGAACGGTCGTTGGGAGTGCGTTTATCTGGGGGCGCTGGCACTTGATGACGCGGCCTTCAACTGGATCATTCCGATCCCGAGACCTCCTACCGCACCCGCGAGCAATCCCAGCAGGATCAGCAGGGGCACGCTTTCCATGATTGAGGACTTTCCGCGTTTGGCCATCGACAGTCTCCCGGACCACAGTTCTATTCCAGCGTAGTTTAGCACCGCTTTCCCATTCACGAGCATTCGGAAGCCGGAAAAGTTGACGAACATCCCTCGTCAACTCTCTGTGCTTTTGGGACCGGAATGGCCAGCCTAAACTTATCCTATGACTTTGGAGACACAATGAAACCGGGTAGGTTCGCGATTGTGGTACTGCTGGCAGCGAGCGTCTGGGCGCAGGAGGCCGCACCCGCGACGCGGAGCGAAGGATCATCGGCGAAACCCAGGCCGCGCGTCGGCCTGGTGCTCGAAGGTGGTGGAGCGCTCGGCTTGGCGCACGTGGGAGTGCTCCACTGGTTGGAGGAGAATCGCATCCCGGTGGATGTGATTGCGGGCACCAGCATGGGAGGCCTGATCGGAGGAGTCTATGCGACGGGAGAGTCTCCGAATCAGATCCGTGCGTTAATCCGCGGCATCCACTGGAATGAAGTGCTGCGTGGAGTGACGCCATATCAGAATCTATCGTTTCGGCGGAAGGAAGACCGGCGCGAGTATCCCAATGCGTTCGAATTCGGACTGAAGCATGGCGCGCAGTTTCCGAGTGGGTTCAACTCCGGACAGCAGGTAGGTTTGATCCTAAGTCGTGTTGGACTGCCGTACTCGGAGATGCGGAGCTTTGACGATTTACCGATTCCGTTCCGGTGTGTGGCGACCGACCTGGTCACGCAGGAGGCCTATGTGTTCGACCGCGGTTCGCTCGCCTTGGCACTGCGGGCTACGATGTCTATGCCGGCGTTCTTCAGTCCGGTGCGCGAAGGCGATCACGTGCTGGTGGACGGCGGGCTGCTGGACAATCTGCCAGTCGACGTCGCACGGAAGATGGGTGCGGATATTGTGATCGCGGTCCACTTGAAGACGAAGGCGGTGAATCCGCAAGAGGCCATGTCATCGGTGGGGGTGCTGCAACGCTCGGCGAGTGTCACGATTGCCATCAACGAACTGCGGAGTATGGAGAAGGCGGACATTGTGCTGACGGCCGATACGGAAGACTTCAGCGCGACCGACTATCCCCGATTTGCCGAAATTGAAGAGGAGGGGTACAAAGCCGCGCAGGAAAAGCACGCCCTGCTGGCCGGTCTGCAGGTCGGCACCAACGAGTGGCAGCAGTTGCAGTCGGCGCGGGCACAGAAGCGGCTGCTCGTGCCCACGCCGCAGTTCGTGGACGTGAGCGGGGCGAATGATTCCATCACGAGAGGACTTAAGCACCGGTTGGCCGGACTGGTCGGCGAGCCCGTCGACGAGAACGACGTTGACGAGCAGATGATGAATATCACGGGGCTGGGACGCTTTTCCCGGGCGGGCTATGCCATCCGAGAAAAGAGCGGACAACCGGGATTGGCGGTCGACGCGGAGGAAAAGGGCTACGCGCCGCCGACCGTTCATCCGCAGCTGCTGATCGACGGATCGGACTACAAGAATGTGTTGTTTCAAGTCGGCGGCCGGATCACCTTTCTTGACTTCGGAGGATTCGGATCGGAGTGGCGGAATGACTTTGTGGCAGGCTCGGAATACGGACTGAACACCGAGTACTACCATCCGTTCACTGCCTACACCCACTGGTTTACGGCGGTGTACGGAATGGCCGATAGCAGCCCTTTCAACGTTTATCAACGCAATCGAGTGATGGGCGAGTACCGTAACCGGCGCATGGGCGGAGGGATCGATCTCGGCTATGTGTTTGGGCGGAGCGGGGAACTGCGAGCCGGGTATCAGGCGGGATATCAGAAGTTGAGCGAGGATATCGGTGTGCCGGTGACGCCGGCAGTGCACGGACGGTTCGGGATCACGTCCTTGCGCTACCGGTTGGAGCGCTTCGATGATCCGGTGATCCCACGGAGCGGGGTGCGGGTGGAATCCACCTTCAAGTTTTACGATGCGAATCCGGGAACCGAGGAAGTGGTGCCGACCGATGAATTGCGATTTGGGCTGGCGCATCGAACTAGTGAGCGGTCGTCACTGCTGTTTTTCGCATCGGGCGGAACGGCGTTTGCCACCCGGGACACCGGATTTCCGCCGTTTAGCCTGGGGGGACCGCTGCGTCTGGGAGCGTACGGGATGAACGAATTGCTGACGAACCAGTACTTTCTGTTTCAGCCCGCGTTTCTTTACCGGTTGAGGGAACTTTCACCGCTGCTGAAGCAGAATGTGTATCTGTTGTCGATGTACGAAGCGGGAAAGGCTTATGGTCAGCCCGCGGGAGTCCCGAGGATCCAGCAGGATGGGACGATCGGGGTATTGTTCCAAACGGTGTTTGGGCCGATGTTTTTCGGAGGCAGCCTTGGAGACACGCAGCACCGCAAATTCTATTTCAAGGTGGGCAAATTTTTCTGAGATCGCTGGCGGAGAGAGTGCAAACTGCGCTGAAGCCATATACTATTCGACGTTGTCGTAAGTCATCCTTTCAGTCACACGTTTTAGAGCAGAGCGGGTACTAGGAGATCTATGGGCACCTTCATCCCTGCGGAAGTGAAAGAATTGCTGGACGGACCAAACTTCGCGCATCTGGCAACGTTGATGCCGGACGGCTCGCCGCAATCGGTTCCGGTGTGGATTGGCCGCGAGGGAGAGAAAATCATCGTCTGCACTGGAGAAGGCTCGTTAAAGGCTAGAAACACGCTGCGGGACGCGCGCGTGGCCCTGTCCGTGGTCAACGGCACCAATCCCTACGAAGAGGCTCAGTTGCGCGGGAGGGTAGTGGAGAGGCGTCCCGACCCGCAGTTGACCATCATGGATCCGATCTCGGTTAAGTACACGGGAAAGCCGTTTCCGTTCCGCACGCCGGAAGGGCGAATCGCGCTCTTTATCGAAGTCGATAAGGCTCGCTATGCGAAGCTGCCGTTCCAACACAAGCCACCGCGGTAACAAGAAATCATTCGAGGTCTTTCGGATATGACAGAACCCAGCTACGAAGAATTGAAAGCACGTTTGGCGGATCTTGAAAAACAGGTGGAGACAAAGAAGCAAAGGGGGGTCATGGAGTTTCGCGTCAGTGAAAAGGGAGGCGTGAGCGTGTATGGGCTCGGACGCTTTCCCGTGACACTATATTATGAGCAGTGGAAGCGGTTGCTGGAGGCCGCGCCTGATCTTAGAGTATTTATTGAAGAAAACAAGGGCAAGCTGAAGCTGAAAGAGGGCTAGCGACAGCGTTGACCGAGGCCATATTCGACATTCTAAGCCAGCCGCAACCGGCGCCTGACCGGCGGGAGGCGTACGGCAGCGACCCGAACCAGTTTGTGGAGCTGCGTCTTCCCCAGGCCAAGGCACCGTTTCCGGTCTTGCTGAACGTGCACGGTGGCTACTGGCGCGCGAAGTACGACCTGGCACATGCGGGACATTTGTGTGAGGCGCTGCGGGCGGCGGGCATCGCAACCTTCAACATGGAGTACCGACGAGTCGGCGACCCGGGCGGAGGCTGGCCAGGAACCTTTGCCGACGTTCGGTCGGCTTATCGGTATGTTCGCCAGGAGGCCGCCCGATTTCAGCTGGATCTGAACCGGCTGGTAGTGATGGGCCATTCTGCGGGCGGCCAGTTGGCACTCTGCTTGGCTGCGCACGAGACTTCGCTGCGAAGAGCAATCGCGCTGGCAGGAGTGGTGGATCTGAAGAAAGCATTCGCGCTGCATCTCAGCCACGATGCGGTGGTCGAGTTTCTGGGCGGCACACCGGAACAGGTGCCGGAGCACTACCGGGAGGCTGATCCGATGGAACTCAAGATTCCGCAGGCACGCCAATGGCTTATCCACGGCACCGATGATGACACCGTACCGGTGGAGTTCAGCCGCGACTATGTGGCTCAAAAGAAGAAAATCGGCGAGACGGTGGACCTGGTCGAGATTCCACGTTGCGGACATTTTGATGTGATCGATCCAGCCTCAGCAGCCTTCCAGCAGGTGACGGCTGCGGTCCTTTCTGCGTTGGGCTGATCGGTTTGTGGTACGGACAATCCGGTGTTTTCACAATTCACGCACACCGGGAATCAGGAGCCGAACATGAAGCTGCGAGCTGTCCCGGTTGTGCTGTTGGCGTGCAATCTGATGGTCGTCGCACAGGTTGCGATTCAGGACACCAAAGCCGAAAAGAGCAAGCTCATCGCGCTGGAAAACGCGTGGAACCAGGCGCAGATTCATCGCGACGGAGAAGCCCTGAATACGCTGGTCGCGGATACATTTGTCTATACCGACTGGGACGGCACGGTGATGAACAAAGCGAAATTCATTGCCGACAGCAAAGACCCTTCGGTGCAGACGAGCTCAGTCGCGAATGAGGGAGTCGACGTGTACTTCTATCCCGGTGTAGCGGTGGTGACCGGGGCCTACCATACCAAGGGAGTCAATAAAGGAAAGCCGTTCGATCACTTCGGCCGCTTCACCGATACGTGGATCTTATCCGGAAGTCGGTGGCAGTGCGTGGCGAGTCACACCAATCTGACCAGGAAGCCAGCCTCCCAATAGGCCAGGGACGGGACGGGTCACCGCGTTGAGGATCGGCGGCTTGCTACAATGCCCCCACTGACTGATCTTCTTTTCTGACCTTCAAGGCCAATACATGAGCAGTCTTGGCGAAATCGATCCACTGCTGGACGCGGAAGAAGCGTTTGAAGGCTTCGACCGGCTAATGCCGTTCCGTGTGCAGGATATTCTGCTGGTCTCCAACCTGTATGACTCCTTCATCCTGCGGGAAGATGGGCGGCTCAACGAGTTGCTCATCGGTGAGTCGCGCGAACTGAACCTGCAGCAGATTCCGGGAATCACGCACGTTTCCAATTGCGCCCAGGCCCTCGATCTGGCTCGCTCCCAGACCCGCTTCAATCTGATCGTGACGAACCTTGCGGTGGGCGAGATGAATGCGGCCCAGTTGGCGCGCGAGATCCGCAAGTCGGGGCGAGACGTGCCCGTGGTGGTGCTGGCGTACGACTACCGGGAAGTTAAGAATTTCATTGCGCGGAACCCAGTCACGGAGATTGATCGCATCTTCTTGTGGCAGGGCAATGCACGCATCCTGATCGCGATCGTGAAATACATGGAGGACAAGCGCAACGTCCGCCACGACACCCAGGCTGTGGGCGTGCCGGTATTGCTGGTGGTCGAAGATAACATCCGGTACTACTCCTCAATTCTGCCGGTGATCTATACCGAACTCATCGGCCAGTCGCGGCGCGTGATTCGCGAGGGAATCAACGTTGCCCACAAACTGGTGCGGCAGCGGGCGCGGCCGAAGATCCTGCTTTGTTCGGATTATGAGGATGCTGCGAAACAGGCCATCGACTATCGCGAGAACCTGCTGGCAGTGGTTTCCGATGTGCAATTTCCGCGCGGCGGCGCGCCCGATCCGGATGCTGGATTCGAACTGGCCCGGGTGATCCGGGACTCAGTCCCGGACGTCCCCATTGTTTTGCACTCCAGCCACACCGAATACCGGTCGCGCGCATATGCCGAGGGATTCGCGTTCCTGCAGAAACGCTCGCCCACGTTCCTGCGCGATTTTCGCAAGCTGTTGACCCAGCAGTGCTCGTTCGGCGACTTCGTGTTCCGCATGCCGGATGGAACCGAAGTCGCTCGCGCCAGCGACATGCATGCACTCGAGGCGCAATTGCACACGGTACCGGCGGAGAGTATTGCCTACCACAGCCAACGCAATCATTTTTCGCGCTGGCTGACGGCCAGAACCGAGTTTGCCGTCGCGCAGAAGCTCCGGCCTCGCAAAGTTTCCGATTTTGCCACTCTGGAAGTGCTGCGGAACGATCTGATCGACTCGATCAACGACTATCGTCGCGAGCAAAGCGAATTCCTGATCGGTGACTTCGATGCCGCCACCTTCAAATCGGGCGATGCCTTCTTCCTCCGGATTGGCACCGGCTCGCTCGGAGGCAAGGCCCGCGGCATCGCGTTTGTGCGTCACCTCCTATACAAGCGTCGTTTTTCCCGTCGCTTCCAGGGCGTCAAGGTCACCGTTCCGCCAGCCGTCGTGATCACCACGGACCTGTTTGACCGCTTCCTCACCGAGAACAATCTGCAGGAGTTCGCCATTCACTGCAAGGACGACGCCGAAATTGAGCAGCGGTTTCTGGACGCTTCGCTGCCCACACATCTGCGCGAGGATCTCACCGCGTTTCTCCGCGAAGTGAAATACCCGCTGGCGGTGCGCTCGTCGAGCCTGCTGGAGGACTCGCAGTATCAGCCCTTTACCGGCGTCTATGAAACCTTCATGTTGAGTAATCATCACCCGGACCTTCAGGAGCGGGTCGACCGGCTCACTGAGGCGATCAAGCGCATTTACGCTTCAACCTTCAGCCAGCACGCCAAGTCCTACGTTCGCGCCACACCCTACCGGACCGAAGAAGAGAAGATGGCCGTCATCCTGCAGCAGGTCGTTGGGAGCGTTCACGGCGAACGCTTTTATCCCGACTTTTCGGGCGTGGTACGTTCGCGCAATTTCTATCCCGTGCCACCGATGGCCTCAGAGGACGGGATCGCGGCGGTTGCGTTGGGCATGGGCAGGGAAGTGGTCGAAGGCGGGAAATGCCTGACCTTTTGCCCACGCTATCCGCAGAACCTGGTGCAGTTTTCGTCGGTCAAGGACATCCTCACCAACTCGCAGTCGGAATTCTGGGCGCTGGAAATGAATCATTTCCAACATGACGACCCGCTCGAGGGACTGCGCGAGGCTCGCTTTACGCTGCGGACGGCAGAGGAGGACGGGACGCTGCGAGCCGTCGGTTCTACCTACAGCCGCGATAACGATGCCGTGTACGACGGGATCAGCCGGCCCGGTGCTCGGATTGTGAGTTTTGCGCCGGTCCTGAAGCAGGGAGTGTTCCCGCTGGCCTCGATCCTGGAGCAACTTTCACGCGTCGGCGAAGATGCCCTGGGACAACCGGTGGAGATCGAGTTTGCGGTGCGTCTGTCTCGCCGTTCGGACGAGGCCGCCGAGTTTGGCTTCCTGCAAATTCGGCCGTTGGTGATGTCGCGCGAAGGCGACGAGTTACGCATGGGAGATGTGGATCCAGCAGGCCTAGTCTGCCGAAGCACGATGGTGCTGGGCAATGGACGGATCCAGAATCTGCAGGATGTCGTGGTGGTCGACTTTCACCGCTTCGAACGCGGCCGCAGCCAGGAAGTGGCCGAGGCCGTGGCTTATTTCAATGCGGAGCTGGGATTGGAGAATCGTCCCTACTTGCTGGTTGGAGTGGGACGTCTGGGCTCGAATGACCCGTGGCTGGGGATTCCCGTGGAATGGGATGAGATCTCAGGTGCGCGCGTGATTGTGGAGGCCGGCTTCCGCGACTTTCGCGTAATCCCATCGCAGGGCAGTCACTTCTTCCAGAACCTGATGGCCTTTCAGGTCGGCTACTTTACCGTGAACCCGGATGCGGGCGAAGGATCGGTCGACTGGCCCTGGCTCGGTAAGCAACCTGCGGTCGAAGAGCAGGCGTGTGTGCGCCACTTGCGTTTTGAGGACCCGCTGCTGGTGATCATGAACGGCAAAGCCCGCGAAGGCATGATCTTCAAGCCCGGGTTCGGACCAGGGACGAACGGGAAGTAAATGCATTTGGACAGCTTTCATCGGTTGTCATTTTTCAATGAATTGTCACCCCGAACGAAGTGAGGGATCTGCAGTCCGCCGCACATTGCAGATCCCTCACTTCGTTCGGGATGACAAAATCTACTTAATGAAGACAACGCCTGCTTGACTATTGCCTGAGGGCACGTTACCAGGTTCCGTAGCGGTACCGGTGCGGCCGCTCGGAAAACATTTTGATGATCACAACACCCGTCACAAAGCCCCCGATGTGTGCCCAGACAGCGATCCCGCTTTGAGCAGCCGCGGTCGCCGTGCCGATGAGAAACTGCATGACAAACCAGTACCCTAGGATCAGCCAGGCCGGAACATGGAACAGGAAGATGGGTGGAAACCAGGTGAGAACTCGAGCGCGGGGATAGAGGATGAAGTACGCGCCCATGACGCCCGCGATGGCTCCGCTGGCCCCCACCGTTGGCGCGCTGGAATTGAGGTTGAGGACGAGGTGGGTCAGGCCCGCTGCGATACCACTGCCCAGATAGAACAGCAGATATCGAAAGTGTCCGAGGTAGTCCTCTACGTTGTCGCCGAATATCCAAAGGAAAAGCATGTTTCCAGCCACATGCAAGAATCCTGCGTGTAGAAACATCGATGTGAACAGGGGGAGAATGCCGGAGACCGGGCTGTCGTAGGAGTGCCCGGTGAGGACCGCTACGGTGTGATGGGGCACGAGCGCGAATTGGCCTACAAAGGCATTGAGCGCGCGCGGGTTCTGTATGTCGACTGAGAATTCCCACAGGTAGACCAGCACGTTGGTGACAATCAGAAAATAGTTGATGAAGGGCACGGAGAAGCTGGGCTGGTCGTCGCGAAGAGGGATCATGAGGAATTGGTAATTGTGTAATCTGTAATTTGGTAATTGTCTACGGCACCACGGAAGAACAGGTGCAGATTGGCAGTTCTCAAATTACCAAATTACAAATTACCAAATTACACAATTTCATGAACGGCGTCGTAGTCATCGACAAACCGCAGGGGATGACGTCGCATGACGTGGTCAACCGCGTGCGCCGAATTCTGGGACAGCGCTCGGTGGGGCACCTGGGCACGCTTGACCCCGCGGCCACCGGGGTCCTGCCGATCGTGGCCGGAAATCTCACGCGCCTGGCACAGTTCTATACCGAATCCGAGAAGGTTTACGAAGGAGTCATTCGGTTTGGCTTTGCGACCGATACCTACGACGCGGATGGCGAACCGGCCACCCCGGCCTGCGATGTACGTTTGGACCTCGACCAGCTCCGCGCGCTGGCAGCGGACTTCCGGGGAGTCGTTGAGCAGGCGCCGCCGCCGTTTTCCGCCAAGAAGATTGCCGGCGTGCCCGCCTACAGACTGGCACGCAGGAAACAGGAAGTCACCCTCAAGCCGGTAAAGGTGGAAATCAAAGAACTCGAAGTTTTTGATGTCCAGGATGATCGAGCCCGCTTTCGTGCACACGTGGCCTCGGGAACCTACATGCGCGCCCTGGCGCACGACATGGGCCAGAGGCTGGGTTGCGGCGCGCACCTCGAATCACTGCGCCGGACTGCAGTTGCCGAGTTTGCAATCGAAGATGCGCACACTCTTGAAGAACTGGCGCAGGCAATCCAGCAGGGAAGTGCGGAGGATATTTTTGTTCATCCCAGAAAACTGCTGTCGCAGTTCCCCTCGGTGACGGCGACAGACGAAAACGTGGCCCTGATCCGCGCCGGACGCGCCGTAAACCTGCCGGAAATGTCGCGCGCGCCGCTCGTCAAGGTCTTCCATGGGCAGCGCGAGTTGATTGCCATCGCAACGCGGGTGGCAGGCACCCTGTTCCACGCAGGCATTGTGTTCCCGGGCGGGTCCGACTGAAGGCGGCCATCGGATTACAGACGTCGGAAATCAGTACCTTATCACCCGGTTGTGACCCCAGTTCAAGCGCAATCGCCAGTTTGAGTTTTGGGTGTAATATTGTGCCCCTCAGCTAACTTCTTGGGGAGAGTCTAGCGTGGTTTCCAGATACGGAAGCGTCTAAGTTGAGACCGCCTCAAGGCGGGGCTGTAGCATGCCTGTGACGTACACCATCGACAGGAAAGAGAAAGTCATTCGCACCCAGTGTGTTGGGATGGTGACGTTTCCCGAAGTGGCCGATCATTTTCAGCAGTTGGAACGCGATCCCGACTGCGCGGAACGACTCGCCGTCTTATTGGACCTAAGTGAAGTGCGCTCCACACCGGACACCGGCCAGATCCGAGCCGTTTCCTATGAACTGAGGAAGATTCAAGGAAAGGTCAGGTTCGATGTTTGCGCCGTCGTAGCCAGCAGAGACGTACTTTTCGGGATGCTAAGAGTGTTTGAGGTGATGGCCGAGCCTTACTTCCGCTCGATCTGTGTCTTCCGAGGGATCGCTGAAGCGGAAGCATGGTTGGTGTCACAGAGGCAGCAGTCCGCTAAGGATGCCCCAATTCCGTAGGCGGGACGGTATCCAGCGCGGATTGATATGTTGTGTCCGATAACAGATATTATGTCAACAAGTGGAAACGGTCGCCCGCCCTAGTTCCGCTTCATGAAGCGCCTCAGCGTCACACCTTCCTTAAGAGTTCTGCCAAGTCCTGCCGGAACTTCTGCAAGATCGCCAGTCTCTCCGCCGTCGCTTCCACGATTTCAGATTTAGCCTGGAAAACCTGCCGGCCATCCCTTTCCGTCAGAACACCCATGACTTCGCCCATGCGCCAGCCTGGGGTGCCCAGAAGCTGCAGACCGTCCACGCCCGGGACGAGCAAGGCGATGCAGTTGTCTCGAATCACGCCGACGCATTTGGGATAGCGGTCGAAGGTCTGGAGCTCGAATCCTGCCAGGTAGATGCGCTGGAGCTGTTCAGCGGAATCCATAGGCGGGCCCCTACAGGAATACCGACGCGGCGATGGCAAGCAGCCTCATTCCCGGCTTACATCTTGTATTTGCCGAGGTCATCGTCGCCCAGGCCTTCGAGCCATTTGCGGAGCTCGTCGCTGGTCACGCGATCGGAGAGGTTCGCAGCCTGCTTTGAGTTCTTCAAAACCTGGTCGTCGACGAAGATTGGGCAGTCCATCCGCAGGGCCAGGGCCAGCGCATCCGAGGGACGGGAATCGATGCTCACGATGTGCCCTTCCCGTTCCAGCCAGATCACGGCATAGAAGGTATCGTCCTTGAGTTCGGTGACCACGATCTTGTGCACCAGCGTGTCGAGTCCGGTCAGGACATTCTTGATGAGGTCGTGTGTCATGGGGCGCGGGGTGCTGACCTTCTCGATTTCTAGCGCGATGGCGTTGGCTTCGTAGACGCCCACCCAGATGGGAAGCACCGTGTCGCTGCCGACGTCCTTGAGCAACACAATCGGCATGTTGGTGACAGGATCCATCATCAAGCCGCGAATTTTCATTTCGACTTCCATCAGGAACCTCGAGCAGCAGAAACCATTTCTCCCACCAGGCTATTGGAAAAACTTGCCGTTACGCGCACGTCTACGTAGCTTCCCGTCTTCAACTCCACACCCTCGGGCACGGTAAAGTTCAGTACCTTGATCTGAGAGGTCCGCCCGATCCACTGTCCGCGGGGATTCTTCCCTTCTACCATGACTTCGACCGTCCGCCCCAGGTGTCTTTTATTACGATGCGCAGACATCTGTTTCTGTTTCTCGTTCACAACCGCCAGGCGCCAAGCTTTTTCCCCATCGGGGATCGCGTCGTCAAGACCGATGGCCGGGGTATTCGGGCGCGGCGAATACTTAAACGTGAAGGCGCTATCGTACCCGACTTCATCCAGTAAGGAGAGAGTCTGTTCGAATTCGTGCTCGGTTTCGCCCGGGAACCCGACGATGAGATCGGTCGTAATCGAGAGGTCGCGCTGCGCCGCATGGATCCACGAGATGCGCTCCAGGTACTGGTCGCGTGTGTAGAGGCGCTGCATAGCGTCCAGCACGCGTGTGGAACCGCTCTGCACGGGCAGGTGCACGTGGTCGCAAAGCGTGGGTACGGCCTCGAGCACGTCCACAATGTCGCGTCCGAAATCGCGTGGATGGGAGGTCGTAAATCGGACGCGCCTGATTCCAGCAACCTCTCCCACCGCCGCGAGCAATTCTGCAAAGCTCTTTTTTCCATCGGGATCGCGGTAAGAGTTCACGTTTTGCCCGAGGAGCTGTATTTCCGTGTACCCGAGGTCGGCGAGCTGTCGCGCCTCGGCCAGCACCGACGAAGATGTCCGGCTCCGTTCCTTGCCGCGAGTAAACGGGACAACGCAATATGCGCAGAATTTGTCGCAGCCCTCGATGATCGTGATGTAGCCGCGATGCGGGTTGGTGCGAGCGGTGTACTCGGTCTCGAAACAGTGATCGGTGGCACGGTCGTCGAGCCCGGTCGAGCGGTTCCCTGTCTCGATCTGCACCAGCATTTCAGGCAGATTCCGGTAGGAGGCGGAACCGCATACCATAGACACATGCGGCGCGCGCTCAAAGATCTTCTCGCCCTCCTGCTGCGCCACACAGCCCAGGACGCCGAATTTCTTGCCTTGCGCCTGCAGTTTCTTGTAATCCGCCAGCCGGTGAAAGACTTTCTGCTCAGCCTTGTCGCGGATGGAGCACGTGTTGTAAAGAATCAGACCCGCTTCTTCGACGGTCGGCACCTGCCGATACCCTTCCTGCAAGAGCGTGCCGATCACCTTTTCGGAGTCGTGCACATTCATCTGGCAGCCGAAAGTCTCGAGGTAGAACGTTTTGTCAGCAGTCCCCGACATCTTTCTCAGTATAAAGCAGAGCGCAACCGCTGGGCCGGATAGATCCCATGATGATGCGGGATACCCGGCCTTCAAACCCTTGTCACCCTGAGCGGAACATTGCCGCTGGCGAAGCCAACGGCAATGTGGAGTCGAAGGGCACCTACCTCATAAGGAATAGTTTTCCAGTGGAGCGGCGCTCTTGCCTACGCGTTCGTGGTTACCTTCCGTGTATCCGCGGTCTCGCCCTTCTCCAGGAAACCCTGCAACCACCCAAGCACGCGCTTCCATCCCTCAGCGTGGCTGAGCGCGGCTGCCGGAGCAGCGGCAAATCCCTCATGACGCAACCTTACCAAGGTGCCCGTACCAGCCCTACGCGGACCGTTGGGATGCAAGCCGTGCACGTCCGTCGGTTCCAGTTCCCATCGCACTACGGTCTTGAGCTGGCCGCTCCAACTGGCGACCCACGTATGGACCAGCAGGCGGGTCGGATCCACTTCCAAATACTCCCCCTCGACCCAAAACGATGTGCCATCAGCGCCGACACCACTGCTCGACCATTTGCCACCACGGCGAACATCCCCCTTCCGCTCGCTGATGCGATACATACCCTCCTGACCCCACCACCGGGGCGCCTGGCGTGGGTCGGTGATTGCCTCGAACACTCGTGCCGGCGGCCGGCAATGAAAATCTCTGCCACGACTGCGTTCTGGTCGGGAGTAATTGCGGTTGTTGCCATGCAGTCTCCTTGATTGAGGCTATCTAGGCGTTCTATTTCTCCACGAACTCTTTCAGTTTTTCCACCACACCCGGCCAGCCACTGCGATAGTCTTCGCGTGCCGTTTGTTCCTGGGCAAGTCCGCTGTGCGTAACCTTCACGTGCGTGCCCACGCCCTTTGACTCCAATTCCCAGCGGACAATCGTCTTCCGCTGTTTATCGAGGTGCCAGTTGCCGATCCACGTGTAGACCAGCAGCCGTGGCGGATCGATCTCAAGAATCTCGCCATGGCACTCGAACTCACTCACGCCGTTCACCTCGAAATTTCCCTTCTCGGTCGCATAGCTGTACCTGCCACCTTTGCGCGCGTCCATATGCCAAAACTTGACCGGACAACTCGCATCGGTAAACCAGCGCATGAGCTGCTCAGAATCCGTCAAAGCCTGAAAGACACGATCGGGCGGTGCAGCGATGTGGATTTCCGAAACGATCGCATCCAGATCGGGAGTGACAATGGTTGACGACATAACGCTTGCCTCCTCTACTTCACGCCCTCAACAGCGCTCTTCAGGTCATCCAGCACGCCTGGCCACCCGCCCGCATAGTCTTTTGCAGACACAGGCTCGGTGGCGAGCCCGCTATGCGTCAGTTTCACGTGCGTGCCATCTTTGGTCGGCGTCAGCTCCCACCGGACTATCGAGCGCCGCTTCGGATCGTTGTGAAAGTTCGCGAGCCACGTGTAAACCAGCAATCGAGGTGGATCGATCTCCAGAATCTCTCCGTCGTGGCGGATGACTGCAACACCCTTGTAAGGCTGAGGCGGACGCATCTCCAGATACCATGCACCGCCGACTCGAGCATCCATTTCGTACACGGCGAGGGAGGGCGAGCGACGCCGGATCTCAACCGGATCGGAGATGGCTTTGAATACTCGCTCCGGGGGCGCGGCGATGTCGATCTCCGAAACGATCACATCGAGATCGGGCGTGATGATGGTTGTAGCCATTGTCGTTCCTCGTGGATCAACTTGTAGAGACGGGGCTTGCCCCGTCTCCAAAGACGCGGCAAGCCGCGTCTCTACGGGGGTTACTTTGCGCGCTGCAGCGTGAACAATTCTTTCATCTCCTTGCCGTGATCCAAGAACGTCCACTCTTCGGTGTGGTGATCGGCGTCGGGTATGGCGAAGACGACGTGGTGCATGTGTCCTGCTTCGGCGCTGGAGAGATTGGTGGCGTCATTGAATTCGAAAATGACGCTCTTCGCGTCTGGGGCAAGTGATGCCTTCATGCGCGGCTGGTTGCCGGCGCCGCAGTAGTGCGTCATTAGGAGACGATCCCCGTCCAGGTGGATCATGGAGATCATGTTCTCCTGGCCCTGGCCGTGAATCTCGCTCAGCAGCGCGGAGCCGCCGGCGGTCTCACGAAACGAAACGCGCAGCGTCTGCCCCTGGTTGTTCTTCCCTTCCCAGTTGCCCGCGAGCGCTTTCAGCGTGTCAAAGGTCTTCTGAGCGTTCGGCTGCGCCAGCGCACAGCCGGCACACAGAACGAGCGCGATGGTAACGGCGTAGCGAAATGCCTTCATGGTTCATTCTCCAAAGGATGATTTGTTCTTGCCCTGCCCGTTTCGCGGGCATACTCCTCTTCCACAAATGCTTTCAAGTTTGCCAGATTCGCCTGCCAGAAACTGCGGTAGCGTTCGAGCCACGAGTCTACCGCCTTGAGCGGCTCAGCGTTGAGCTGGTAATAGCGATGTCGCCCACGACGGTGCTCGATGACCAGACGCGCCTGACGAAGCTGGCGCAGGTGCTTCGAAATGGCGGGACGCGATACGGGGAACGCTCCGGCGATCTGGCCGGCGGGCTGAGCTCCCTTCCGCAGCAGGTCGAGGACGGCGCGGCGGGTCGGATCGGAAAGCGCGTGGAAGGTAGCTTCCGCTGAATATGTAACCGATCGGTTCCGCATAATGCGTAACTATAGGGTTACATATTAGTCTTGTCAAGAGGCAAGGTTATTTTTTTCTGAAGCCGCGGGCCAAGCTCTGGTCCTGCACGCCCGCTGGGTCGTCGCTCAGCATGAGGTCCGGGGATTTTCGATCAGGTCCAAAAAGTACTGGTGAATGCGCCGGTCGTGGCTGAGTTCCGGGTGGAACGTGGCGGCCAGCGTCTTGCCTTTGCGGACAAAGACCGGGTCTGTGCCCTCGGTCGCGATCACTTCCACTTCCCTGCCGACGCGCTCGATCCTGGGCGCGCGGATGAAAACCATCTCAATCGGATTATTCAGGAAGCGGCCCTCGCGGATCGAGCTGTCAATCTGGCGGCCGTAGGCGTTGCGGCGGACGGTGATGTCGAGCGCGCCCAGGCCGGCCTGTTTCGGATTCTCCACTTCAGACGCTAGTAGAATGGCCCCCGCGCACGTGCCGAACGTCGGCTTCGAGCGGACGAAATCCCGCAGCTTGGCGAATCCCTCCTCGCCCAGCAGTTTCAGAAATGTCCCGGACTCCCCGCCCGGGATCACAAGGCCATCCAAGTCATCGAGTTGCTCTGGCTTCTTGACGAGCACCACTTCCGTGCCGAGTTCTTCTAGACGGCGGCGGTGCGCGTCAAAATCGCCCTGGAGCGCCAATACTCCAATCTTCACGTCAACTCCATTTCAACCACGGAGGACACAAAGGTGCACAGAGGAGTTTCTGATTTCTCTGTGTTCCTCTGTGCCCTCTGTGGTTCAGACTTCCTGCTACCAGCCCCGCGTCTGCAGCATGTGAGCTTCGTCGAGAGCGGAGACAGCCAGTCCTTTCATCGCCCCGACGAGATCTTCGCTGACTTCAAGTAACACTTTAGGGTCATTGAAGTGGGTTGCAGCCTTAACGATGGCTTTCGCCCGCTTCTCGGCTTCCAGCGGGTCCGCGAACTCCGTCGAGTTCTTCATGAAGATGCCCGAGCCAACAAAGACCGCCTCCGCCCCCAACTGCATAACGAGTGACGCGTCGGCCGGGGTGGCGATGCCGCCCGCGGAAAAATTTGGAACGGGCAGCTTGCCGTCGCGCGCGACCATCCTCACCAGTTCGTACGGTGCCTGATGTTCTTTGGCTTTCGCGTAGAGTTCTTCCTCGCCGAGCACGGTGAGGATCTTCATCTCCTGCACGATTTGGCGGATGTGCTTCACGGCATGCACAACGTCGCCCGTGCCCGCCTCACCCTTAGTGCGAATCATGGCCGCGCCCTCGGCAATGCGGCGCAGCGCTTCTCCCAGATTGCGCGCGCCGCACACGAACGGCACGGTGAACGCGTGCTTGTCGACATGATGGGCTTCGTCGGCCGGCGTCAGGACTTCGGATTCGTCGATGTAGTCAACGCCGAGCTCCTGCAGGATCTGCGCCTCGGCAAAATGTCCGATGCGGCACTTGGCCATGACCGGAATCGACACGCTGGCCATGATCTCGCGGATCTTCTTCGGAGACGCCATGCGCGCGACCCCGCCTTCGGCGCGAATCTGCGCTGGCACGCGCTCCAGCGCCATCACGGCAACCGCGCCCGCTCTTTCCGCAATGACGGCCTGTTCGGCGTTGGTGACGTCCATGATGACTCCGCCCTTCAGCATCTCGGCGAGGCCCGTCTTCAGACGAAGGCTGGTCGTGTTGTGTCCATTGTTCTGTGACATGGCTGCATCTCCCTTTCGATACGCAAACAGGATAACCGAAGAGTGGTATCCTCATGATGTCCATTTATCACAATGGAGGCATACCACTTTCCGTGGCCCGCGAGACCACTTCCCTGCCCCTGAATCTGCCCGGTCCGGCCGAGGGGGTTCCCCTGTATCGGTGGCTCTATGAGCAATTGCGGGCCGCGATTCTGGAAGGACGCCTGCACCCGGGAGCGCGTCTTCCGGCGACCCGTGACGTGGGGGAGATGTACAAGCTGTCCCGAGCCACCGTCGTCACGGCTTTTGAGCAGTTGAAATCCGAGGGCTATGTCGAAGGCCGCACTGGTTCTGGCACATACGTCAGCAAAGTTTTGCCAGAGCAGTTGCTGCACGCGGGTGGATTGCGCGCGGAAACGCGATTGCCGCACCGGCGCATTTCGCTCTCCGAGTATGCGAAGCGCCTGCCGCCGTTTCGGTCCCGCCCCGCGCAGCCCGTGCGGGCATTCCGCGCGAACCAACCGGCGCTTGACCTTTTCCCGACCGCTCTTTGGGCGCAAGTCGCGTCACGGCGGTTGCGCCGTGCGTCCACCAAACTTCTCGCGGGCGGCGAAACCCTGGGGTACCGTCCGCTGCGCGAAGCCGTCGCCGAATATCTGAATACATCGCGCGGCGTGCGTTGCACCGCAGAACAGGTGCTGATTGTTTCCGGCGCGCAGGAAGGACTCGACCGTACGGCGCGGCTGCTCCTGAACCAGGGCGAACCGACGTGGATGGAAGAACCGGGGTATCCGGGGGCGGCGGCTGTTCTGCGCGCGGTGGGGGCACGAATCTGCGGAGTCCCGGTCGATGCCGAGGGATTGGATTTGCAGCGTGGGATCCGGCGCTGGCCTCTTCCGAAACTCGTGTATGTCACCCCGGCGCACCAGTTCCCGCTGGGGGTCACGATGAGCTTGCGGCGGCGGCTCGAGCTGCTGGAGTGGGCGCGCAAGACGGGCGTGATGATCTTTGAGGATGACTACGACAGCGAATACCGCTACTCGGGGCATCCCGTGCCCGCGCTGCAGGGATTGGATCGTGCTGGGGTCGTGATCTTCGGCGGCAGCTTCAGCGCGGTGATGTTTCCCGCCATGCGCCTGGGCTACCTGGTCGTACCGCCGGAGATGGTGGACGTTTTCGCGGCAGCCCAATCGGTCAGCACGCATCATCCGCCGCTGCTGGGACAAGCCGTGCTCTGCGACTTCATCAGCGAAGGGCATTTCGCGCGGCACATCCGGCGCATGCGCGAGGTGTATGCGGAGCGGCTGAGCGTTCTGCTCAAGGCCGCGCGTGAGAAACTCGAGGGCGTTCTGGAGATTTCCAACGTCGAAGCGGGACTGCAGACGATTGGCTGGTTGCGGAGCAAGTTCGGTGCGGAGGAAGTGGCTCGCGCCGCCGCAGAAAAAGGTGTAGAGGTCGTGCCTCTCATCCGGTACGCTTTCGGCCGAGCCCGTGGGAATGGGATCGTGCTGGGATTCGCGGCTGTGGAACCAAAGGAATTGCGGCGGGGAGTGGAGGAGTTGGCAGGGGTGCTACGAGCAGGACTGATGTAGGGGCGGACACTCCTGTCCGCCCAATGTCTGCGCTGCAATCCTGCTGGCAGTCTCATGGCAATCGGCAGGCGGACAGGAGTGTCCCCCCTACACTATCGCTCCACGAACTTCGCGAACATCTTTTGCGGATCGATAGCGATGAAGAGTCCGCGACCGCGCGCTAGTACCTCGCCTTTCCGGTTCAGAATCTCCGCCATGTTGACGTGCTGCCGCCTCGTCACCTTCACCTCGCGCGATTCGACCCGCAGCGGCTTGTTCAGCGGCACGGGCTTCAGATAGTGAATGGTGATCTCGGAAGTCAAGGCAATGACGTGGCGCAGCTTATTCACCTTGCCCATGGCCTCGTCGAGGATGGTTGCGATGATGCCCCCGTGGCAGTGTCCAGGTGGGCCGGTGTAGCGTTTGCCCAGTCGGAACCGGCTGATGAAGCAGTCGCGCTCTTCGTCGTAAGTGAAGCGCAGGTGCATGCCCTCGGGATTATTCTTGCCGCAGGCGAAGCAGTAGTTCTTCTGGAGGCGGACAAACAGGGTATTGTGAGCGCCAGTAATTCTTTTGCGAGCCATTGGGATGATTCTATCGTGATCTCTGGCTCAGATTGGATATCATGGCGGGCTCAGGATTAATGACGAGTTGAAGAACTGGCTGAAGAAGGCGTATGAGATGGATACAAAGTAGCGACGCACAATTTCACAACTCAGAGAGGAGATCACAATGCCCATACGAACGAGATCACTTGCAGAATTCTTTGGTACGTTCTGGCTGGTGTTCGGAGGCTGTGGAAGCGCCGTGCTGGCGGCGGCTTTTCCGGGGCTTGGGATTGGATTCGCGGGCGTGGCGCTCGCCTTTGGCCTCACGGTGTTGACCATGGCCTTCGCCATCGGACACATTTCCGGGTGCCATCTCAATCCCGCGGTTTCGGTCGGACTGGTTGCGGGCAAGCGTTTCCCGGCCTCCGACCTTCTGCCGTATGTCATTGCGCAGGTGCTGGGCGGTCTCGCAGGCGCCGGAGTGTTATACGTAATCGCCAGCGGCAAGGCTGGATTCAACGTGGCTGGCGGCTTTGCCTCGAACGGCTATGCGGAGCACTCGCCCGGCGGCTACTCGCTGATCGCCTGCCTGGTGGCCGAGATTGTTCTGACTTTCTTCTTTCTGATGATCATTCTCGGCTCGACTGACAAGCGCGCGCCGCAAGGCTTCGCCCCGATCGCCATTGGCCTTGGGCTCACGCTGATCCACCTCATCGGTATCCCCGTGACTAACCTGTCAGTGAATCCAGCCCGCAGCACCGGCCCCGCGATCTTTGTGGGCGGATGGGCCATTGGTCAGCTGTGGTTGTTCTGGGTTGCACCGATTATCGGGGCGGCGGTGGCGGGGGTTCTGTACAACCTGCTCTTCAGCGAATGAACTTCGCCGATTGGGAGACGCGGAAATGGGCGGACAGCAGTGTCCGCCCTACACAAGTCCCTAGTCGTAATACTCCAGCCCCAGGTGCGTGATCAGTTCTTCGCCCCTCAGATGCCGCAGTGTGTTCTTCAGCTTCATCAACTGGATGAACAAATCGTGCTCCGGATACAGGCCGGGCGCAGTCATCGGCGATTTGAAGTAGAAACTCAGCCACTCCTGAATGCCGAGGCGTCGCAACTCGGGCGAGCGCTGCGCCAGGTCGAGGAACAGAACCAGGTCGAGCACGATGGGCGCCGCGAGGATCGAGTCACGGCACAGGAAGTCGACCTTGATCTGCATCGGATACCCCAGCCAGCCGAAGATATCGATGTTGTCCCATCCCTCTTTGTTGTCGCCCCGGGGCGGGTAATAGTTAATGCGAACTTTGTGGAAAATATTGCCGTAGAGTTCCGGATAAAGCTGCGGCTGCAAAATGTGTTCCAGCGCGCCCAGTTTCGATTCTTCCTTGGTCTTAAACGATCCGGGATCATCCAGCACTTCCCCGTCGCGGTTCCCGAGGATGTTGGTCGAGTACCATCCGCTCAGGCCGAGCAGACGGGCCTTGAAGGCAGGTGCTAACACCGTCTTGATCAGCGTCTGCCCGGTTTTGAAGTCCTTGCCGCAAATGGGAACTTCGCGATTGTGAGCGAGTTCGACCATGGCCGGGACGTCCACGGTCAGGTTTGGAGCTCCGTTGGCGAAAGGAACGCCCTCCATCAGCGAAGCGTAGGCATACACCATCGAGGGCGCGATGGATTCGTCGTTCTCTTTCATCGCCTTCTCAAGCGATTTCAGGCTCTGATGAGCGGCGGTTGGCTCAATGAAAGATTCGGTCGACGCACACCAGATTGTGATCAGGCGAGCGGCTCCACTCGACTTCTTGAAGTCTTGAATGTCCTGACGCAACTGCTCCGCCAGTTCGAGCTTGTTCTTCCCTTTTTTGACGTTTGGCCCGTCGATCTTCTTAACGTAGTTGTGGTCGAACACGGCCTTGAGCGGCTTGATCGAACTCAGCCGGTCTTTCACTTTGTCGAGCAAGTCGCGCTCGAGCACGCCGGCTTTGGACGCGGCCGCGTGCATGTCGTCTTCGAAGATGTCCCAGCCGGTGAAGACCAGATCGTCGAGCCCGGCCAGCGGAAGAAATTCCTTGATCTTGGGGGACCGCCCCTCGGTCCGCTTACCGAGGCGAATGGTGCCCATCTGAGTCAGGGAGCCGATCGGAGATGAAATTCCTTTGCGCACGGCTTCCACGCCCGCCACGAAGGTCGTCGCGACCGCCCCCATGCCGGGGATCATTACGCCCAGTTTGCCCTTTGCGGGCTGAATGTTTGAATTATGAGACCGATCCTCAGGCTTCACTTCCACGCTTGCCGCTGCGTGTCTTGCGGACTTCTTCCCTATCGCCATAGTGTGGCTGCATCCTTATTACAACTCTGGGGTGTGTACAAACCAATAATGTTCTCGTATCCAGCAGGACTTTTGCAAATCCGCACGGCCAAACGCGCAGAAACTCGCTTCAACGGGGCTAGGCGCGCATCGATTGGAAGTTGCCGGATTGCTGTTCGGAGCGTCGACGGTCTCGACCACCCGCTGATCGCACCTATCTGCTTTTTCAATTGGACTTCGGCCACGGCTTCCTTCATAGTGAAATTGTTTCGTAGCTTGCTCTGTTGCGGGTCCTGCGAAGCCCTCTATTTGCCTGCTAGCTCTGTTGCGGCAGGCAATTCCTTCTGACCTCGTTGTTCTTAGCCACAACTGGAGCCCACGTTGTTTCGGCACTATTCGTGTGCCGATGTGTGCGCTCACCCGACTCAGAACAGGAGATTCCATGAAATCGATTCGCAAATTCGCCCTTGCCACTGCCTTCACCGTGAGCAGCTTAAGCCTCTTCGTCAGCCCCGCCGCGGCAGAAGCCGCACGCGGACACTTCACTCTGACTCAGGAGGTGCATTGGCAGAACGCCGTTCTTCCCGCCGGAGAATATTCATTTTCGATGGCGGACGACGGACCTTCTGAAATGCTGACCATCCGCAAACTCAGCGGCAATCGGACTAGCTATATTCTGCTGGTTCAGGATCAAACGCCCTCTCAATCCACGGACCTCAGCCGTTTGGTCCTGGTGTCAAGACCAGCGGGAACTTTCGTTGACCGTATGGAACTTCCCGAGTTCGGCATGACACTCCACTTCAAAGTACCCGCCGGCACCGTGGATGTTGCCCGATTGAATGCGAGCGGCGCCACCTCGTCCGGCAAGTAGGTCCACCGTGACGGTCCGGGAGCGGAGATCTACACTCTGCTCCCGGATTCACCTCTGGCTGGATTGGGTTGTCGTTCTGAAAAGACGTTTCGCCTGGTACTCCAACGCTCACGAAGGATCCGGTACCTTCACTCCGCCCTTCACTTCATCGCTGAGCACAATCGCTTCTGCAATATCCTTCATTGCCTTCCGCTTCTGGCGACTCTGCCGCTGCAGGGCCAGGTATGCCTGCTCTTCGCTCATCCCCAGGTCGCGCTGCAGAATGCCTTTCGCGCGCTCCACAATCTTTCGCGTTTGCAGTTGTTCGGAGAGGTTGGAGTTGGCTTCTTCCAGGCGCGCTAATTCAATCTCGGCGCCCACCAGAAACCCGATGGCAGAGATCAGGTGGATCTGCCGCCGATTGTAGTGATGCGGCAACCGATGTTGCAGGTTGATCACGCCCACGACGCGGCCGCGCGACCTCAGAGGCACCGACAAGAATGCCTCGTAACTATCCTCGGGCAATTCATGAAAAAACTGAAAGCGCGGGTCGTGGGACGCCTTCTCGGAAATAGCCACTGCTTCGTGATGCTCCGCCACCCAACCCGTGATTCCCTGCCCCACGCGCAGTCTCAGCCGATCCACTACCTCTGGGTGCGGGTTTTTCGAGGCCCTCAGGACGAGTTCCTCGCCATCCAACACATAAATGAAACAGGAATCGCACTTCACCAGGGCCGCGGCAAACTCCACAACCCGCGTGAGTACTTCGTGAAATCCATCCGCCGTCGCCAGCTGTGTGCTGATCTCGTGCAGTGCATCTACGTGTGAGTCTTCGACACGATCCAAGCTATGCATGAGTTAGCGTATCGGCCAATTCGGACGAGCGTCAAATCCAAATTCCGATCAGTTGGACAAAAACTTTCGCGCGCGAAAGTCATCGTTCTTTTACATCTTTTTCAGAGTTGATGCATCGCCCGACGAAGGTGGCAACGGAAGAAAAGAGGCAGGAATCAGCCAACACACCCGTATCGCGCCCGCCGCAACAGCAGACGTACTCTGAAAGCACGCTCTTCCGCTCAGTGTTCTTACCGCGTCAGCGCGCCGTGGTCACCAGAAGCGTGATCACGATCAGTCCCGCCAGGACGAGACTGGCGATCAGCGAAAACGCTCCATGCAGAGGGTGCCCATGAAAATAGCTGACGTGGCGATGCCTGGCATGCACCAAGGGTGTCATGGCAGTTCCTCCCACAACAATTAGACACCTCTGGCGGCCAAAATTACAGTGATTCTCGGGGCATGCCCGTTGGGGAACGCCCCGGGGAACGCCCCCCAATAGCGCAAGGGGAATCTACTGCAGATCGACGCTCTTGATGGGCACATCCCAGTGCCCGTCGAGGATCGCAAACCGGCGCTGCTCTTCTTTCTGGTAAGCAGCCTGGTCGGGATAGAGTTGCTTCTTCAGGCTCTCTTCGTCGAAGGGCTCATTGGCCGCCGCGGAGTTTTTGAACACAATGGTGACGCGGTAGTCCCAGCGGCCATCTTCGGTCGTGTGGTAGCGCGGCTGATCCATCCAGACTTTGAGCATGCGGCCCATCTCAACCTGCTTCTTGAGCAGCGGGTAGTGGTTCTTCTTGAACAGCTGCAGAAACTCGTCGGCGTAACCCCATTTCGCCTTGTAATAGTATTCGACCACGAAGGGCTTGCCGGGTTCAGAGGCGGACTGCGCTGGCAGAGAGACAGGAAGCAGCGTGAGAAACAGCAGTAGGAATCGCAATTTCATCGAGAGTCTCCGTAGGGTGGGATTGTCGCATATTCGGCTGCCTTGGTTCGAAACGCATCGTCACTAGGCTGCCGGCAGGCAGCGGACAGAACCTGCCCTGAAAAGGTGTCAGTTTTTTATCCAGCCACACCCCTGTCACCCTGAGCAAAGCAGCGAATTCGCGAAGCGAGTCCGCTGCGGAGTCGAAGGGCCCTACCGGGCCGTGATGTTAAGGTCGGCGCAGCTCACTGCGTGGCCGTGATCGGTACCTTTGTCGTGCTGAGCCAAGCCGAAGGGAGTGTCCGCCCTACACTTCAATGCTAAAATAACTTGTGACCGCCGTTCCCATCCGCCTGATTGCTGTTGATATCGACGGCACCCTGCTCAACCCGCAATTTCAGATTTCCGGGCCCGATCTTGCCGCCCTTCGGCACGCGCATGCGCAGGGGATCGAGGTCATCCTGGTTACTGGACGGCGGCACGCCTTTGCTCTGCCGATTGCGCAGCAACTGGGGTTCGACCTGTGGCTAATCAGCTCCAACGGCGCCATTACCCGGTCGCTTGCCGGGGAAACCTTCCACCGCGATCTGCTGCCCCGCGAGACCTGCCGCAACATATGCGGCAGGATGCAAAAATTCCGCGGCCAAACCGTTCTAACCTTTGACCGCGAAGGCAAAGGCACGATCATTGTCGAGCATCTGGCGGAACTGGAGGCGAGCATTCAGCGCTGGCTGGAGAAGAATCTGGAATACATCGATTTCGTCATTCCGATCGAAGATGCGCTGATCACCGACCCGGTCCAAGCCATGTTCTGTGGGCCGGTGGCCTTGATGCATCAGGTCCTGCACGTGCTCGGGACTTGCGGGCTGCCCATTACAGTGCTGCGCACGGAGTATCCAAGACGCGACCTGTCGATTGTGGATGTGCTGAACACGGGGTGCTCCAAGGGCCACGCGCTCGAGCGTTGGGCACAGTATCGGAACATAACCCCCGACCAGGTCATGGCCGTTGGTGACAACTATAACGATATCGAAATGCTTGCCTTTGCCGGGCATCCCTTTATCATGGGAAATGCGTCGGAAGATCTGCGTGGGCGGGGCTGGACTCTCACCCGCTCGAACGCGGAAAGCGGCGTGGCGGCTGCCATCCAGCACGTTCTGAACGGAACTGCGCTCGAACCGGTCGTCGTCAGCAATGTGGATGAATACTGAACCGACAACTCGAGCTATGCGAAGGCCGGCAATCCTGGTTGCCGTCGTGGCCGGCTTGCTCTGCTCGTCTGCATCGGCCGCGGAAGTGGCGCTGCTGCGCAATGGGTTTACCATTCACCACGAGCATCGCACCATCGTCGGTGACAACACGCGGCTCTTCTTCGACCAGGGTACCGCCACCTTCATCGACGTGCCAACGGCGGATATCGAGAGCTTTGAAGAAGAACTGACTCCGCCGCCGACGGTGGCCGCTGCAGTTCCCGCACCAGCGCCCACCGTGCCCACGGTTCTCCCGCCGGCTCTGGACCTGAATCAGGTTGTGAACTCGGCCAGTGCTGCCTACCATCTGGATCCCGACCTGGTGAACAGCGTGATCCACGCCGAGAGTGGTTTCAACTCGCACGCCGTGTCGCGCAAGGGCGCGCAGGGCTTGATGCAACTGATGCCCGACACAGCAAGCAAGCTCGGTGTCGCCAATGCTTTCGATCCGCAATCGAATGTCGCCGGCGGCAGCCGCTACTTACGCGAATTGCTGGAGCGCTACAACTTCGATTTGATCAAAGCGCTGGCTGCCTATAACGCTGGACCCAAGCGGGTGGAGCAATACCAGGGAGTGCCGCCCTACACCGAAACGCGCGCCTACGTGTCCCGAATTGTGCGCGAATACAATCGGAAAAAGATCGCGGAAGCAAAGAAGGCCGAGGCGGAACGCACCAAAACAAAAACCACCAACCCGCCGGCGCCGGGCGCATCCGCAACGCCGCCCCAACGTTGACCCTTCCTCCTCGCTCATTTACCTTCAACTGGGGACGTGCTCGTTGCGTACGTGTGCCTGTCCTGCTGATTCGCACCGCATGAACAATAAGAAATACCTTGCGTACACGGTTGCTTTCGTCGTGCTGGCGGTGCTGGTCTACCTCCAATTCCGGACGTGGCAGAACTTTGATTGGGCCCGCCTGTTTCAGTACGGACTGAATTGGAAACATATTCTGCACGGCATAGCCCTCATCTACCTCGCCTATTTCTTGCGCGCCGTGCGATGGAAAATCTTTCTTCGGCCCGTGCGCAAAGAAGCATCCATCCTTGGACTGGTTGCACCGACCGTGATCGGATTTACGGGACTTGCGCTGCTCGGCCGTCCGGGTGAACTGATTCGCCCTTACTTGATTGCGCGCCGCGAGAACCTGAGTGTAGCTTCGCAAGTGGCGGTCTGGGCGGTAGAGCGCATTTTCGACATCGGAGGTTTTACGGTCCTGCTGGTGGCTGCGATTTTTCTACCCTCGAAACTGCGTACGTTCGCGGAAGCCGCTCCGCCGGAAGTCCGGCATTGGATTCACCTCACGGGATACGGCCTGATCGCGCTTGTGCTTGGGCTTCTTTGCGCCGCCGTGCTGATGGCTTACCGGGGGCAAGGGATCGCGCAGTGGGTCGAGGGCCGTTTTTCCCATCTGGCTGGAAACCTGGGCCATCGGCTCGCACAAAAGATTCGTGAATTCACCGTCGGGCTCGACACCATTCATGGTCCATTCGCATTTCTGCAATTGTCAGCCGTGTCGGTGGCGATGTGGTGGGTCATCGCCGTGGCTTACAAAGAGGTGACGCATGCGTACGGCGCACCCCTGGCTGTCATGACCACCACCAAGGTTCTTCTGCTCATGGGTTCGAGCATGGTTGGATCAATGGTGCAACTGCCGGGTGTCGGCGGCGGCTCTCAGCTTGCGACGATCAGTGCGCTCGACCATGTCTTCGACATTGTCCCCAAAGAACTCGCGGTCAGCTGCGGCATCATGCTTTGGCTGGTCACATTCGTGGCGGTAGTGCCTCTCGGTCTGTTACTGGCGCATCGGGAACGTCTCTCGCTGAGGAAGCTTTCCGCGGAAAGTGCGAAAGCGGAGGAAGTCATGCCGGCCGAGAATGCGCCCTGAAATGGTCAGGTCTTAGGTCGCAGCTGGCAGGTCTAAGGAAAACCAAGACAATCTGCGAATGATTTTCCGGAGACCTGAGACCTGACACCCACCCTGCTACAATTACTGCTACTCCTGTGCTGAATTAAGCGATATGAAGTGTCCTTTTTGCGGATTTGAAAATGACAAAGTGGTGGATTCGCGCGAGAGCAAGGAAGCGGAATCGATCCGCCGCCGCCGCGAATGCCTCAAGTGCCAGAAACGCTTCACGACCTACGAGCGCATCGACGAAATCCCCTACATGGTCGTGAAAAAAGACGGCCGGCGTGAGCGCTTTGACCGGCAGAAAGTACTGAATGGGCTGATGCGCGCTTGCGAAAAGCGGCCCGTGCCGATTGGCAAATTGGAGCAGATCGTCAACGAAGCGGAAAGCTTCGTCATCGAGTCCCCGGAACGCGAGCGTAAGACCAGCGAACTGGGCGAGCTAATCATGAACCGCCTGCGCCGCTACGACAAAGTTGCGTACGTGAGATTTGCCTCTGTCTATCTGGACTTCAAAGACGTACAGGAATTCATGGCGGAATTGAAAGAACTGATAAAGGCGAAAGAGCCCTCAGAGCCGAAGGGCAAAGGCGCAACGAAATAAAAATCGGCGATAAGGCCCGATCCGTTGCGGCTCGACTTGCCTGATCGAAGGCAAGCGGTAGGTAAGAGTGGATAAGCCGCGGAGCGGCGGCATTCGTTAGCCCAGCGCGTGACCGCTGGGTGGAGAAAGCGAGAGAATCTGAGTCCCGCAAGGGACACTCACCGCCGTCCCCACGTGAACATTCATGGCGCATAAAATCACTCTCATCCCGGGCGACGGCATCGGACCCGAAGTCACCCAGGCCACCGTTCGCATTCTCGAAGCGACGGGCTTGAAATTCGAGTGGGAGACTTTCGCGGCCGGGGCCGAGGCCTTCGAAAAATACAAAGAGTACATCCCGAAAGAACTGACGGAGTCGATCGAGCGCACCCGGGTCGGTCTGAAGGGGCCGGTGACAACGCCCATTGGCGGCGGCTTTTCGAGCATCAACGTGGAGCTGCGCAAACGCTTCGAACTATTCGCGAACTTCCGCCCCATTCGGAACCTGCCTCACATTCCCACGCGCTACTCCGATGTTGATCTCATCATTGTGCGCGAAAACACCGAAGGCCTCTACTCCGGAATCGAGCACGAAGTGGTGCCCGGCGTCGTGGAAAGTCTGAAGATCATCACCGAAAAGGCATCCACGCGCATCTCGCGTTTCGCCTTCGAATATGCGCGCAAGAACAAACGGAAAAAGATCCACTGTATTCACAAAGCCAACATCATGAAGATGTCGGACGGCTTGTTTCTGCGCTGCTCCCGCAATGTCTCCAAGGAGTATCCGGAAATTACTTACGGCGAGCACATCGTCGACAACACCTGCATGCAACTGGTGATGAACCCATACCAGTACGACATTCTGCTGCTTGAAAATCTCTACGGCGACATCGTTTCCGATCTGTGCGCCGGCCTGGTCGGCGGCCTCGGACTGGTACCGGGTGCGAATTTCGGCCACGAATGCGCCATCTTCGAGGCGGTGCACGGTTCCGCGCCCGACATAGCGGGAAAGAACATTGCCAACCCGACGGCCCTGCTGCGTTCGGCTCTGCTCATGCTGCGTCATATCGGGGAGGCGGACGCGGCTTGGAAGATCCGCAGCGCCATCGACCATGTCTATCGCGACCGAAGCAAGCTGACCAGGGATGTTGGTGGCAGCGCGGGCACGGCCGAATTCGCCGACGCAATTATCCAGGCGATGGAGTTGCCCAATTCTGTGGCAGCGCAAAAAGTCTAAGGGTAAGAGGACGCCCGCCGACGTGAGCTTTGTACGATGAGCACCTCTCCGCATCTGCTAAAATTGCATATTTGGGAGACTGGCGTATCGAGCGCTGGGCACTGCTGAAGCGGGTTCCCTGGGGGCCGTTCTGAAGGGTATCGAAATTCCGTACCATCGCGGGTTGCACCGTTTTGCCATCTTCACCGCCGGCATCACCCTGGTGCTGATCGTGGCCGGAGCCCTGGTCACCAGCAATGATGCGGGTCTCTCGGTACCGGATTGGCCAACTACATTTGGGTCCTTCTATAAGATGCCGCAGATGGTCGGCGGAATTAAGTACGAGCATGGCCACCGAATGGTCGCTGAGTTTGTTGGCCTGCTCACCATCGTGCTGGCGGTTTGGACTTGGCGAGTTGAAAAGCGCCGCTGGCTGAAACTGCTGGGTCTGGCCGCGCTCGGCACCGTGATCACACAGGGCATCCTGGGTGGACTTACGGTGCTTTTTTTCCTCCCTCCCGCAATTTCCAGTGCGCACGCCGCGGTCGCTCAGACGTTTTTCTGCATTGCCGTCGCGATCGCCGTCTTCACGGGCAGGCGTTGGGTCGAGGAGCAACCGCGCGTCGAACTCGATGTACGCCGCCCGACTCTATTCACGCTGACCCTGCTTTCGATTTTCGTGCTCTACGTGCAGTTGATTCTGGGCGCCATGTTCCGCCACAACGGGCTCGGTTGGTGGCCCCACGTGGTCCACGCCGGGGTGGTGGCGATTGTGCTGTCCTGGACTGCCATTCGCGCGATCTCCGTCTATCCGAACGTGGAAGCCGTGAAGCGGCCCGCGATCGCCATGCTCAGCCTCATGGTGGCGCAACTCTGCCTGGGATTTCTCGCGTTCATCACGCGCGTCATGTGGGGGAAGGACGCTGCGCAGCCAGAACTTCCTATGGTGATCTCAACCGTAGTGCACGTGGCTGTGGGCGCCTTGCTTCTGGCCACAACCGTCGTTCTTGCCATACAAGTCTGGCGCCATGTCCCGGTTTCCTTTGAGGAGCGGGTTGCGGGCCGCGAGCAGAAAGCCGTCGCAGTATGAGGACAACCCGTCGTGTCTGTCCGAATATGAAGATCCGCAATTGAAAGACGTAGAATAGCCTGTGACCTCAAAACCGAGCGCCATCGCTCTCGCCCCGGCGGAAACTCCAGCCATGGAGGCCAACTCGGCTGTAATTGCAGTCAGGGGCTTGGTTCATCGCTATCAGGATCGAACGGCGCTCAACGGCGTTTCCTTTGACGTTCGTCCCGCGGAGTTATTCGGGCTGCTCGGTCCCAACGGCAGTGGTAAGACCACTCTTTTCCGGATCCTTTCTACTCTCATGGTGCCGAGTTCTGGGACCGCCACCATTGTCGGGCTGGATGCAGTTCGGCAGCCGGGTGCGCTGCGGCGCCACATCGGCGTCGTTTTCCAGGCACAGAGCGTCGATCCGAAACTCACCGCCTATGAAAATCTCTGGCATCAGGGACACCTCTATGGTCTACGCGGCCAGGAACTGAAGACGCGGATTGACGAGATTCTGACCCGTGTCGGATTGCTCGACCGCGCGAGCGACAGAGTTGAAACGTTTTCCGGGGGAATGCAGCGGCGCATTGAACTTGCCAAAGGCCTCCTGCATCACCCCGAGGTTCTACTGCTGGATGAACCGACGACCGGGCTCGACCCCGGCGCGCGGCGCGATCTTTGGCAATACCTCCAGATCCTGCGCGACCAGGAGCACGTCTCCGTCATCGTCACCACGCACTTGATGGAAGAGGCGGAACGATGCGACCGGCTGGCCATCCTGAACGAAGGCAATCTGGTGGCGCTGGGCACGCCAGAAGAACTCACGCGCGAAATCGGAGGCGATGTAATCCTGCTGGAAGCGCGCGATCCGCAGAGCCTGGCCGACCGCATCCGCAGCAAGTTTCACGTCGACGCCAGTGTCATGGACACTCAAGTGCGACTGGAGATCGAGAGCGGGCATCGCTTTGTGCCCGACGTAGTCGAGGCATTCCCCGGCGAGATCCAGTCCCTCAGCGTCAGCAAACCGACGCTGGAAGACGTCTTCATTCATCGCACCGGCCACCGGTTCTGGAACGAAGAAGCCGAGGCCGCAGCGGAAACCGGAAAAAAGAAGAAGGCAAAGAAACACTGAAAGCGATTTGGCAACTTTGTAATCGGATAATTTTGTAATTTAAAAGCGCAACGCGACAGCTGTTCTAAAATACGAAATTACCCGATTACCAAATTACAAAATAATGGCGACTCACACTGCAACCCTTCCGACAGCCGCCCCCGCATCGGCAGGAGTCCTGCTGCCCGCGTTCACCTTGTGGTGGCGCGAGGTGGTACGCTTCTACCGACAGCGGGCGCGCGTGGTGGGCGTCATCCTGTCTCCGCTTTTATTCTGGGTGGTCATCGGATCCGGCTTCGGAACTTCGTTTCGCTCGGGACAAGGTGCCGGGCAGCAGCACTATCTTGACTACTTTTATCCCGGCACACTGGTGATGATCGTGCTCTTCACGGCGATCTTCACCATGATGTCAGTCATCGAAGACCGCAACGAGGGCTTCCTTCTCTCCGTGCTGGTCGCTCCAGTGCCGCGTGCCGCAATTGTTCTTGGGAAGGTTCTGGGGGGCACAACTCTGGCGGCATTGCAGGGATTGATTTTTCTGGTGTTCGCGCCCTTCGTCGGCGTGCACATGACCGCGGCTTCTTTCGGGCTCATTGTCCTGACCGTCTTCCTGGTTTCCTTCGCGCTGACTGCGCTCGGTTTTGCCATCGCATGGCCCATGGATTCTACCCAAGCATTCCACGCGATCATCAATCTGTTCCTGATTCCGCTCTGGCTGCTTTCGGGCGCCCTCTTCCCTCTTTCGGGCGCGTCGGGGTGGCTTCGCTGGCTGATGTATGCCAATCCGCTGACCTACGGCGTCGAAGCATTGCGGACCCTCATGTATCCTGAGGCGCCGAGTTCGTTCTCGTTGAGCGCGTCCATTTTGACTCTGGTGTTGTTTGCGCTCTTCATGTTCGGTCTGGCATTTGTGCTGGCTAACCGGCGGACGACGAAACCGGCAGCTTAGAAACAGTCGTTGGTCTATGGTCATTAGTCGTTGGCATTCTAGAATTACCTGGAGTCGAACAGAATCAACCATAGGCCATAACACGCGAACGACCAAGGACTAACGACCAACGACGCATTTATGCCCCTCGACATTCTCGCCCTAGCCGCGCATCGCGACGACGTGGAACAAACCTGCGGCGGCACACTGCTCAAGATGGCCGAGCGCGGCTACCGCACGGGCATTCTCGACCTCACGCAGGGCGAAATGGGGACGCGCGGCACCGCCGAAGATCGGGCTCGCGAAGCGGCCGAGGCGGCACGCATTCTGAAAGCGTCATGGCGGCAGGCCCTCGACCTCCCCGATGGCCGCGTCGAGAACACCTGGGAGAACCGGCTTAGAGTTGCTAGCGTGCTGCGCGAGCAGCGGCCCCGCGTGCTTATTCTTCCCTACTGGGAAGGGCGCCATCCGGATCACTACACGGCGTCGGTGTTGGGATATGAGGCGGCGTTTCTGGCGGGACTGGCGAAGTTAGCTGTCAGCCGTCAGCCGTCAGCCGTCAGCCAACACGTGGGCGCTGCTGACATTGCCGGCGAGGGCGCCGGCGCTACCTTGCCTCATCGGCCGTTTAAGATTATCTATGCCAGCTTGTACCGCGACGTACGGCCTACGTTTGTCGTCGATATCACCGAGCAGTTCGAAGCGCGCTTCGAGTCTCTGATGGCCTACAAGTCCCAGTTCACCGACCAGCAAGCGGGTAGCGGCATCTTCCCGGCGCAGGCCGAGATTCGCGCCCGCATCGAGTCGATGGCGCGCTTCTATGGCATGCAGGCCGGCGTGACCTATGCCGAACCGTTTGTGCAGAAAGAAATGGGGTTAGTCGATGATCTGCTGGCGATTCCGGTGACGTCGATCTGAGCCGTTGCTATCGCCGCCGTCCCTGTTCATTCACGGACACCCTCCGCTGAAACCGGACACCCAATTCGGTTCCCCTACACCTGCGGGATTCCGCAAGCTGCTTCGTTCTCATGCAGTTGCATTCACGACACTTTGGCGCTCGAGTTGCCTTTCTTTCCACGGAACCACATCGTCACCCAGAGGCCGACCATGACGACCCTGCTGCAGGACTTGCGATTCGCCCTACGCCAGATGCGCCGTTCTCCCGGCTTTGCCGTCACCGCGGTTTTCACCCTGGCGCTGGGGATCGCCGCCAACCTCATTGTCCTCAGCGTGCTCCAGGCTTTGGTCCTTCGGCCAATTGACATACCGCATGCAGACCGGGTGATGACGCTCGCGCACACCGATCAGAACTATCCGAATTTTTCCTATCCGGAAGTGCGCGATGTCCGCGATGGAAATTCGGTGTTTTCGGCTGTTGCTGCCTGGACCATAGACAATTTTGGTCTGGAGGCCAACGGCGTCACCCGGCCTGTCTGGGGATGCGAAGTGAGCGGGCAGTACTTCGAGGTCGTCGGCATCAAGCCGTTCCTCGGGCGTCTTCTGCAGCGCGCGGATAACGATCATCCCGGCGCCTCCGAGGCTGCCGTGCTCTCCTGGTCCGCCTGGAATAGTGATTTTGACGCAGATCCCAACATTGTGGGGAAGACCATCCGCCTTAACAAGCAGCCCTACACGATCGTAGGTGTTACCCCGGAAGGCTTCTACGGGACCGAAAAATTCGTGCAGGGTGACGTTTTCGTTCCGATGGCGAACGAAGCATCGCTGGGAGGGGTCAACTGGCTTGAGTCGCGGAGCGATCTGCAGGTCTACTCCATCGTGCTCATCAAGGACGGTATCACGCTCCCCCAGGTGCAGGCTGAATTGAACACGATTGCCGCCCGCATCCGGCGGCAGTATCCGAAGGATGAAGAGAAGCTGACACTCAAGCTGACTCGTCCGGGCCTGATGGGCGACTTTTTCGGCGCGCCAGCGCGCGGTTTTCTGGCTGGGGTGCTGGGACTGGCCGGCATAGTTCTGCTCGCCGCCTGCGCCAACCTCGGCAGCCTGTTCGCAGTGCGTACCGCCGACCGCATGCGCGAGATCGCCATCCGCATGGCCATTGGATCGAGCCGCTGGCGCATCGTCCGCCAGATCCTGGCCGAGGCCATTGTGATTTCATTGCTCGGAGGTGCGTGCGCCTGCGGCTTAGCTTGGATGGCCATCACCGGCCTGGCGAACTGGCATCCACCCACCGAATACCCGATGAGGTTCCATGTCATATTGCCGCAGCCATCGCTGATCCTGATGGCCTTGCTGATCTCGGTGTTCGCCGGCGTGGTGTTCGGGGTGATGCCATTGCGGCAGATCTTCAAGACCGATCCGAATGAGGCGGTCAAGAGCGGCGGAAGCCAACCCGTCGCAGGGCGCCGCTGGGCCCTTCGCGATGTGCTGCTGGCGGCGCAGATCGCGCTCTGCTGCGTCACCGTCACGGCTGCCTTTGTCTCGCTGCGTGGCCTGGGCAAAGAGCTGAACATGAATATGGGTTTCAATCCCAAGCATGTAGTGCTGACGAAATTCGAACTCAGTCAGGCCGGCTATTCGAACGAGACGGCCGACCATTTCCAGCGCCGGTTGCTGGATCGGGTCTTGCAACTCCCGGGAGTGGAAGCTGCAGCCTACGCAAACAGCACGCCCCTCTCGCTGGATGCGAATACTCCCGATATCTTCTCTCAGCAAACGACCGATTTCAGGCCCTCAAACCGAGCATTTGGCGCCTTTGCCTACCTGGTTTCACCCGGATACTTTACCGCCGCTGAAACGCCCCTGCTCGCGGGGCGCGACGTAAGCTTTACCGACAAGGCGGACACGCCGCCCGTTGCCGTTGTGAATCGCGAGTTCGTCCGCCGCCTTTTCCACTCCGACGACGTCGTCGGCCGCTATTTCAAGAACAGTTCCGGCAAGTCGATCCAGATCGTGGGTCTGGTGGCGGATGGGAAATATTTTTCGCTCAGTGAAGATCGGAAAGCGGTAGCGTTCTTCCCGATCACGCAGGAACCAACTCCTCACACATCGTTCATCGTCCGGATGCGGCCTGATACCTCGGACCTCGCCACCAACGATATGGCCGCTACCATGCGACAGGTAATCCGTGATCTTGATCCCGCCGTTCCTATCCGGGAATCCAGTGCCTGGCACAACCAGCTTGGGCTTACGTTCTTTGTAGCCCAGGTGGCCACAGTGGCCCTCGGACTGTTTGGCGCGTTCGGATTGCTGCTCTCGATCACCGGGACCTTCGGCCTTGCGTCGTACACCGTCAGCAAGCGCCTGCGCGAACTGTGCATTCGTGTCGCGCTCGGTGCGCAGGCCAGGCAGATTCTCGCGGCCGCACTCGGCCGTATGCTGATCCTGCTGGCTAGCGGGTCCGTCGTTGGGATGCTGCTCGGCGTCGCCGCAAGCCGGGTCCTCTCAGCGATCGTCTACCAGGCGTCGGCACAGGATCCATTTGTACTCGCCGCGGTTGCTTTTACGACGCTGCTCACAGGATCGCTCGCCGTCGCTGGCCCAGTGCGACGCGCCCTGCACATCGATCCGGCAAACGTGCTCCGCGAAGAATAATCTTCCAGGCGAGTGGCTCGCCTTCCGATGGCAAATCACACAGTGGGTGCCCCATCCTTCGCGGCTTTTTCGCGAAGGGTGTGTGGCGGACTGATCGCAACATGGGCTTTGCACCCCTCGAAAAGCGCGAGAACTGGCGCACCCCCGTTATTTCGGCGAATGTTATAAGACAAACCCGCTTTATACATCCCCGTTAAAAATGGCCCACCCACCTTCGCTTTTCTCAGAGACCGGGCGAGATCGGCTTCATTCCGGGATCACCTTCCGCCAGTGGCTATTTTCTTCATGTCAGCGACAATAGCGTCAAATGCAGCGTCGCTGCCGGAGCGGTACTGCTCGAAGCTGTTGGTGGCCGGCAGAGGAATTGCCAGCGATTCAACCCGAAGTTCGTTGAAGCATTCCGAGGACGGCGTTTTGCTCGCTGCGGAATAACAGTGCCTCGCGTTAGCAAAATGAATGGTCAGCCTTGAGTTTGGAAGCAAAACATTGCCACCTTCCGCTAAGAACTCAAGGCCATCCCCGGGTTGCTCCCCGACCAAAATTGCCTTGCCCCAGTGCTTCCACTGGACCGCATGAAACAAACCGGCCGAGAAGGTTGCGCGCCCTGTAATGACGTACACCTTGCGGGACGAACTGCTGTCCTGAATACTCTCCATCATCTGCCTTCCAACGTTGCCGTCTCCTCCGGTATTGAAGCGGAGATCGACAATCAAAGCGGCTTTCGGATGATTGGTCATCGCCTTGATCAACTCCTCCTCAAACTGTGTAATCGGATCCTGCTGATCCGACGCAGATCTGTTGTATTGGAAATAGAGTGCCCCAACCTCGGGGACGAATTCAAACCAATAGGAGCGGTCTGGATGTTTTAGATAGAGCGGAACCAACGGGAGAGTCATTGCTTTCCCGTCTTGAAGGGTCGGCGGCGCGTCGGGCGCCAGGTCCCACCAGGATTCGACCGGCGTAGTGGAGTGCTTCAGAGGCAAAGGCTTAAGATCAACGGACAATGCCTTACCATTGCACTTCAAGTCCCAACGAATGGATTCCATCCCTGGAGCTATATTGGCCCCGTAGAGAACCTCTGGACTTGTAAGTGTGTACGTGCTCATGTGGTCGCGCCAGCCGTTGCTACCAGCGTAAAGTCCGGCGACCATTTGCTTTGCGCGCAGGGCGGGTACAGAAGCGATACGGGTTACCTCACAACCGAGCAAGTCAGTTTGTTCCGGCGAGGTCCTGATGATGTGTAACTTATCGCGGAACCACCAGACGCGAATTGGAAGACGGCGCAGGTCCGTGCGATTGCGGAGCAGGTAGAGGCGCGTGTGAGCGTTGCCAATGGCAGCTAGGGTCCGAGCGAGTTCAACGATGAGATGGGGGTCGTCTAATGTTGCGGTCGCGGCTCTCAGACTCGAAATGGAAACCAGGAACTGGTGTCGTGAAGCGGGCGTGAAGCTGGTTTCCAGCCGCAGAAGCTTTCGCTCCGTATAGTCCAAGTCCTGTCGCCATGCCTCCGTTCGGCTGTTAGGCGGTGCAAGCGGCGGCTCGCGTTCCATGCGGAAACGTAGAGTCGTAGCCCCATCTCTCAGTTCCCCGGTAATGACGTTGCCTTGCTCCTTCCCCAGGAAAACCGTTGGATTATCGCCCTCGGTTCGAATCTCCACGCCGCCATCTTCAGCGTGCATTGCCGTGATGGGAATTTGCTTGCCTAAGATCTGCAACGTACCCTTCGTTTCGGACTCGAAGTTGATACCGAAGACGATCATGCGCCGAACCTCAGAGTACGTACCCTCCCACACTCCAGTGAGCTGTTGTGCAAAACAGGGCGCACCGCCGAGCACAACTAGAAACACACAAATTCGAAACGTGAGGGACAATCGGCAACGGCTCTTAGTCATAGCTTCCGCCGAGAAGAGTGAGTAGTAGGCTGATCGCGCAGCGGGCCGACACCTTCATGCCCGCGTGGCTTAAAGCAAAGAAATCGCGAGCAGCGCCCAGGAGGCGACCTGCGTGAGCTCAGTTTTCCAGTTCCGCTAAGCGGCAAATGAATCCCCATCCGCCGCCGAGTTCGCTGACCGCCAGCATCAGTTCATTGCTGCCCTTCTTCAATGGAAGATAGACGGCGTCGTTCTCCGGGTTCACGATGCCCAGGAACCCGGGGTCGCGAAAGTTCTGGGCGCTTCGGCCACGGAAGAGAATCTTGCCATTCAGAAACACGCTGACGTCGTCGCTATACCCAATGTAGAGCTTCTTCACCTGGTCGCGATCGGAATCGATGCTGGTCCGCGCATACACGACCTTCATACCTGGCTGGGGTTCCAGACGCTTCGAAAAGTCACCCTGAAACGTGACCATGGGATGCGGGGCCTCGCGATAACGATAGATCACCACAAAGCCCGGCGCCTCCGCCTCCACATCCTGCCAGTGTATTGAATCGCTCTCGGAGCGCGGGAGCGGACGCTCCAGATTCCGTTCGAGCGCATCGTACGAAGGCGACAGGCTCCACTTGGTCAGAGTGTCCGGCGGCATCGGCGGCCAGTGCCGCTCCCAGGGCGCATCGGGAGTTGTCCGTACTTCGAAATTCGAAAAATAGGTTGCGCCGGTCAGGACATATAAGGCCACCTGGCCCTTCTGCACTCCGCTTTTCAGATCGTTCATCACTAGCGCAGGCTTGTCCATGTCCTTGACATAGAGCTTTGCCTGCGCTCCCGCCACCTCCAGACGCAGATGGAACCAGACATCTTTCGGGATATCGACCGCGCCGGTGAAGCCTGGCCCGTTATAGATTTGCCAGTTGCGGCCGGTGTTGAGAACCGGCGTGTACTGCATGGCGTCAGGAAGCCCGGACTTGTGTGGGCGGAGATAGACCTCTTCGTAGTTGGTGCCGTCAGCGGCGATCCGAAAGTCGAAACCGACAAACCCCCGGCTTGCAGAGGTTGCGACATCCACATCGACAACTCCGTCGCGCATTTCCAGGTCCTTCAAAACCGCCGCTCCGCCATCGAGCAAGAGGCATTTGCGACCCTGATATTCAGCCGCCTTGGCTTGCCCCTGCAGTTCCCAGCGCGCGGAATCTGCGGGAACGGAGAGCCTCTGCGATGTTTGGGAATGGGCCGCGGACTGAGAGAGAACAGCAAGAGCGCAAAGAGCGAGATGTCGAAGCATAGCTGGCCTGTGCCTAGGTGAACAACGGTTCCGGAACCTCAAGCCCCGGTTCCGATTACGTTGAGACTCGAATGGGTAGACGACTTGAACAGAGAATCGGTAGCAAGTGTTCTGTTGTTTGATAAGGTCACCGACCTCAAAAAAAAAACAGTTCCGTGACAAACGTATGACAACTCGCTACTCGCTCATCGATATAACCAATTTCGTGTTAGTCACTTCCCACCTAACACTGAGCTGGCGGCCCAACCACTGGAATGATTGCTAAGGTCTGCTCCAGGGTCGAGCAGGCCGGGCGCAAAACAAAGTCCCATTCAATCCCAGCGCGATACGTCTCGGCTGTCCCGGGACGTTTCGTCACCCAGGAGGCAAGACATGTAACGCATTCCATTTCGCCCTGCATGCGGCAGGCCCCCCTGACCACGTCGCTCCAACCCCGAGGGAAAGGCAACCCCTCCTCAAAAACAAAACCAAAAATAAAATTAAGGAGATTGTTCGTGAGAAAGATTGCAGTTGCATTCATCGTGCTGGCCCTGTGCTCCCTCGGAGTCGCTCAGATTCCGGGCACACATAACCTTACCAAGGCATCAGAGACCGCGGCACTCCTGACTAAGAAAAGCGCCATCGACGCAGCGACTCCCAGTCCGCTTGCAGACCCCGGATGTTCGTTTTTGTTTACCTCCGGCGCCGGCAACACGTTCTTCAGTTATTGCCTGACCACCAACGGCAACATCACGCAGCTTAGAACGCCTGAAGGTCACTTCCAGATTTCGAACCCGATCGAAGGGTATGGCATCTGTGACGCCACTACCGGCATAGAGTACTTCGATTATGCCTTTGAAGACAGTTTGAACTGGGGGCCAACCACGGTTGCGAGCCAGACTGCTACTTCGATGAAGTTTGTCCGCACGACCAGCGACGGCGTCTGGACTCTTACCCAGACGATCACGCAGATGGCTTCGACTTCTTCGGTCAAACTGACCATGGCGCTCAAGAACAATTCGGCCGACAGCCGCCCGGCGCTCCTGTTGCGCTACACGGATGTGGACGTCGATGACGTCCTCCAGAATAATTTCGACAGCACCCTGAACAGTGCCATGGCTTGGAATTCTTTTGGCTCGGGCGCATCTCCGTTTGGCCTGGTGCTGCAGAACGTAGGCACTCCGCCATTCCCTGATTACTTTGGGTTTGTGCAAACCATTCCGGGCATCGTGCATCCCTGTATCCCGTTTGCCAATCGGAGCTTTGGGCCGGCGCTTGGTATCGACGGTTCGTTAGTCATGGCCTACCAGGGGATATTTCCCAAGAAGGCGACCAAGACCTTCAACATGAGCTACAAGGGTTTGTAGATCAGTTCGCCATTTCGCCGCACCGGCCTCGCAAGAGGCCGGTTTTCGTTTCATCACGTGACTGGGTGCGAAGTGCCTCTAAAGTAGCCCACCCGCCGATTCCGGTGAAGTCGATTGCATGTCACATCACTGACTCCGCTTTGCCCATGTGTTAATGCCGTGGCATGAAGGTCGCATGGGTAGTTTCCTTGAAGGTGGCTGGCCTTGCCGTGGTGTTTGCATGTGCGCGACTGGCATTCAAGCACACCTTTTCGGCCTTTTCGGGCCTCGGGCTGATGTGGGGAGCTGTGGCGCTCGTTCCGCTCCTCGCCGGTTGTGGACGATGGCTCTTGGACCGCCGGCCGACACCCGAGCGAGCGAGGCTCCTGACGATCGCCATTCACTACCTGGAAATGATTTTGCTCGGCTGTGCGCTCATCATTGCCTTCCAGGTCACACAAGCGCATCCCATCGTTCGGATTCCTTTCCCCCACACCATCAGTTGGCCCGCCATGCAGATTTTAGCTATCGTTGCAACGCTCACGGTGTTGAATCTCGCGATTGGGGGGCTCGGGCTGCCGTTCGCGGTGGTCCTGAGCAAAAAACTCGCCGTCAGTTGGCTCTACCGCCACAGCCGTAACCCGATGCTCCTGTCCTGTCTGCTGTTCTTCACTGGGGCGGCAGTGTGGCTCCAGTCTCTCCATGCGATCTTGTGGACCGTCCTGTGGCTTGCACCTGCCTGGATCCTTTACGTTCGTATCTATGAAGAGCGCGAACTGGAAGTGCGCTTCGGAGAATCCTATGTCCGGTACAAGGCCCAAACGCCGTTCTTCCTGTAACCAGAGTGCGCGATGTTCCCTCCCTTGTAAGGGCGTAGCCGGAGATACAGCGAACGCCGTCAAGAAACTCCTCCATACGAGCAAAGGCGACTGCTGTGGAGCACGCCGCTTCCGCACCGATTTCCTGGACGAGGCAGGTCCGGTAAGAGCGAATGGGAGACGATCCAACCTCCAGCCCCGTAAAGCGGTGTCGGCGGTTCGGCAGACGCGCCCGCCCCACCCGCTCCATCCCTACTCTCCTTCCGGAAGGTCCACGTCATATTGCTTTCCTAGAAATGCAAAATACCAAAGACAGAGCCCTAGAAAATACGAGACTCTAGAGGTCCACTGATACCTTTCTTCTTGTTTGGCTACCTCCGTGTCGGCTTGGTCCGATAACCTAGTACCGAAGCTGAGGATATCCCAATCAAGTGCTGAAGCCTCGTTCGCAATGGACTTTGCGGTCTCATAGTCCGTTTGCGTCAACGTATGCTTTTCTAGGGATTTGCCGACATTTTCGAAGGTATCGCCCCGCTTGATATTGCGTTGTTGAATCTGATCGAGAGTGCTCTTCTCTTTTTCAGATAGCTCAAGAACAGAGGCCAGGCGAGATAGAGCGTCCGCCATGTGCAGTGAAGCGATGCTTGCTCTAAAATCAACTTTCAGCTGCTCCTTGACCTTAGCTTCGAGTTGGTCCGGTGGGATGGCCCTCCCGCGGGAAGCGTCATCTTCAACCTCAATGTTCTTAATGATCTCATCGGAAGCCCGAAGCGTGTCTATCCGCAGATAAAACATATTGCGGGCAGTCGCTACGGTATCAGCTTCCTCTTTGGCCTTGTCCCGTATCTGTTCCCTTACAGACAATGACAACAGTAGGAACAGAGACACGACATAAAGGAACCCACGTCGGTTGCGCTTCAGAAAGTTCTGATTCTTGTTTTTCGGGTGCCCTGTGTTCGGATGTGCAGGCATGTCAGTCCTCCGCGATGGCGCCCCTTCCGCGAAGGCATTCTAGCTTACAAACCTCTTCCGCCGGCGAATGTTGATGTTATGCACAAAGCCCACTCATCGCAAGTGCGCGATGAGTGGGGCACCCGGCAGGGAGGCTTCCAAGCAGTCGAGACAACCTATGTTTCGACTTCCGCCGCGGGTGTGACAGCTTTGATTTGATCTCGTCTCCCAGAGAAAGCAGTCGGCAGGATCATCGGCACGCGGCGGCGATACTCGGCGTATTCTCGATGAACTTGCACCAGGTCTCGTTCCTCGAATTGAATCGCGATCAAGATGTACGCGGTGGTGGCAACCGCGAAGACAAAATGGGCCGAGGTCATCACCGGCGCCGACCAGAACACCACCAGCCATCCCACATACAGCGGATGCCGCACGAGGCGGTAAGGCCCGGGCGTGCGGAATCTGAGAGACGTGTAGCTGTGGCCGCGCAAATGCAACCACACTTGCCGCAGTCCGAACAAGTCAAAATGGTTGATGAGAAATGTGGTGACCAGCACGACAACCCAGCCGAAGGCATAGAGACTCAGTAATGCCACGCGTCCGATGCTGCTCTCGACATTCCAGATCACGCCACCCATTGGCTGCCACTGCCAGAACAGCAGGAAAAGGGCGGCACAACTGAAGAGCATGTAGGTGCTGCGCTCCGCCGCCGCTGGGACGAGCCGAGTCCAGGCCGCCTTGAATCCTGGCCGCGCCATGACGCTATGCTGAACCCCGAACAGGACGAGGAGCGCAAGATTGAGCGCCAATGCCTCGAGAAACGGCGCTTGCGGCTGAGAATCGATGGAACGGGGAACGGCGAAGTTTCCGAGAAAAGCGGCCAGGTACAGGAAAGTCACCAGCGAGGCCACGTAACAAATAACTCCATACAAAAATACTGTGATGCGGCTCAACATTTCTTCTCCTTTGTTGAATGTGTGGTGGGGTGCGATCCACTCTCTTCTTCCAAACGTCAGGCAACGGCTCCAGTTCGCGCGGGGCCAAGACTCAATCCGACGCGCGCTTGGAGGAAGCCCTACTTTCCCAGCCGTGCCGAGAGTGTTTTGAACCCGATGATGATGGTGTCAGTGTCGGCAAAGACAGTACCGCCACAGAGTTTGAGCACGTTTCGCCCTTTCACCAGGCCGTAGTCGCCGGGCATCAGCACCCACTGAAACGTGATCGAGGCGTAGGTATCGTCGGCAGGGGCGGAGGCCGGGATGGTGCCGGGCCCATAGAACGTGCATGGGCCGCCGTTCACGCTCAGCCCAGTAAGGAATGGAGCATTCGACTGGTACTCCGTACTCCAGGTGACAACCACGGGGACGAGGGTATCCGGCTCGTTCACCCGGATTGACTCGTCCCAGATAGAACAACACCGTCCCGTGTGAGCGCCGTCGGCGATGCTACGCAAGACCTGACTCTTGGGGACGGCAAAGGCCGTATTTGAGGTTGTCGCAATCACGCAGGCCAAAGCGGCCAGGAGGACCAGCCTCCGTTTATTTGCTATCGAAAATGCTTTCACGTCGTTTCTCCTTCAATGTGCAGGCTTATTTGCTTAGAATTGGACTACTCGGGGAATCCCAAGTCGACCGGGACCCCCGGCCGACTCTCACGGGCGCATGCGGCATAATCCGGGTTCGTCTTCCCGTTTTGTGTCGCTACCTTAGGGCGTGCAAGCCTCGGAAGTCATGGGAATGCGCCGGGATTTTTCCGGGATTGTGGGGGCTGTCTCCGGAAAGCTGGGCGTAGCTAGATGGAATCAAACTTCAACTTCGGCAACTATCGGTTCGAAACGGAGAGTGGACGTCTGTGGTCCGGCGCGGAGGAGCTCAGGCTCACGCCCAAGGCTTCGGCAGTGCTGAAGATTCTGGTGATGCGCGCGGGGCAGCCGGTCACGAAGGAGCACCTGTTTGCGTCCGTGTGGAATGGAACGGCCGTCAGCGATGACGCTCTCACCTCGTGCATCCAGGAGTTACGCAAAGCCCTGGCAGATGATGCCAGGCAGCCCCGTTTCATCGAAACCCGGCATCGCCGTGGATACCGATTCGTCGCCCCGATTTCCGAGCCGCCGAGCGCACCCGTCGTCGATTCGGTCCCGCCGGGGCGCGATCTTCCAGCCATCGCTGTCCTTCCGTTCGCGGACATGAGCCCCGCCCGTGACCAGGACTACCTCTGCGAAGGTCTCGCCGAGGAACTGATCAACGCCCTCACTCGCATTGACGGCTTGCGGGTAGCATCGCGCACGGCGTCTTTTCAGTTTCGCAGCCCCGGTGAGGATATCCAGGCGGTAGGCCGGCATTTGGGCGTGGGGACCTTGCTAGAGGGCAGCGTCCGGAAGTCGGACAATCGTCTTCGGGTGACGGTTCAGCTCATTGAAGTCGCCACCGGCTTTCACCGCTGGTCCCAGCGGTTCGACCGCACGCTCGACGACGTTTTGGCCATCGAGGACGAGATCGCCGAACATGTCGTCACCTCCGTGGGCAGAAGCGTCCTGCGTCACCATGAAAAGCCGTCGGTGGTGCGGCCTCATACACGCGCGGAGGCCTATGAGTACTACCTGCGGGGACGGCAGCACCTCCACCGCATGACGAAGGCGGACCTAGAAAAAAGCGGCGAGCTGTTCGAATGCGCGATCAAACAGGATGCAGCCTACGGACCGGCATGGGGGTGTCTGGCGGCGGTACACGCCACCCTCTACGAGTGGTTTGGCTCGAAAGAAGATGATCTTTCCACCGCCGAACGCGCCAGTCAAAAAGCGCTGGAACTGGCGCCGAGCCTGGCCGAGCCGCATGTGGCGCGCGGGCTCGCGCTGTCGTTGTCGCGACGCTATGAGGAGGCGGCGCAGGAATTCGAACAGGCTATCCACCTCAATCCTAATTTCTTCGAAGCGTATTACTACTTCGCTCGCTCCTGCTTCGCACACGGTGAAATTCAACGTTCCGCGGAACTCTTCCGTAAGGCGGCAGAGGCCCGTCAGGAGGACTTCCAAAGTGCGATGCTTCAAGGCCAGTCCTTGCGCATGCTGGGCCGCATCGAAGAGGCGCGGGCTGCGACGCGGGAAGGCATTCGTCGCGCCGAACGCACTCTGATGCTGAACCCGACCGATTGCCGGGCCCTTTCCCTGGGCTCAGGCGCGCTCTTCGAAACTGGCCAGGAAGCGCGCGCGCTCGAATGGTCGCAACGATCGCTCGACCTCTATCCCGACGACATGAGCACCCTGATCAACGCCGCCTGTCTGCACGCCAAGGCACGACAAAAGGAAGAAGCCCTGGCGCTGCTCGAGCGCGTTTTTGCGCGCGGCTGGGGAAAGCGCGACTGGATCGAGCAAGATGCGGATTACGACATCCTTCGCGACGACCCGCGCTTTCAAAAGTTGGTGGCTGCGCTCAAATGACGCCCCGCCACGAATCCGTTCTTAGATCGGCTTATACGTCATGGTGACCGTCTTGGTGGCTCCCTTTGGCACTGTGATCGCATAAACGTGTCCGAGCGAGCCATCTCCGACAAAAGCAAAATTGTTGATAAACGTCACGTAGTGGCACGGATCCGGACCTGTGGGGACGCTGAACACCGTTCCATTGTGCGCAAACGTGAATGTGTTGGTGGTCAGTCCCAGGCCCCAGCTGGCGCCGGGCTCCTGTCCAAAGGCAGAATTGAAGCTCGAGACAAACTCGTCGTTGATTGCCACCGGACCCGCATTCACATTGGCAACCCGTAGCAGGGCTACATTCCGGCTGATGGTACTCAGATTCTTGAGCGCCATGGTGATCTTCACCGATCCGGGACCCATCGCGCCTGCCTTGATTTGAACGACGGTCTCGGTTAATTGCCAAATGCCATCGCCGGTAGTGCGGACGAACTTCGCGGTGGTGGCGTTCGGGATGGTCACCGTAGTTGCTCCCCAGTTGCCGCTGTCAATGGAGGCGTAGTCGTAATACGACACGTTCGGGGTCACATCGCAAAAGCCATAGCCTTCCACGGGACCTCCGTTGTTGATGTACTCGAACCCCGAGGGGCTGTCGAACTGCACAATATTGCCATTGGCACTTAGGCAGTATCGAGTGAAGGTGGCCAAAGGCCCGGAACTGTACTGGAACGAGCAAGCCGTGATGGCCGGCGCCTCCGTTCCGGCCTGCGGCTGGTTGGCCGGCTGGCCGAACGCCAGCATCGAAAATGCGAGTACCGCAAAGAGAAGGGTCGCTTTGCTGAGTGTCATGGTTTTCTCCTGAGATATGGTGGTGCTGCGTTCCTTGCTTGAGACTCTCGCGCGGGGGATGCTCAAGTCTCTTCGTGCGCTTGCGATTCTGCCGGGCAACGGCTTCGGACTCGGGCCGGACGCACCTCAACATCACTTGTTTGCGAGCAGACTCAAAGCCCGGGGGGGGATTCGACGATCGGGGCTCGACAGATTGTGGGAGATTCTGAACCAGAGTCGTTCGCGTGTCAAGACGGGCTGCGGAAAGCGGAGACGAACGATGTCGGCGGTTCGGCAGGCCACTTCTCGAAAGGCGCGAAAAGTGGCGCAACCCCAGTTCGTTCGGTCAATGTTAAAAGACTAGGCCCACCCGCCAACCCGGCCAATATGCTTACGCATGAGGCTTAACACCGAAGCCCAATCCGACGCCGTATACATCGGGCATAGGCTCATACCAGTCTTCCTGCGGTCGCGGAGCGAGTTTATCCGGACCGCCGAAGAAGCAGTATTCGCAGAGCGCCTTGCGGTGACGGAGGAGATCTTCCCATGGAAAACCGAGATCATCGCGATACCTAAGAGGTGCAAAGTTCCTCTTGTTCGCTCTCGTCGCAATCACCACCGCATTCGCTTCAGCCTTCACCTTTAACATTTTGCAACGCGCCGCTACTGCAGTCCGGTGGATCCGTGAGTTCCGGATATGCTGCCAATAATTCGGTTTGTCCGGGGTCGAGTCAGGCGCCACAAAAACGACCCAATGGGGTCCCCATTCAACGAAGCCGTGCGATCGATCGAGAATGTCCGCAATCGTGAGCACCTGCTGACCCGACCATATTTCTCCCACTTGGCTCCCCAGTGTAATCGTAGCCACGCAGCTCACTGTGAAAGCATTGACCGTGTAGAGTTCCTCGCTGTGATGATAAAGCACGGGACCGTTGGCGGGGCCAGCATCGTAGCGGAGAATCGGATTCGCCACAATCGCGCCTGTGTCGTTGCGAGTGACTTGCCACGATAGCATCAGGTTATTACCAGCCATTTTGGCCAGATCATTACGCAACTTAAGCGCAATCTGGATCGGGTGACGGTCGCTCGCAGACCACGCTTCGGGCGAGATAACGGCGGCAGGCTGTTCCTTAGCATCATCCCAGTTGATCCAAGTCTTGATGCCGGCGTCAATGCTTTCCGCTGTAAATGACATGTAGTGCATCATCCCGTCCCAGCGCGGGAACGTAGTGTTAGGAAGAGGTGACGACCAGGGAGATGGCAAGGTTGCGCTATTGGCAGATCCCTGTAATTGACCCTGCGCTCCGGCACCTATATTGCCGGCATCTGCCTGATCAATTCCGTTTTGAACTGACTGAACGAAGTGGGACGCAAACTCGAGGAACGACGTGTTCCACATGCTCAGGAAAAGACCAATAAAGGAAAGCACGTGGAAAACAAATTCAAAAAGTCCCAGGACGAAGTCGGCCCAGAAACCCAGGTCAACGTCAACGAGCGCAACGTACATTCTCCAGCTGTCGGGCTGCAAGAAGTTCGTCGGTCCATCCCATGTTTGCAGGTAGGGCTGAATGTAGGCATCGCCATTCCCATCGAAACCCAAGGCGGTGACGTTGAAATGCAGCCTAAGGCCGTCTTCGCGGCCACGCAGCGGCTTGTCGAACTGGCTATAGCCAAGGCTGATCCAGTTCAACACCACCATTTTGTCGACGCCGGCTACTTCGATCTTCTTGATTTTGGTGCCCGCGATCCTTGGCGAAACTTGAGTGGCAATGATCTGGGATACCACATCCATGTTCAGCACGAACGCTATCTGGCTGCCCACAGGTTCGCTTACCCGCTGGAGGATCGGAGGCGATGAGAGACTGGTGGTCTGGTAGACAGTGCGGTAATAGACTATGCCATTGCCGCGTATCGATATGAGGTCTACTAGTTGGTTGAAGTCCCCCTGCGTGAGCCCCGCAAAATCGAGAGCTACTGTGATCGCTTTTTCCAGCGGACGCGCCACCACACGACTTGCGGACACGTAGATCGTGAACCAATCGAACAAGGAGACACCCGAATCCTTAAAATCGGCGTGTTCCGTGTGCGAAAACTGTGTGCTCAGAAGCGGTGGAGACGCAACTAACGGAGTCAAGGCGCGCACGAACGCATTCAGGATCGCAAAGAACTGAGGCCCTTGCAGCAGGTTCAAAATCACGGGTGGCAACCCGCCCCCAGCCGAGCTGGTGACTTGCAGTTCCGTAATACTCGTTTGGTTTGCGTTTAGCGTTAGTACAACCTGGTTGTTCTGGATCTGCGGTACCACGACCGTATTTCCAGTCGCCGTAAACTGCAGCGTGAACTGGCGCATGGACTGGCCGGCCTGCTGAATTTTCGCGGTGGTCCGGAAGGTGAAGTGAACGGTAACGAAATTTGATGGATTTTGATGGAGCTCTACCGTCGGTGGGTCCATCTTGCAGTATGCCGGCAAAGGTCACTGCGTTCGGCCCTGAGCCCAGGGTCTGAGGCATGGGGCAAAAATATGGGCCCTGCACCTGCTGGAAATAGGTAGCAATGACCTTGTTAACGACATCCTCGGTCAGCGTCGCAGCGGCCGCGAAGCCCGCATGTCTTGCCATGGGCCACCTCGCAACTTAAGAAAAAAAAGCGCGTGGTTACAGGAAGGGTTAGCGAGGTTCTCACCTCCGCGAGCTTCTCTCCAGACCTAGAACTCAGACAATCGCTGAGACGAAGACTGACGAGCTGCTGCTTCCGCTCCTACGAGTTCTTTCGAGACCCGCTTCCCACGCACGCAGATTCTAGGAGGGTTGTACTTTTGCGTCAAGCTGTTCTTGTTTACTGGCGACGTTAGCCTGCCGGGTGCCGGGCGCCCATACATTCACGTCTTTTGCGAATGTGTGGGCGAGGGCTGCGCGACGCTGGCGGACGAATCTTGATGCTATGCGCGAAGCCCACTCATCGCATAGTGCACGATGAGTGGGGCATCCGGTGTACCCCCAGTTATTTCGGTCACTGTTAAAGGAGAAGTCCGTGTTATGGTCCCCGTTAGAGTGGCCCACCCGCCCCCGTCTAGAAAGACAATTAGGTTATGGGAGAATAGCCTTGGAGGTCTGCGCAGCATGAGAACGGTCGAGAGTTTTGCTGACGACCTGAGGACGAGGTATGAAGGATGCCTCTGGCGCGGCCGGGCGAACTATTGCGCGGCGTACCTTTTTCTCGTCGTTGCGGTCTGTAGCAGTGCCGTTGCGACGTTGTCGGTCGCCCTTGACCTGTGGCCGAGGGCGGTGAACGCGGTTCTAGCGGCTGTGCCCGGCGCGATGTACTTGGTCAATCGGCAGTTTCGTTTCGAACAGCGATCCAAATGGTGGTTTGAAAAATTCTATGTAATTGAGGGCCTATATCGAGGGCTCGTTCGCGAAAATCGAGACGAAGCTGAAATCAGTAAGGAACTCACACTTCAATCGAAGACACTAGCAGGCCGGTGGCCCGGTTTCGGCGAAGCACCGAAGACGAAATAACAGCAAGGTTCATTCTGACTGCGGGGTGCCCCACACATTCGCGTCTTTTGCGATGTGTGGGCGAGGACCGTTCGACGATGGCAATTGAATGTTGATGGTGTGCGCAAAGCCCACTCATCGCAAAGTGCGCGATGAGTGGGGCACTCGCGCTGTCCAGACAAACTATGTTTCGACTTCTGCCGTGGGTGTGACAGCTTAGAAGTGAACACACCCGCCGTACCACAGCTCTCATATCCAAACCGGCTTGTTGTCGGCCGTACCGAACACAAAGTTGTTTGGATCCCGCTCGTAATGACGGAACAATCGGTTTATACCGATGTTGTGCTGGCAGTATCGGGTACATTCCCCACAGGGGGCATAGTTTCCATCAGGTCGAATTACGGTCAGCTCGTTTCTCTTTTTTCGATACGGTTCTGCGTTCCACACCTGTTGAAAGGTGCTTTCGAGCACATTGCCCAGTGCATGGTGAGCCCGCAATTTCCTGCTTTCCGGATCCGATCCATGATTGTCCCTATAGAGATGACAGCATGGATAGACTTGCCCGTCCACATCGATCAACGCAAAGATAAATGGCATGAAACAGCGAAGCTGATTCTTCGTATAGAATTCGCGTAGCGGAACGCCGTCCGTAGCGCTCTTTTCCTCGAAAATGCCCTGGGCAAAACAACGCCGCAGGTAGGCGAGGTTGTTGCCAGGCTGTTCACTCAGTTGGGAGCTCCACAAGAAACGGCGCAGGTCCGTGAATTCTTCTACGGTCGGCAGAAAATCGGGTGCTTTCGCTAGCGACTGGCGACCTCCGGTTGCGAGCTTGAAGTTGACCTGCGCAATGCCTAACGTCTCATGAATAAACTCCGTGAGCAGACGCAAGTCGCTACCGATGTTGCACTCCTGAAGCGTGACAGTCGCTGATAAGAATTGGCGGTACGCGTCGTCATCATGAATCCGACTGCGAAAGTATCTGCAGAACTCTTGCAGCCGTTCGATGCGGATTTGCTCACCCTTGAGCGGATGTCGAATGCGCTCATCGTCTTCGGGAAGTCCGTCCACGGAGACCGCAACCCATGAAACGCAGTCGTAAATTGCCTGCAGCAATTCCCCTCGAAACTGCTCGCTGTCAGAAGCACTCGTTCCGTTCGTCAACAAACCAATAGACAATTTGTTGCTTTTGGCGCTCCGAAGAAGTCGGGTGATGTCGTTTCTCATCAGAGGCTCGCCACCCGAGAAAATGCAGGCACCCACACCAAAATCGGCGAGTTCTTTGAACACCTTCTCCCATTTTTCCACCGAGAGCCCTTGCACCTTTTCTAAGTGATGGTCGCACATTTCACAGTATGTGCTGCAGATCCCGGAGACCTGAAGCTGAACGCAAAGCGGCGGGGGGAATACTTCGAGTTCGGTGTCTTCTTTGTCTTGGAGGCGTCGAACGGTTTGAAAGTGGGGTCGGAGTTTGGAGAGGTAGTTCGCGGGACGGTTGTTCCTCGACGTAAGGCCTTCATCTCTGAGGACTAGAATGTCACCTGGCCCCGGCGGTTCCTCGGACAATTCCTTGGCTTGTTGAAAACGGTGCACAGTCCTCCGGTACAGACCGTGAGCCATACATTGGCAGGTATCATCGTAGACTTGCGAACAAGCAAAAAGAAGGGCTGGCTTTCCTTCCCCTAATGTTGCGTTCACGTCGTAGATTACGAGCAGTGTCTGTCGCGATGCGTCTTCTTCTCCCGGCAGTACCACCGTGGTACACACAATCCCGTCCACAACTGCTTGGTCTGTTTCTCGGATCTCAATCGGCGTTTGGTTGGAAGATAATGACGACTTGAGTTCTCGGAAGGCTAGCCGCGACCGCGGAGTGTCCTTCTTGATCTCCGTCTGTTCCTGCGGACTTAAGACCTGGCAGGATTCAGGAGAGCTTAGAAGGAACTGAAACCGGACCTGCAATTCTTCGGCGGCGTTTTTGATCTCCGAAACAAGACGCGTCCATGAAATCAGGGTTCTACCCGCCGCCAGCACAGTCGATTTGGGAGCAGCGAGACCGATCAGTCTGGACGGTGGAAAGTCGTGGGCAAGTTCTCTCCGGTTGGGATACAACCGCACTAGGCCTCTGCCAGAAAAGTCGGTCGGCGCCGACCTGATAAGGCGCCTCACCCGGAACACAAAACAGTTTGACCATTTACTTCGTTTGAACCGATGTGGTGGAAGGAGCGAGTCATCTTTCACCTTCCCGGAGACAAATATCTCATCATCGGTAGCCGACTCGCATAGGGTTTTGGCTTCGCTGTAAACAAGACCACCAAAAGGACGGCGGCTATCAACCTCGCCGGTTGCCACCCCGATCCTGATATGAAAACGGGGCCCGGAGGCGCGAATGATTTCTCGCTCCGCACCTAAGATGCAGGCCTCTGCCATTCTCAAAGACTCTGGGCAGAAATTGGGAGAGGCATCAACGAGAGCGACGATGTCGTTGCCGATCACCTCCCGTTTCGAAGCGCTGGCACAAGAATCATGAATCAGTTCTGATGGGCGGTCGTCGCCTTCAGGACCTGAAATCTTGAAGTAAATAACAGCTGCGGTTTTCGGAAAAGGAGGGGTTGGTCTCAGCTCGTGAGAGAAATCTTGCCTGCGTCGCAACTGCATCAAAGAGCCGGTGGCTCGTGTAGGAGGCGGCTGTGATGGTGTCTCAGCTGTCGGATCGAGTAGGGGGCCGATAGGACTAGCCTCCTTCCTCCAACCGGTAAGAATACGGAACAGATCTCTGTAATTGGATTCCACACTGACATTGAAGTGAGGGTATGAACGAAGCTCTATGGGTATCTGCTGTAAGTCACTGGAAGCAAACACTATCGGGATATACTTTTTGTTTTTGGCTCCGGAGTAATAGAACTCTTGGTTAATGACAAAGCCCTCAAACGTTGTGCCGAGACCGATCCCTGGATGTTCTTTCCTTTGAAACCGACGTTGGTATGTTTCGCTGCAGACGACGAGACAAAAATCTGCTTCCTGCAACTGGTCCTTGCACCATTGCGGCCATCCGTCTGCCGGCCATGATTCTGCCTGATCGACTCTGCAATCAATTCCGTTCCGGCGCAGCCTTTCGCTTAACTCCCAAACGCGATCCATGTGCCCTTGCGAGTCGTGGCTGTAGCTGATAAAAACGCGGATAGCCATAGTCGGAAGCCATGGTAATCCCAAAGCGGCGTTCTTTTCAAACCGATTGGCTATGTTGCCTCAACCCTTGGCCTTATCCCAAACCAGCCCCGTATAATACTGAGTTAGTTATTTCCGGCGAAGAGCTTGGCTGGTCCCGCCCGGTCCGACGCACAGGAGATTCCATCATGGCGACTCTTACCGAACCCGCCCCGACCCAAGTTAAGACCCGCATTGAATCCGACAGCATGGGGAAAATCGAAGTCCCGTCCAACGTTTACTGGGGGGCGCAGACGCAGCGCTCGCTGCTGCATTTCAATATTGGGCGCGACACGATGCCTCCGGAGCTGATTCGGGCCTTTGGCACGCTCAAGAAGGCCTGCGCGCTGGTGAATCAAGACCTGGGCAAACTTCCGTCCGACTTGGCGAAGCTGATCGCGCAGGCTGCCGACGAAGTTATTGCCGGCAAGCTGAATGACCAGTTCCCTTTGCGCATTTGGCAGACAGGCAGCGGCACGCAGACCAACATGAACGTGAATGAGGTCATCTCGAATCGCGCCATCGAGATTGCGGGCGGCCCGAATGGACGAGAAATGATGGGGTCGAAGAAGCCGGTGCATCCGAACGATCACGTCAACATGTCGCAGTCGTCGAACGACACATTTCCGGCGGCGATGCACATTGCGGCGGCAGAGCGGGTGAAGAACGCCCTGATTCCGGCGATAAAGACCGTGCGCGATGCGATCCGAGCAAAGGCGAAGGAATTTGAAAATGTGGTGAAGATTGGCCGCACCCATCTGCAGGATGCTGTGCCTTTGACCGTTGGACAGGAATTTGGCGGCTGGGCCAGCCTGCTCGATCGCGACATCCACCGACTGGAGCAGGTGCTCGACGGACTTTACGATCTGGCGATTGGCGGGACGGCGGTGGGCACGGGGCTGAACACGCATCCGGAATTTGCCGAGCGGGCCGCGAAGAAGATTGCCGAACTGAGCGGACTTCCCTTCCGCTCCCATCCCAACAAGTTCGCCGCGCTGTCCGCCCACGACGAGATCGTGTTTGCGCAGGGCGCGATGGAAACTTTGGCCGCGTCGCTGATGAAGATCTCAAACGATATTCGCTGGCTGGCTTCCGGTCCGCGGTGCGGGCTGGGCGAGCTGTCGATTCCGGAGAATGAGCCGGGATCGTCGATCATGCCGGGCAAGGTCAATCCCACGCAATGCGAAGCGATGACGATGGTCTGCGTGCAGGTGCACGGAGCGACGGCCGCGGTGGGATTCGCCGGATCGCAGGGTAACTTTGAACTCAACGTGTTCAAGCCGGTGATCATCTACAACTTCCTGCACTCGGTTACTTTGATTACCGACGCGTGCCACGGCTACGTGGAGTACATGGTCAAGGGCATTGAAGTCGATCGCGCCAAGGTGGACTGGTACGTGAAGAATTCGCTGATGCTGGTCACGGCGCTCGCTCCGAAAGTGGGATACGACAAGGCGGCGCAAATTGCCCACACGGCGCACGTCGAGCATTCGAGCCTGCGCGAGGCAGCGTTGAAGCTGGGACATCTTACGGGTGAGGAATTCGATCAGCTGATGAAGCCGGAGAAGATGACGCATCCGTAGAGCTCGGACACGGTTCCACCCGCTCCTTCATTTACACTTCTAACCGTGAACGCCGAAATCATCGCGGTGGGGTCGGAACTGCTGACACCCCACCGGCAGGACACAAACTCCCTTTACCTAACCGAGAAACTGAATGAACTGGGGGTCGAGGTTCGCTTCAAGTGCATTGTGGGGGATGATCGTGAGGGACTCATCGCGGCCGCCAAGCTGGCCATGCGGCGTTCTGAGATCACGATTTTCATGGGCGGTCTGGGGCCGACTGAGGATGACCTGACGCGCGAAGCCGTTGCCGAGGCGCTGGGGTTGAAGTTGAACCGCGATCCCGAGATTCTAGCGCAACTGGAGGAACGGTTTGCCAAGCGCAGCCTGAAGATGTCGGCCAACAACCTGAAGCAGGCCGACATCCTATCGAGCGCGGTCGTGCTGCCGAATAGGCAGGGGACGGCTCCGGGACAATGGATCAGCGGCAAGTACGATGGCCAGGAACGGATCTTGATGCTGCTCCCCGGACCTCCGTATGAACTGAAAGCGCTGTTTGACGCCGAGTGCATTCCGCGGCTACGCGCGAAAACCCCGCCGCAACACATTGCCACTCGCCTCCTGAAGATAGCGCTGATGCCGGAATCGCAGGTCGACTCCCGCGTTTCGCCCATCTACAAGGCCTACACAGATGTGGAGACGACCATCCTGGCCGGAGCGGGTGAGATCCAGCTTCATTTCCGGTGTCGAAAAGAGTCACAGGCCGAGGCCGAGGCGCGGGTGGAAGACCTTGCGGGAAAAATCGAAGATGAATTAGGAGATGCGATTTTTTCGCACAAGGGCGAAAGCATCGAGCAGATCGTGAGCTACCTGCTCCAGATGCGTGGCCTGACGCTGGCGGTGGCCGAATCCTGCACGGGTGGCTTGCTGGCGGAACGCATCACATCGCTGAGCGGGAGTTCGCGGTACTTTCTGGGCGGCGCCGTCGTTTATTCGAACGAACTTAAAACCCAATTTGCCAATGTCCCGAAGGCGCTGATCGACAAGTACGGCGCCGTGAGCCGTGAGGTGGCGGCGGCTATGGCGGAGGGGATTCGAAAACGCTGCCTGTCGAGTTATGGAGTGGGCATCACGGGCGTAGCCGGACCGACGGGTGGAACCGAGCAGAAGCCCGTGGGTCTGGTGTACATCGGTTTGGCCGGAGACGAGGGCACACAAGTCGTCGAGCGCAATTTTCCAGGAGACCGCAAACGCATTCGGACCTTCGCCACCGTGCAGGCTCTGGAGATGATCCGGCGGGCTCTGCTGTAGCAGACGCTCCCCTCAGTTCTTTTCGTGAAACTGCGTGTCCTTTGTGGTTTGAGATTTGGACCCAACCACCAAGGACACGAAGGTTGACGAAGGAACTATGGGATTGCGGGGTTAAGGTCCCAAATGCGAATCTTCATCGGCATTGATCTCGAGGACGAAATCCGCGCAAAGATCGCGCGCTTTCTGGAGGGCGTGCGCGGGTTTGCCCCCGAGGCCCGCTGGGTGCGCCCGGAGTCGCTGCACATCACGTTGAAGTTTATCGGTGAGCAGAAATCGAAGCAGGTAGAAGCCGTCTCAGAACGCTTGCGGCAGGTCGAGGGCCGGACGATCGACATTCGTCTGGGCGGGCATGGTTTTTTCCCGACGGCCAAAGCGCCACGCGTCTTCTGGATCGGGATTCAAGCTGGCCCGGAATTGGCGGAACTCGCCACGAACATCGATGCAATTGTCGCTGAGTTGGGTATTTCGCGCGAAGACCGTCCATTCAGCCCGCATTTAACTCTTGCGCGCGGAGGCGGCGGATCAGGCTCGCCGAAATGGAGGAAAGGCGATGGCCCGAGCTCCACGTTTGGGGTGCTCGAGAAGCGGCTGGCGGCGATGGGCGATCTCGATTTCGGTACAATGACGGCGCGGGAGTTTATCCTGTATCAAAGCCAGCTTTGGCCCAAGGGATCGAAGTACACCAAGCTGCAGCGCTTTCCTTTAAAGTAGCCTAAGCACGAATGGACGGATCGACCCCGATGAGTGTCTACCTGACGGCCGCCGTGGCGAGCTATCTGCTCGGAACGATCCCGTTCGGATACCTTCTGGTGCGGGTCTTTCGCGGCGAGGACGTGCGCTCCAGCGGCAGCGGGAACATTGGGGCAACGAATGTTGCGCGCAAGTCCCCGGCGCTGGGTGTGGCAACGCTTGTTCTGGACGCGGGCAAGGGACTGGCAGCGGTCGCGCTTGCGCGTGCTTTGTCCGGCGGCGGGCATCAGAAAACCATAATGACGATCGCGGCCTTCTCTGCCATCGTAGGCCACATGTTCCCGGTGTGGTTGAAATTTCGCGGCGGCAAGGGCGTCGCAACCAGTGTTGGATCTTTTGCGCTGATCGCTCCGAAGTCGATCGTGTGCATGGTCGGGCTGTTTTTGCTTATCGTGGCAGCAACTCGCTATGTATCGATGGGCTCGGTGGTAGCAGCGGCTGCTTTCCCGGCGCCGGTCTGGGTACTCCACGAGTACGTCGAGCCCGTACAGTTGATTCTGATCGCTCTCGGCTCGTTGCTGGTTATCTGGAAGCACCGGCAAAATATCGGGCGGCTCGTCGCGGGAACCGAATCGAAGCTTGGAGCAAAACACGCATGAGCCGGATTGCGATTATCGGCGCGGGAGCGTGGGGCACTGCCCTGGCGATGGTGCTGGGGCGTAAGGGAACGCATACCGTTCGTCTCTGGGCCCACGAGAGAGAGGTTTACGAAAGCATCGCTAAAGAACGGATCAATCAGCACTTTCTGCCCGGCTTCACGCTGCCGGAGTCGATCGAGCCCACTACCGACCTGACCCTGGCGATCGAAGGGGCGGAGATGATCGTCAGCGTGATGCCCTCGCAGCATTGTCGAGAACTATTTGAGCGGATGGCGCCGAATCTACGTCCGGAAATGCTTTTTGTGAGCTGCACGAAGGGACTGGAAGACCGGACTCTGTTGCGCATGACCGAGGTGATTGCAGACGTTCTGCGAAGCCGCAAGTTCAGCCCGCGCGTGGGAGCATTGAGCGGGCCGACGTTCGCCAAAGAAGTCGCGCGCGGTGACCCGACGGCGGTGACCGTGGCTTCGACCGATGCCGAACTGGCGCGCGCGGTGCAACAGGCATTTAATGATTCGCGTTTCCGCGTCTACACGAACGACGACGTGACCGGCGTGGAGCTGGGCGGCGCACTCAAGAACATTATCGCGATTGCCGCGGGCGTCTGTGACGGCCTCGGTCTCGGACACAATTCACGGGCGGCGCTGATCACGCGCGGTCTGGCCGAGGTTGTCCGCCTGGTCGTGGCTTGTGGCGGGCGGCTCGATACTATGGCCGGCCTGGCTGGCCTAGGCGACCTGGTGCTCACCTGTACTGGGGATCTTTCGCGAAATCGCAGCGTGGGGGTCGAACTCGGAAAAGGCCGCAAACTTCCCGATATTATCGCCGCCATGCACGGAACGGTCGCTGAAGGGGTCTTCACGACAAAAGCTGCGGTGGGCCTCGCGCGAAAGAAGGGCGTGGAGATGCCCATCACGGAACAGATGTGCGCCATTCTCGAGGACGGCAAAGCTCCGCCGCAGGCGATTGAGGAACTGATGACGCGCGCTGCTCGAAGCGAAAGTTAACTGACTTATCCGCTGGGCGCGCCACCGTCCTGAGCACGCAAAGCAGGATTGCACGTAGAGTTCGCGGAGAACGCAGAGTAAGCACAACCCCTGAATCTCTGGCCGGATAGAAAATTTATGAACGTCTCGATCCATCGTTCGAGGCGATCTTACTCTGCGTTTTCCGCGTCTCCGCGGCAAGACTTACCCTTCCATTGTCGAAACATCTCCTGCATCCAGGCCCAGCTCTTTTGCCTTTAAGAATCGGCGCAGAATCTTTCCGGACCGAGTCTTGGGCAATGCGGCGACGAATTCGATGGCGGCAGGCGTGGCGATCGGCCCAAGTTCCCTTCGAACGTGTTCTATGAGTGCCGCTGCCAGCGTTTCCGACGGAGTGTGGTTCCCGCGACACTGCACGAAGCACTTGATGGTTTCCCCCTTCAGCTTGTCCGGGATTCCAATGGCAGCGGCTTCGGCTACCGCTGGATGCGACACCAGCGCGCTTTCCACCTCAGCGGTCCCAATACGATGTCCGGCTACGTTGAGCACGTCGTCGGCGCGCCCCAAGACCGTGATGTAGCCGTCTTTGTCTTTCAACGCGACATCGCCGGTGATGTAGCAACCAGGAATGACCTGCCAATCGCGCTCGTAGCGGGCCGCATCGCCCCACACTGTCCGCAGCATGTAAGGGAAAGGACGCTTCAATACCAAGCGTCCACCAACGCCCGGGGCAACCGGTTTCCCTTCCTCGTCGACTACGTCGGCTTCCGAGCCCGGCACAGATACGCCGCACTTCCCGGGGCGCATCGCGTAGGTCGCCGGAGTGCCGATGGCCGGTCCGCCCAGCTCTGTCTGCCACCAGTTGTCGATGACGTATCCCCACTTGCCATCTCCGGCCAGGTAGGTTTGCGCCCAGCGCCACGCCTCGGGGTTCAAGGGTTCGCCGGCGCAGGCGATGACGCGCAACGAGGTGAGGTTGTATTTCTGCGGGTACTGCTCGCCGTAGCGCATGAACATGCGCAGGGCTGTCGGTGCCGTAAATATTTTGCTGACGCCGTAGCGCTCTACGATCTCCCAGGCGATGCCAGGATTGGGGTAGTCAATGGCGCCCTCGCGGAACAACGTAGTCGCGCCCGCGCACAGGGGTGCATAGACGATGTACGAGTGTCCGACCACCCAGCCAATATCGGATGTGCACCAGAAGATGTCGCGGTCACCCACGTCGTAGTAGCTGCGCAGGTGATAGGTGGTGCCCACCATGTAGCCGCCATGCACATGCAGGACACCCTTCGGCTTACCGGTCGAGCCGGAAGTGTAGAGCAGGAACAGCGGGTCCTCGGAATCCATTTCTTCCGCCGGGCACTCGGGCGGAAATTTCATCAACTCGCTGAAGTCAATCTCGCGTCCGTTGGTCAACTCGGTGGGGCGGCGCGAAAACACGACCACCTTCTGTACGAAATCGATGCCGTCGAGGGCCTCATCCACAATTGGCTTCAGGGGCACAGTCTTGCCGCGCCGGAAGCCGACATCGCCCGCGATGACCACTTTGGCCTGCGCGTCGGTGATGCGGTCGCGCAGCGCGGTGTGGCCCAGGCCGGCATAAACAACCGAGTGGATCGCGCCAATCCGGGCGCAAGCCAGCATGGCGATTACACCTTCCAAAGTGAGCGGCATGTAGATAACAACCCGGTCGCCCTTCCCGACACCAAGCGACTTCAGACCGTTCGAAAAGCGGCAAACCTGCCGGTAGAGCTGGCCGTAGGTAACGATGCGCTCCGTGCCGTCTTCACCAAGCCAAATGAAGGCTGCGCGGTTGCGACGCTCGGAATTCGCGTGGCGGTCGAGCGCGTTGATGGTGATGTTGGTCTTTCCGCCGACGAACCACTGATGGTGCACGCCGTCCCAGTCGAGTACCTTCGACCACGGTTGGGTCCAGGTAAAGTTGCGCGCCTCCTCGGCCCAGAAACCATCGGGATCCTGGATGGAGCGCTCGTACTCGGCAGCCCAGTTCTTGGTTTGCACCTGGTCCACCACGATTTTCGGTGCGGGGTATTCTTCTTCGACGGCGAGGAGGTTGGAGATGTTGGTCGGGGTCGAGATCGCAGCCATGGAGGCTCCTCCGCTGATGGCGGTAAGAAATGCAGGGATTTTGAGCCCCGCGTAAACCTTACGCAGTGATCTGCGTCACATGGCGGTGTAACGGGGGGCGTGCTGCGCACGGCCTGCTGAAGCTAGACCCGCTTGCGCCGGATCTCCCATTCGCGGAGCCAGGTGAAGATGACCGGAGTCACAATCAGAACGTGCAGGAGCGACGAAACCATGCCGCCCAGTACCGGGGTGGCCAGGGGCTTCATGAATTCTGCCCCGGTGCGGCTTGACCACATGAGCGGTAGCAGGCCGGCAACGACCGTTGACACCGTCATCACCTTGGGACGCAGTCGAAGAAGTGCACCTTCCACCACTGCCTGGTGCAGCCCTTGCACGGTTAGCTCGCCCATTGCAGCTTTCTTCCGGGCAACCGCTTCCTCCAGGTAGATCACCATCACCACGCCCGTCTGCACTGCAGTGCCAAAGAGCGCGATGAAGCCGACCCACACTGCGACCGAGAAGTTGTAGCCCAAAATCTTCAGCAGGAAAATTCCTCCGGTCAGCGCGAAGGGCACGGCCAGCATGACGTGCAGCGCTTCTTTGAGCGAGTCGTAGACCTTATAGAGCAGAACCGAAATGATGAGGAACACCGCCGGGATGACCAGCATCAAACGGCGGCGGGCGCTCAGCTGGTTTTCGTATTGTCCACTCCACTCCACGTAATACCCCGAGGGCAGCTTCACCTCTCGCGCGACGGCGCGCTGTGCTTGCTCCACAAATGAGCCCACGTCTCGGCCGCGCACGTTCATCAGAACGGAGCCGCGAAGCAGGCCGTTCTCGCTGCTGATCATGGACGGTCCCATGACGACGCGGACCGAAGCCACTTGCGTCAGCGGAATCTGCGCTCCGGTTGACGCCGTGACCAGCACATTGCGGAGAGCTTCTGGGGTATCTCGAAAGTCGCGGGCATAGCGGACGCTGATGGGCAGGCGCTGCCGGCCATCGATCGCGGTCGTCAAGTTCTTTCCGCCGATCGCCGTCTCGATAACATCTTGTACATCGCCCACGTTGATCCCGTATCGGGCGGCTGCAGCGCGATCGGTCTCAATCTCCAAATAGGGCGCGCCTGTAATGCGTTCCGCGTAAAGGTCCACGGCGCCGGGCACACGGCGCACGACCTGCTCAATTTCTCCGGAGAGACGTTCAATCGTAGCCAAGTCGGAGCCGAAGATCTTGATACCGACCTGCGTGCGAATACCGGTCGACAGCATATCAATCCGGTTGCGAATGGGCTGCGTCCAGATATTGGTGACCCCGGGCATGCGCAACTTCGCATCCAGCCGCTGCAGAATATCTTCTTTTGTGGTTCCGGCTGGCCATTGATCCGGCGGCTTGAGCGTGATGATGGTCTCTGTCATGTTGATCGGGGCGGGATCGGTGGAGGTATCGGCTCGCCCGATCTTGCCCACGACGTTCTCGACCGCGGGGTCCTGGGCGATGATGCGATCCTGTGCGCGCAGGATCTCAGTAGCTTTGGTCAACGAAATTGCCGGATCGGTGATCGGCATAAACATGGCCGTTTCTTCATTTAAAGGCGGCATGAATTCTGAGCCGATCGTGGTTGCGAGGAACATCGCGAAAATGAAGAGTACGGATGCTGCTGCCAGGGTTGTGATGCGGTGCTTGAGCGCCCAGGACAGAACAGGCTTATAGACCCGTTGCAGAAAGTACATCACGGGGTTGGCCTCTTCACGGCGCAACCTCCCGCGAATCAGGTACGTGCACAGGACCGGCACAAGCGTGACAGCGATGAGGGTCGAGCCCACCATCGCAAACGTTTTGGTGAAGGCCAGCGGGTGGAACAGTTTGCCTTCCATGCCCACCAGCGCAAACACCGGGATGAAGGCCAGAATGATGATGGTCATGGCAAAGAAGATCGGCCGCCCAACCAGTTTGGCGGCCGCCAGGGTGATCTGGATGATCTGCGAGCGATACTCACCATGTTCCTCGGAGTAGGCCTCGGCGTGACGAATTACGTTTTCTGTTACGACAATGCCCGCATCCACCAGCACACCAATCGCAATGGCAATTCCTCCCAGCGACATGATGTTGGATGAGATTCCGAAATAGTGCATGAACAGAAACGACGAGGCCACCGCCAGCGGCAAAGGCAGGGTCACAATCAAAATGCTCCGGAAGTGCCAGAGGAAAATAACGTGGGCCAGCGTCACCAGCAGAATCTCTTCGATCAGCGCGTGCTTGAGCGTGTCCACTGCATGGCGGATCAGAGAACTGCGATCGTAGAACGACGTAATCCGGACGCCCTGGGGCAGACCGGGCTGCAGATCCGCGAGCTTCTTCTTGACGTCATCGATGACTTCGAGAGCGTTGGCCCCCGAACGAATTACGACGACCCCGCCGACTGTTTCTCTGCCATCGCGATCAAGCACGCCGCGCCGGAAATCAGGTCCGAAATGCACGTTGGCCACGTTGCGCAGATAGACGGGTGTGCCGTTGCTGGCGGTAAGCACAATGTTTTCGATATCGGCGAGGGAGCGGATGAGGCCGATGCCGCGGACCGCCAATTCCGTGTCGTTAACCTCCATAACCTTAGCGCCAACGTTGGTGTTGCTGCGCTGGATGGATTCAAAGACCATGCGCAGTGGAACGTTGTAGGCACGCAATTTCGCGGGATCGACATCGACCTGGTACTCGCGGAAGAAACCGCCGATGGTGCCCACTTCGGCAACTCCCGGCACGGAGTTTAACTGGTAACGGATGAACCAGTGCTGCAGAGAATGTAGCGTGCCTGGATCGTACGGACCGTCGACGGTGTACCAGTAAACCTGCCCGACACCGGTAGCGTCGGGCCCGAGCACCGGCGTCACGCCTTCCGGCAAGATTCCTGAGGAAAGATTCAGCTTCTCCAGCACGCGAGCACGCGCGAAATAAAGATCCACGCTGTCCTCGAAGATGAGGTTGATCATCGAGAACCCGAACGCCGAAGAGGAACGGACTGTCTTGATGCCCGCCAAGCCTTGCAGATTGACCGTCAGGGGATAAGTGATCTGGTCCTCGACCTCCTGCGGGCTGCGTCCGGCCCAGTCCGTGAAAACGATGACTTGGTTTTCGCTGAGGTCGGGAATGGCATCGATCGGCGTTCGTAAGAGTGCCCAGTAGCCCCACGCCGCGAGCACGAGGTAAGCGAGCAGAACGAGGCCACGATTCTTGAGTGAGAATTCGATCATGCGCTGGATCATCGTTGCCTCCCTATCTCGCATTCAGACTGCTACGGTAACTGGTGAGCACTTGACCGCCCCGGCTTACCTCCACCGTGACCGCCCACGTGCCGGGCGTCGGCACCTTGAGGCGGCCTGCATATTCGGAACCGCTGGCAGAAAGGGTCGCGGCCTCGCGCATCTCAGCCATACCCATCGCTGGCATCGCTGGCATGAACAGAGTTACTTTGACCTGGGCATCGGTTACGGGTTTCCCCGCGGCATCTTGCACAGTCACATGAACCGTAGCTTCCGTGCCGCCCTGCGGCGTCGCTGGATCGCTGCGAAATGACACTTTGAATTGGGCAGATTCGGGAGCCGTTTGCTGCTGAGTGAACTCCTTGGACCCGCCGAACATGCTGCTCATACCGCCGCTGATGCGCGTCTGGGAGTCGAGCAGGAAATTTCCCTCGGTGACGATGTGGTCTCCTTCGCGCAAACCGGACGATACCGGGTAGTAGTCGTCGGCCACGGGGCCGAGTTGAACTTCGTGAGCTTCGAACACGCCATTGCCCTTGGCCACATACACCAACTTGCGCGTGCCCGTTTCGACAACCGCGGAGCGTGGCACCGCGAGCGCGCGTTGTCCTGAGAGTGCAAAGCGGACCTGCACAAACATGCCTGGACGGAGGCGCATGCCGGGATTTGAAACTTCGATCCGCGCGGCGATGGTGCGCGTCTGCGCGTTGACCATCGGTTCGAGGAACCCTAACTGGCCTCGCAACTTTGCGCCGGGGACAGAGTCCGAAGTGATCTCGACCGCCTGGCCAACATGGATCTGGGGCAGATCAGCCTCGTATACATCCGCCTTCACCCAAATCCTGCTCAGGTCGGTCACGGTGTAGAGCACGTCGCCGGCGTTTACGTACTGTCCCTGCGTCACCTTGCGTTCAGTCACAATGCCACTCGCAGGGGAGAAGATGGTGAGGTCGATCTGAGGCGTGTCGGAGGTCGCGATCGTGTCAATCTGCTGTGGAGTCAGTCCCCACAATTCGAGGCGGCGGCGACTGGCGGCGATGAGTTCGTCGGCACCGGAAATCGCTTCGGATTCGGCGCTGCCTGCCAGTTGCTTGCGATTTGCGATCGCGAGCTTGTACTCCTCGGCACTGGTAAGAATTTCAGGACTGTAGATCTCAGCGATCGGCTGGCCGCGTTGCACGGGCTGACCTGTGAAATCGACATGCAGTTTGTCGATCCGTCCGGCAATGCGCGCACTGATGCTGGCAAGTTGGGTTTCGGGCTCATCCACGCGCGCCGCCGCCAGGAGTTCACGACGGATCATGCGGCGCTGGACTACGGCGGTCTGCAGTCCGATGGACCGCTGTTCGTCCTGCGTCATCTGAACGCTGGCCGCCGGCTCGCTCGCTTTTGAGGAACGACTAGGGTTCGTATCAGGATTCGCGTCAGGCTTCGTATCAGGGTATCGCTTTAGCGATACCGTAGATTCTTCGAAACCAGCCGCCCCTTTAGGGGCTGCGGGCCCTGACCGACTCATTTCTTCTGCCGCGGCCGCGCTCGCTTCCGAGCGAAGCACTCGCGACACCCCGAAAATCACGCCCGCGATGAACAAGCCGAGAACGAGTCCTGCAGTGACCAGATATCTCTCACGCGTGGTCATTACCGCACCTCCTGCTTAGCTGAAGACCTTGGTGATTGGATTTCGGCGGAATTCGGATTTGAGGTAGTTACCGTTCTGGGCAGCTGCGTGCCCACGGCGCGCTCCAGGTCAGCCAGCTGCGTCTCAAGTTCCGAGGCAGCCTTGATGTAGTCGAGCTCTACGTCCAGGGTTGTGTTTTGGCTATCGAGGAGGTTCAGGAAGTCGGTGCGGTCTGCCTGATAGGCGGCGACCGTTGCCTTAAGCACCGCCCGAGTCTGCGGACGCAGAGTGTCGTGGTACAGAGTTACTAACTTCTGCGCCACGCGTGCCTGCACCAGCGATTCCTGGATCTCAGCGAACACCGCAGCGCGCTCGCTTTCGTAGTCGGCTTTTCTGGCGGCAACCATTGCATTGGTCTCAGCGATTTCTGCATCGTGGCGTCCGCGATTGAGCCAGGGGAGAGTGAAGGAGAACTCAGCCGCGTAGGTGTTGCGATAGCGGACCCCCTCCGGCATGAGCATGTATCCGCCGCTCAACGTGTAGTCAGGTTTGAGGGATTTCTCCGCCAGTTGCGTGCGTGTTTCGTCCTGCCGGATCGCGGCGGAGATGGCCGCCAACTCTGGACGGTTCTCCAGCGCGATCTTCTCCAGGTCGATCAGACCCGGCAACTTAGTGGGCAGCGAGTAAGCGCCCAGCACCTCGACAGGTTCGCCTGGATCTCGACCTAAAAGCGTGTTCAACCGCGCGCGCACAAGATCGCCGTCCTGTTGAACCATGACGAGGTGTTCAACCAGCCGGGTGAGTGCGATCTGCGCTTTCAGCATGTCCTGTTGGGGGACTTTGCCGACCACGTACTTGATGCGCGCGGACTCCAGTCCCTGACGAGCGAGCACAACCTGCTCATCGTGAAAGCGGAGTTCATCCTGGTTCCGCAACAGCTCGTAGAAAGATCGGCGAACCTGTGCCAGGACATCACGCTTCTTTGCTTCGACCTGCGCCTTTGTGGCTTCTACAGCGCTGTCTGCCAGACTCGCCCGGAGTTGGCGCTTGCCACCACCAAGAAGATTTTGGCTGAACATGAACATGTGCTGGGTCTGATTCAGATCCCACGGCTTGGCCAGCGGTGTCCCCCAGCCGCGATACATGAACGAGGGATCCTCCAGCGCGCCCGCGCTCCCTTTGCGTGCTTCCGCAATCGCCACCTGCCGTGCGGACGCGCGAATTTCCGCATTGTTTGCCAGGGCAGCCGCTTCCAGTTCGGCCAGTGTGAGTGGGACCGCAGCTGAAGCGTGATGCGGTTGCGGGGGTGGCAGCAAGGCTTCGGCGCCAGCCATGAGGTTGGCATCCAGCGCAGAGGCGTCAAACTGCTGCGCGCCCGCACCTACGGCAAGTAGTATGAGTACCAGGAAAGCATGGACCTTCATCTCTCTTCTCCACGATCAATGCAATGGAACGGAACATAGCTGGCAGTTGGCAGAGTCCAGGCGGACTGCGCCTGCACACACCAATGCCTGGAAATGAGAAGAGAAGGTTTCTAGACTCTCAGGACAGACGACGAACAGGATGGTCGCAAACCGGGCGGGGACTCAAGAAAAGCAAGAGACCGTAACGATGTGGCAACAACAGCAGGCCCATGAATGTGAGCGGCGACTGGAACCGCCGCAATCGGATTCTTCACCGGCAAACGAGTCTGCCCCTGCAAAACGACCGGTTCCGAGTGGGTCGGCGCCTGGCAGCAGGTATGACTAACCGGCATCACCGACTGTCCGCAATGCCCCGCCATGTGATGGCAGCACGCGCGCTCGGCTTCAGTCTGCGCGAAACCGGGCAAGAGACACGCCATCGCCGGCGCCGCTGCCCACAGCAGGACAGCGCCCAGCACGGCGGCGGTTCGTATGCGATTCACTTTCACGAGTCTATATCCTGATCCATTGCCCGACAACAAGCAAGGTACCAATTGGTTGAACAGCGGGCTGTGACTACCGTCACAGCACTTGGGCGGCCCCAGCAACCGCTAAAGCAGAGAATTGCGTAAACCTATCGTCGTCCTGAGGATAGCTGGTGCCCGGAACCGTGTGAGTTATCCCCTTTTCCTGAAAACTCGAACCGCCACGTAGATCACGACCACTACTATTACGATCTCAACCAAAAGCCGAACCGTCATTGCACAACCTCCTTGACACACAATTGTCCCACCGATCCCTCCAGCGGCCAACAGGCAGGCTGACAACATCATGGTGCCAAAGAAAAAGCTGCCCGAAGATCAAGCGGCATCGCCAAATCGGGAATTCACGGTCCCACACTCCCCAGGTCGCTCAGTGCACGAAAGAAAAATTCAGACCTGTCGAAAGCAGCAGGTCGTTTTTCTTCTTTCCCGCTGGCGGATTGCTGACATAGATGTCGCCGAACGAATTCTGCCAGCCCAGCCACTTGTTGATTTTTGTTACCAGGCCAAGATTGAACGTGGTGCGGTATTCCCCCGTCTGGCTTAGGTTCGGATAGAAGTACCAGTTCTGGGTCAACACGGTGGCCTTGCCCAGCTTGTGCATAAAATCGTCGCCCAGGGTCAAGGCCGCTTGATTCCGTGTCATGGCGGGATCAGGCGGATTGAGCGGGACCGAATAGCTCTCGTGGGTGTAGTTTGCGCCTGCGAGGAAGTCTAACGTCGTCGCATCACTCTTGATCGCGTGCAAGCCGAGACCGCCACCGAAAAGCGAGCGCAAATCGAGGTTCTGCAACGAATCGTGATAGAAATCGCCGTTCACGAAACCAAACATGCGAGGCGTGAAATCGCGGTCATAGCGCGCCCCACCTCCGATCGCATTCGCGGTCGTGTGCGGAAACGCGGTCGGCAGGTCGTTGGTGGCGTAGACCGAGTTGGTGTACAGGCTCAGCTTGTCCCGAAATCCTTTCCGCGTCGCGGCGAATGCGATGTTCAGATTCTTGGTTTCGCTGTTTCCGCGAGTCAACGCGAAGCCTACATTCACGCCGCCATTCCAGCCTTCTCCGAAGCCTGGGTGCAGACTTTTCTCGTAAGCCGCCTGTTCCGCAGGGCTGCGTAGTGTGGCGATGGAAGATTTCGGCGCCTCGACCGATCCCGCGGTCCTGGTCGCGACCACCACGTTGTCGCCGCTGGTGGTCACGGGCCCGACCACGTTCTTGCCGCCGGTCAAGCTAACGTTCAGGTCGCCGGCAGAAGTGAGTGCCTGGATCGCGTCAAACTTCACCGTCACATCGCCTGCATAGTCCGTCTTGATGACTAGTTCCTTGCCGTTGGATCTGGTGATCGATCCGGTCAACCGGTCACCATTCTTCAAAGTGACCTGGTCAGCCAGGACCGGAATTGTCAGAAATAAAAGAGCGAGTACTACGAATTGCTGTCGCATGATTTCCTCCGGTTAATACGCGATTTCAGCCATGATTCCCTCTCGGCAGGCACCGACCGGCCAAAACCACGAACGCGAGAACTAATTGAAGTGACTCAAATTCTGTGACTTAGGTGGTGCCCGGAACCGGAATCGAACCGGTACGTCCTGTTAGGGACCCGGGATTTTAAGTCCCGTGCGTCTGCCAGTTTCGCCATCCGGGCGTTTGCGCCTTCCTTCTGAATTGTACAGAAGTCACGCGACGCTCCCGGAGTTGTCTTGGTGTCGGTGTATATGCTGTTGAAGTCTGTTCACAATCCAGATCCTGCGATTTGACGGCACCTGCCTGCATCCCGCACTATTCTTGCGAATCAAATAAGGATATGGCTGGGGCGCGCTTGAAAATAGGGATTACCTGTTATCCAACTTACGGTGGCAGCGGTGTGGTCGCCACCGAACTGGGCCTCGAACTGGCCCGCCGAGATCACGAGATTCACTTCATCTCCTACTCGCAGCCCATTCGGCTGACTGGGCCGGAACCGAACATTCACTATCACGAAGTTGAGGTCACGCGGTATCCGCTGTTCGAATATCCGCCGTATGACTTGGCCTTGGCAACGCGCATGGCCGAGGTGTCTCAGTTGTACGAACTCGACCTGCTGCATGTGCACTACGCGATCCCGCACTCGGTGAGCGCGATGCTGGCGAAACAGATGCTGGCGGCGACTCCCCCGCGGCGCAAACTTCCGTTTGTGACGACCCTGCATGGGACCGACATCACCCTGGTTGGCCTCGATCGTTCCTATCTTCCCATTACCCGGTTCTCGATCGAGCAGAGCGACGGTGTGACGGCCATCTCGCAGTATCTGCGCGATCGCACGCTGAAGATGTTCGATATCAAGAACAAGATCGAGGTCATTCCCAATTTTGTGAACTGCGACGATTACATGCGCAAGCCAGAGTGGCACGAGCAGCGCCACGAATACGCCGCCGACAACGAGCGCATCCTGGTCCATCTCTCCAACTTCCGCCCGGTCAAGCGCGTGCTGGACGTGGTCGAGATCTTCGACCGCGTGCGCAAGAAGATTCCAGCAAAGCTGTTGTTGATCGGCGATGGTCCCGACCGATCCCAGGCCGAGTGGTTGGCGGTGCAGAAAGGAATTCATGACCACGTGATGTTTCTCGGCAAGCAGGATCAGATCCGCGAGAAACTGGCCATGTGCGACGTGATGCTTCTCCCCAGCGAACTGGAATCGTTTGGATTGGCCGCGCTCGAGGCGATGGCGTGCGAGGTTGTGCCGATCGCCACCCGCGCCGGAGGTTTGCCGGAGGTGGTCGAGCACGGCGTGACCGGATTCCTGGCCGATGTGGGCGACGTTGAGACCATGGCGCGCTATGCGATTGAGCTGTTGAGCGACGAGTCGCGGCTGCGCAAAATGGGAAAACAGTCGCGCGCCGGGGCGCAGGCGAAATTCTGCACCAGCAGGATTATTCCGCTTTACGAAGACTTTTACCGGCGGGTGCTGGAGCGATCGTCGTAGTCATCAACTCTTCTGGATTAGGCAGGATCGGCAGACGCAGACGGATCAAAGTGCCCACGCCCTCCCGACTGTCGATCTTCATCTTGGCAGTATCGCCGTACAGGACTTTCAAGCGCTCAGCCACGTTGGCCATCCCGATTCCGGTCCCACCCAGGCCGCCGGGCGGCTCGGGCAGTTGGGTCGATCCCATACCAACTCCATCGTCTTCCACCTCGACCACCAGCCGTGACTTGATCAAGCGGCTGCGCAACGTGATGCTGCCTCCCTCAACTTTGGAGGCGAGTCCGTGCTTGATGCAGTTCTCAACCAGGGGCTGCAAAAGCATACTGGGTACCATGGCTTCCAGCGAGGCGGGATCGAGATCTTTGATCACTTTGAGCTTGTCGCGCCCAAAGCGCACCACTTCGATATCCAGATAATTGTCGATAAACTCCACTTCCTCGCGCAGTGAAACGAACGAATCCGTGCTGTGCAGGAGACGCCGGAGAATCGTGGCCAGCTTCAGGATCATCTCGCGTGCGGTATCCGGATCGAACCGCACTAACGAAGAAATCGTATTCAGTGTGTTGAAAAGAAAGTGCGGATTGATCTGGTTCTGCAGTGCCGCCATGCGTGCCTGGAGCAGCAGCCGCTCCTGTTCTTCCAGCTTCATCTGGATGCGCACGCTGTTGAAGATTTTCAGTTCCGTGCCCACGACCATGACCACGGCTAGATAAATCGCGCTCTCTACCAAATACCCGTTCCGCGTGCCGCCATCCAGCCAAAGCCCGGGGCTTTCCATGCTGAAGACGGAAGCCGGGAAAAAGCGCCAGATTTCCGTCTGCATAAAACGCAAGCCCACGATCGTCGCGAAGAAAGTAACCTGCCAATCGAACACGCGCGGCCGAGGGAGATTGCGGCGAATCAAGCGATAGAGGCTGAGATCGATGAACGGCGAGAACGACCAGATATCTTCCTGTTCCGGCGCGAAGCGGCGCAACTGCCCTGCAATGATTCCGGCAAACACATCCAGCGGCAAGCTCGCCCACTCGCCGTGGAGTGCCGCCGGCAGGGCCATCAGTGCGCCCCCGAGCCCGCCTGACAGCCTGCCTCCGATCACGCCCAGGAGCAGTGCCGTTTCCAACGCGAGATCGCCCGCCAGAAAGCTGCGGGCACTGAAGCGAATCCAGACGCCCAGGGAAATCGGGATCGCCATCCAGAGTGCGAGGTAGATTTTGTGACGAGTCTCACGCTGTTCGCGAAAGAGGAGACTCTTGAACTCCTTCGAGCGTACCAACGCGCTCGACACGGCGGCGGCTACGCCGAGCTTAATCAGGAGATTGACGAGTATCAGCCGTTGTTCGAGCATCGCACGATTCGTTTCCGCGAAATGACGTGAATAGTTCGGATCAGGCTCCGATTGTAGCTGCTGCCTGCCGCAAAAGCTGCTCGACATTGGTGCCGGCCGGCACTCCACCCTGCGCGAAATCACGGCTCCCCCCGCCGCGCCCTCCAACCGACGCCAAGACCTGCTTCAGGAGCGCGCCCATGTCGGCCGCGCCGCCAGCCGATTGAGCAAACACCAAACTCGGAGGATCCATGGTGCTCGCAACCAACGCGACCACCGGCACGCCTGTGCGAACCGCTTTCTGCGCAAACAATTTGGCGAAACCGATTTCGCGATCGGCAAACGAGCGTACGACCAACCGGCGGTCCTTTGTTTCCGGTATTTCATTCAGCGCGCCGACCGCGAAGGCTTCGGCCAGTTGCTCGAGTGCGTCGTCCTTCTGTCTCCGCAGCAGCTTAAGATCGTCAAAAGACTTTCGGATCTGGTCGGGAACATCCCAGAGCTGCGCCGAGAACTGGGCAGCGGCATCGCTGAGCGCAGCAAAGTCTCGCCGGGCCGTGCGAATGGCTCGATCACCGCAAACGAACTCGACCCGTGTTCCCTGCCGAACCTTCTCGGTCTTGCGCAGCAGGATGGCGCCGATCTGGCCCGTCGCGGCAACGTGGGTTCCGCCACAAGCGGACAGATCGAAGCTCGAAATCTCGATCAGCCGCAACTGGTCGCGTTCAGCAGGCGGAAGTTTGCGCAGCCCAAGTTTCTCGGCTTCGGCCCGCGAAACGTAGCGAATCTGCACCGGGCGATTCTCGAAGACAATCTGGTTTGCACGCTTCTCGGCCCCGACAACTTGCTCGCCTGTCACAACTGGCGCCGAAAGGTCAATCGAGCAATAGTCATCGCCCATGTGGAATGAGACGGTGGGCATCTGATACAGCTCGATAAACGCTGCCGAAAGAACGTGCTGTCCCGAGTGCTGCTGCATGTGGTCGCGGCGGCGATCAGAATCGATGATCCCGCGCACGGCTGTGCCTTCCGCAACCCGCACCGGCGCTTCCAGATAATGAATAATCCGCCCGTCTTCGTGCTCGGCAACTTCGCTGACGCGGAAGGGATCCCTCGAGTCGAGCGTCAGCCAACCGGTGTCGTGGAGTTGTCCGCCGCTGGTGGGATAGAACGCGGTCTCACGCAAGATCACACCGGCTCTTGGCTGCTCTGCGGCCGGGTCGAGCACTCCCTCAACGACCGATTCGAATTCCCGCAATTCGGGACTGTCGTAGTAAAGGCGTTTCGTCATGCGAGGGGACAAAAAAGCCAGGCACCGGCGACCCACTGCACACGAAAGAGCCCGTTACCGTTGCTTCCTTCCGGACCTGGCGGGGTTGGCGGGAAAACGTCGCGCGGGACCGATGCCTGACTCTCCATAGTATCAAAGAGACTGGCCAGCCCCTGCAGTTCTCAGTTCTCTGAAAATGCGATTGCCACTGGTACGAGATGGTTGCCCGGCACTTCCCTCTTCTTCGATGGGGAGACACGGCGCCACCACCCGCGTCGTTACTGAGAACTAGAACCGAGAACTGGGAACCCTTTTTCACCGCACGACCAGCACTTCGCGGATATTGTCGCGTGCAAGGAAGAACTTAATGGACGAAAAGTCGCGAAACAGGTTCTCGATGTGGCGGTTGTTAAACACTCGCTGCAAGCGCGGAGATTGCTTTTCTCCCGCCGGATGTCCCGCCACTGGCAATTTGATTTCCTGCATCTCCAGCATGTCGGTTCCCGTGACGTGGTAGCGATAGCAAATTGAGTTCGGGCCGGCATCGCGCGTGTGGAAGAAAGTCAGCAATAGTCCGCCCGGCTTCATGACTGACCAAAGGCGGTCGACAGTCGGCTTAACCAGGCTTTCTTCCATGTAGTCGGGCAGGTTCCAGCACAGGACCACGTCGAACATCGCGTTGGAATACACCAGGTTTTCGGCAAGAAATTTCTTGCTGTCCAAAACTGTGTTGCCCGTTTCGTCCTGCATTCGCAGCGCGGGATCGAGCGCAGCCCGCAACAGGTCCTCGCTGTAGCTCTTGTGTCCTTTGGCAGTAAAGAAGCGGATGTTGTTGGCCGAGGTCGCGCCCATGTCAAGAACGCACAATCCATCCTCCGAGTTCAGCAGCCGCGAGATTTCCGCCATGCCACTGGAGCGGCGCGTCAGCTTCTGCGGAGGAGCAGAGGATGCCACCTGTTTCGAAGAGCTCCGAAAGAATTTCATTAAATTGTCAGCGACAGAGGCCATGGATTAGGGCGCGTGCACCGGGCCGAGACGAGCGCCCAACCTCACACAGCGGTCACGCCTTGGCGGAGTCTTTCTGTATGTCGACCTTTCCTTTCAAGAACGCGCCTTCTTCAATCGAAATCCGTTGGGTGGTCACGTCCCCGGTCACGATGGCTGACTGCCGCAGCTCGACGCGGTCGGAAGCATTCACGCTCCCATCCAGCTTGCCTTGAATGACCACACCCTTGGCGGTGACGTTGGCTTTCACCTTGCCGTTCGGTCCGACCGTCAAGCTGTGATTCCGCAGATCAATGCTGCCTTCGACCTGCCCATCCAGATAGAGATCCTCGGAGCCTGACAACTCTCCTTTGATCACAACCGACTTCCCGATGTTGGCGAATTCTCCTGTTTTCGGAGCATCCATTCTGTGACCTCCATCTCGTCGCGCTCAGGTCTTGTCGCGGATTTCCTGATTGTAAATCATTCGCTCGTCCCGCACCCTGATTCCCGGCTTCGAAATCATTCGCCGCCATGAAGTTAAATCGGCGCGCGGAACGCCACATCCGGCGGACTGCAACCGCCGGGTTTGCTACTATCGTCCATACAGGTGCACTCACCTCTTCGATTTATGCCGCAACTCCAAATGGTTTCGCGCACTTTTATCTGGATGCTCCTCCTGACCGCCGCCTGCTTTGCGGGACAGAACACGACGGCTTCATCCCGTCCGGACCCGGGCGCACTCGTGCGAAAAGCGGTGGAGAACGAAATCAAGACGGTCAATGAAGACACTGATCGATTTATGTTCCGCGGCACCAAGACCACTCCGAAGGGATCGACGACGAAGATCTATGTCGAGACCAAGGAAGGGACGGCCGGCTTGGTAATCGCCTACAACGGCAAGCCTCTGACGCCGGACCAAAGCTTGGCGGAAGAGGCCCGCGTTGAACGCTTCGTCAACAATCCCGAAGAATTGAAGAAGAAGCGCAACCAGGAACGAGCGGATCAGGAGCGCACTCTGCGCATCGTACGGGCGATTCCCAATGCCTTTCTGTTTGAATACGCGGGAGAGGAGCATGGGTCGGCGGATATCGGCCGGGTCGGCGACCCGCTGGTCAAACTCAAGTTCCGGCCCAATCCACGCTACGAACCGCCCTCGCACGTGGAGCAGGTTCTCACTGGCATGCAGGGCGTCGTGCTGGTGGACGCTGCGCGCTTCCGGATCGCCAGTGTTGACGGCACCCTTTTCCGAGATGTCAGTTTTGGTTGGGGGATTCTGGGACACCTCGACCGAGGCGGGCATATCTTGATTCAGCAGCAAGAGATCGCAACGGATCGCTGGAATATTTCCCGCATGAGTCTCGATTTCACCGGCAAGATTCTGCTGTTCAAAAACCTGGCGATCAGTTCGACCGAGGTATTCAGCGGCTTCAAGAAGGTCTCGCCTAACCTAACCTTTGCCCAAGCGCTGGAACTGCTGAAGAAAGAAGCAACGGCGGTGGCGGAGAATCCGACGACCGGCAAGCTCGCGCTGAAGTGATCAGAAGGCTCTATCGAGCCGTCCCGGCCCGAAACGTTTCTTCCCGCACCGTGAACTTTCGGACTAGTTCCTCGCGGACGCGGTAGCCAGTTCCGGGCTCATCACTGATCGGAATCATTCCATCGGACCGAACTTCGACTTCGGGCTCGATCACATCCTCTTTCCAATAGCGCTTGGAAGCGGACACATCACCCGGCAGGCGGAAATTTTGCAGCGTCGAAAGCGCGATGTTGTGCGCCCGCCCGATTCCTGACTCCAGCATGCCACCACACCACACTGGCACTCCGTGCCGTTGCGCTACGTCGTGTACCTTTTTGGCCTCGGTGAAGCCCCCGACGCGGCCAACTTTGATGTTAATAATCCGGCACGCCCCCGCCTCCAGGGCAAAGTCGGCGTCGCGCGCATGGTGGATGGATTCGTCCAGGCAAATCGCAGTCCGAATCACTTTCTGCAGCCGCGCGTGAAGATAAATTTCGTCATTCCACAACGGCTGCTCGATCATAAGCAGGTTGTACGCGTCGAACTTGCGCAAGTGTTCGGTCTGATCCAGCGTGTAAGCAGAGTTCGCATCCACGCTGAGGACAATGTCCGCCCAGCGCGCCCGAATCTTTTCCAGCACATTGAGGTCCCAGCCGGGCTTCACCTTAATCTTGATGCGACGGTAACCGGCGGCGAGTTCAGTGTCGATTTTCTGAAGGAGTTGCTCCGGAGAATCCTGAATGCCGATCGAGACTCCGCAGGCAATTTCGCGGTGCGTTCCTCCCAGCAATTTCCAGAGCGGTTGTTGTTTCTGGCGAGCCTCGGCGTCCCACACAGCATTCTCAAGCGCCGCCTTTGCCATGTTGTGGCCGCGCACTCGGGCAAAAAGCGCAGCGCACTCGCGGCCCGATTCCACTCCGTTTTTGAGCAACGCCGGCGCCAGATACTGCTGGGTGGTCGGCCACGCCGTCTCAATCCACTCTGAACTGTAGAACGGATCTTCACCAGCGACGCATTCGCCCCACCCGCGAACGCCATCGCTTTCGACCGACACCAGCAGGATGCGTCGGCTGTAGACCCGTCCAAAGCTCGTTTCGAAAAAATGCACGAGCGGCATATGAATTTCGCGCAGAGTAACTGATTCGATTTTCATGATTCGTGCAGAGCCGTTCTTCTCGTCAGGCCTGTGGGGCGCAACCGGAGCCAGCGAGTATAGTGGGGACATCTCGTTCTCGGCAAGGCGACACACCGAGAGCGTTCAGTAATTCCAGGGCTCGTCCCACGCCCCCAGCACAAATTGCCCGTTGCCGTTCCGGTCGCGCTCGTAGCCCAGCACCGACAATCCCTCCGCAAATGCTTTCATGAGTTGCTCCTGGTTGCGTTTCTGCACTTCGAGCGCTCGCGTTCGCGTCACAGCGGAAGCCTTCCATTCGTAGATCTGTGCGGGGACATCAACACACCTTCGTTGCTCAAACTTCGCCAACCCTTTTCCGTTCAGCAGGGTCACCACCCGTCGTGACTTCATCCACCACTCCGCCACCAAGCGATCGGAAGGCAATCCTCCCTGCAAGGGTGAAGTAGTAATCCCGTACTGATTCACGTTATAGCGGCGCGCGATGGCGCCCAGTTTCTCGATATTCAAATATGCATTCTTGATTTCGAGCGGATCGAACGTCCACTCCATCAGATCGAAACCGCGCGCCAACGCATCCTCGCGCTGAAAAAGCTTCATGCGTCGCCCGAGCCCGCCATTGCGATACTGCTGGCGAACGGCGAGCATGTGCGAATGCAGATACGAGTGGCCGCCGCGCACTCCAGGAATCGCCAGCGCAAAGCCGACCATTTCCCGTCCGTCGAACGCGCCAATGACATGGCCCCCGATTTTGTTTGCTAGAACGAAGATCCGCACCGGGACCAGTTCGGCATCTGAGAACTTCCACACTTCTTTCTGGAGCGCGAAACAGGCCTGCATTTCTTCGAGCGCAGTGCACTTGCGGATCGCCACCGAGTCCGCCTTGGCGGTGGTCACGGCTGCTTCTCCTGCCGCTTGGCTTGCTGCCATAGTTCCTCGAGTTCGTTCATGGATGCCTGCTGTGGGCCACGACCGCTGGCGCGCAGCCGGTCCTCCATCCACTGGAAGCGGCGCTTGAATTTGCGGTTCGTCTTTTTGAGCGCCGATTCCGGATCGAGCGACAGGTAGCGCGCGATATTCACTAAGACGAAAAAAAGATCTCCCATTTCATCTTCCATGCGGGCGCGCAGTTCGGGCGGCACCTGTGGCTTCCCCGACTCGGCGATCCCCTTCCCCGACGGCCCTTTGATAGGCACGTTTTTCAGTTCCTCACGCAACTCCGCTGTTTCTTCGGCGAGCTTTTCAAACAGACCTTCAATCTCGGGCCAGTCGAATCCCACATGCGCGGCGCGCGAACTGAGCTTGTGGGCTTCGAGGAGGGCAGGCATTTTCGAGGACACACCCGCAAGCACTGACTGCGCATCATCAAGTTGTTCGGCCTTCTTGCCGCCACCCGCTTCCAACCGCTTTTTCTTCTCCTCGGCCTTCAACGCCTCCCAGTTGCGCAGCACTTCGGCCGGGGTGTCGGCCTTCACGTCGCCAAACACATGCGGATGCCGATCCACGAGCTTGTTCGAGAGCCGGTCGAGCACGTCATCAATCGCGAAATGGCCCTCTTCGCGCGCCATCTGCGAATAGAACAGCACCTGGAGCAGCAGGTCGCCCAACTCCCCCGCGAGTTCGTGCCAGTCACGATTGTCGATCGCTTCCAGCACTTCGTACGCCTCTTCCAGCGTGTACGGCTTGATGGTGTCGAAGGTCTGCTCACGGTCCCACGGACATCCACCCGGAGCCCGCAGCCGCGCCATGATTTGTACCGCTCGTTCGAATCGTTCGCCGGTGGTGGGCATGACTGTTCAGGGTAAACGAGCGGGTTTGGGGCGAGCAAACGGGCTTTCAGGAACTATCGCGTCACGCGATAAATCCCAACACCAATTGGGATGAGCCACCCAAACATGAACAGCTGATAGAGGTAGCCGAACGCGTAACTGAGGGCCATGGCGACAGCGCGATTGCATTTGCCAAAGCTCCAGAAGAAAGAGGACGGCCCCAGAATCTGCCATGCGATAGCGGCCCCAAACCATATGGCTCCTACGAACAGCAAATGCCTTGCGGGGACCGTGCTCGTCGCCACAGCGACTCCGAGAAGAATGAATAGCGCGAGCCACACCGCAGTTCCAATCCAATACCTCCGCCTTAATGCGGGCGCCCATCCAATTCGTGAACGGCTGGCCTGTCCGGTAACACCGAGATGTGATCGCGAGAGCAGTGCGATCATCTGGCGCGCCCTCAGCAGATCCAGGTTATGGGCCGACAAGAACCGTGCAGCGATACTCTCGGGTTCGCGCGCAATACCCAGTAGCAAATGCGCTGAACCAATCTCCAGCGAGTTGAGGCGTTCAGCTTCTTCTGCGCCATACGCCAGAATCCTTTTGCTCTGATTCGCAAGTGGTATGTCGATGTGCTTCGAGCTAATTTCCCGTTGGCCAGTTGCGGCAAGGTCAGCACGAAGTGCGTCCTCAAGGTCCTTCAGCTTTAGGACTTCGTTAAGCTCCAGTTCACACGAACGCATTACACCGAGCAGCAGGTGCTCAGCTTCAATGCACGATGAACCGACTCTACTGGCCTCGTCCCTGGCAAAGAAGATTGCCCGCCTAGCGTTTTCTGTATAGCGCTCGAACATTCCACCTCTGTACGCGGATCGAAAGTTTGTCACCGGCGCGAATGATGAAACGTCGTCTTAGCGGCGCCCCGTGCACTTCGCAACGATCAGAGTGACGTCATCATACTGTTCGCCAGGGCTGAACTGCTGAACCTCACGCGCGATCGCCGCCACTGAGTCCCGCGACGGCAACGCACAATGCCGCCGCAACCCGTCGATCAGACGCTGCTCTCCAAATTCCTCTCCCGCCGCGTTGAAGGACTCCGTGATTCCGTCGGTGTAGAGGACAAGCACATCTCCGCAGCGAAGATGGCATTCCCCGATCAAGCAATCCCATTCCTTGAAAAGCCCGAGTACGGTGCAGGTCGAATCGAGTCGCACCAGAGTGTTGTCGCAGCGCAGCAAGAGAGCGGACAGATGTCCGCAGTTCGCATAGCGCAAACGCTGCGCCTGGTCGTCATATTCGCCAAAGAAAAGAGTGGCGTAGGCGCTGTCGGCGGTATTGTCATAGAATAACTGGTTGACCGATCGCAGCAGCCGTTGCGGTTCATCCCACGCGATGGCGCACTGGCTGCGCAGATTCGCCTGCAGATTTGCCATCAGGAGAGCACCGGCGATTCCCTTCCCCGCGATATCGCCTAGCACCAGGCCGAGCCGTTCCCGCCCCAGATCAAGGAAGTCGTAATAGTCGCCGCCGACCTGGCGAGCCTGAATGCAGACGCCCGCGTAGTCGAGCGTTCGGAGCGGCGGAAGGTTCTGCGGGAAGAGTCGAGCCTGGACCTGTTTCGCAATTTCCAGTTCGTGAGCGAGGCGACGTTCGGACTCCACCTTCTCCATCGCAACGCGCCGCTGCGCTTCCACCCCTTGCGTCATCTCGTCGAAACTCACGAGCGCGAAGGAATTCCGATCAAGATCTTCGAAACGAGTGAACACTCCGCCCCAAATCGGCGTCTGCTTCCCCAGCAGCACGGATGCGCTCGCAGAACCGTCCGGCGCCGGTTGTTGAGGCTTGACGCGCCGCAGCCGCGGCGTATGACGGAAGCGAACGCCGCGCCGTCTCCACTCGATGTAAGTAGCAAGTGCGTCTTCAGTGACAAAGACAACGTCCGTCGGCCGGCCGATCAGCTTGTACTCGTCCGAGTCGGGATCGGGCGCGATCAGCGTGAGCACGGCCGTGCCCTCGGGAGGCGCAACGCCGACCCAGCGTTGCCCGGATTGTAGACGCACATCAAATGCCAGACTGAATCCAAGCTGATCCAGGTAGAACCGCAGGCTGCGTTCCTGGTCGCGTACAAAAATGTCAACTGCGTGAATGCGGAGGTAGAAACTCGGTCCACTCGGGCTGAGATTGGATTGATCCGCCAACGGGAATGGAGGAGAGCCAGCCATGGCGGTAGATTATAAGACTCCAGGACTCCACGTCCCGCCTAGCCTGCAGTAGCGATGCGCGAGCTTCAGGGCAGGCGCAAAACCTGCGTCAGGAGCTCCGTCTCGTCCGTGATGATCGCATCCACGCCCCAGTCCGACAACTGCTGCATCTTTTCAACTCGATTCACAGTCCAGACCATGATCTTCTTCCCGGAGGAGTGCCCCTCATCGATCACCTTCCGGTCGACGAGACCCACATGAGGAATCACCCACTCCGCTGGCAACCGGGGCCAGTCACGGAGTTGGACGCGGCTTTCGCAGAGAAACCCTAGCGGGATCGACGCATCGAGGATATGAATTGCCGTGAGCACATTCGGCAGGAACGACGAAACTACGTATTGCTTCTGTGGAGGATGCTTACGCAACGCTGCAATCGTCTGCTGCTCGAGTCCTGCAACCTTCAGTTCGATGTCGAGAAACGCCCGCGACGAGAATCGCTGAAGAACATCTTCCAGCGTGGGCAGCGCGAGGTTTTTCGCAGGCGTTTTCGCAATCTGCATGCCGTTGTGCTTGGCGCCGTGGCAGATTACAGCCTCGCCATCGGCCGAACGCCGCACATCGAACTCAAACCCGTCGCAGCCATGCTGCAAACACAACTCGAACGATGCCAGCGTATTTTCCGGAATATGCCGGGAAGCCCGCGCGCCGCGATGACCGAGCAAGAGTGGTCGAGTCATTACAGGTCCCAAAGAGGAATCGGGGGAGGTTTACTGGAATTGCTTTTCTCGGCGTACTCCGCGTGCTCTGCGGTTAAAGGGCTCTAGTCCAAATCAAAGTCCCGGATCGGCCGCCCCGTATCCGGCGTCTCTTTGGCCTTCTTCACTGCTTCCTGGAATTTTTTCTCCAGCACATCGGAAGCATGTTTCTGCGCCTCCACCGACTGGCGGAAGATAGACTCGCGGCGGCTGTCCTGTTCTTTCATGGCGCGGGCGGCTTCTTCCATGTCGTTGAACATCCTCGGCTTCACCGGCGCAGTATGGGAAATGACGGCCCGGGTTGAGGCGTCGATTTTCATCACCGCGCCGCAGCAGGGGCAGGTTACGTCGAAATTGGATTCGCGTTTCGCCACACGCGAATCATACCGCAATTCCGCTCAACTCGGTGCCAGGCGAATCGGGAGAATATGGAACACGTACAGCAGTTCCCAGGCCAGCAGGATGACGGAAACCAGCACAACCAAAATGGCGAGGACCTCACCAAAGTTGAGGCCGCCCTTCTCCTGTTCAAAGCGGCGTGCTCCCAAGCTCAAAATATTCAGCGTGGCAAACCCAAACACGAGCGCCCAGAGGATGTTGTAGATCTGCTCGCGCGTCGTGTGGAACATGAACAACGCCGGCAGAGAAACCATCGCCAGCGTGTGCAGCGCGCGTCCCCAGTTCTCTGCCAAGCCATGGGACTGCCCCAGACTCACCAGAAGCAGAGATGACGAACGTCGGGTTGCATGGGCGAAGAAGCGGACAAGGCTCATAGGAAAAACGGATATTATCGTGTTTGTCTCCCCAAGTCAGCTGGGTGTGTGCTTTTAATTATTCACAGGTCTTGCGAAGCCTCCACCCAATCTCGCGCAGACAACGGCACAGGACGAACATCACAACCTTCCGTTACTCTATTCAGAGAAGGCGGTCGAGCACCAAACGGGTCACTGCTCGCCCCCGGACCGTGCCGGACCTATGTTTTCAGATGTGAAAGTCATCTTTTTCGACGTCGGCAATACGCTGCTGTTTCCCAACCGCGATCGCATCCATGCCCCGCTGGCGGAGCGCGGCTTCCACCCTGATCCCGAGCACTTGCGCGACCTGGAGCGCCGCACGAAGAATAAATTCGATGCAATGATGACCACGAACGGAAGCCCCGACCACGGCTTCTGGTGGATGTTCTACACGCAATTGCTATCCGAGATCGGGCTCAACGATGACGCGGTGCGCGAACAACTGGTTTCGGGCATCCGCGATTCTGCCAACTGGGACCAAATCCGTCCGGGCACTGAGGAACAGTTGCGCACGATTGGCCAGAGCTATCGCATCGCAGTAATCTCCAATGCCGACGGCAGGATCGAAGACGTGTTGCGCCGCTGCGGCATTGCCGACTGTTTTCACACGATCACCGACTCCGGTCTCGTCGGATATGAGAAACCGCACCCGGAAATCTTCCGGCAGGCGCTGAAGTCCATGGCAGCTGCACCGCAAGAGAGTCTCTACGTTGGCGACGTTTATTCGGTCGACTACCTCGGGGCAACCGGAGTAGGAATGCAGGCCGTGTTGCTGGATGTTCCGGGCGCATACCGCGACAAAGGATTGCCGCGCGTGGAATCGCTGGAAGAGTTGCAGTCGGCGTTGGCCGGTCGAGTCGGCGGCTAGACTGTAGCGCCGGCACCCTGCCGGCTAGCCTGCCCCGGGCTCGCGGACCAACAACCCTAGCCCAATCGTCCTGTGTGTCGTTACAATCACCAAACCATGATCGATTCCACCAGAATCCTCGTCTTTCTGAGTGCCGCCATCCTGCTCGCCATCGCACCCGGCCCCGGCATGCTCTACGTGCTCGCCCGCACTCTGGCCGGTGGACGGCGCGAAGGCCTTCTCTCCTCTCTCGGTACGTTTCTGGGCGGCATGGTGCACGTGTTTGCGGCCGCGGCCGGCGTCTCGATTATCCTTGCCAAGTCTGCTCTGGCTTTTGCGACGGTGAAGTATCTCGGCGCCTTGTATCTTTGCTTCCTCGGCGTTCGCATGATTCTCGACGCCCGGAAAGACTCCGACATTTCCGTCGCCGAACTTCCCGCCCGGCGGAATCCGTTCGGGCAAGGCCTGGTGACCGAAGCGCTGAATCCCAAAACAGCGTTGTTCTTTCTCTCCTTCATCCCGCAATTCGTAAACCGGGCGAGCGGCCATGTGTTCTTGCAGTTTGTGGTGTTGGGACTGATCTCAGTAACTCTGAATACTGCCGCTGACATTGTTGTAACGCTGCTCGCCGGCCCGCTCGGTCAACGCATTCGCGGATCGCAGCGTTTCCGCCGGCGTCAGCGGACACTGACCGGAGCGTTCATGATTGGGCTGGGAACGTATGTAGCGCTTGGTGAGTCGAAGTGAGAAATGAACTGAAGGCGATCTGCGAGGTAGGTGGCGAAATCGCCTGACTACCCTATCGTTTCCAGAATTGCCACCACTTAGGTTGCGGTGACATGACGTGCGAGGGCTCGATTTTGTTCAGGGCTTGATGCGCCAAAGCCACTTCGTGCGCGCGAGTACGTCGTGCCCTTCCATAGGCGAGATGCGGCGAAAAAGCTGCAATCCTCCGTAAATCCGCTGCGGCCCGGGATTCGCGAAACTCGCCCAACTGCCAGACTACGACTTCGTCGAGGTAACTCCCCATTGGGTATTCCTCAGACGCTTCTTGCTTGATTCCGTCGAGGAGGTCCAATAAATGCAGACGGATTTCCTCAGTATCGGGAGATGGTTTCAAAATTTTGCGATCGCCGCTACCCTGAGTGTCGACAAACACCGGTCCGATTGGTAGGGGGTCTCGATCCGGACGGCGGTGCGGGTGATTGCTGCAATAGGTGTAGAAAGGATCCTCGATCGCCAAGTTCCTAATCGTGCAGTAGTCGTGTTCGGGGTCTTGTCGGTGGGCATATCCCGCCTCGCCTTTGTTTCGGGCGTTGAACCAGCAAGTACCACAATCATCCGAACCACCGTTCGGCATGCAGAACCTCACCAAACCCAAGTCGCGTCGGGCTGCCAAGCTCGGTGCGGCGTTAAGACATGGCTATTCCCTACGCGTCGCAAAATGTCTCACGTTAGATCAGCTCCACTAGATCTCGATCACCTGATGATCGTGGCAATCGGTGTGCATCGTTTCGTAGAGGTCTCTGAGCAACCCTGTACCGTGGCGGGCGACGAAACTTACTCCAGCCACCTCACGCTCCTGCAGCGCCTTATGGGGGAATAAAGCGGAATTCAACGCGTCGGCGTGGCGAGTGATGACCTCGTTCCTGAACGATTGCTCCCGCGCCACCCGCGCCTCCAACTGCGAGAGTTGATGCTGCATCTTCGCTCCCGCGTTCACCGCCGCATCCACCAGCGTGGGATCAAGTCTGGCCAGCGATTCGCGCAGGGCCGCCAGCGATTTCTCGAGCGTGCCCTTCGCTTCATCAAACCGCGCCTGCAAGTCCGAAGGCAACGTCCGGCCGGCGACGATCTCGCGCAGCTTCTCCGGACCATGAAACAAGTCCGGCAGCCCCAGCCCATACCGCTCCAGCAGACGCTGGGCCTTGGGTTCGACCAGCGTGGCAGAAAATCTCGGCAAAACTGGCGTCACGCGGCCCAGCAGTCTTTCGTACACCACCGCCACTTGCGCGAAATACGCAACCTCAGCCGCTCCACCGGTGTAGGCGAGCGTGGGCAGCAGATAGTCCTGGACAACGGGACGCAAGAGTACATTGGGATTGAATTCCTCCGGTGCGCCTTCAATCCGATCGAGCAACTCAGATTTCGAGACGCGCTCTTCGCCCACCACGAACTCGTCACCGTTGGTGCCGTTGACTTTCCTCCGCACCACCGTCCGCGCTCCATCTTGAACATGAAAAAGCAGCGTCGTCGCCGACGTTACCTTGACCTGCTGGTGGTATCCGGCGGCCTCCAACGCTTTGCCACGTGACAGCAGCGCCTCATCCAGTTCCGAGGCTCGTTCGATCGCCGCGCGGAACAGCGGTTTTGCCAAATCGTGAAAATCCTTGTCCGAGGGATCGAGCAGAACGACGCCCCAATCCGCAAACATGCGCGTATAGAACCGGGCAAACGCGCTGCCCAGAGTCTCTCCCGGACGATACGCCTCGCGCAGCCAACCCGTAGCTTCGGCATCGCCCAGCAGCCACGCAGCACGCTCAACCACCGGCTCAATCTCGGGTCCGAATCGGACACTTCCGACCGGCGCATTCTCCACGCCGCGGCTCCCGGCTACCAGCTTTTCTGGCAAGCCTTGCTCCGAGAGCAGCGAAGCATGATTGACTTCCGCCAGATCGTGGTCCTCGGTCGCCAGCCAAAAGATCGGGACACACTCTACTCCGCCGGCCGTCGCCTGCTCCGCCAGTTTCACCGCCGTGAGTGCCTTGAAAATGGAAAACAACGGACCGCCGAACAGTCCCACCTGTTGCCCAGTCACGGCCGCGAGCGCGCCCTGTCTGAGCCGGTCAATGTTCGCAAGCGTCTTCGGAGACGCTCCCCACGGGCGATTCTGCCGCTCCAGAATGTCACTGACTTTCCCTCGGCGGGCCTCGTCGTATGGAATGCGCGACACTTCGTCTTTGAACCACTCAGAAAAGAGCGGGGGCCGTGGATACATTTCGCGAATGGCGGGAGCGTAGGAAAGATAATCGAGAAAAAGGCGGCTGCTGTGCGGAATCCTCTGAATGGGCAGACAGTGCGCCTTCACTGACAGTTCTCCGCACATCGGGTTACACTGGCGAATCGCATGTGCTCAACTTTCATCGTCGCGCGCAACACTTCCCTGGTTTTCAACAGGCTACTCAGAAGCAGTACTCCTCGAGTCACTATCAAAAAACATACAATCCAAGTACATCTGATGACAGGAAAGTGCTGAGGTTGCAGAGACTACGACACAAAATGGAGAATCCAGCTGACTCTGCTGTGCCCGAATTACGCGAGTCGCACTCCGCCAAAGGTCGTACACTTGCTCCTGGTATCATTTCCATGTTCGTGCGCAAGACCTTATTAATAGTAGTCCTGGCTCTTCTCGCCAGCTCCGCCCGGGCTCAGATTTCACCCGGCCCGCTCGCTCGTCCTCATAAAGATCTTGAAGGCGCGACGCGCTGTGTCACATGCCACCAACTGGCGGGCGGAAAAGCTACCTTCAAATGCCTGGAATGTCATACCGAGATCGCAGCGCGGCTGGCGGCTCACAAGGGTTTGCATTTCTCCTACGGTCTCCCGTCCGGCTCCAGCCAGGAATGCGCCAAGTGCCACTCCGACCACAATGGCGTCGACTTCCCGATTACGAAGTTCGAAACCAAGACCTTCGATCATAAACAGACGGGCTACGTGCTGGAAGGAAAGCACGCCGGGGTCGAGTGTAAGAAGTGCCATACGCCGGAGCACATCTCCGCCGATGAACGGCGGCTGATCAAGATGAAAGATCTCAACCGGACTTTCATCGGCATCCCCGAGACCTGCACAGCCTGTCATAAGGATTTTCACGAGGGACGCCTCGGCCCCAAGTGCGAGACCTGCCACAATTTCAACGAGTGGAAAAACGTTGGCAAGACCTTCGATCACTCCAAGACGCGCTATCCGCTGACCGGGGAGCATGTCCCCGTGAAGTGCGAAAAGTGTCACACGCCCGGTCCTGACGGAAAAGCGCGCTACCAGGGTATCCCCTTCGGCAAGTGCGACGACTGCCACAAGGATCCGCATAACGGGAGCTTCAAGCAGAGCTGCGCAACCTGCCACGTCACCTCAGGGTGGAAGCGCGTCACCCAGGGTCTGCAAGAAAATTTCGATCACTCCAAAACCAAGTATCCGCTCGAAGGCAAACACAAAACGGTTGAGTGTATCGCCTGCCACGCGAAAGGCGACTTCAAGAAGGAACTGCCGTTCGCCAAGTGCACCGACTGCCACAAGGACGCGCACAATGGCCAGTTCCTCAAGCGTCCGGACAAGGGCGAGTGTTCTGCCTGTCACGACGTGAACGGATGGAAGCCGTCGAAGTTCGATGTAAAAGCCCACGCCGCCACGCAGTATCCGCTGGCCGGCAAGCACGCGAAGGTGGAGTGCAAAGGGTGCCACCTCCCCAAGGGCAAGGACACGGTCTACAAGTTAGCGAAGTTCTCGCACTGCCTCGATTGCCATCACGACGAGCACCAGACGCAGTTCGCCTCTGCGCCTTGGATCAACCAGTGCGAGAAGTGTCACACGGTCGATGGATTCAAGCCGTCAGCCTTTTCCATTGCCAAGCACAAAGAAACTCACTTCCCGCTTACCGGAGGCCATCTGGCTGTCCTGTGCGCCGACTGCCATAAACCGGCTTCAGCGTTCCCCAGTGCAGTCCTGCTTCCGGCCTCGCTGGCTGTGCAGAATGAACCAACTCCCAGCGAACCCGCTCCCGGCTACCACACCACCGCCGTTTATCATTTCCGGGATATCTCCTGCACCGCTTGCCACAAGGATCCGCACAACGGACAGTTCGCCGAGCGCATGAGGGCTCTCCGCGGCGACGGCACTCCCATCGGTTGCGAAGCCTGCCACATCACCAAGAACTGGAAAGACGTGACGCGGTTTGATCATGAGCGGACCAAGTTTGCTCTACTCGGCGCCCATCGCGCGGTGGCCTGCATCGACTGCCACAAACCGCCGAATCTTGGGACGAAACTGATTGACGCCGATTTCACCCAGGCCCCATTGAAGTGCGAAGAATGTCACCAGGACGTTCACGGACGCCAGTTCGCCAAGGCCGAGGGCATCACTCCCTGCGCAGATTGCCACAACGCCGCCAAGTGGAAGCCCGCGCTCTTTGACCATGAGAAGACCCAGTTCTCCTTGAAGGGTGCCCACCAAAACGTGCGCTGTATTGACTGCCACAAGGCCTTGAAGGACTTCGACGGCAAACAGGTTCTGTTCTACAAACCCTGTCCCAAGGACTGCAAGGACTGCCACGGCGCTGATCCCAAGTTCCAAAAGAAATCGTAGGAATACGGGCGGTTACCTGTGTCGCACCAACCCATTAGGACCTCGAAATGCCACACCCCCTTCCTACAGTCTGGCTAAGCTAAATTCCTCAAGGTGCTCAAGAAATGTGGATCCCCCTCTTGTGCCGTCTTGTAAGCTGTTGTCCTACAGTTGTTTACGTCATTTCTGGCGATCAAAAAGCCGGCTTCCTTGCGCCTCTGTTCAAATTCTTGAACTACGTAAATTCTGCGTGCTGTGTCCGAAAAAGCTACCCGATCATTTCCAGTTTGGGAATCTGCCAAGTGCCAGATTCCTGAACAACATGGCATCGTAACGAGAGACCACATCACCTGTGTAACCTAGGCACTGATGATTTTTACAACTACCCTTTGGTGGAGGTATGATTGCACTCCTAAATTCAAACTTTGGCGAATTTTACTAGGGGCTTACTCGGGCTTTACCGGGACTCTGAAAAATTCCTGTGCGTCGAGGTGGGGCAAAGTGATTTCAAGTCTGATCGCAAAATGGATGATCCTATGGTTGCTGCTGCCATCGTCCGTTGCTGGGGGAACCCCGCCACAGGCGACGGACCAGACTCGCAGCCCCCACGGCAGTTTGAATATTGCCTGTCAGAACTGCCACACCGTGTACGGATGGAAACCGATTCGCGCGGTGCCGGAGTTCGACCACAATCAGACCAAGTTCCCGCTGCGCGGATTGCATGAGGGTGTGAACTGCGTAAACTGCCATACCAAGATGGTATTCAGCAACGTCGGCAACAAGTGCGCCGACTGCCACGCTGACATTCACCGCGGTAAAATGTCCGGCGCCTGCGAGAGCTGTCACACCGTCCGTGGCTGGAAAGTTTCGGTAACCCAGATCAACATGCACATGAACCGGTTCCCGCTCACCGGCGCTCATGCTGCAGCATCCTGCGAAGATTGCCACAAGAGCGGTGGTCTGGCAGCCTTCAGCAACATGTCGACGGAGTGCCTGAGCTGCCATCGCGCCGACTTCAACAAGACCACAAATCCGAGACACACGGCCGCTGCGTTTTTCGCGACGCAGTCTTGCGAGGGCTGCCACAGCACCGACAGTTGGTTGAACGCCAAGTTCGATCACTCGGTGACGGGCTTCGTTCTGACCGGAATGCACGCCACCACGGCATGCGCGGACTGCCACAAGAACAACAATTACAACCTGACCGCCGCCAACACAGCTTGTACCTTTTGCCATCAGAACGACTACAACGGCACCACGAATCCGAACCACTTACAACAGTCGCAGTACTTCCCGCCCGCGAACTGTCAGAATTGTCATACGACGGTGGGTTGGTCGCCCGCGAACTTCGATCACTCCACCACCGCGTTCCCGCTGACCGGTCAGCACACGACGCCGCCGCGCGCTTGTACCGACTGCCACGTCAACAACAACTACAACATCACCGTCACCACCTGCGTCTCGTGCCACCTGACAGATTTCAACAACACCACCAATCCAAGTCACGTGCAGGGATCATTCCCGCAGACGTGTCAAACCTGTCACACCACGTCCGCCTGGGCTCCCGCGAACTTCGATCACTCCACCACGAACTTCCCCTTGACGGGTCAGCACACCGTGCCCCCGCGGGCTTGTACCGATTGCCACGTCAACAACAACTACAACATCACCGTCACGACTTGCGTCTCGTGCCACCAGACGGATTACAACAACGCTAAGACGCCGGTCGATCACCCTGGGGGAAATTTCCCGACCACCTGCGAGAACTGCCATGACACGTCGGCATGGACCAACGGCAAGTTCGATCACACCAGTACTGGTTGGGCGCTAACGGGCCAGCACACGGTCCCGCCGCGCAGTTGCGGCGATTGCCACACGGCGACCGCCGGCTACAACATCACTGTCACCACCTGCGTCTCGTGCCACCAGAACGACTACAACACCACCAACAATCCGAATCACGCGCAGCAAGGAATCGCTACGACCTGCGAAATCTGCCACACGACTGCGGGTTGGTCGCCGGCCCAGTTCGATCACGCGAAATCCGGATTCCCCCTGACTGGTTCGCACACCGTTCCCCCGCGGGCTTGCACCGACTGTCACGTCAACAACAACTACAACATTACCGATACGTCGTGCGTCTCGTGTCACCAGACTGACTACAACAATGCCAAAACGCCCGTGGATCACGTTGGCGCGAATTTCCCGACCACCTGCGCGACCTGCCACGACACCGTGCACTGGACGGACGGTAGGTTTGACCACGCCTCCACGGGTTGGGCGTTGACCAATTCGCACACCGTGCCGCCGCGGCTTTGCAGCGATTGCCACACCGCGTCGGTGGGCTACAACATCACGACCACGACCTGCGTCTCGTGCCACCAAACGGACTACAACAACGCTAAGACGCCGGTCGATCACGTGTCGGCCAAGTTCCCGCTCACCTGCGAGGGCTGCCATGACACCCTCCACTGGACCGACGGCGTATTCAATCACGCGTCCACCGGTTGGGCCTTGACCGGAAGCCATATGGTGCCGCCACGCGCTTGCGCCGATTGCCACGTCAATGGCAACTACAACATCACGACCACGACCTGCGTCTCGTGCCACCAAACCGATTACAACAACGCGCTGACACCGGTGAACCACCCGCAAGCCAACTTCCCGCTCACCTGCGACACCTGTCACGATATGGTCCACTGGACGGACGGCAGGTTTGATCACGCCTCCACCGGTTGGGCGTTAACCAACTCGCACATGGTGCCGCCGCGAGTTTGCACCGATTGCCACACTGCGACGGCGGGCTACAACATTTCGACCACGACCTGCGTGTCGTGCCACCAAACCGACTACAACAACGCTAAAACGCCGGTCGATCACGTGTCGGCCAAGTTCCCGGTCACGTGCGAGGGTTGCCATGACACGAATCTGTGGACCGACGGCGTGTTCAATCACGCCACCACCGGTTGGGCGTTAACCAACTCGCACATGGTGCCGCCGCGAGTTTGCACCGATTGCCACACCGCGTCGGTGGGCTACAACATCACGACCACGACCTGCGTGTCGTGCCACCAGACCGACTACAACAATGCCAAGACGCCGGTGGATCACGTCACCGCCAACTTCCCGCTGACGTGCGAAACCTGCCACGACACGATCCATTGGACCGACGGTGTATTCAATCACGCCTCCACCGGCTTTACCCTGACAGGAATGCACACCGTGCCGCCGCGCGCTTGCACCGATTGCCACACCGCGGCGGTGGGGTACAACATCCCGAACGCGGCTTGCTCCAACTGTCACATGACCGAGTTCAACAATACGAGTTCGCCGCCCCACACAGCGGTTGGGTTCCAGGCGAGCGCTTGTGCCAGCTGTCACGACACGGTCGCGTGGACCGACGCCACCTTTAATCACAACACAACGGCGTTCCCGCTGCAGGGTGCGCATACCACCACGCCGTGCACGAGTTGCCACGTCAACAACAACTACCTGACGTTGCCCACCGATTGCTACGGATGCCACCAGGCGACCTACAACAACACCACGAACCCGAATCACGCGTCCGCTGGGTTCCCGACGACGTGCGTGACTTGCCATACCACCTGGGTCACGACGAACTGGCTAGGAGCCACCTTCAATCACACGTACTTCCCGATGAACCACGGGAACGCCAACGGCGTCTGCGCGACTTGCCATACCAACCCGAACGATTACAGCGTGTTCCAGTGCACCGGGTGCCACGGGAACAATAACGCGGCCAATTTCCATCACCCGAACGTCAACGGGTACGTTTACAACAGTGTGAACTGCTACCAGTGCCATAAGAGTGGCGGCGGGGGCTAACGGAAGTTGACGTGCTCTCAGATAAGCACGGAAGAGCCGCAAGCTCCTCCAAAATAATCTGGTTATGAGGAAGAAGAGGGAGAATGAAGCGGTTGATTTACTTGTGGGGGCTCTTGGTTCTTCTGGCATCGCTGTCAGTTTCAGCCAGCGATGTCAAGCCAGGAGAAGTGCGGAAGGTGGAAGTTTTTCCCGCCGGCGGCGAAGTTCGCGTCGAAATTACGCTGAGCGCCCCGATCGCTGCCTCGGTTGAGACTGCCCAACATCCCGACCGCCTGGTTGTAAAGCTCCCCGGAACTACCTCGGATGTGCGTCAGAAGCGCGTCCCAGTCGGACAGTACGGCGTGCAACGGGTTCGCTTCGGACTCCACGATCCCAATCCTCCTGAGACGGATCTGGTCGTCGACTTGGACGAGGAACACCCGTACAAGATGACCACCGAAGGGTCCAAGATCATTTTGTTGATCCAGCCGTCAATGCGCGCCGAGGCCCGGCAGCGCAACGCGCCCGCTGGCGCCGCATCCAGGCCGCTCATTAATCCCTTGGGACGCGGAAACACGGGCGAAACCACCGGTACGCTCAACAGCCAAATGGACGCGGAAGGGAATTTACTCACCCCGCCGTCGTCCGGTCCCCCGATCCAATTTCCGCAGGCCAATTCGGAGGACTCCTCCAGCGCGGCCAATGCCCGCGCCTTGTCCGAGCCGCCTTCCGGCAACCACCCCAACCGCGGCAGCCTGCAGGAAGGGACCGTGTTTCCTGGCACTGGCTATCCGGGCACAGGCCAGGTTCCTCCGACGCAAGGTGCGGCCCAACCTGGCGGCTTAGATACCCAAAGTTCGGCCAATGCGAAGGTAGGACAAGCATCGGCTCAGAAGCAGCCGTTCCCCCAGGAGCCAAAGCTCCCCACCAACGCTTCGCCGGAACCGGCAGCGTCTGTCCGGCAGGATACGGTTTCTTCCCTCCCCCCGGCCTCTGGACAGAACGTTGCCGAGAAATCAGAAAAGACCGTGGTCACCGCTCCTGAGCCAGTTGCTCCGGTTGTCGCCACGGTCGAACCATCGCCCGCGCCTGCAATTCCCCAGACTACCGCTCGGCCCATTTCCGGACTGGCAGCTCCGACGCCGGTTCCTCCGCCCCCAACGCTCCAAACGAACGTTGCCGCGATCACTCCTGCGCCCGCGATGCCTGCACCGACTCCTACCGCTCCGGCAGAGACTGCTGCTGTGCAGCCGGCGCCCGAACCGGCGGTGGCCGAATCGGCTCCTGCGCCAGCAGCATCCGAGACGGTGGTTGCCGAAGCTACGCCCGAGCCGACCGTGGCTGAACCCACTCCAGCCGAGAAAGCCAGCGCCGAAGGCTCTGCAGCGGGCCGTGTTCAACTCATGCTGCGGCAGGGAGAGAACCCCGATTTCCGCACTGCGTTCCGCGTCAAGTACGTGGCGCAAGATTCCGCCTATCTCGACGGCGGCCGCTCCGTTGGCCTGATCGAGGGGATGAAGTTGGTCGTGCGCGATCTTCCGAATGCCGGAGGAGTCGCCGCCGCCGGTGCGAATTCCGCAGCCGCAGGCGACGTTGCCGAACTGGAAGTGTTGTCGGTGGCGGAAAACTCCGCCGTCACTGAAATCCATAGTCCCAGCCGGCCGGTGAAAGTCGGGGACCTCGCTTATCTTTCCTCGGCGGATCAGCAGGCGCTGGTTGAGAAGAACGCTCTCAGCGCCACCCGCAAATACCCGGCCGTCGTCAGCTTTACAGAAAACGACACGCTCGACGAAGAAGCCCGGGCCGCACTGCCCAGACCTCCGTCGCCGGCCGTGAACCGGTCGCGCGGGATGATCGGCACGAACTATATCGGGGTGCTCGACCACGGGCCGTCCAATATGTACACCAACGAACTTGGCATGGTGCTGCGGGTCGACTTCACCCGTATCGGCGGCACCTATTGGAATGCCCAGGGTTACTGGAATGGCCGTCTCGATCACACCACCAACACTGGTCCGACGACGCTCCAGGACACCATCAACCGTACTTATACCCTCTATACCAGCTACGACAACCCGAACTCGGCTTGGGTGGCCGGTTTTGGACGTATGTATCTGCCCTGGGCCACCAGTCTGGATACGCTCGATGGCGGTTACGCGGGACGCAAGCTGAAGCAAGGCGTCACCAGCGGCATCTTTTACGGTTCCACGCCCGATCCCACGTCATTCAGCTACGCTCCGAATCGTGAAATGGGCGGCGGGTTCATCAATTTTTCAGGCGGCACCTTCGACGACCTGCATTACAGCTCCACCACCGGCGGCGGCATGCAGATGCTCAGCTGGGTCTCCGACCGTCCCTTCTTGTTCTTCGAGAACTCCATCCAATACAAGCGTGTCTTCTCGATCTACCAGGCCGCGCAAATCGATTCGCACGCGACGCACATCTATCAGTGTCCGCCTTCGGAGCTGGCTATGTCGCAGTGCGTGGGTCAGGTCCAAACGGGTCCGAATTCCTTCACGGGCGGGACCTACACGCAACCCGGCGTAAACTGGGGGCTCGGGCGCAGCTTCACCACGGTTCGCTATGCGCCGTTTCCCCGCATCGAATTCACGGTGAACAATACCTACTATCGCGATCTGCCGTTCATCAGTCCACAGAACATCACCAACGGGGCACTCGCCGCCGGGCTGTTCAATCAGTTCCTCTCGCAAGGAACCATGGGTGGAGTTCGTGTGGAAGTCCTCAAGCAGATCTGGGTCAACGCCGATTTGGGCTTGAGCAGCTATAGCGGCGAAAAAAAGGCGTCCCTCAACCAGATGTTTGGCGTCACCTTCGGCCATCTGCCCTGGATCAAGATGCAGGCGGATGCGCGCTATTCGCGTTTCAACAGCGCCTTCGGTACTGGCCACTATGAGGCGCTCTCTCTCACTCGAAGCCTGAGTGAGGGCCTGCAGTTGCAGATCCTGGCGGGTCAGCAAAATTTCCAATCCAGCTTGACCAGCGCCGATCAGTCCCGTTTCCTCAACGGCATGCTTCAGACCAACCTGGGCAAGCACTACTTCATGCAGATGGGTGGCACCGTCAGCCGCGGAAACCAGATGAATTATGACCAGTGGATCTTTACCTTCGGGTATAGGTTCGATAACCGACAAGGACAAAAGGCAAAATAATGCATAACTACTTCCCCAAATGTCTCCGTCTTAGCATCCTGTTGATGTTCACCGCCACGCTCGCCGGCGCGCAGAACACCAGCTCGGTACCGCTCGAACAGATTCTCAATCTCACCTCACAGCGTGTTTCCGATTTTCTGGACCAGTTCTCGAACGTCAAATGCGTTGAGCAGGTCACGCAGGCCAAGCTGAAGCCGAACGGCAAAGTCGAACTCGAGGAACAATCGAGCTTCGACTACCTCGCGATTCTGACCAACGCGGGTGGGGAGCTGAGCCTGGATGAGTCGCGACTGCCCGTCAAGCAAGCCACCGCCGACCGCAAGAAAGATATCTCGATGCTGCTCAGCAACGGCTTTGGCACGCTCTTTCTCGTCTTTCACCCCTACTACGCGGGCAGTTTCGAGTTCACCGACGCGGGTAGCGAGACGGTCGAGGGCCACAACGCGCGCAAGGTGCATTTTGCACACACGCGGAACACCCGTTCCATCGCCGCTCTCGCCCTTCGTGGACGCGAATATCCTCTCGAACTCTCCGGGAACGCATGGTTAGACCCGGAAACTGGGAACATTCTCCGCATGGAAGCGGGCATCGGTTCAACCTTGGAAGATGTTGGCATGAAGACCTTGCAGGCTTCTGTGCGTTTCGCTCCGATCGCTTTCAGCAAAGATCAACTGGTTTATTGGTTCCCGTCGGAAGCCGTCGTGGAAGTCGAGACACCCAAGCAGCATTGGCGCAACTCGCATCGCTTCACCAGCTATAAGCAGTTCTCAGTCTCGACCGAGGAGCACGTGGCCGCAAAATGAGTACGACTACAGCAACCGCACCAGCTCAAATACCGGCGTCCATAGCCGTCGCCGCGCCGAAAGCCGATGCCAGCCACAAGCTACGCTTGCTGATTGGCTACATCATCGCCATCGCTCTGATCGTAGGAATCATGGCGTATGGCTTTGATTACTACACGGCCGGCGCCAACGAGCGCCCGTTTATGGCCAAGCACCATCTGCTCCGGCCGAGCGGCCGCGTGGGCGTCAATCTGGGGATCCTGGGCCTGAGTCAGTTTCTGATCATCTTCCTGTACGCGCTGCGCAAGCACTGGACGTGGCTCGGCCGGCAAGGCATCTCTCGGCACTGGCTCGACTATCACGTGCTGCTCGGAATGTCGGCTCCTTTCGTCATTGCGCTCCATGCGTCGTTCAAGTTTCGCGGATTTGCCGGCATCGCCTTCTGGATCATGCTGGCCGTCTCCATCAGTGGCGTGATCGGGCGATACCTTTACGGCCAGATTCCGCGCCGGGTTAACGCTGCCGAATTTTCGCGCAAGGAACTCCAGGAATTACAGGAAAAGATGGCCGAGCAACTTGCTGGCCAGAACTTGTTGCGGCAATCGGATGTCCGCTCAGCCCTACGCTTGCCGAGTCAGGGCACGGTGGACAAGCTGCCCGCTGCGATCGCTCTGGTCTACATGTTCGCGCTCGATCTGGCGCGTCCGTTTCGTATTGCCGGCTTGCGCCGCGCCGCCCTCAGCGGTTCCGAGCAACTCACGACCCTCGGCGGCTTACTGCCAACGCGCCATTTCGAACTGGAAAAGGCCATCGCGGTCGCCCGCGAAGAGGCCTCGCTTTCCAAACGCATTCTCTTCCTTTCCCGATCGCAGCAGGTTTTCCACCTGTGGCATGTGGTGCACAAACCGTTCAGCTACTCGTTTGCCGTTTTGGCGCTCATCCACATTGGCGTGGTGCTGATGATGGGATTTTTCTAAAATTGTTGTATGGATAGCCTCGTCGCGATCATCATTGCCGTTGCCTTGTGTCTGTTTTTCCTGCGCGGCTACCTGAAGAGTCTGAAGAAGCGGGACGAGGAAGCCCGCAAGTCGGCCGAGAAGGGCAAACTCTTTTCCGAGGGCCCCAAGTCGCAGCATCCTCACATTGACACGGCGCACTGCATCGGCTGCGCCACCTGTACCACGGTTTGCCCCGAAGGCGACGTGCTCGCTATGCTCGCCGGCAAAGCCGTCATCGTCAATGGCTACAAATGCATTGGCCACAGCCTGTGCGCTGAGGCCTGTCCGGTCGGCGCTATCACCATGGTCATGGCGACCCCTAGCATGGGCGCTGACATGCCCTATATGACGCCCGAATTCGAGACCAGCATTGGAAACCTGTTCATCATTGGAGAGCTGGGCGGTCTCGCGCTGATCAAGAACGCCGTGAACCAAGGGCTCGCCTGCGTGGACACGCTGATGCGGCGCCGCGCAGCCGCACCACCAAACCCCGCGCCCGGCGTCTACGACGTGTTGATCGTGGGTGCGGGACCCGCTGGCATTAGTGCATCCCTGCGGGCCATTGAACACAAACTCAACTACGTCACCCTCGAACAGGATGAAGTGGGCGGCACCGTCGCCAAATATCCGCGGCAGAAATTGGTCATGACCAGTCCCGTGGAATTCCCGATGTATGGGAAATTCAAGAAGACCGAACTTTCCAAGGAAAACCTGCTTGCCTTCTGGGACATGGTTCTCAACCGCGCCGACTTTCACTGCGTCACCAGGGAGAAAGTCGAACACATCGCCAAGGGCGAAGACGGCATCTTCACCGTGAAATCGGCGAATAACCAGTACCGGGCACGAGCCGTCATTATGGCTCTGGGAAAAACCGGCACTCCGCGCAAGCTCGGCGTGGTTGGCGAGGAACTCCCGAAAGTCATGTACCGCCTGATTGAGTGCGACCATTACGTCAACAAGAAGATTCTGGTGGTGGGCGGTGGCGACAGCGCGGTCGAAGCCGCCATGGGTCTGGCCAACCAGGCGGGCAACAAGGTAACGCTTTGCTACCGCAGCGCGCAGTTCAGCCGCATCAAGGAACGAAACGCCAAGCGCATCGAAGACTGCATGCGCAACGGTAAAGTCGAAGTCTTGTTTGAAACCAATCCCCGAGAGTTCAAGTCCGACTCGGTCGTCCTGGACGTCAAGGGCCAAGAGCGCGAAATCCCCAACGACTACGTCTGGATCTTCGCGGGCGGCGTACCCCCGTTCGATTTCCTCAAGAAGATTGGCATTCAGTTTGGAATGCGCGACATGACGCTGGAGGCCAGTAACGAAGCCAAGAAGCAGGCGCAGGAAAAGCGCGAACTGGCCAAGGCGGGAAGCGCTACGGTTTGAGTTTGAGACCGTAGTCGCGTTAATGGAACTTGCCGGAAACCCAGCGGGTCTGGTTCATCCACCCGCCGTCGTGAATGTCCCAGTGCTTCGTGATGAAAGTAGAGCCGGTGGACTGGCGAACAGTAAGCGTGTTGGTGCCGCCGTCGTTCCAGATGGCGACGATATCGGCCAAGCCATCGGCATTATAATCGCCGGCGATCCACTGGATGGAGTCGTCCCATCCTCCGTCGCGAACTTTCCATTGCGTGTGCGGAGCGAATTGAAGGCCGGTGGAGCGAAAAACGGCGAAGGTTGGTGAGCCGCCGTCGTTCCAGATTCCGGCAATGTCGCAACGGCCGTCTCCGTCGAAGTCCCCGGCGACCCATTTCGTGGAATCCATCCAGCCCCCGTCGCGGATTCCCCAGTGTGTCGTCTGAAAGGCCGAGCGTGTGGAACGCCGGACGGTGAGCGTGTTCAGGCCGGCATCGTTCCAGATGGCGGCGATATCGTCCAGGCCATCGCCGTCGAAATCTCCCGCAACCCAATTGATGGAATCGCTCCAACCGCCGTCGTTCTTGGCCCAGTCGACACGAGCCTCAAACTTCGTTCCAGTCGAGCGGAACACAGTAAACGTGGCAGTGCCGGCATCGTTCCAGATGGCGGCGATGTCGGTCAGTCCGTCCCCATCGAAATCACCGGCCACCCATTTTGTGGAATCGACCCACGGGCCCTGGCGGATGGCCCAGTGTTCGGTGACAAAGCCGGAGCCGGTCGAGCTTCGTACGGTGAGCGTATTCTGGCCGGCATCGTTCCAGATGGCGATCACGTCGGCGCGCCCGTCTCCGTTAAAGTCGCCAGAGAGCCAGCGGATGGAGTCGCCCCAGCCACCGTCCCGAATTTTCCACTGGGTGTGAGGAGAGAATGTGGAACCCGTCGAGGCGTACATGGCGAACGTAGCCGAGCCGGCGTCGTCCCAGGCGGCGACGAGATCATCGACCGCCTTTTTTGGAGGCCCGCAGGAAGAACCGGGACAGTTGCGGAGTCCGTAGATACGGAGTTCATCGTTGGCGGTGGCGACGATGATTTTTCCGTGAGCGACAGTAGGCGGCGTGAATTTGGAATAGCGAGGGATAGCGTTGTTCGGACTCTGGCTGCGCTTGTCGCCCCAGAGCAGCGGAAGCTGGCCGATTCCGTTGTCGTCGGCGGCAAAGGCGTAGAGACGACCCTGCACGTAGCCCCGTGTGGCATCGCAGTACGGAACAAACTTGCCGTTGGAAAGAAAGCACCCGGCACAATCCACCGGCTGACCGGGTAAGGAGCCCCAACAACTCGGATGGACCAGATGGGAATTCGGGTACGGCTCTTCCACGGTGGCCCAAATGATTCCATTGGACGCGCCGTTGGAGGAGAGCGAGAGCATGCCGCCCGGCATCGACTTGAATTCACTCATCACCGAACCGTGGGGCCCCGGCGTGGGATTAGCAGCGTTGGCGTCCACCGCGCCAAGAAAGGAGCCGGAGCCTGAATCAAAAGTGAAGCGCTTGAGCGAGTCTTTTTCGCTCCAGGCATAGACGTAGATGTAGGGCGTAGAGCGCGCGCGGACGTCCCACGCGACAGGGCCACCGTGAATGTTGGGACCGCCGTACCAGGTGGTGTCGTAATTGTAGGTGAGGTCCATTTTAGGGTTGGTGCCGGAATTGTTGTCGGCGTCGAAGAAAGCGAGGAAATCCTGCACGTACGCGAGGCCGTTGGTGTCGAGGGCGTAGAGACGGCCATCTTTGCCGCCGCCAACCAGGCGATTGCCGAGAAGCAGGACTCCGGCGGAACCGAGATCTGCGTCGGACCGCTCACGCGCCCAAAAGATGCTGCGATGGGTGGTGAGCTTCATGGTCGAGACGTCGGAACTATCGAACACATAGGGCGGAGTGTGATATCTGCGGGTGTCTGTGTAGCCCGATTGGACGGACAGATCAGCGACGCTGGTTTTGACGAAGCTATCGGGATAATTGCCTGCGGGGGGTGCGTCCGGAATGGTGCCTTGCGGATTGACAATGTCGCCGTTCGCAAAAGTGTGGGCGCCATTCCCGGTCATGAGGTAAATCGAAGAGCCGTCAGAAGCTGGCCCGCCGCCCGCCATCCAGATTCCGGCGCCGTCCATGTTGGGAGTGCTGCAGAAAACTTTGGGCATGGGCTTGAGATGCGCGGGATCGCTGATATCAAAACCGATGACGTAGCCGTGATAGTCCACGCGGTCGTCCTCACCGATGGTGGCACCGAAGGCGAGGAAGACCTTGTTGTCGACGAGCAGAAGCGCGGCGCGGTTGTTGTGAGCGGAAGGATTGAAAGGGTGGCCCCCGCAGCCGTTATTGCCGTCCGAGAGCGCTTCGGCAGTGGCGATGACGGCGCCGGTGCGCATGTCAATGCTATTGAGGAAGACTTGTGCGCCCGTGTTGTTGGAGTTGCGGATGCGCGTCGCGGCATAGAGAACGCTTTTCTGAAGTTCAATTACGGGCGTGCTGAGGATTCCCACGCGCACCGCTCCTTCGGCTTGGGGGTCGATGCCGTTTAGCCCTCCGCCGGATTGGGGTACGCCGAGCTGCGGAGTCTTCCAGCAGACCTGCTGCGCGTCCACATCGACTGCGTAAACATAGTTTTCGAGCGTCGCGACATAGGCAATGCTGGCATTGGCGACGGTCGTCGCGCCTTCGTTCGAACAGAGGACTGCAGCTTTCTCGACATAGAGCGGCTGCGCGTAGATTTTGCCCTCGATCGGGACCGAGCCCAGGAGGCCGAACTGCCCGCTTCTCACGTTGGCGGGCGTGAGGATGTCTTCTTGCGCCGCGGCGCCGGTTCGAGCGAGGTCGTTGTGCTGCGTCAGGACGTCAAATTTCGTGTTGTCGGAAGAGATCTGCACCTGGAAGGCCTGATCGGAATACGAAGGAGCAACGCCCGTCGGCTGCGGAGAGTGATTGGCGTAAATAGCAGTTGTGGAAGCACACAGAATTGCGAGTACCCCCACCAGTGACGACGGAAAGATTTCTGAGTGCAGATGCTTCTTGGAACGGAGCAGCCGCAAAGTCACTGATGCACCTCCTGGCAGGTGTAAAAGCGGGCCCCATTATGCCCTGTTTTGTCCTTTTCCTCATCTACTTACTTGAGTGAGGGCCTTCCCGCGCCTTTCTTGAACACTACGGACACGTTGTCCTCATAGACCGCGTGCCAGTCCTGGGGAAGTTCGCACAGCAAGTTTGCCAGCGTCGATCGCGTCGGCAAGAGCACGGTCCTGATCCTCCACTTCTCCAGCACGTCGCGCCAGCCCGGCTCCGCCTGCACCAGGATCAAGTACTCGCGAATCCGGTCCGAACCGTATAAATCATGACGGTCATCTATCACAACCTTTCGCTCGGGATACAAACGGTAGATGAGGTAACCGCCCCAGGCATCCGTCGAAAAAATCGGTTCCCTACCCTGCGTTCGTTGCAGGCTTCCGACAGCCGCGACTGGCAACTTCGAGGGATCGAACTGCGCGTGGATCACTTGTCGTGAGCCCACTCGTCCACCTTGAATACAGGTCGCCAACGCGGCGGTCACAATAACCGTCGGCCACACGTGCCCATGCAACCGCAGTTCCTGCGCGCACATCCGGTCCGAGAACGACGAGATCCACCCTACCCACCCTCTCACCCGGCCCCAGCATCCTGCCTTCTCGGCCAGGGAAACAAAGTTTTGCCACAAGATTGGACCCGCGATCAAAGCCAGCAACATCGAAGACACCGGCAGATTGCGCGAGGAAAAGAGTCCCGCGTACACGGCCAGCAACACGACCAGAAGATGGCGAAGTCGTATCGCATGGCGATGGCCGGCGAACGCGACCAGCACCAGCAGAAGAATGGTTCCAAAGCAGCGCTGGGCCCACCCATGGAAGTCGGGCGACTGAAACTCATTGATCCGATTCATCAGGTAACGATCACCCAGATAGCGGTAGATATGGGCATGCAACCGCCAGCCATATGGATTCACAAGAGTCGCCAGCGAAGACCAGCAGAGAACCAAACCCAGAGCGCGAGCCCGCTTCGATTTGTGAATCCGGGCGAAGGCGTCCGCAGTCCGCAGGCTATCGACGACCGCTGCGAGCGCATAGGTGGCGATGAGCCCCAGCCCGAAGATCCAGCCTCCGTGTAGATTGACCCACAACACCATCGAAACCGGAAAAAACCACCGCAGCCATCGCGGTGCGTCCGGTTGCTCCCCCCGCTCCAGCGCAACAAACCAGCACAGCGAGAAAACCCAGCTCACGATATGCGGGCGCGCGTAGATGTGGATCGCGGCGGCACCCTCCGCCAGCAGCATCAGCAAGACCGCCAGCGGCAGCCCGGTCCCATTCTCGAGCAGCAACTTCAGCAGGATCACGAAGACTGACGCCACCAGCAAAGCGCACAGCCAGACCACACCATTCAACCCGCAGGCGTGATGCAGAATTCCCAGCAGCACGTCGTACAGCCACTCCCAGGCAAACCACGGTTGCCCCTGCATCGTGGAAGAAAACGGATCGGTGCGCGGAATCGAGTGCGTCGCCAGAATCTGCTCGCCCGTCCGGACATGCCATCCGATATCCGCGTCTGCCAGCGGACGAGTTGACAAAGGTCCAGCCAGCAACGACCAGAAAAGAAGAATGAATATGATGTCCCGCGCCGAAGGCACAAGGAGACGCAGAACTGCAGGACTGGGATGCACTGGGTCAGGAGTCATCTAGATGCAGACAAGCAGTGTACCGCGTTCCCATCATTTCAACTCTTGAGGGCCATCCGCGAGTTTATTGTTTGATGGAGAAGGTCACATTCACGTGGGTGCCGTCATTCTCGGTTCCGAGGCTTACCATGACGGCGCGTTTGTTGGCTTTGTCTTCACCGGAGACCATGCCTCCGACTTTTCCATCGGAGTCGCTGGTCATGTTGGACACGGCAAAGCCCGCCGATTTCAGAGAGTCACCATAGAATGATATGACCTTGTTGGCTGGGTCCTTGGTGACAAACGTGAAGGAACCGGTCTGCTCAGTGCCGCTGCTGGCGGAGAATGTGCCCTGCGGAGAAGATCCCGGATACACTGGCACCCAATCGGGCGCTTTGTCCGAACTGCCGCCGATCTTCATGGTGCCTTCGGGGCCTTTCATCTCCATGGTGGCGTTTGCCCCCTCACCCGTCATTGTCATTGAGGTCGTTTTGCCGCTCTCGTCGGTAATGACCATGACCTTCTTCTGCGGGTCGAACTTCATGGTTGCGACCTTTCCGGTTTTCTTGTCGCGGACGGTGATGGTTCCGGCGTTGTCGTCGCTGGAAACAATCTCCGTGTCGGGACTCATCGCAACGGCCATCTTCGCCGTGGCCAGACCGGGGTTCTTCTTCATCAAGTCCGAATCGATGCCGGCCTGCTTCGCCTTGTGCATGGCATAGAAGCCGAGTACGGCGCAACTGGCGAAAGAAATCAGGATGAGCCCCACCACGATGCCGACAATCCACAGAAGTATTTTGGCTCCTGAACTCTTCTGGGGAGCGGGCGGGGCGCCACCGGGTGTTTGCGGACTGGACGGGGTACTGGACATGGGAGTCTCCTTCTCCTTGGAACAACGGCTTGAAAGCAGCGGCGGACGGAAGAGCCGCGTCTGAAGAACGCGCCATTATACGCGCGAAGGGACCAGTAAACGAGACGACCTCATTGACAATTTATGTAAGCAGCCATCACACCACCTATTTTGGACCTGCCTTTTCGAGCCACTCTGAGTTGGATCCTAGAACCTCAAATACCCGATCCCCACGCGCATGTGATGAAGCAAACTATCAGGCATGGTCATCGCGAGAGTTAGCCCCAGAGCCGCGTGTACGACTCCGATCGGGTAAATGGAACGATAACGCCGGAACATCTCGCAGAAAAACAGCCCGCCCACCAAGGTGAAAGTCGTAAGGATGGGACTCGGCAAATGGGCCGCCGAAAACAACGTGGCGGTGGTCCAAACGGCCGTCGGACTTCCAAACAGTTCCTCGCAGCGCGTGAAGAAAAATGATTGCAGCATGAATTCCTGGACCAGCGCCCAGACCATGTACTGCCACGCTAAGTGCAGGCTTGGCCAGGTGGGATTTGCGGGAATCGGGCCCCCCGCCCCTCGCACCGCAAGCGCCAGAATCACAGCGGTCGTGAGACTCACGGCCAGAATCAAACCCGCTCCAAAGCCGCTCGGCAGCCCCAGACCCATTCGTTGGATCGACGGCCGGTCCACGACGGCAAACACGAGAACGGTAACGGCGGTCACGAAAACCCACTTGTTCTGCAAGGCAAGCCGCGATGACCACAAAGCGCGTTCCATGAACACATACGCGATGATCAGCTGGAACCACGCGAAGGGGCGACGGTAGGAATCCGGAACCTCCCAGCCTCGGAACAAGGTGCCCACCCGGGGCATCGGTATGCTCGGAGCTGCCCCACCATAAAAAGTTTTCGACTGAACAGCCATTCTCTGAATCTCTATATTAGGGGGAGACATGGACAGCAAACAGAGCCCGAAAGTGGTGGTTGTGGGGGCCGGTTTCGGAGGCCTGACGGCAGCGCGCCACATCACCCGGCTGCCCGTCCGGGTTACAGTCGTCGACCGGAAAAACCATCACACCTTCCAACCTCTGCTCTACCAGGTGGCAACCGCTGGCCTGTCGCCGGGCGAAATCGCCGCTCCCATCCGCTGGATTCTAAGAACCTCTTCCAATGTTGAAGTGTTGCTTGAAGAAGTGCTGGATTTCAATCTGGAACAAAAAAGGGTGATTACAAAGGAACAAACCCTTAACTACGACTATCTAATTCTCGCCTCCGGCGCGACCCACGCTTACTTCGGTCATCCGGAGTGGGAGCCCCTCGCCCCTGGGCTCAAGACCATCGAGGACGCCCTGGAGATTCGCCGCCGCGTCCTGCTGGCTTTCGAACTGGCGGAGCGCCATGCCGCCAGCGGGCAGGGCCAGATGCCGCTCAACTTCGTGGTCATCGGAGGCGGCCCGACCGGCGTTGAATTGGCAGGTACGCTGGCGGAAATCGCCCGGCACGCCTTGAAACACGAGTTCCGAGCCATCCGGCCCGAACAAACTCGCATCCTGCTCATCGAGGGTAGTCCCAGGGTATTAGGTACCTATTCGCAAGAATCGTCCCAGAAGGCCAAAGAGCAGTTGGAACGCCTTGGGGTTGAAGTGCGGACGTCCCACATGGTGACCCGTGTTGAGCCGGGCGCGGTTGTCGTGGGCGAGGAGAGGATTCCAGCTCAGGTAGTCCTGTGGGCCGCAGGCGTTGCAGCCTCGCCCCTGGGCCGCCGGTTGGGCGTTCCCATCGACCGTGCCGGACGCGTGCTCGTCCAGCCCGACCTGAGCGTCCCCGGCCATCGGGAGGTCTTCGTCATCGGGGATCTGGCAGCTCTGGCCGACGAGAACGGCAAGATGCTCCCGGGCGTGGCTCCTGTGGCTATCCAGCAAGGGGAGTATGTGGCCAAGACGATCGCCCGCGACCTGGAGCATCAGCCCCGGCGCAGTTTCCATTACCACGACAAGGGTAGCCTGGCCACCATCGGCCGCGCCGCCGGCGTCGCCCAGTTCGGCAAGTTCAACCTCTCTGGTTACTTTGCCTGGCTGGCGTGGCTGTTCATCCACATTTTCTTTCTGATCGGCTTCCGCAATCGTCTGCTCGTCATGATCCAATGGGCGTGGTCATATCTCACCTACGAACGCGGCGCGCGCCTCATCACGGGAAGTAACGAGTTGCCGGGCTGGACGCCGCACGATGCAGTTGCGCCACCGGTTGTTTCCGAGGATCAACCCGTAGCCCGGACCTGAAACGAAGCAATGAACCACCAAAGACACGAAGTATCACGAAGGTTCTTGTTCTTTCCTTCGTGTACCTTCGTGCCCCTGGTGGTCAAACTGGAACTGCATCTCATAGCGAGTTCCCCGCTACCGATATAATTAAGAGGTCTTGAGGCGATCTCTAGTTCTCACCTTTCTGGTGTTCACGGTCTGCGCGACGTGTCTTCACGCTGCCCAGTCGGCTTCATCCGGCCGGACCATGGTCGTGATTCCTTTCGAGAACACTTCTCCCACACCTGGCCTCGAATGGCTGAGCGAAGCCTTTCCCGAGGCTTTCCACGAACAGCTCAATTCTCCGGTATTGTATGTGGCCAGCCGCGACGAACGGCTGCGCGGCTACGATCGCCAGGGCATTCCGGCAAACCTGCATCCGTCTCGTGCGACGCTGTACCGTGTCGCTGAGCAGATGGATGTCGACTACGCGGTGCTGGGTTCGTATAGCTATGACGGCGCGCATCTAACGGCCGCCGCCCAACTGCTCGATATGCGCGCTCAGAGGCTCTTGCCGGCCGCGACCGAATCCGGGTCGCTCACCGATCTCGGCAACCTGCAATCCGCGCTCGTCTGGGATTTACTTCGCTTGATCCGCACCGATTTCTCCCTGTCCAAAGAGAAATACGTGGCCAGCGTTTCTTCCGAGCGCCTGGACGCCCTTGAGAATTACATCCGCGGCATGCTCGCCAGCAGTGCCGATGAGAAAGCGGAGTACTACAAAGAGGCCGTCCGGCTGAACCCCGCATATCACGAAGCGTGGCTCGAGTTGGGCAAGGCCTACTTTGCTGAGCACACCTACGAACCAGCGATCAACGCCCTCGGCCAAGTCCCGGCCTCTTCCGCTCTCGCGCGCGAGGCAAATTTCTATCTGGGTCTCGCCGCTCTCAATCATGGAGACTTCGCAAGAGCCGAAAACGCGTTTGAGTTCGTCGCCGCCCGGTTGCCGCTGGCCGAGGTCTACAACAATCTCGGAGTCGTCGCTACCCGCCGTGGACGCAAGAACTCCGCCGAGTATTTTGAAAAAGCCATCCGCAACGATCCCAGCGACCCGGACTACCACTTCAACCTGGGCGTCACTCTCAGCGTTGCCGGTGACCGCAGCGGCGCTGCCCGCGAATTGCGCGCTGCGCTCGAGCGTCGTCCGAATGACCTCGAGGCCAAGGCCCTGCTCGATTCCGTTACGCCTTCTGCAACTGGGGTTGTCCCTGCCGCAGCCATCGCCAAAGCGCCGGCGCAGCGCATCAAGCACAATTACGACGAAAATACCTTTCGCCAGATGACCATGCAGATCCAAAGCTGGGCGGAGCAGCAATTCGCCCGTTCGGATCCTCGTTCCCACGCGCGCTATCACGTCGAGTTGGGCCGTGAGCTATTGGCCCACGGATTTACCGCCGAAGCGGAGAGCGAGTTCAACCACGCGGCCATGGTCGATTCCGCCAGCACCGCGCCTCTCACCGGACTTGCCGAGGTTTCGGTTGCCCGCGGTGACACCCGCGAGGCCCGCAACCGGGCAGAGGCCTCCTTGCGCTTGCGCGAGTCCGCCGACGCATACATTGTTCTTGCCGGGCTCGATTTGAGCGAGAATAGAGGTGAAGCGGCCGCCCAGAATGTCAATCGGGCCATGCAACTGGAACCCGGCAACCTTGCGGCCCAGAACTTGAAGCGCGCCATCGCAGCCAAGCTCGCGGAGAAAGCGCCATGAAAACAGTTCTCAGTTCTCGGTTCTCAGTTCTCAGAGACAGACTCACATCGCGTTTGTTGCTTAGCTTCTTTGTGGCTTTTCTTCTCACGGGGTCGAGTGCTGCCGACGTTTTGAAGATCGTTGTCGACGATGCTATCCAGCCGGTAACCGCCGAGTATATTGCCCGTGCCCTTGACGCCGCCGCCGCCAACCACGACCAGGCTGTGTTGATCCAGATCAACACCCCGGGCGGCTTTCTCGATTCGACGGATGAAATCACTCAAAAGATCATCACGTCTGCCGTGCCCGTCATCGTTTACGTGGCACCCAGCGGCAGCCGCGCCGCCTCTGCTGGCCTTTTCATCCTCCAGTCCGCCGATGTCGCCGCCATGGCTCCCGGAACGCATACCGGCGCCGCCCATCCCGTGTCGGTCTTATCTAAACCCGATGACGTGATGATGAAGAAAATTGAGAATGACTCGGCGGCTCAGATGCGGTCTCTCGTATCCAAGCGCGGACGCAACGTGGAAATCGCCGAAGGTGCGGTGCGCGAGTCCAAGTCGTACACCGAGCAGGAAGCGCTCGACAAGAAACTGGTCGACTATATTGCGGCGGACGAGCAGGATCTGTTCCGGCAGCTGAGCGGAAAACCGATCAAGCGTTTCTCTGGAGAAATCGTGACGCTCAACCTGACCGGGCAACGGGTCCGCGAGTTCCCGATGACGCTCAAGCAGCGCATCATGTCCTACATTTTGAACCCGAACATTCTCTTTATCATCCTGGCGATTGGAGCCCTGGCTCTCTATGTCGAGTTCAATCATCCCGGTGCGGTTGTCCCCGGCACCATCGGAGTGATTTTCCTGCTACTGGCCGCGTTCGCTCTTCACCTGCTGCCGATCCGTTTTGCGGCGCTCGCAATGATGCTGGTCGCGTTTGCCTTATTTGCAGCAGAGGCGAAGTTTGCCAGTCACGGAGTATTCACGATCGGGGGAATCGCGCTGCTGATTCTCGGTGCGCTGCTCCTCATCGATTCGCCGATGCCGGAAATGCGTGTGCACTTTCTCACCGCGCTCGCGGTTAGCATCCCGCTCGGCATTATCACCGCTTTTCTGATGGGCATCGCGGTGCGCGCCCGCCGCAACAAGATTGTTACCGGCGAGCAAGGCCTGGTCGGGGAGATCGGCATCGCCGAAACACCGCTGTTGCCGGGTGGAAAAGTCTTTGTACACGGCGAACTCTGGGACGCCGTCTCCTCGGTCAACATTCCAGCCGGAGAGCGCGTCGTCGTCCGCCAAGTCGATGGACTCATTCTTCGCGTCGATCCGGTGCCCGCAACCAAGCCTGTGATGGCGTGAACCGAACTCGCTGACTGTGCCCGCCCGCGGCGCCGAAGGCGGAGCGCCTTCGGGACTGCCGGCAAGGTCCCGGCGCTACGCTTTACCAGCTTCCTGTCGCCCGAATCATCTTTGCTAACTCTCTTTTGGCCGTGCTCACATCCTTCGGGTCGGCTTTGCGCTACAATCCGCTCAGAAGCTCAGTTAGCCGAGTGCTCGGAGGGAACCATGGAAACTTGGACTGTGTGGGCCGTTGCCCTCGTCATCTTCGTCATCTACATCCTGAGTTCCATCAAGATCCTCGCCGAGTATGAACGGGGTGTGATCTTCCGCCTGGGCCGATTGCTGGGACACGCGAAAGGGCCGGGCGTTATCCTGGTTTTCGCGCCGGTCGACCGGATGGTGCGCGTCTCCCTCCGCCAGGAAGCCCTCGAAGTTCCGCCGCAGGACATCATCACGCGTGACAACGTCACCTTGAAGGTGAACGCCGTCATTTTCCTGCGGGTCATTGATCCGAACAAAGCAGTGGTCGAAGTCTCCAACTACGTGTACCAGACCTCGCAGTTCGCCCAGACGACTCTGCGCTCCGTTCTCGGCGAAGTTGAACTCGACGAACTGCTCGCCCATCGCGAGAAGATCAACCTGCGTCTGCAAAGCATTCTCGACACGCACACCGCGCCTTGGGGTGTGAAAGTCGCCAACGTAGAAGTGAAGCAAGTGGATATGCCTGAGTCCATGCTGCGGGCGATGGCCAAGCAAGCTGAAGCCGAGCGCGAGAAGCGCTCCAAGATCATCCACGCCGAAGGCGAGTTTTCGGCAGCCCAGCGCCTGGTCGACGCGGCGCACCTCCTGGCCACCGAGCCCGTCAGCGTGCAGTTGCGCTATCTGCAGACCCTCACCGAAATCGGTGTCGAGAAGAACACCACCGTCGTCTTCCCTGTGCCGGTCGATTTCTTCTCCGGAATCCAGAAATTGCTGGCGGCGGTGCCCCCACCCGCCAAGCCTGCAGGGAGCTAAAAGCCAACCTCACCTTATATGGAAACTGTAGAACAAGACACGGAAATCACTCTTGGCACTGGCCGGATGCTGGCTTTATTTTTCGGCCTCGTTCTGGTTTGTGCCGTCTTCTTCGCGATCGGCTTCTCTCTGGGAAAGAAGGCCGCCACCGTCAGCTCCGCGAATGTCCCGGCAACTTCTACTGAGACTCCCTCAGCGATTGTCCGGCCGTCCGCAGCCAAGAACACGCAACCGGTGGTACCTGCGACCGACCTCAGCTTCTACAAAACCGTAGGCGAGAAAACCGCTGACACGGCGCTCGCCGCTCCTCCCGACTCCCAGCCCCAGCCGCAAGCCGCCGCTGCGCCCTCTGCCGAGCCGACGCCGAAAACCGATGCCACCGCCGCACCACCCGCCACTGCCAGCGGCAGCTACTACGTTCAGGTCGCCGCCGTAAGCCACCAGGAAGATGCGGACGCCCTGGTTGAAGCCCTGAAAAAGAAGCAGTACCCCGCCTTCTCCGCCAACAACAGTCCGGCCGACAAGTTCTATCACGTGCAGGTCGGCCCGTACGCCGATCTCAAAGAGGCCGAGGCCATGCGGGCCCGCCTGATCAGCGATGGCTACAACCCGATTGTGAAAAAATAGCTTCGAGCTACGAGCTTGAACCTTCAGTTCTCGGTCTATTGGTATGGCAGGGTTTGCTCGCAGCCCGTAGCTCGCAGCCATTCGCGATCTGTTACCCTTCTTCATCATGCCTGAATCCGCCGCCGAGCTCGACCGCTTCCTGCATGCGATTGCCGATCCCACCCGCCGTCGGATTCTGGAAGCGCTCAAAGAAAAGGGTGGGAACTCGCTCGGTAAAGACACCGGCCTGTGCGCATTCGACATCGAGCAGCGCGTCAAACTCGCTCAGCCAACCATTTCCCATCACATGCGGATTTTGGAGAAGGCCAGCGTGGTATTGGTTTCCCGGGAAGGACACTGGCACTGGTACCGGCGCAACGAGAGGTTGCTTTCACAGATGATGCGATACTTGAAGAAACAACTATAACTAACTATCAGCAAGCTACATGCCAGCGCTTGCAGTTGCCGCTTTCTCTCCCACCTTCGGGGACTCGCTCTGTTCCTTCTGCAGCAACCCGCGTACCTGAGAGATCAAGTCCCCTACCTCGAATGGTTTCGCGAGCGACGGAACACGGGACTCCTGCAAAAAATCGCGAGTCTGCGTATCCGTGAGGCTCGAAAACGTCAGCAGGAGTCTCTTCTCCATGCCGACGCAATGGGTGGCGATCCAGGCATACATCTCCTGCGCGCTGCACCCGCCCGGCATGCGCCCATTCATCACGATCACATCAAAGGAACCGCTCTGGAGCCGTTCCTTGGTTTCATCCAGGTTCATCGTGGCCGTGACCACTGCGCCCGCGCCTACCAGCACGTCGCGCTCAAACTCAAGTACCGCTTCCTCGTCTTCCACCAACAGAACGCGTCCTGTCAGCAGTGATTCTCGGCGTGGAGACGAAACCATCTCCCGGACCGGCGGCTTCTCGCTCGCGGGTAAACGGACTTCGATGGTAGCGCCGCCCTCGTCCCGGTTGTGCGCCACAATCTCTCCCCCGTGTTCTTTCACGATGCCATAGCAAATGCTCAGTCCCAGCCCGGTTCCCTTTCCCACGGACTTCGTGGTGTAGAACGGATCAAAAATGCGGCTAGTATCCTTAATCCCTGGGCCACTGTCATCGAACACCACGCAAACAAAGTGGTCCTTCCTGAACGCACGGACCTTGAGCACACCGCTACCGCTGCCCTCGAGCATCGCATCCAGCGCGTTGTTGATGATGTTCAGGAAGACTTGCTCCAACTGGTGAGGATCCGCCACCACCGAAGGGAGATCTTCGGGTACGTCGCGCTCCAACGTGATGTTGCTCACCTTCAAGTCGTACTCGCGCAAGGTAAGCGTCTCTTCGAGGACCTTCCGTAAGTCCACTTCGTTTTTCTGAGGCTTGCGCTGGCGCGCAAACGAAAGCAGGTTCTGCACGACCCGGTGGGTGCGCTGGGCCTGCTTGAAGAGCTTCCGTACGTAATCCGTCGACCGCTGATCAAGACCTGCGCCGTCCAGCAGCTGCGCGTAGCCCAGGATCGCGGTCAGCGGGTTGTTCAACTCATGCGCCACTCCCGAGATCAACTGTCCCACGGCCGACATCTTCTCGCTCTGCAGCAGTTGCTCTTGCGTCCGCCGCAAGTCTTCGTAAGCTCGGCAGGTTTCCTCGTACAGTTGCACCTTTTCGATCGTGGTTGCCAGTTGCCGGCTGATCGCCACCAGCAGGTTCTCGTCGTTACTGGAGTAGTGCCGATTTTCCTTGCTGGCAATGCCCATGATGCCAATCGGTTTGTCCTTGCTCCACAGCAGGACCCAGATCCAGTGCGGCAAGCGGTCCGCGCAGGCAAACTCGACCACGGCCGCCGGCAGGTGCGGTACGAAATCCTGCGTCACCACTTCCGCTCGCGACCGCATCACCAGATCACCCAGGCCTTCGGAAAAATTCACTTCGGCCATCCGTACCCGCGCTTCGCTGCGCGGTCCCCAACCGGCGCGCCGCCGGTAGGTTCCCTCCGCATCGACCGCCAGATACACCGAGCCCGTTTCCGCCCCAAAGAGTGAAATCACCTGGCGCAACGTTAAGTTCAGGATTTCATCGAGATCGAACGATTGCGTCGCGATCACGGCCATCGCGTTGAGCGCGTTCAATTCGCGATTGCGCCGGCGCATTTCGTCTTCCGAGCGCTTCTTTTCCGTAATGTCGAGCACGAATCCCTGATAGCGCTCGATCTGGCCGCTCGCATCCCGGGTCGCAAAGCAACTCTGCGCCACCGTCAGCAGGGTCGCGTCTTTGCGGCGTACCGTGACTTCAAAATTTCGCACGTAGTTGTGCGCTTCCAGTTCCCTGCGGAATGCTTCCCGCTCCTCCGCTACGGCACACAGCACGCTGCCCAGATCGAGCGCCATCAATTCATCGCGGTTACTGTAGCCCAGCATGGTCACGAAGGCATCGTTGCAATCGATCAACGTGCCGTCCAGCGTCGCGACGAAGACACCTTCCTGAGCCTGCTCGAACAGCATGCGGTACTTCTCTTCGGCCGCGTGGTGTTCGGTCGTATCGCGAACCACGTGAATCGTGCCCTTCTGCTGGCCTCCCTGCTCCGCATACGACGAGGTCGAGACTAGCGACTGTCCTCCGAAGCAGGGGTCCGGCCCCTCACTGAGACCCTGTCCGCGTTCACAATAAGGGCATCCACTCCAAGGCTGCTGGTGGGGAAGCACGGCCTCGCACAGGTTGCCGAGCACGTCCGCCGGCGCGAGTTCCAGCCGCTGCAGTAATACCTGATTGGTCTTGAGAATATGAAAGTCGGCGTCATGCGCCAAGATCAGGTCCTGAATGGAATCAAAGGTGTTCATCCACTGCCGCTGAGAGCGCAACACCTGCTCCAGTAGTCGCAGGTTTTCCACCGCTATGCCCAGCCTCTGGGCCGCCGTTTCCAGGAACTCCAGTTCTTCCAGGCTGTGGTGCGGGCTTCCGGAACACCCCAGCGAGAGCATCCCGATCGCTGATTTCTTACCCTGTACCGGCAGCAGCACCAGGTGTCCGATGCCCAGCTTCCGGATCTGGGTCCGCATTTCCTCCGGAACTTCCGCAGGCCTTAGCACCGCCACCCGGGTTTCTTCGAAAACTCGTGCCTGGGTCTCGTCCATTCCAGCCAGTCCGATCGCCCGCAGGAAATCTCCCGACAGCCCCACGTGTTGCGTGGGTGTCAGCTGACCTGCTTCCATCAGCGAGAACCAGGCCGCCTTTGCCCCCATAACCGTCTTCAGTTTTTCGAGGGCTGCCTGCATCATCGGCCCGTGGTTCTGCGCCCGCGAGATCGTGCCCGTCAACGCATTCAGGACCTCGAGACGGCGCGTCCGCACTCGCGAATCGTCCAGCACCAGAACGATCATGCTGGCACCGAACAGCACCTCGGCCAGCAGATAACCTTCATTCGGAATGTGACTCGTGTACGGAAGCCAGTTCAGATTCAGGGTCAGCAATCCGGCGCTGAACAGCAGCGGTCCCGCCCCCATGCGACCCAGCCGGTAGCGCATCAGTTCCAGAGCGGCCCAGACCGCAAGCAGCCGGCACGCCACTTCCAGCCCAAGCCCCATCGCCGGGGAGTCCCCAAAGTACAGCGGTCGCAGAGCCGCGTAAACTACTCCCACCCCGGCTAGCACGACCAACGTGGTCAGGCTTCGGCGCGCCTGTGTCGACATCAGCGCTGCCGCGGCAAACAACCCCACTGCCAGGACAAAGTCCGCCTGCGCAAACGCAGCCATCGACTTCGACGCGCCCGGGAGCTCGCTCGCTCGCGCCGACCAGAGGAAGACTCCGTACGCAATCCAGCCCAATCCCCAAGTCAGCAGGTAGCGTTCCCGAAACGAGCGGAAGAATAGCAGGCTGACCCCGACCACGATCAGGGCGGCCGTCTCCCTCGCCGTCAACCACGGGATGGTCAGCGCACCAACCGAATTCCCAAATAGCCACGCCGGATTCATAGACAAGCGCACGAATGCCCAGATTTGTAAATATCATGCGCCGACCCCGCCGTGACCGAATTTCCGCCTCCAGATGGTTACTTTCGGAATGTGAATTCGCAGCCTAAAATGGGCGATACACTATAAGCAGCACCATGCCTCCAGATCGCATTCTCGTGGTGGATGACGAAGAAACGATCCGCGAAATCGTTTCTTCCATGCTCGCCAGCGCGCAGTTCCAGACTCGCCAGGCCTCCAGCGGGGTGGAAGCTCTGGCCTTACTCGACTCCGGAGAAGAATTCGATCTCGTGCTTTCCGACCTGATGATGGCGGAAATGGACGGGATCGCCCTGCTGGAGCGCGCCAAGGAGCGATTCCCCTCCATGCCGGTCGTGATGGTCACCGCCGTTCACGACATCCAGGTAGCCCTGCAGGCCCTGCGCAATGGCGCGTACGACTACCTTCTGAAGCCCTTCGAGCGCGAGCAACTGCTGGCCACGGTGCGCCGGGCGCTCGAAACGCGCCGCCTCAAACGCGAAAACGACGCCTATCGCACCAACCTCGAAGCTCTGGTGGCGGCCCGCACGCAGCAATGGAAAACCGCGCTTTCGAACCTCGAGAAATCTTACGACGTGACCCTTGAGGCTCTGGGCGACGCGCTCGACGCCAAGGACGCTGAGACCGAAGGCCATTCCAAACGAGTCACCGCTTATACCATCGCGATTGCGCGAAAAATGGGTCTGGCCAAAGAAGAGATCAGCGTCGTCGCCCGTGGCGCGTTCCTGCATGACATCGGCAAGATGGCTATCCCGGACAGTATCCTTCGCAAACCCGGCAAGCTCACAGAGGACGAAATGGCGCTCATGCGCGAGCATGCGTATTCGGGATACAAAATTGTCAGCAGGATTCCTTTCCTGGGCGAGGCTGCCGAAATCGTCTACTCGCACCAGGAGTGGTACGACGGCAGCGGCTATCCCCGCGGACTTAAAGAGGAGGAAATCCCGCTCGGCGCACGCATCTTCTCCATCGCAGATACGCTCGACGCCATCACCTCTCCCCGTCCCTATCGCCCGGCGCAAACCTTTGATGCCGCCCGCAAGGAGATCGAAAAATGGTCGGGCCGCCAGTTTGACCCCCAAATCGTGCAGGTATTCCTCGAGATGCCCGACAACCTCTGGGAAGACCTTCGCAAAGATATCGACAACCAGAACATGCGGTTTCCTCACCACGTGGTGGCCGCCAAGACTTTTCGCTAGCGGACAGTCCCCGTCGGCTCCCGATCGCCTGTAGACTCTACCGCGGGCATCGCGTTCCACCTTCCCGGGTGTATAACGAAGGCTCCCGGAGACTTCGCTATGAAAATCAGACTTCCCGTTCTCGCTAATGTCCTGATGCTAACCGTGCTTGCCGGCGCCCAGAATCCTACTCTGACCGCCATCCCGAACACCGTGTTTGTCGGCGCCGACGGAAAATTTGAGACCGCCCCCGATATCGCCCTGATCCAGTTCAACATCTCCGCCCAGGCCGACACCGCCAAGGAAGCCTACGAACAGGCCTCCAAGGAAGCCGAGGCCACGCGTCAAGTCCTGCGCTCCAACGGCATCGATCCCAAATCGGCCGAGATCGGCTTCTTCTCCCTCAACCCCGTCTACGACTGGAAAAATCCCAAGCGGAAAATCATTGCCTACCAGGTCACGACCAGCGTCAGCCTGAAGCTCAAAGACTTCGCGAAGATTGCCGCTGTCACCCAGCAACTGGCCGATGCCAGCGTCAGCGAAAGTCAGTCGCTCAGCTACACTCTCGATTCCACCGACGAAGCCAAGGCGAAAGCCGTCGCGGATGCCTACCGCCGCGCGCGTGCTTCGGCGCAGTCTCTCGCCAATGCCAGCGGACGCACGCTCGGCGAACTCTCCTATGCTTCGGTCGACACCTCCGAGAACATCCGCGTGTTCGCGCCCCTGCAACGGCGCGCGATGCCGATGGCCATGGCCGCCGCCACACCGGCCCCCACCGAGGAATTCAGCCCGCAGAACGTCACCGTGACGGCGCACGTGAATGCCATGTTTGTATTGAAGTGACGAAACGGCTTTAGATCATAGCCGTGTAGTTGGTGCAATCGCCTGATAACAGAAGTTACGCGCAACACCGTGAACATTGATGCAAAGAAAGGCCGCCCAGACTTCGGGCGGCTGTCCTGCAAAAGATGCGCGAGCCTTAGCTTCCAGCTCAAACTGTCTTGCCCTTCAGTGGAGCTGGATTGCACCTCCGCATGTGTAGACCCACGGCACGCCTGCTGAGCATTTCTGGCCGCCAGTATAGGTGACCGCCGCGATGCGGTTGTTGTTTACGCCCCAGGCAAAACCCCAATCCGCAGGGAAGTTAATGATCTCAGAAAAAGTCAGGTCTTTTGTGGTCCAACGAGCAGGCAAGTCTTCCGTGTCGCTCCAACAATCGCCGACCATGTCGCCCAGATCGTTGATGCCCACGTTCTCGCAGTTTGTGAACCCGCCCTCGGGCAGGGGAAGCTCGATCGGCTGGGAGTACCTTGTTCTTTTCCTGTCGAGCGGCTTCCAGAACACGGGAAGAATAGTACTCCAGCTGCCAGTCGGAGCGACAACGCCTACGATTTCCCCCCTGTCGTTGATGTCAAAGGTCTGAGTGAATGGGTAGGGTGGGGACGGTGGGAGGGACATGAGTTTCCAACCTTTTCCGTCAGCGCGGGGGTTCCACAGCACAGCAGTTTCAATCGTGCCGTCGCTCTTCCAAGCTGTGCCTATGATCTGCCCATAGTCGTTCGCCGTCCAGACGTTCCAGCCAGTAAGGTCAGGAAGCGCGGTGGTATCGAGCTTGTGGATTTTCCATTTCGTGACGAACTTTCCGTTCATCCACACCTTCGATGGCGTCCAGACAACGGGCGCATCGGGACTCCCGTCCACGCCGCTCCAACCCACGATCAGTGTCCCGAGGTTGTTCGCCCTCGTCGCAAGGCTCGAGTTATAGCTTGCGTACTGTGGGTGGCCGGTATCCGCAAGAGTCCCCAGATCAACCCAGCCGGTCTCCCTGGTCCATGCTGCACCGTGCATCTGCCCGTCCGGTGCGATCGAGTCATTGACGACCAGGCCGGTGTCCGAGATTGCGGCACCATATTGCCACCCCTTGGGCCCACCCAATGTGCCAAGGTCGATCCATTCACCGGCACGCGGCCCGAACAGTGGCACGGCCAGCGTGTGGGTGTAGCCAAAACCATCGGAGCCGATAGGGGGAACATCGCCAACGCCAACCAGCACGCCAAGATCATTGATGTCCAACGTGGAAAACCAGGTGCCGCCTGAGTAGGTACCCAGTTCCCAGACTTTCGCCGCGTGGTCCGGATTGGCCTGAGGATTAAAGCTCCGGCTTACTGTCAGGCCCGGTGTCCTTGAGGCCTGGCTGGCCATTCGATGCTGTAGATGCCTTCCGTTAGGTGGCCTGGTCGCAGGCTGCTGCGCCCATGCCGTCGTTACGAACCATACACTTAGAATGCAAGCAAGAATACTGATGCGTTTCATCATTCCCTCCATCGATGGAACTCGTGTGGGACTTCTCACACGAGGAAAGTGTGCAGGGCCTTGCTCGCCTCAGGGCGGCTGCGTTCAACATGCGCTGCGGCTGCAGATACTGCAATGCCGAGTGTATGACTTGCGTGAGAAACGTTAGTCACGCGCTACTCGATTGAGAGAACAGCAGATAAGGCGAGCGGTGACCAGCAGATCAGCTAATTTAAGGACGCCGCAGAGGAGTAAGATTTGAGTTGAATCGAGATCCTGTGGACTTCCTGGGGGTGGGCTTATGCTCCTCTCCACCAATGCGGTCCGTTTCGGCGCCTTCGAGGTCGACCTGCGCGTCGGGGAGCTGCGCAAGAATGGAGTCAGGATCAAGCTCCAGGAACAGCCCCTGCAAGTGCTGGCGATGTTGCTGGAATGCCCGGGCGAGGTGGTGACCCGGGGGGAACTCCAGCGCAAGCTGTGGTCAACCGACACATTCGTTGACTTCGAGCACAGTCTGAACGCGGCCGTCAAACGGCTGCGAGAGGCTCTGGGCGATTCCGCGGACAACCCGCGCTTCATCGAAACCCTCCCGCGTCATGGCTACCGTTTCATTGCCCCGGTGCAAACGGCAACTCAAGCGAACCTCCAGGCCCGGACACCGGCGGCCATCCGGCCGCGATGGCGGATGGTGACGGCCGGCTGCGTAGTTCTTCTATTGATTGCGGGTGCGTCTTATCTGTGGTGGCGCCAGAGCCACGAATCGGCGCCGCCGGACAAAAGAGTCATGCTCGCCGTCCTGCCGTTCGCCAACTTCAGCGGAGATCCCGGCCAGGAATTCTTCAGCGACGGCATGACCGACGAAATGATCAACTGGCTCGGTCGCCTGGACCCGCATCGCCTCGGGGTCATCGCCGCAACATCGGCTATGAAGTACAAGAATTCCACCAAGAAGATCAGCGAAATTGGCCGTGAACTGGGCGTGGATTACGTTCTGGAAGGTAGCCTGCGAGAGGAGGGAGGCCGGGTGCGCATTACGGCGCAGCTGATCGCCGTCGCGGATCAGGCGCACCTTTGGGCAGAAAGTTACGATCGCGACCGCAGCGACGTCTTGCTGGCGCAAGCCGACATCGCCCGCGCGGTGGCGCAGCAGATCCGGCTCACCTTGACCCCGCAAGCGCAGGAACGGTTCAGCAGAGCACGCCGTGTCGATCCAGACGCTTATCTGGATTACCTCCGAGGGCAAGTTGAGAACCCTAAGTTCACCTTTGAGGCAATGGCCAAAGAACAGGCTTATTACGAACGGGCGCTGCAGAAAGACCCCAATTTTGCTCTGGCGTATTTCGGCCTGGCGAATTGCTACCTGAACTACATGCAAACTCGCAGACTGCCGCCAGGCGAGGCGGCAAAACGCACGAAGGAGTTCGTCGCCAAGGCTCTCCAAGTGGATGAAACCCTCGGCGAGGCCTATGCTGTCCTTGCGTTTACAAACTGGCGGTACGACTGGGACGTGCAGGCTGCCGAGCGGAACTTTCAACGAGCCATCGAGTTAAGCCCCAACTCAGCACACGTCCATATGCAGCACTTTACGTATCTTGCGTGGAGAGGCCGTCGGACCGAGGCTTTCGCGGAGCGGGAGATAGGCCGCCAACTCGACCCCCTGCGGTTGGAGGCGGGAGCCCACCCTGGACTTATCTACTACCAACTGCGCGACTACGGGCCGATGCTCGAAGGAATGCGGAAATATGTGCCTTCGAATCCCGGACACTGGGTGGGCCACCACCTGCTTGGTGTCGCGTATGAGGGCTCAGGACAAACCCTGCTGGCCATTCCCGAATATCAGAGAGCGGTCGAGTACTCGGGCAACGACTCCGATCCCACGGCTGCCCTGGCGTACGCTTATGCGCGTACTGGAAAGAGAGCGGAGGCAGAGAAGATCCTGCGGGATCTGCTGGAACAATCGAAGACCGGCTACGTCTCGCCGTACATGATTGCCACGATCTACGCCGGCCTGGGTAATAAACACAAAGCCTTCGAATTCCTCGCAAAAGCTTATGACGAGCGATCTACGGACCTGTCGTATTTTCTAAAGTCCGATTTGAGGATGGATACTCTGCGCTCGGATCCGCGCTTCCAAGACTTGCTAAAGCGCATGGGATTCCCACCGTAGGCGTGAGTTGCTGAAGCCATCGGTCTCGCGCTGCGGCATCGCTAAAGCGATGCCCTGATGCGAATCATGTGTTTGCCCGCAGCCGGTGAAGTCGTGCCCTCCCATTGATGCTAATCGCGAACGATCACTTCGCGGCGGGAAGAGATGCGGCTTGGATCCACCATCACTTCCCGTTGGATCTCCATCTCGATCGACGTCCCTGGTGTCAGCATCACGTCCGCGCCCCGCGAGAGCATTCCGATCGCCAAGCCAGCTACCCCGCCAATTCCCGCGCCAATCCCAGCTCCCTTGCCTCCGCCGGTTACCGCACCGATCACCGCGCCCGTGCCCGCGCCTTGCGCAACCGAGCCAACTTTTTTCCCGACATCGCTATCCTGCCGGATCGTCCCTTCCGAATCTTTCATCGAGGTCTTCTCCGCCCCGGGCGTGTTCTCGACCGAACCGCCCAGCATGACCGTGTAGCCGCTGGGGTAAATCATCGAGGTGAAGTGCACGAGCAACTCGGCGCGTCCCTTGACGTGCCCACCGCGCCGGACCCGCGTGATCTTTCCCTGGATATAGGTCCCCGCCGGAATCACGACGCGGTCGTTAACCACAAAAGGAAAGGCTGTCTCTGCGTAAACCGGGTCTCCTTCCTTGGCGGTCTTGGTGGAAATCGCCTGCTTCAACGACAGGGGAACCCTGGTGCCGGCCGGAATGGTCAGCATCGGTTTCTCCGACTGCCCCGAAGGCGCGGCCGGACCCGGAGTCGAAGTTGACTGTGCACCCGCGAGACCTGCCAGCAGCAGTACGCAAAGCGCAAGGCTTTTCATCGTATGTGTACCTCGCAAAGGAAATTGGAGACCGCGCATGCGATCTCTGATGCGCACAGTCGGCCAGCAGGTTAGCCGGTCGAGAAATTGATCGAAACATTCCCGTCAAAGGCGAGCGTAGTGGTTGTGCGGCAAGGGCTACTGGCCACTGCCCACCCCACCCCTTCGAGCCCGGTTTTGCAGCACGTTACCCATGAACTGCGACTGCAGCTTTTGCGCGCACCCTTCTCCGCAAACATGCAGTGCGCCCTCGTGCACCGCCAGTTCCTCGTCCCACGGCGCCAGATGGACCACCGGGATCCCGCGTTCCCCAAACGAGGTCCACATCACCCACCAGCGGTCGCTGGCTCCTTTCAGTACTCCGCAGTTCGGGCCAGCACACCGGTAGAAGGGATTCGGAGTAAACGGAAGAGTATCCGGCATAGGAAACCTGAGTACTCTGAAATTGTATCTGAGGAGTACCTGCTGGTCATCCGCCGAATTGGGCCGGGCCGATTCTACTTGCTGGCGGTAGCCGACGCTGATTGCCCGCCAACTCGCGCCGCCAACGCCTCTTTAATCCCCGCCTGTATGGCGTGTTCCAGGTCCAGATGTGGCACCGGAGACACAGCCGCCGCCTGGTAGAACTTCCGCGCATCGTCGGGGCGGTTGAGCCGCTTGAGGCAGATCCGAGCCGCCGCCATCTGCGCCATCAGTGCCTGCCGCTCCGAACGATAGGCTTGAATCAGGCTCTCTAACTCAGTCAGGGCCCGGTCATAGTTTTCCCGTTCCTCGAGCATTCGGCACAGCTCAAACCACGTCGCGACCGGCAGCTTCTGGCCACCCGAGTTCAGGAAATCCTCGTAATCCTGCCAGGCTCCCTCGGGATTCCTGGCCTTCAAGTGCAACTCGCAGGTCCTCGCGGTCGCCTCGTGATAGGCCGGCAGTTCGCTTCTGCGCCAGTGGATCTGTCGCAACAGATTCCATGCGTCCATCGAGTTCGGCTGGGCCGAAAGATGCTGTTGCAGCACCGCGGCGGCCTCATCCAACTGGCCATGTTCCATATGCTGATTCGCGCGCTCGACTTCCGGATCGCACGCCCAGGTCAGCTCTTTCTCAACCTTCTTGTTCACATGCGTCTCAAGACCCGAATAGCGCAGCGTCACTGCTCCCAGCGCGCCGAATGCAAAACCGCCCACGTGTGCCCAGTGCGCAACCCCGCTCGCCTTGCCAAACAGAGAACCGTAAAAGACCTCCATCAGCACCCACAGGGGCAACAGCCAGTACGCCGAGGCGTTAAACCGGTAGGTACGGAAGAAGCCGAAGATCCACAGCATCTCGATCTTCATTTTCGGGAAACGTACCAGAAACGCGCCCATCAGCGCTGCAACTGCACCGGAAGCCCCCACACAGGCAATGATGCTCCCCGGATTAGCCCAGGCATGAAATTGCAGCGCCGCCGCGCCCGCAATCAGATAAAAGACCGAATACAACGGACGGCCCCACACGTCTTCGAGTACAAATCCCGCCAGCCACAGAAACCACATGTTGCCGATCAGGTGCAGCCATCCGCCATGCAAAAAGTTCGCCGTCAGATACGTGATCGCCCGCGGATGCGCAGGAACAAACGCATACTTCTCCTGCAGCGAATCCGTATGCAACTCCGAATACTTCGCGTTCAGCGAATCCATCTCCGTCTGCAGCGCCGCCGGATCCTCCTCCAGCCGGATTTTCGCGTCCCATCCATCGATCAGATTCCGCGTTGGGCTCTGAACCTGTGTCCATTCCGTCGGATTCTCAGCTTTGAAGTCGTCCACCAACTGCCGTGCTTCCAGCGACATGTTCAACTCCGGATGCATTCCGGCTAGCAGGATGATGTGCGCCTTGGTACTGCCCAGTTCCGGCGACTGCTGTTCCATCGTTCCGTACGTGATCAGGAAGATCAGGGTGTTGAGCACGATCAACCCAATCGTGATGACCGGCCACCGCCGCGCTTCCATATTTTCGTGCTTGATCGGAATCAGCATGGTTGAGCTCCTCGTTGCGCCCGGGCGGTCCTGCGTAGACTTGGTCAGGGAGGCCCAATCAGCTTATAGAAGGGAATCTGGGAAGGGCAGATAACAACGGGGGATGCGACTTAAGTAACCAGAGACACGATTCTCTGCGACTGACGAAACCAGGCGCTGCATTCTTCAAAGGTGGAGCAAATTCTTGCGGTTATTATCTGCCCAAGCCCCCGGAGCGGCGATCGAACTTAGCCCAGCGCTTCAGCGCTGGGACAAGGGCTTGTACAGCAGATACCTCTCGCGCAGCGCGACGAACTTATCTAGCCTGTCTTGCCAGTCCTCCGCGATCCGCCGCGGGTCCTGCCCCGCGCCCAAAGCGTCAAGGGCCGCCTGATTCACCAGCAGTTCCGTCATCCGCTCCAGCTTGAAATCATTGGGATAGAGTTTGTGAAGCGCCGCGGCCAATTCAATCCCCAGTTCCGGAGCCTCCAGAGTATTTCGATCCAGAAGGATAATGTTCACCCCTTCACACTGTTGCCCAGCGAAGTTACTTGCAAAAGGCGTGAACGTAATCGGCACAAACCGCACACCTTGGATACTGCGGCCGTTCAAGTAAGCCGCCAGTTCCCTGCTCTTGATCCACGGAGCGCCCACTACTTCAAAGGGTGTGTCCGTCCCGCGCCCCACCGAAATATTCGTGCCCTCAATCAATCCCACTCCCGGATATAGCGTTGCCTCCGTCAAGCTCCTCATATTCGGCGACATGTTCATCCAAGCCAGGCCAGTCGAATCAAACCAGTCTCCGCGCTGCCATCCCTCCATCGCTACAATTTCGAGGTGCGCGCCAATGTGCCGCTCCAGATTGAACATCTTCGCCAGTTCGCCCAGCGTCATCCCATGCCGCACCGGCACAGGAAAGTAGCTTGTGAAATTCTCCCGCCCCTCATCCGACACCGGCCCCTGCACAAATGACCCCGTAACCGGATTCGGCCGATCCAGAATCACCACGTCAATGCCCGCTTTCGCCGCCGCCTCAAGAAAATATCCGGTCGTGGTCTCGTAGGTGTAGAACCGCGTGCCCGCATCCGCGAGATCAATGACCACCGCGTCAAGTTGCTTCAGCACCTCCAGCGACGGACGCCGCGCAGCCTCGCGTGCCCCATACACGCTATGAACTGTGACCCCAGTTGCATCGTCCTTCGAATTCTTGATGTCCGTAGTGTCGAGTGTCCCAGCCAGCCCATGTTCGGGACTGAAAATTGCGTCGAGGGAAATCCCCGGCACGTTCGCCAGCACGTCGATCGTACGCCGCCCTTGGGAATCAATACCTGTCTGATTCGTCAGCAGACCGATGCTGCGGGGACCGTCGCCCTTCGCCGGGCGCAAAACGGCAAACTTCGTTTCCTCGAGGACGTCAATTCCGGTCTTTACGACTCCGTTCCGCACTGCCAGTTTGCGCGCTCCGCTTTGCATTTCGTTGTAGCCGGTGCTCGAAGCGATCCGCATTTTCTCCGCCTCATTGGGATCGAGCGCCAAAGCCGCAGCGACGGCGGTTGCGACCCTGGTCCGCAAAGAAACGGCACTTCCCTTCTCTTTCGCGGGGACGGCATTCATGTGCACCGCGTTCGTCAGCAGTAAGATATAAGTCTTGGTCGCGGGATCGATCCACAGCGAAGTCCCCGTAAACCCCGTGTGCCCGTAGCCGCCGACTGGCAATAAGTCTCCCCGGTTCGTAGAAAATGGCGAATCGATGTCCCAGCCAAACCCGCGCATCGCCGTGCCGGTCGCAGGCTGTTGTGGAGAAGTCATCTTGGCAACCGTCGCCGAGGTCAGCACGCCTCGCCCACCATCGAGCAGGGCCTGCGCAAACACTGCGAGATCGTCGGCGGTTGAAAACATACCGGCGTGCCCGGCCACTCCGCCCATCCGCCGCGCTGTCGGATCATGCACGACACCATGCAGCAAGTGATGGTTCTCATCTTCCTCCGTCGGCGCAATGCGCGGCAGCCACGACGCCGGAGGCAGGAAGCGCGTTTCCTTCATCCCGAGCGGTGCGAACACATGGTGCACTGCGTACTCCTCAAGCGACTCGCCGGAAAGCCGCTCCACCAGCGCTCCCAGCACAATGAAGTTAATGTCGCTATAAACAAACGCCGACCCTGGAGGCCGATCCGGCGCCACTTCAAACGCCATACGATACCCGGTGTCCTTGCTTTCCCACTTCTTACCCAGGTCAAGGTCCTCCGGCAACCCCGAGTAATGCACCAGCAACTGGCGAATGGTGATGTCCTGCTTCCCGTTCTGCGCGAATTCCGGGAGGTACGTCGCCACCGGATCGCTCATCCGAAACCTGCCCTGCTCCCAAAGCTGCATGATGGCCGTCGTGGTCGCCACGACTTTCGTCAGCGACGCACAATCAAAAACCGTATCCAGCGTCATCGCCTCCCGCCGCGGCACGATCGCGCGGTCCCCGTATGCCTTGCGATAAGCGACCTGACCGTTGTGTCCGACGATGACAACTGCGCCGGGAATCTGCCGCTGGGCGATGGCGTCATTGATGAGGGGATCGAGGATAGTGAGGCGAGAGTTCAGGGGCTGCTCGGCAAAAGCCGCCGTAGTAAACAAAACAACGAGAACGATCGCAGCCCTGAATTTCACGATTGCTGTGACTCTACACGACCTCGGCAACGGCTCTCAAGCAGGATGGCCAGGCCGCCTCCTGTTGGTAACTTAGCAGGCCGTGGTTCAAGCATCCTGGAAAGCAATATCGTGTGGCACACGGCCTCTGCGCGGACAGGAGTGTCCGCGCTACACTGAGACAGTCTTGACCGCGACCCAGAATCCGCCTGCCGGCTTTTCCTTCCTCGTGCGCAACTCCACCGGGCAGGACGCGCTTTTTCTCGTCGCCTTCGCCCTTTTGGAAAATGCCATCGCCGCCCGCGCCTTCCCCGCCTGTTCCCTCGCCGTCACCCTGCGCGGAGAACTCATCGCGCACAAAGCTCTCGGCCGCTTCACCTATGACCCTGCATCGCCCTCCGTCTCAACCGACAGCATCTTCGACTTGGCCTCGGTGACGAAGGTCGTGGCCACGACCACCATAGCCATGATCCTTTACGAACGCGGCCTGCTCGATCTGGAAGCGCCGGTCACTGCCATCGTCCCTGAATTCGCCGGAGACGGTCCTGGCCGCAGCGAAGTAACCGTGCGCCAACTGCTCGCGCATTCCTCCGGCCTGCCCGCCTACGAGAAACTTTACCTGCGCGCCAAGACTCGCGACGAACTTCTTCATGCCGCCTTCGCTACGGAACTGACCGCGGCCCCGGGTACGCGCGCCGAATACAGCGACATCGGGTTCATCGTTCTCGGCGTCGCCCTCGAACGCCTCGCTGATGAATCCCTCGACGCCTTCTGCCAGCGAGAAATCTTCGGCCCCCTGGCCCTGTCGCACACCACGTTCAATCCGTCCAAAGTCTGGCGTGATCGCATTCCCCCCACAGCGAACGAGTGTGGCGCGGACACTCTTGTCCGCGCAGCCGCAGACACTGCAACGCCATCCCGAAGCACCTTCCGGGGCAGAATCATCCAAGGCGAAGTCCAGGACGAAAACGCGAGCGTCTTAGAGGGCGTGGCCGGTCACGCCGGCGTCTTCTCAACCGCCGAAAATGTTGCCGTCTTTGCCCACGCGCTGCTCAACGGCGGATATCCCATCCTGCGCCCTGACACTGTCAAACTTTTCACACGCCGCGAGCCCACTCCCGCAGGCACCTCCCGAGCCCTGGGCTGGGACACGCCCTCCGCACCATCGCAATCCGGCAAGTATTTTTCGCCGCGCTCCTACGGTCACCTCGGCTACACAGGAACCTCGCTGTGGATCGACCCCGACCGCCGACTTTCGATAACCTTGTTGACGAACCGCACCTGGCCCGACTGCCAGAACCAGGCAATCAAACAGTTGCGCCCCGCGTTTCACGACGCGGTGATCGAAGCCCTGGAGAAGAAAGCCTGAAGCGTAAAACGACAAGTGCGGATCTCCGCCGTCTCACAACGGAGAAAACTAACACCGCCTCCGCCGACCTCGACCGCAAACCTTCGCTCGAAATCGCGCGCATCATCAACGCCGAAGACGCCAAGGTCGCCGCCGCCGTAAACCGCGCCTTGCCGAAGATCGCCCGAGCCATCGACGTCATCGCTTCTGCGCTCTCCAACGGTGGACGCCTCCTCTATGTCGGCACCGGCACCAGCGGACGTATCGCCGCGCTCGACGCCGCCGAATGCCCACCCACCTTTGACACCGATCCAAGCCTGGTTCAGTTCGTCATCGCCGGCGGGCCGAAAGCGCTGGGCGCTGCCGTCGAAGCCGACGAAGACTCCCGCCCACTGGGACGAAAGGAAATGGCGAAGCGAAAGCCGCGCAAGAATGACGTTGTCGTGGGCGTGGCCGCCAGCGGCCGCACTCCCTTCACCGTCGCCGCTCTTCAGTACGCCCGATCCCGCGGCGCAAAAACCGTTGCAGTCACCTGCAACCGGAACTCCCAACTGGAAAGGGCCGCCCACGTGGCCATCGTTGCCGAAGTCGGCCCCGAGGTCGTTGCCGGGTCCACCCGCATGAAAGCAGGCACAGCGCAAAAGATGATTCTGAATATGCTCACCACCGGCGCCATGGCCCGCCTTGGGTATGTCTATGGCAACCTGATGGTCAACGTTCACCTGAAGAACGAGAAGCTTGCCGAGCGCGGGGTTGGGATCCTGGAACAGGCCGCGGACCTTGATCGCCGCGAGGCGCGTAAGCTTTTGTCCGCCGCCGGAAACCGGGTGCCCGTGGCGCTCGTGATGGCGAAGGCGGGAGTAAAAGCGGTCCAAGCCGTCCACGCCCTGAAGAAATCCGGCGGCCACGTACGCAAAGCAATGACCCTGGCAAAAACCACGTAGGTCCAGCCGAGCGAGGCTCGGCCACGCTCCCCTCTGGGTTCCTCTGTGTCCTCTGTGGTTCGCGCTTTTGCCGTTACAAACTAAACTCCGCGTTACATTTCTAACCGCCACTCAACTGCAATCGTAGCTAGAATGAAAGCAAACTCCGGCGGTCTCAGGAGCACGCAAGCTATGGATAAGCTAGTCATCCGCGGCGGCAATTCTCTACTCGGCACCGTCCGTATCAGCGGCGCAAAAAACGCCGCGCTGCCCTGCATGGCCGCTGCCCTGCTCACCGACGAACCCGTCATCCTCGAAAACATCCCGCAAGTCCGCGACATCGAGACCACGCGCAAACTCCTCGCCGCCATGGGCGCGGAAGTCGAGCTCGGCTACGGACGGGCGCATCACCGCACGACCATCTGCGCAAAGTCACTGGCCGCGCCCGAAGCGTCCTACGAGTTGGTCAAAACCATGCGCGCCTCTACCCTCGTCCTAGGCCCGCTGGTAGCCCGTTGCGGACACGCCCGCGTCTCCCTCCCCGGCGGATGCGCCATCGGTGCCCGCCCCATCGATCTCCACATCAAAGGCCTGGAGCGCTTGGGCGCAAAAATCACGCAGGAGCACGGCTACGTCGAAGCGACCACCGATCGTCTCAAGGGCGCGGAAATTGTTTTCGACAAAATTACCGTCACGGGCACCGAAGACCTGCTCATGGCCGCCACGCTCGCCGATGGCGAAACGACAATGCAGAACTGTGCGCGCGAGCCCGAGGTCGCCGACCTGGCCGCGCTCCTCAACGCCATGGGAGCAAAAATCCAAGGTGCAGGAACGTCCACCATCCACATTAAAGGTGTCAGCAAACTCCACGGCGCAAAGCACCGGATCATCCCCGACCGAATCGAAGCCGGCACCTTCATCATCGCTGGCGCGCTCACCGGCGGAGACCTCAACGTCGCCCACTGCGACCCGAAACACCTCACCGCCATCCTGCAGAAGCTCGCTGAAACGGGCGTGAAGACCGCGGTCAAGCCCGACTCCGTCCGTGTCATGGGTGATCAGCCGCTCCAGGCCGCCGACCTGAACACCGAAGAATATCCCGGCTTCCCGACCGACATGCAGGCCCAATACATGGCGCTGACCACGCAGGCCGAAGGCACCTCCATTGTCGTCGAGAATATTTTTGAGAACCGCTTCATGCACGCCCAGGAACTGGTCCGCATGGGCGCGAACATCAAGATCGAAGGACGCCGTGCCATCGTCCGTGGCAAAACTCCGCTCAGCGGGGCAGCCGTGCTGGCTTCCGATCTGCGCGCCTCGGCCTCGCTCGTGCTCGCCGCTCTGGTCGCCGACGGCGAAACCATCATCGACCGCGTCTACCACATCGACCGCGGCTACGAAAATATAGAAGAAAAACTGAAGGCCGTAGGAGCCGAAATCCGCCGAGTCGGCGATATGTTCCCCAAGCGCACTGCGGCACCTGTGGGAGGCTAGTGCCGTGACGCGGTGACGAGAAAGACTGTAGCGCCGGCACCTTGCCGGCTGTCGCGAGGGCGCCCCGCCCTCGCTGAAAAGCACGCTCCCTCTGCTGCGACCCGCCCATCACGGGCCCACGAAGACTTGCGTAGGTAACGATAGTAACCAGCTAAGCCAGGCGACCCAACTTTAGGGCTCCCGTTTCCAGACTTGATTCCCCGCGTCTTAGAATCCCCACATCGCCGCTCCACCGTTCCCTTCCTCGCATATCTCCTTCGTTACGAACGACGGAAGCTCCCAGGCAACTCTTAACCCACAATAGCTCACGATCCCTGCACCCGACTCATGGGTGACTTCCGTAATCCTGCCTTCATCCCTGGCGTGTGTGATAACTGATCTGTAGGCCCGAGGTTCCAAAAGAAACAAAAGCGACGAAGTGTGGCCGCGCGCGCAGCCACGCTGCAAGGACCCAGTTATGAAGGTTGTCGTTCTGTGCGGTGGATTAGGCACCCGTCTCCGGGAAGAAACCGAGTTCCGCCCCAAACCCATGGTTGAGATCGGTGGCCGGCCCATTCTCTGGCACATCATGAAGATCTACGCCCACTATGGCATGCGTGAGTTCATCCTCTGCCTCGGCTACCGCGGCAGCATGATCAAGGATTACTTCCTGAACTACGAAGCCATGAACAATGACTTCAAGATCTGCCTGGGACGTAAATCGCACGTTCAATTCATGGCCGCCCACCAGGAGCAGGATTTCGCGGTGACGCTCGCCGACACCGGTCTTGATACCATGACCGGCGGCCGTTTGCACCGTGTAGCTCGCTATCTCGAAGACGACGACACATTTCTTCTGACCTACGGCGATGGCCTCAGCGATGTCAACATCCGCAGCCTCGTCGAGTTCCACCACAGCCACGGGCGCTTAGCCACGGTCACTTCCGTTCCGCCCATCTCGCGCTTCGGTGTGCTTGAAGCCGATCCTCAGGGCCAAGTCCAGCGCTTCATGGAAAAGCCCAAGGCGAATGGCCAGATCAGCGCAGGCTACTTCGTTTTCAATCGTCGAGTGCTCGACTACCTCAGCGGCCCAGAATGCATCCTCGAACGCGAACCGATGGAACGTCTGGCTCGCGATGGCCAACTCATGGCCTATCGCCACGACGGCTTCTTCTTCGCGATGGATACCTATCGCGAATACCAGTACCTGAATGACCTTTGGACGAGTGGGCAAACCCCCTGGAAAGTGTGGTCGGAATGAATTCCTTTTGGCGCGATCGATCCGTACTGATCACCGGCGGGACTGGATTGCTCGGATCATGTCTGGTCTCGAAACTCCTCGAAGCCGCCTCGAATGTTGTGTGCCTGGTCCGCGACTGGGTCCCCCAGAGTGAACTGGTGCGCAGTCGCCGCATCGAACAGGTCAACACAGTTCGGGGCGACATCGCCGACCGTGATCTGATCGAGCGCGCGCTGGGCGAGTACGAAGTCGAAATCGTTTTTCATCTGGCGGCCCAGGCTATCGTTGGCGTCGCCAATCGCAATCCAGTCTCGACTTTCTCCACCAACATCGGCGGGACCTGGAATCTGCTGGAAGCCTGCCGTCGCTCGCCGAAAGTTGTCTCCATCGCCGTGGCCTCTTCTGACAAGGCCTACGGCGATCAGGAGCATCTTCCCTACAACGAGACGATGCCTCTGCAAGGCCGTCATCCTTATGACGTCAGTAAATCGTGCGCCGACTTGATCGCGCAAACCTACGCCGCTAGTTACAACCTGCCCGTCGCCATCACTCGCTGCGGAAACTTCTACGGCGGCGGCGATCTGAACTGGAACCGCGTGGTCCCCGGCACTATCCGCTCCATCATTCGTGGAGAGCGGCCAATCATCCGCTCCGACGGTAACTTCGTTCGCGACTACTTCTACATCGAAGACGGCGCCGCCGCCTACATGCTGCTCGCGGAACGCCTGGCGTCCGACCCCGCGCTTCGTGGCCAAGCCTTTAATTTTTCCAACGAGAGCCAGATCAGCGTGCTCGAAATCGTGAACCTCATTCTGCGGAAAATGAAATCTTCGCTTTCCCCCGAAGTTCTGAACCAGGCCAGCAACGAGATTCGCCATCAGTACCTGAGCGCCGAGCGCGCCCGCAACCAACTCAAGTGGCACCCGCAGTTCACTCTCGACACCGGACTTGATCGCACGCTTGCCTGGTATCGCGAGTTTCTGGGCGCGCCCGCCGCCATGGCCCAGGCCGGCAGGGGATAACTCGACCATGAGCAACACTCCCCACCAACTCCGCGACGAAATCCGGACACTCGTAAAGCAGTACTACGACGTCGCCCTGGCGACTCAGCCCTTCGTGCCCGGCCAGACCAATGTGCCCGTCTCGGGCAAAGTCTTTGACTCGACCGAACTCGAGTATTTGGTCGAAGCGTCGCTCGACGCCTGGCTCACCACCGGACGTTTCGCCGCCGAGTTCGAGCGCGACTTCGCCGCTTTTATGGGCGTACGTTGCGCCTCGCTGGTCAATTCCGGATCGTCCGCCAACCTCGTCGCACTCTCCTGCCTGACTTCGCCCGCACTCGGCGAGCGCAGATTGCGCGCGGGCGATGAGGTCATTACTGTCGCCGCCGGTTTTCCGACCACCGTCAATCCGATCATTCAGAACGGGCTGGTCCCCGTCTTCGTCGATGTCCAACTGCCAACCTATGACGTTGACGTAACCCAACTCGAAGCCGCCCGGTCCGAACGTACCAAAGCAATCATCCTCGCGCACACGCTCGGCAATCCGTTCGATATTGATGCGGTCACAGCCTTCGCCGCCAAACACAATCTCTGGTTGATCGAGGACTGCTGCGATGCGGTAGGTTCCACCTACAAGGGCCGCTCGGTGGGAACGTTCGGCGCCCTGTCCACCACCAGTTTCTATCCCGCCCATCACATCACCATGGGCGAAGGCGGATGCGTCCTCACGCCCTCTCCATCTCTCAAGAAATTGGCGGAGTCGTTCCGCGACTGGGGACGCGATTGCTGGTGCGCTCCCGGCAAGTCGAACACATGTGGATGCCGCTTTGAATGGAAACTGGGCGATCTGCCCACCGGCTACGATCACAAATACATCTACAGCCACATCGGCTATAACCTGAAGGCTACCGACATGCAAGCCGCCGTCGGCGTCGCGCAGTTGAAGAAACTGCCCGCCTTCATCGCCGCCCGTCGCGAGAACTTCGCCAAGCTTTTCGCCGCTCTCAAGGACCTCGACGACATCTTCATCCTGCCCGAAGCGACCCCGCATTCGAATCCAAGCTGGTTCGGCTTCCCGCTGGCGGTGCGTCAGGACGCGCCCGTCACCCGAAATCAGGTCGTGCAGTTCCTGGAGTCGCGCCACATCGCGACACGCCTCTTGTTTGGCGGCAATCTGCTTCGCCAGCCTGCCTACCGGGATGTGCATCGTCGCGTGGTCGGCCAACTGCCAAACACCGATTTTGTAATGAACAGCGTTTTCTGGATCGGCCTGTACCCCGGCATCACTGAGCCGATGATCGACTACATGGCCGACACTTTTCATCAGGTCCGGAAATCAGTCGCGCAGGGAGCGTCGGCAAGATGACCATGGCAAACCGGCTGGCAGACGATCTCGACAATATCCTGGCGCGCACCGAGCCCCTGTGGCGCGACCTGCGCGGCCAGCGAGTCCTCATCACCGGCGCCACCGGTTTTTTCGGATGCTGGCTGCTCGAAAGTTTTGCCTGGGCCAACCGCCGACTGAACCTCGGCGCTCAAGCCGTCGCGCTCTCAAGACATCCCGCCACGCTCGCCCAGAAGGCGCCGCACCTGGTGAACGACCCCGCCATTGCCCTGCACGCCGCCGACGTTCGTCACGGCGATTTTCCGACGGGGACGTTTTCCCACGTCATTCACGCCGCCACCGAAACCACCGCGACGCCAAACGCTGAAACGCGGCTTGGCATGTTCGACACCATCGTCGAAGGAACGCGTCGCGCTCTGCAGTTCTCGATCGCCAGTTCTGCGGCCCGCTTCCTATTTGTCAGTTCGGGCGCGGTCTACGGAACCCAACCGCTGCACCTCGCGCACGTAGGTGAATCGTATTCCGGCGGCCCCGATCCGCTCGACTATGCCTCCGTGTATGGCGAGGGCAAACGCGCCGCAGAGCTGCTGTGCTCGCTCGCCGCCACGCCTCGCTTTGAACCCAAGATTGCCCGCTGCTTCGCCTTCGTCGGTCCGTACATGCGACTCGACGTGCACTTCGCGGTCGGCAACTTCATCGCCGACGGCATGCGCGGCGGCCCGATCCACGTTAAAGGCGACGGTTCTCCATTTCGCTCGTACCTCTATGCCTCCGATCTGATGGTATGGCTCTGGACCATCCTGTTCAGAGGGCAGTCCTGCCGCGCCTATAACGTTGGCTCCGAAGACGCCCTGAACATTGCCGTTCTCGCCGGTGAAGTAGCCGCCGCCATGCCGCAGAAGGTCAACTTCTCGATCGCCGCCGCCCCCACGCCCGGAGCCCCGGTACACCGCTACGTACCCTCAACCGCCCGAGCGCGCGAGGAACTGGGACTTCGCGCCGAGGTGTCCTTACGCGAAGCCATCCACCGCACTCAACTCTGGTTCTCTGAGCAAGGTCTTACCAGCAATGTACCGGCCGTGCGAGGTGCCCATGTTTAGCGCGGGCGCTCTCCCACCAATTCGAGTTCCGTTCGCGGGCTCGCCCGCTGCCCGATGGTCGTATCGTTTCCCCCAATTTAGAAGGACATGTACCCATTCCTGGATGAGCCTGAACCAATGGACCACGCCATCTCGGAATAAGGACATTAACATGTTGATTAACATCACCAGCCGCAAAGGGAGCGCATAGCTAATGCAACACGAAAACAACAACAGATCCGCAGCCAACAACGCACAAATTCGACTGGGCTCCAAAGTGGTCGGAGCCGGACAGCCTTGCTACGTCATCGCTGAAATCGGAATCAACCACAACGGCGACATCGATCTTGCCAAGCAATTGATCAACGTCGCGGTGGGCGCCGGCTGCAGCGCAGTCAAATTCCAGAAGCGGACGATTGATGTCGTCTACTCAGCCGAGGAATTGGCGAAACCGCGCGAAAATCCCTTCGGGCCAACCAATGGTGATCTGAAACGTGGGCTTGAGTTCGAGATCGAAGAATACAAGGAAATTGACCGTTACTGCAAAGAAGTGAAGGTCGATTGGTTCGCGTCCTGCTGGGATGAAGGGTCAGTCGATTTCATTGCGCAGTTTGATGTCCCCTGCTTCAAAATCGCCTCGGCCTCCCTGACCGATGACAATTTGTTACGGCACACCCGGGCAGTGGGAAAGCCGATCCTGCTGTCAACCGGCATGAGCACGATCGAGCAGATCGATCACGCGATCGAAGTCCTGGGCAAGAAGGATTTGATTCTGATGCAGGCATGCAGCACCTATCCCGCTTACTACGAAGAACTGAACCTGCGAGTCATCGACACCCTGATGGATCGCTATGGACTGCCGGTCGGCTACTCCGGTCACGAGACAGGTTTGCCATCCAGTGTGGCGGCGAGCGTTATGGGAGCCTGCGTCATCGAGCGGCATATCACCCTCGACCGGTCAATGTGGGGTTCCGATCACGCCGCGTCCCTCGAACCCAACGGAATCACGCGCCTGGTCCGCGACATTCGCTTGATCGAGAAGTCGATGGGGGATGGAGTGAAGCGCGTGCTCGAGCGCGAACAGCCCGTCATCAAGAAATTGCGCCGGGTGAGTGCGGCACATGCCTAAGATCAAGGCCATAGCCATGGATGTCGATGGCGTACTCACCGACGGCGGCGTCTGGTGGGGGCCAAACGGTGAAGAGTGGAAGCGCTTTTGTTTTGCCGACATCATGGGGCTCTCGCTCGCCCGCAAGGCTGGATTCCTATTGGCCTTGATTTCCGGGGAAAACAGTCCCTTGGTTACTCGACTTGCGACGAAGATGCGGATCACTGATGTCGCGCTCGGTTGCAAACAGAAGGCAGTCGCGCTGACTGAATTCGTTAAGCAGCACGATCTCGCTCTTGAGGAAGTGTGCTTCATGGGCGACGACGTGAATGACCTTCCGGCTCTGGAGATCGCCGGACTTTCTGCTGCACCGTCGAACGCACAGCCGGCTGTGCTCGCGAAATGTAAGTTTGTAACGAAAGCTTCTGGCGGCAATGGCGCGGTCCGCGAACTAGTGAATCACTTGTTGGCCAGCCAGCACCGGGAAGCATCGGCCTCATCGGCTATTTGATACCTGATGAAACTCTCTGATTACGTCATTCGATTTGTCGCCGAACTGGGAGTGAAACACGTGTTTCTCGTCTCCGGTGGCGGCGCTATGCACCTGAACGATTCTCTCGGCCGCTGCCGTGACATTGAGTTCGTCTGCAATCATCACGAGCAGGCCAGCGCCATCGCCGCAGAGAATTACGCGAAGGCGACAAACCATCTCGGTGTAGCCATGGTGACAACCGGGCCCGGCGGAACGAACGCCATCACCGGCCTCGCGGGGGCATGGTTCGACTCCTCCCCCTGCCTCTTTCTCTCCGGACAAGTGAAGCGTCCCGACCGGATGTTCAATTCTGACGGCACGCCCCTTGGGGTGCGGCAGAGGGGGATCCAGGAACTCGACATTGTTTCGGTCGTAAAGTCGTTGACGAAATACGCCGTTACCGTAACCGATCCGAATTCCATTCGATATCATCTCGAAAAAGCCATTCACCTGGCGCGTTCCGGCCGCCCCGGTCCAGTCTGGATCGATATCCCCATTGACGTGCAAGCCGCCCCGATCGACGAAACAACTCTTAAGGGATTTCAGCCGAAGGAACTTGAACCAGTCTTTGACAAATCCGTATTGCCCTCCCAGGTCGCGAAAACAATCGGGCAGCTGAATGAAGCCGAGCGGCCGCTGATTCTTGTCGGCAACGGTGTTCGACTGGCTCATGCCGAGAACGAATTTGAAATAGTCACTGCCAGGTTGGGGATCCCCATTGCGACCACTTGGGTCAGTTCCGATCTCGTAACGGAGGACGATCCTCTGTTTGTTGGCCGGCCCGGAACGCTGGCCGCACGTGGCGCAAACTTCGCGCTCCAGAACTGCGATTTCCTCCTTTTCCTCGGCGCACGAATGGATCTCCCTTTGACCGGCTGGGAACCCTCCCAACTCGCCCGGGCTGCGCACAGGGTCATGGTCGATGTCGACGCTCCTGAAATCCGGAAACTGGGAAAGTTGATCGACACTCCGATCCACGCGGACGCACGCGCGTTCTTGTGTGAGCTACTGCGACAGAGTTCGGCCGTCGTCCCCAAGGATCGTCAAGCTTGGGTCAAGCGCTGCCAGGATTGGAAAGTTCGCTATCCCGTGATTCAACCCGACCACCGCAAGCCTGGCTCTGTGAGCATTTTCCATCTTGCGGAAGTACTGGCCAGCGTGGTTGACAAGCAGGACAGGATTGTCTCCGGCAGCTCAGGATCGGGTATCGAAACTTTCATCTTCTCCTACCCCGCCAAAAAAGGGCAGCGCGTCTTTCACACTGCCGGCCTTGGATCCATGGGCTTCGGAATCCCCGGCAGCATTGGCGTTTGTTTTGCCTCTGGCAAGCAACGGACAATTTGCGTGGATGGCGATGGCGGGTTCCAATTTAATATCCAGGAATTGTCCACCATTGCCCACCACCAGTTGCCCATAAAATTCTTTGTCCTGAACAACGACGGCTACGCCTCCATCCGGGCCTCCCAGACCAACTTCTTCGGGAAACCGAACATTGGATGCGACCATCGGACCGGCACGCATCTGCCAGCCCTGAGCAAGGTAGCGCAGGGATACGGGATTGCTTCGGCGGAGATCTCAGACCAGTCTGATTTAGCGGGGCAGATTCGCAGAGTCCTGGAAACTCCCGGACCGGTGGTGTGCGATCTGAAGGTCATCCCCGATGAGCCCCGGTGTCCGCGTGTCACCTCGGTGCAGCGTCCCGACGGCTCCTTCGTCTCAAAGCCGCTGGAAGACTTGTGGCCGTTCCTGGACCGCGATGAGTTCCGCGCGAACATGATCGTGGAGCCACTCGTAGAAGATTGAAATGACGACCGAAACATATTTATCGAAGTTAGAAACGATTCTCAGCGAACCTCTCGCTTTAGTGAAGGAGCGAGAGGCATATACATTTGACCGGCAACTTGCCGAATGTTGCCGTCAAGTCGTTTTGTTCGGAGCGGGCAGCCTGGGAAGAACTGCCCTCAAATGCCTTCGGAGTATCGGGGTGGAGCCCTTGGCGTTTTGCGATAACAACCAAGACCGATGGGGTGAACTGGTGGAAGGCGTGCCGGCACTTTCTCCCAAGGATGCCGCGGAGAAGTATGGCAGCCGAGCCTTGTTTATTGTGACGATTTGGTCCCTGGGACATCGTTACGCAGAAACGAAAGAGAAACTCAGCAGGCTCGGCTGTAAGGGGGTTATCCCAGCATCGAGCCTGCGTTGGAAATTTGCAGATATTCTGATGCCCTACTTCTGCCAGGACCTCCCTCATAAACTTTTTCAGGATTCTGAAAGGGTGCGCAGCGCTGCATCGTTGTGGTCGGATGACAAATCCAGGGAAGAATATTTGAAGCAAGTGGAATGGCGGGTGTCCGGCGATTTTGAAGTCCTGAGTGAACCCGACCGGGAAGAGTCCTATTTCCCGTCCACTATCTTCGACCTCAAGAGCGACGAATACTTCGTCGATTGTGGCAGCTACACGGGCGACACGTTACAACAATTCCTGCTGAGAACCGACAATAAGTTTGCCGGTATCGTTGCCGTCGAGCCCGACCCTAAGAATTTGTTGGACCTGAAGAACTGGACGGGCGGATTAATTCCAGAAGTGCGCGATCGAATCCAGCTGCATGACGTAGCCGTTGGGTCAAAGCGCTGTCAAGTTCGATTTGCTGCAGATGGGGGCGAGGGTTCGAGCATCCGCAACGACGGCGGCATTGTCGTGGAGTGTGTTCCCTTGGATGAACTGCTAGGTAACGCCAGCCCAAGCTACATAAAGATGGACATTGAAGGCGCAGAGCCCGACGCCATCGTCGGCGCGCAAAAGATCATTCAACGCCATCACCCGGTCTTGTCGATCTGCGTGTATCACACCCAGGACCACCTCTGGTCGATCCCGCTCCTGATCCACGAACTCGTCCCCGGCTATCGGTTATTTCTGCGTCCCCACGATGTCGATGGTTGGCAATTGGTTTGTTACGCCATTCCCGAAGAGCGCAGCAACATCGCGGAGGTGAGCCGATGATCCGGCGACGCCACACCATAACTGACATCAGGAGACTCCATTGAGCGCCACTGGAATTGCAACGTCCGCAATGCAGCTCGATCACTTCTTCGCGAGTGTCCATGCCGAACCTCACGAGCAGATGATCGCCCGGGAACGGAACACGTTCGATCGTTTAACCTCTCCCTTCAGCGACTCCATCGTTCTTTTCGGCGCCGGCCATTTGGGAAAATACATGGCCGCTGGCCTGGCGAAGGCAGGGATCCGCATACGCGCCTTCGCCGACAACAACCCCAAGAAGTGGGGGGCTGATGTTTGCGGTTTCCCAGTCTTGAAACCGGAGGACGCTGTCCGCGAGTACGGCGCCGATTCGAGCTTCGTGGTTACCATCTATCATGGTTCGGCTGCGCGGAAACAACTCCGCGGTTTGGGTTGCAAGGTCGTTGTTCCCTTTATTTCGCTTTGCTGGAAGTATGGGGAGATTTTCATTCCCGAGAGCGGACTCGACTACCCTCACTTGATCCGCGACCACGAAAAGAGCATCCGCAATTGCTTCCATCTCTTCGCTGACGAGGCCTCACGCAGGGAATTCGTGGACCAGTTGAGATTCCGCTACTGGCTCGACTCGGAGAGTATGGCTCCTTCGAACCTGCCGAAGCAGACCTATTTCCTGGTGCCGGCCCACAAAGATGAGGTGTTCGCGGACTGCGGGGCCCTGGACGGTGACAGCATCCGAGCGTTTATTGAACACAGCGGCGGACGTTTCGAGCACGTGGTCGGGTTCGAGCCTGATCCCCACAGCAACCAACTGCTTTCGAGCTATCTTGCGAATCTGCCCGAGCCGATCCGATCGCATGCCACGGCTTTTCCGTATGCCGTCGGAAGCCGGAACGAGTGGGTTCAATTCAATGTCACGAGTTCGGCGGCTTCCAAAATGACAACCGGCGGCTCAGCCAAGGTCGAGTGCCGCAGGCTCGACGACGTGCCGTGGCCAAAAACGCCGACCTACATCAAGATGGATATCGAAGGCGCCGAACCTGAAGCACTGGCCGGCGCAAGGCAACTCCTGGCCTCCAAGCTTCCGGTACTGGCCGTGTGTGTCTATCACCGCAGTCAGCACCTGTGGGAGATTCCGAGTCAGATTCATTCGATCTCGGACGACTACGATATTTTCCTCCGCCGCTACGCTGAGGATTGCTGGGAACTGGTCTGCTATGCGGTACCGCGTAAACGAGTCTCGAAGGACGGAATTCTGCACTGAGGCAATATGAAGAAGACGATTTCCATCCTGACGCCATGCTTCAATGAAGAAGACAATGTGCGGGAAGTGTACGAACGCGTCCGCGCCGTCATGAGTTCTCTCGGAAGTTACAACTACGAACACCTCTTCATTGACAACGCGTCCACTGACAACACTTTTGCAATCCTCAAGCTCATCTCCTCTTTCGACAACAACGTCAAGGTCATTCGAAACGCCCGCAACTTCGGCCCCATCCGCTCGCCGATGCACGGCCTCTACCAGGCGTCTGGAGACGCAGTCATTGGCATCGTTGCCGATTTGCAGGATCCTCCGGAGATGATCGTGGACCTGGTTCGACAGTGGGAGCAGGGCTTCCCGATCGTAATCACGGTCAAACAGTCATCCGAGGAAAGCGGTCTGATGTTCTGGATCCGAAAGAGTTACTACAAACTGGTGAACCGCCTGTCGGGCATCGAAACCTACGAGAACTTTACCGGCTTCGGTTTGTATGACCGCAGGGTCGTCGAGTTGCTAAAAGAGTTCAACGACCCCTATCCTTATTTTCGTGGCATGATCGCGGAGATTGGGCTGCCGCATGCCGAGATTCCTTTCCACCAGCCACGGCGGAAGCGAGGCATTACCAAGAACAATTTCTATGCGCTCTACGACATGGCCATGCTTGGGATCACCAATCTTTCCAAGGTGCCGCTGCGTATCGTGACCCTGAGTGGCTTCGTCGGAGCTGCGATATCGGTTTTCGCCGGGATCACCTACTTCCTCTACAAGTTGCTCTTCTGGCGTAACTTCTCGGTGGGCATCGCACCCCTCGTAATTGGGATGTTCTTGATGGGATCGCTCCAACTGGTTTTCGTAGGAATCATTGGCGAGTACATCGGGCAAATACACACTCTCGTGCAGCGCCGGCCTTTGGTGGTGGAACAGGAGCGTCTCAACTTTCAGCACGCCCCGGGAGAGCCGCTGGCGGAATCACCCTTTGACAGGCAATCCCAACCGGTCTAATTGGCTTGTGGTGATTGGAATGAAAATGTCTTGTGTCCCAGAAATCCCACGACGACATTCAAGCCTGCAAGAATCGCGCCTGCGATGTAGGGGGCAGCGGCGTCAAACATCGTTGAGTGGCGCACCACGTACACCAGGACGGGCAGCAGGAGTATCCCAGCCGCAATCCCCCCGCTGTACACCAGCAGGCAGCGACCCCACTCGCGCAGGTAGTTCCCCCTGGTCTTAAAAATGAACCACTTATACCCAAGGAAGGCAACCGTGATATTCACGAAACTGGCCAGCACGCTCGCAAAAATGTAGGCATATCGCACGCGAGGCGTGAGTAGAGCAGTCAAGGCCGCGTACATCGCATATCCAAACAGCGTGTTCCAGACGCCAACAAGGATGTAGCGGCCGAATTGGGCCGGCGGTATGTGTCGCGTGAGTCGTCTGACGAGGCCAGCCTGCTGAAGACTCGCGATCACCATCTAGTCTCCGAAAAGTTCCGTCTCGACAATTTCGGCGAGGATGTGCCCGGTGAGGATGTGAGCTTCCTGGATACGCGGCGTTTCGTCGGACGGGATCCGGATGCAGTGTTCGGCGGCGGTGGCGAGTTTGCCGCCACTCTTACCGGTGAGCGCGGCCGTCGACACCGTCATGCGCCGCGCGACTTCCATGGCCCGCAGTACATTTTCCGAATTGCCGCTTGTACTGATCCCCAATAGTACATCTCCTGCCCGAGCGAGGCCCTCGATCTGTCGCGAGAACACCTCCTCGTAAGAATAGTCGTTGGCGATCGCAGTCAGAGTCGAAGTATTGGTGTTGAGCGCGATACCGGCTAAGCTGGGACGCTCCTTCAGGAATCGGCCTGTTAACTCGGCCGCCAAATGCTGGGCGTCAGCGGCACTTCCGCCGTTACCACAGAAGAAGATGCGACCCCCGTCGCGCAGCGATCCAGTCATAATTAGTCCGACCTCAGCCACAGAGGCCAGGTAAGCCTCGTCTTGAAGCAGGAGTTGCTTGACCGAAATGCTCGCAAGCACCTTCGCCGAAATCCACGGAACCAGGGCCGAAGCCTCCGACCGTTTCAGACGCCTGCTTAGTTGAGGAGTTGACATGTTGAGTTAGCCCGTCCTACTGTTTCCAGAACACCTGGAAGATTCCGAACCGTGTCGTATGCGGGAACCTGCGCGCCACCTCGGCCTTCACCTCCGGCCTCATCACGGCCCCCGGGAAGTAAGGCGAGTCGTTAATCACCACCAGGTTCAGATCGTCAGATCGTATCGCCTTCAGAATTTCCTCCGGCGGTTCACCCCCGTCGTCGTGCGCGACGTTCGTCAGCCCGGAAAGAAAGTACAACTGCGGACAGTCATTCCCCGCAAACATCAGTCCGTTCGGACTGTGGGCCCGCAGAAAGCGAGACATATCATCGAAGAATGCGGCGCCTTCAACCTTCAACCCGCCTGCCCGCGGACCCTGCATCGTGTCCATGTGGCCGACTACGTATGTAATCTCGTAAATGTAGCGCGGAACCAGACTGACCACCCCAAACGCCAGATATAGCCCCACCACCGAGGCCAGCGCATATGTCCCGCTCTGCTTCTTGGCCGTCGACACAATCGCTACCATCGCCAGCAGCGTCAGGGGTACCGCATAACTCAAATAGATCGGAGCCGCAAACGGAAACTGCACCAGGGTGCACGTCGCCGCCAGCGAGATCAGCAGCACCACCTGCTGCCGTTCGACCTTTGCACTCGGCTTCCTCCGCGCCCACACCACCACCGCCCCCAGCAGCACCACAAACGGCGTCAGCGCCGCCACCGAAAACCATATTCCCTTAACGATCTCAAACACCTGCACAGCCCTCACCACTAGGACCGCCGCTCCCAGTCCCAAGGCCGCCCCGACCGCTTTTCCCTGAAACTTATCCCAATACATCGCCGCCGCCAGAACCCCCACCAGCGGCAGTACATACATCATTCCCTCGATTCCTACGGGACGAATCACTCCTAGGTCCACTAGTCGCGAGGTCGCGCTCGCAGTTACCCCAAAGAAGAACTTTCCCACCATTCCCGACCGCGCATACGGCATCAGGAAAACCATCACGGGGCTAAGCAGGCCACACAGAAACGGGATCACCAACCGCAGCATCGTTTTGAATCGCTGCCCTGTTCCCGCCCGCACACTTCGTTCTCCCAGCACGATCAGCCCCACCACCGACACGGAAGGCAACACGAACTCGTACAGTTCGGGCATACCCAGGCGCGTGCTGAGTACGCGCACCAGTGTCGCCAGGAACAGCAGCAATGCGCCCACACTGAACGCGCGATACGGCCAGTTGTTCTTCGGGTTCTCAGCCTCCCCACTTTCGCTCTGTTCCAGAAAGGCAAGAAACAAGAGCACTCCGGCAATGTAATAGGCACCAATCACCTTGATCAGGATCGATACACCCCCGCATACCCCCGCCACAAACAACCATCGCCGCGTCCGCACCTCCAGATAGCGCAGCAGCGCAGCTGCCCCAAATGTCGCGGAAAATAGGTTGTACCAGGATGGCATCGCCGCCGGATAATTCGGATAACTCCATGCCACCGCCAGCAGTGTGATCGCACCCGCCCCAATCGCCGAAGTAAAGCGCAGCGCAATATAGTAAACAGCGGGAAGCCACGCCAGAAAAAACAGGAACACGCAGATGCGCAGCGACATCAGATTCACGCCAAAAACGCGAAACGCCAGCGCGTGAATAAAACTCAGTCCGCCCGTGTAGATCTCCCCGAAATCACAATGCGGAAGTTGTCCCTGCATCACCCGCAGAGCGCTCTGGCTCAGCGTCCCGTCATCCGCAGGCACCCAGCCCCGGCCAATATGGACCCAGGTATAGGTCCCGGCAATCACCAGAACCACAGCCAGCACCACCGCGCGTACGCCCCAGCTCTCACTCTTCCTCGCGAGCCCAACCTCGCCCGTGCAAGCGTCCTCCGCCTTCCCATTCACTTCCCGGCTCCTCACCTCCACGCTCAAACCGCGTTCCGCGGGCCGCACCGGCGTCTGCTCCATCTCGCTCTTCACTTTCCCTCCAGTGCCGCCAGTCGTAGCCGAGCCTCGGTGCTGCCTTGGTTCAGCCGCAACGCCTGCTGATATTCAGCCCGCGCCGCCGCGATATTCCCGCTTCGTTCCAGCGCCGCCGCCAGCCAGTAGTGGTAGTCCCACACTTTAGGGTCCAGGGCCACCGCCGCCTGCAAATAGGGCTGCGCCTCCCGAACCCGCCCATCCTGCAGAAGTGCTCGGCCCAGGTAGTGCTTCGGCCCCGCTTCTTCCGGAACCAACTGCACGGCTCGCGACAAAAGTTGCTCGGCCTCCCCGTACTTCCCCGCCATCAGGTGAATATTTCCGCAGTTGTAGAGCGCTGTATACAAATTCGGGTCCCTCGCCAGAATCTGGTCGCACAGCCCAAACGCCCGATCGAAATCCCCCATCCGTCCATACAACCCGGCCACCGATGCGATTCCCGTCTCCGACTTCAGGAAGTCCGGGTTCACGGCGAGGAACCGATCGAGCCACGCCCGCCCCTCGTCAAAATTCCCGGCTCGGATATTTGTCTCCGCCAGTGCCAGCAGCGTGTAGACATACTCCGGATGTTCATGCACGCCTTCCCGTGCCAGTTCAATCGCCTTCTCGTGCGCGCCCCGCTCGCTGTATTCCGCGGCCAGTCCAACGAACACATTCGGGTTCCCCGGATACAGCTTCTGGCCCCGCAACAGCACCAGAAATCCGCTCCCCCAGTACACCTGTTGCGATAGCGAAGCCACGACATAGAAACTGCACAGCGCCACCGTCGCGCTCACCTGCACACTCTTCGCACTCCATGCCTTCAGCGATGGCAGCAGCCGTAATCCCTTTGCCACCAGAATTGCAAAGCCGATCGAAGGCAAATAGATGTAGCGGTCCCGAACGAAATCTCCGTTCCCAAAGCCGCGCAGGTACAGCGCCGGAGCCAGTCCCACCAGCAGCCACAGCCCGGCGAACGCAACCGTCGAATCCTTTTCGCGCCGGTTCCAATACCACAAAACAGCCAGCGCAATCCCAAGCACCGCCGCCGGCACGATCACCGGCTTGAAGATTGCTCCAGTAACATACGGCGTGTAATAGAGCCCCGTCAGGCCAATCGGAACCAGTAACTGCCGCAGATAGAAGGCTAGTACCAGCGGCAAAGTACGAACCATCTCCAGCATTCCGTGACCGGTATCAAACTGCCCTGTCAAGTGCGGCAATGCATGCTTCCGCAGCAATACGTACACCAGCGTCACCGCCGCGTACGGAATTGCCTCGATCACCGCCCCGCGCACCCTCTGTCCCAGTGACGCTTTTTCATCTGCCGGATTCAGCCACGCATAGATACCCACCAGCGCCGTGAATGCCACCGCCATCTCTTTCGTCAGCAGCGCGCACATCAGCAGCGCCAAGGATGCCATCCACCACGACGTTCTTTTCTTCCCAGCCGGCTCCCGTCCATTCAGGAATGCCACAAAGGCGAGTGCCGCAAACATAGCGACCATCGTGTCCGAAGCTGCCGAAATCCAGGCCACCGTCTCAATATGGATCGGATGCAGTGCGAAGATCAGCGCCGCCAGGGCCGCCGTCCAGTATTCCAATTTCAGCTTGCGCGCCAGCCAGAAGACCGAAGCCACCGCTCCCACATGGAGCACAATCGCTCCCAGGTGCCATCCCCACGACTGCAACCTGAACAGCGTGAAATTCAGCATCGACCACGCCACGAACAGCGGCCGGTAGTACACCTGGTGGCGCGCCACGTGATACCACAAGTCGCTGCTGAAAGCCCGCGGCAGATTACTCCAAGTCCGGATAATTGGGTTGTTGACGATCTGTGGCCAGTCATCCCACACGAATTCAAAGAAGAGCGTACCGCTGTAGAGTACTAAAGTAACTAGTCCGAGCGCCGGTACGAGTATCCATGGCCTTCCCAGATACTCAGCAAGTAGCTCCAGAGCAGTAGGTTCTGAATAGCTGTGCGTCTCGTCCATGCTCTGCGCCACGAGCGGGCATTCCTTTCGCGGACTTCATCGGACACAGGTCGCCCCTGCACCGAATTGCCCCATAGTAACTCCGCGTCTCTTTCTACGCATGTTACCCAGGTTACCGTCGTGTGCCATTTGCTTTCCTAGTGCACCCTACCTTTTATGCGACCATCAAGTTCATGGGATCTGTCACGGGAGCCAAGCTCGCGAAGGCGCCGTTCCCGGTTCTGTGTGTGGACCTGGACGGCACTCTGATACGCGGCAACCTCCTGTGGGAGTGTGTTCTCGCTCTCCTCAAGAGTCGTCCCCTCACGCTCTTCCTTCTCCCCTTCTGGCTGCTTTCCGGCAAGGCCTTCGTCAAGCGCAAACTGGCAGTCAAGACGCGTCTGAATCCAGCTCGACTTCCGTACCGGCAGGAAGTCATCGAACTGCTCCAGCGCGAACGCGCCGAAGGCCGACGCATCGCGCTCGTCACCGCCGCCGACCGCCAACTCGCTGAGTCTGTCGCTCATCACGTCGCTCTGTTCGACGAGGTCTATGCCAGCGACGGCGAACTCAACCTGAAGGGAAAAAGCAAAGCCGCGTTTCTTGCCGAACATTTCACTGGACCCGGCTTCGAATATGTAGGAGACTCAGCCGCCGATCTCGAAGTTTGGCGCAAGGCCCAAGGCGCTTACGTCGTGGGTTCGACCCGGCGCGCCCAACAAGCCGCTGCCGTGACCACGCTCAAGGCCGCCATCCTCGACGAACCTGCCTCGCTCCCCACCTGGATGAATGCCTTACGAGGACATCACTGGGCGAAAAACGCGCTGCTCTTTCTGCCGCTGGCGCTATCGCACAACCTGGCCTTCGCACCGCTCGCCCGTACCTTTCTCGGCTTTGCGCTCTATGGAGCGTGCGCCTCTGGACTCTATATCCTCAACGACCTGCTTGATCTTCACTCCGATCGCGAGCATCCCTGGAAAAAAGAGCGCGCTTTCGCGGCTGGCGAGATATCGATTCCCCAAGGCCTGCTCGCCTCGTTCTTTCTTCTTTCCCTTGCGCTCGGTTTCGGATTTCTGCTCAACCCCCGATTCGGCGCCGCTTTGCTCGGATACGCTTCCCTCACCCTGTGGTACTCGCTTCATCTCAAGAAGATTGCCTTGCTTGACGTCTTCGTTCTCTCGAGCTTCTATAGTTTTCGCATCTTGGCCGGCGCCTTGATATCTGGCACCCCGCTGTCCCAGTGGTTCCTCGCGTTCTCTCTGTTCTTCTTTCTAAGTCTTGCCATGGCCAAACGTTATTCTGAGTTAGTTCACGCCACCGATCTCCTCAAATCCGGTAACTCCGGGCGCGGCTACCGCACCGATGACCGGGAACTCTTGCTATCTCTCGGCGTCGGCAGCTGCTTTGCCTCGGTTGTGATCCTGAGTCTCTACGTGCACAGTCAGGAAGTACGCGTTCTCTATACCTCACCCGAGTTTTTATTTCTTCTCTGCCCCATCGTTCTCTACTGGCTCAGCCGGAACTGGCTTCTGGCGCACCGCGGAGAACTCAAAGAAGACCCCGTGACCCTCGCCATCCGCGACCGTGTCAGTTACGGGGTGGCATTCGCATCTTCGATCGTCATCGCCGCGAGCATGCTACACATGAGCTCTTAGAATGTCCGGTCAATCAGCAGCAGCGTTGCAGAAGAAACGCGCCGTGGCCCTGTCCACCGAGCGATATCCTTCATGGGGCCGTTACCCGAGGACCGTCCACCAACACGTCCACCGGCCCGCATGGAACGACCAGCTGCCGGAGATTCTCCGTTCCGCAGCGCCAGGCTCTCTGCTTCCCTATGGACTCGGCCGCAGCTACGGCGACTCTTGCCTCAATGCGGGCCGCGAACTCGCTGATTGCCGCCGCCTCAATCGCATCCTCGGCTTCGATCCGGACACCGGCATGGTTCGCTGCGAAAGCGGCGTCACGTTTTCCGACATCATCGAAGTCTTCCTCCCCAAAGGCTGGTTCCTTCCGGTCACTCCCGGCACGCGCTTCGTCACCGTCGGCGGCGCCATCGCCAACGACGTTCATGGCAAAAACCATCACCGCGCCGGAACCTTCGGAGCCCACGTCCGTCAACTCGGCCTGCACCGCTCCGACCACGGCTTGGTCGTTTGCAGCCCTGACCAAAATGCCGACATGTTCCAAGCTACCATCGCAGGCCTTGGCCTGACGGGTGTGATTGCCTGGGCCGACATTCAACTCAAACGCGTGGCCGGACCCTGGATCGATTCCAGTGCCGCTCCCTTTCAATCCCTTCAATCCTTTCTAGACCTCAGCCGCGAAAGCGATGGCCGCTTCGAATACACCGTCGCATGGCTGGACTGTTTTGCCGGCAGAAACACCCGCGGCATCTTCTTCCGGGGCAATCATTCGGAGGAGCGAGGAAAGAACTTCCGTCCGAAGCACGGCCCGAGATTGCCGTTCGCTCTGCCCGCCCTCGCGCTCAATCGCTACACCATCCAAGCCTTCAACACCGTCTACTACCACGCGCACGCCGCCAGGAAAGACGCGGCCCTTGTTTCATACAACTCGTTCTTCTACCCGCTCGATTCCATCCGTCAATGGAACCTGCTCTACGGCAAGCGCGGCTTCCTGCAATATCAATGCGTCATCCCGGAAAATAACCTCGAAGCCCTCGAGGAGATCCTCGATCGCATCGCCCGTTCCGGCATGGGTTCATTCCTGGGAGTCCTCAAGCAATTCGGCTCGGCCCCGCCCGCCGGTATGCTCTCATTCCCAAGACCCGGACTGACCTTGGCCCTCGACTTCGCCATGCGCGGCGAGCCCACGCTCCAACTCCTACGCTCCCTCGATGAAGTCGTCCGCCAAAGTGGCGGCGCTCTTTACCCAGCAAAAGACGCGCGCATGGGTCCCGCTTTGTTCGGAGCATCATTCCCGCGTTGGCGCAGCTTTGTTCCCTATATCGATCCGACGATGTCCTCGTCGTTCTGGCGCCGAGTCACGGAAACCCAATGATGACGATCACCACACGCTCCTCGGTTCCGCACCCCGTCCGCATGCAGAAAATCGTCGTCCTCGGCGCCACCTCCGGCATCGCGCTCGAAATCCAGCGCGAACTCGCTCGTCAAGGACGTGAGTTACTCCTGGTTGCTCGCTCCGCGCAGCGCCTTTCAGAATTGCAATCGGACCTGCTGGCGCGTGGCGCCAAGCAAGTCCTAACTGTCGCAGCCGATCTGGCCCACATCCAGCATCACGCGGAGATCCTCGACTTTGTCCGTAGGTCCTTTCCTAATTTCGACACCGTTCTCCTCGCCTACGGCACCATGGCGGACCAGAAGGATTCGGAAGCTTCGGTCGACCTGTTGCTCGACGAATTGAACGTCAACTTCGTCAGCGCCGCCGCGATCCTCACTCTATTCGCCGCCGACCTCGAGCAACGCCGCACCGGATGCCTCGCCGCCATCACCTCCGTAGCCGGAGACCGTGGCCGCCGCTCCAACTACGTGTACGGCTCCGCCAAAGGCGCGCTCTCACTCTTCCTTCAGGGACTGCGCAGCCGCCTTCATCCCGCCGGCGTCAGAGTTATCACCATCAAGCCCGGCCCGGTCCAGACTCCTATGACCGACCACCTGGCAAACTCCGCCCGCTTTGCCCAACCCGAGCGCGTCGCGCGCGACATCATCCGCGCTCTTAACCGCCGTTCCCCCGACGTCCTCTACACTCCATGGTTCTGGCGTCCCATCATGACCGCAGTCCGCCACCTGCCCGAAACCCTCTTCAAACGCCTCGCGTTCTAAAGCGTGGTGTAGCGCGGGCATTCTTGCCCGCGTGCCCAGTCCTAGCCCGCTCGGAGCCCTCCCACATCTCATTCCCAATTCGGGATTCTCCTTGCCTTATTTTGTGACCTATATCACTGAGTTCTGCCACGTGAATGGTTCATAAGAGTCTATAGACCTGAATGCGCTAGTTTCAAAACGGGTCCTGAATCATCAGGCGTGGCAATCCGTTCGTGTCTCCCGCGCACTTTGGAGAAGGCTCTCTTCGGGTCACGATGCTGATGTCCGGAGGGAGAGCAGTAAAAAAAGGCCAGTTCATGAGCGCCACTGGTTCGACGAAGTCGCTGGTCGGCCCTCCCCCTTCCCGAACCCGTGGCTGGCTCTTGCGCTACGGTTTCGCCCTGCTCGCGGTTGCGGTCGCCGGCGCCCTCCGCTACTGGCTGGGAATGTTCGGACTCACTGCCCCTTACATTACCTTTTATCCGATCGTCATGTTGGTCGCGATCGTAGCGGGACTTGGACCGGGGTTGCTCGCCACTTTGCTCTCCCTCATCGCGGCCGCTCATTTCTTTCTTGGCCCGGCCGGATTCGCAGTCGAAAGTCTCGGTGACAGGATCGGGATGGCGCTGTTCCTGGTCATGGGTGCCGCCATCAACGTCCTCGCAGAAGCGATGCGCCGGCGCAACACGCAACTGCGACGCAGCCGCGCCGATCTCAACCGCGCCCAGGCCATCGCTCAGGTTGGCAGCTGGTATCTCGACATCCCTAACAATGTGCTTACCTGGTCCGACGAAGCCTACCGGCTGTTCGAGGTCCCGATCGGCACGCCCTTGTCATTGGAAGCGTTCCTCGACCGAGTGCACCCCGCGGACCGCCAGCAAGTCTTGGATGCTTGGAGCGCTGCCCTCAAGGGGGCGCCCTATGACATCGAGCACCGTGTTCTGGTGGATGGCAAGACCAAGCGGGTACGGGAAAGAGCGGAGGTTGAATTCGGAGCCGGAGGCAAACCACAATTCGCCACTGGCACCGTCCAGGACATTACCGAGCGCAAGCAGGCCGACGAGAATCTGCAAAAGTCCATCGTGGAAATCGAAGACCTCTACAACCGCGCCCCCTGCGGCTACCACTCCCTCGACCCGGACGGCGTTTTAGTCCGCATCAATGACACGGAGCTCGATTGGCTTGGTTACAAACGCGAGGAAGTCCTCGGAAAACTCAACCTTGCCGACGTCCTCACCCCGGAAACGCGCAAGACTTTCGAGGAAAGTTACCCGAAGTTCAAGGCCACTGGGCAGGTGAAGGATTTGTACTTCGAGCTGATTCGCAAGAATGGTACTGTCCTGCCCGTCCTGGTCAGCGCCACGGCCATCCGGGATTCAGCCGGCAACTTCCTCATGAGCCGCTCCACTGTCTACGACATCGCCGAGCGCAAGCAAGCGGAAGAGGCAGTCCAGAAGAGCGAACAGCGACTCAATCTCGCTCTGGACTCGGGCCAAATGGGCATCTGGGAACTCGATCTCACGAACGACACTGCCATTCGGAATCTCCGGCATGACCAGATCTTCGGATATCAATCCCTCCAGCCCGAATGGGGCCGCGAAATTTTTCTATCTCACATTGTCCCCGAAGACCGGGACGCCGTTAGAAAGCAGTTTGAACAGGCCGCTGCCACCGGCAACTTCTTCCTCGAATGCCCAATCACGTGGCCCGACCAATCAATTCATTGGATCTGCGCACAGGGAAAAGCCTTTCGGGATGCTCAGGGCAAGCCCGTGAAGATGATGGGCACCGTCGCCGACATCACCGAGCGCAAGTGGGCGGAAGAAGAGCTACGTAAAAGCAAGAATGACTGGGAACTCACATTCGATGCGGTTCCTGACCTCGTCATGTTGTTGGATGCGGACAATCGCATTCTGCGCGCCAACCGAGCCCTGTGCTCATTCCTTGGCATGGACCACAGCGCCCTCCTCGGCAAACGCTGCTTTGAAGTGGTCCATCACCAAACTGCCCCTCATCGGGACTGCCCATTGAAGTTCATGCTGATGACTGGACAGGGACAGCAAGGCGAAATTGCAGAACCCAGCCTGGGCAAGATCTTCGATGTTAGCGTCACCCCCGTTTGGGAGGGAAAGACCTTCCGCGGGGCCGTTCACGTCATGCGCGATATCACCGATCGCAAGCGCGCGGAAGGACGCCTGCGACAACAACTCAGAGTCAACGATGCCATGTTCGACCAGGCCATCGCTTGCTTCGTTCTCCTTGATCCTGAGTTTAACTTTATCCGCGTCAATGAAGCCTATGCCAAGGCTTGCCACCGGAAGGTGGAAGATTTTCCGGGCCGCAATCATTTCGAGCTCTATCCCTCGGATACGAAAGCCCTCTTTGATGAAGTGGTGCGCAGCGGCCTCCCGATTCAGGTTCTTGCCCGGCCTTTTAGTTTTCCCGACCAGCCTGAGCGTGGCACGACCTATTGGGACTGGACCCTGCAGCCCATTTTCGACGAAACCGGAACGCTGGAATTTCTGTTCCTTTCCTTGAACGACGTAACCGAGCATGAACGTGCTCGGCAAGATCTCAAGCAATCGCAGGACGAGCTGGCCCGGAAGCACGAGCAGGTGCGCAAAGCTTCCCTCTACACTCGCAGCTTGATCGAGGCCTCTCCCGATCCTCTGGTCACCATCAGTCCGGAAGGCAAGATCACGGATGTGAATGCGGCCACTGAGACTGTCACCGGACTTTCCCGTGAACGACTCACCGGCAGCGACTTTTGCGACTACTTCACCGAACCCGGCCAGGCCCGCGAGATCTATCAGCAGGTTTTCGAAAAGGGCTCCGTGCACGACTATCCCCTGGCCATCCGCCACGCCTCGGGCCATATCACCCATGTGCTTTACAACGCCTCCGTGTTCAAGAATCAGGCTGGACAAGTGGAAGGGGTCTTCGCCGCGGCGCGCGACATCAGCGAAAGGAAGACGCTCGAAGAGCAGTTACTCCAGGCCCAGAAACTTGAGGCCATCGGGAGACTCGCCGGAGGCGTGGCCCACGACTTCAACAACATCATGGCCGTCATTCTTGGCTTTTCTGGGCTGATCCAGGAACGCCTGGCCCCCGATCACCCCATCCGTCAGCCCGTCGAAAACATACAGAGAGCAGCCGAACGTGCCGCCGGAGTCACCCGGCAGTTGTTGGCGTTTAGCCGCAAGCAGGTGATGAAGCCCAAGGTTCTCGAACTCAACGATGTCATCACTGAAGCCTCCAAAATGCTCGTGCGCCTCATCGGCGAGAACATCGATCTCGTTCTCAAACTTTCTGCCGACCTGGCCCGCGTCCAAGCCGATCCCATTCAGATTGAACAGGTGCTGATGAACCTCGCCCTGAATGCCCGTGACGCCATGCCCAAAGGTGGCACGCTCACCATCTCGACCTCCAATACGGAACTCAATCACGACTACCAGCAGATGCATGCGCCCATCGTTCCGGGCCCGTACGCCATGATCTCAGTTTCGGATACCGGTGTCGGCATGAAGGAAGAAACTCGCTCCCACGTTTTCGAGCCCTTCTTCACCACTAAACCCATGGGCCAGGGCACCGGCCTCGGGCTTTCCATTGTTTATGGAATTGTCAAGCAAAGCGGAGGCAACATTTGGGTCTACAGTGAAGCAGGACAGGGAACGACGTTCAAGATATATCTCCCCGCCATCGATGTCCCGAAGGAGACCGTACACCAGCTCGAACCGGCCATGATTTCCGCACCCGGCTCGGGAACCATCTTAGTTGTCGAAGATGAGGCTGCACTGGCGGAACTGACCCGAACCGTCCTGGAAAGACAAGGATATTCGGTCTTGGCCGCCAACAGCGGCGAAGAAGCTCTCAACCTCGCTCGCAGCCACCAAGGATCCATTCAGCTGCTGCTGACCGATATCATCCTGCGCGGACGAATGGATGGATTCGAGTTGGCCTCGCTCTTCCACGCGGAACGGCCCGGAATGAAAGTGCTCTATATGTCCGGCTACAGCGATGCCCTGAATTCCCCTCGTCGCGAAGTCGACCCGAATGCAACTCTGCTCGAGAAGCCTTTCACCACGCAGGAGCTTCGCGCTAAGGTCAGCGAGATCTTGACCATGAAACTCTCTGCGTAATCCAGTCTCAGGTCTTCCCTCAAATCTCGAAACGCTATTTGAAATTGGCCCGGATCCGCCACCCACTACCTCTGGCTTCCGCTCCTTCAGCTGGTCACGCCAGCGTGTGACCGCCGTCACAGCAGCCCCTGGGACGGCCGTGACATGCTCTCCCGCGTCCTCGTTGGACATGGGACGCGGAGTTACAAAGACTTGCTCCTTTAACGCAAGGACTTTCTCTTTGTGGTGACCGAATTGACAGCCGCGCCTTCGAGGCGTATTTCTTGTGGGTCAACGTGTAGCGTCAGCTGCGATTCGGCGTCCCCCAGCATTCAGCTGGCGTCAGATGTGACCGTCCCGCGCTTGCGGGCCACTCAATCCTTTCTTCCAGGAGATGTCACTCTATGTGTTGCAAAGCGACAAAGTACCTTCTTTTTGCCTCGGTTGTCTGCATCGCGATCACTTTGATCGCTATCCCTGCCTTCGCCCAGGGCGCGAAGGCAGGACGATCGCTTCCCCAGCCTCAGCTCCTTGGTCCCGAAAGCCTGTCGAAGCAAATCACCGTCAATGTCTGGCTCAAGCAGCACAACAAAGCTGCCTTTGACGAACTGGTTCGCCAGATGTACGACAAGAACTCCCCGAACTATCACCACTGGCTCACGCCCACCGAATACAAGCAGAAGTTTGCTCCCAGTGACGCGGAAGCGGCGACCGTTCGCCAACACCTCGCGAACAATAACCTGAGCGTGGTTTCCACCGACAAATTCAACCACGTCGTCACCGCTCGCGGTCCTGTCGCTGACGTTCAGCGCGCCTTCGGCGTGCAGCTGAATCGTGTTTCTCTCAATGGGAACATTCACCGTATGCCGGCTGCCGAGCCTGTCATCGCAGGAGCCGCCGGTAAATTGGTCGCCACCGTTCAAGGCCTGGCTGACCTCAGCTACCAGAACTATTCCCAGCGGCGCGTCGATCCCGACACGGGACAACCCGAGCCCATGGTCGCGCTCAGTAGTCCCAGTCCCGCAATTAAGTTCTTCAATGCCAATTGCCTCCGCGCCCCACAGACAAAAGGGTTCAAAACTCCTGGCGGCCCCCGTGCCGTCTATTCCGGTAATCGCTACGGCAACAACATCAATTCTGGACCTCCCAATCTCCCGCCCTGCGGCTATGACGCTCCGCAAATCCAGAAAGCGTACGGACTGAAGTCGCTCTACAATCAGAAGCTCGATGGCGCCGGACAGAACATCGTCATTGTCGATGCCTTCGGTAACGATACCATCACCAGCGATGCCAATATTTTTTCTGAGATCAACGGCCTTCCGCCCTTGACCCCCGACAATTTCCTGATCCTCTATCCCACGGGTCCCGCCTCTTGCGGCGGTGTCTGCGGTGGGTGGGCGGACGAGACCAGTCTGGACGTGGAGTGGTCCCATGCGGTCGCGCCCGGAGCCAACATCATTCTTCTGCTCGCGGCCGATAATTCCTTTACCAATCTCGACCTCTCGGTTCTGTTCGCGATCGAAAATCAGATTGGTCCCGTGATCTCCAACAGCTATGGCATTGGTGAAATTGTTCTCGCGACCTATTTCCCCTCCGAACTCACCGTGCAGGACACCCTCAGCCAACTGGCTGCCGCCCTGGGTATGTCCAACAATTTCTCCACCGGCGATAACGGAGACTTCTTCCTCAACTACGGTGTTACCACCGTCTCCATGCCGGCGGCCTCTCCCTATTCCGTCGCTGTCGGCGGCACCAGCCTCTTCCTCAATTCCGACAAGACCACCAAGGTCCAGACTGGTTGGGGCAACAACGAAACCCGCATCGCCAATGTAACCCCTAATACGCCGGTGATTCCGCCGCTGAATTTCGGATTCATCTTCGGTGCAGGCGGCGGCGAAAGCCAGGTGTTCGCCAAGCCGTCCTACCAGAGCAGCCTGCCCGGCACCGGCCGTCAGCTGCCCGACATCGGATACGTGGCCGATCCCTTCACTGGGGTTGAGATCATCATCACCGATCCCGCCAATCCCGCCGGAGGACCGCTCATCGGCGTCATCGGCGGCACCAGCCTCTCTTGTCCCATGTTCTCCGCGCTCTGGGCCATTACCAACCAAGCAGTCGGCGGAGACGTCTTCCTCGGCACGTCGCTCGGTCAGGCCTCCCCGCTGCTCTATAACCTGCCGCCGGATGCGATCTCCGATGTGCCGGCCGTCACCTCACCCAACAACGTTACGGGCACGGTCTACCTCCCGAATACTCCACCGTACACCGAGTCAGCCGACTCGCTGGTAGCGCCCCTGCAAAACACCACTGATTACCTCAGCGCGTTGTATAACGGGCTCTCGACTCGCTGGTACGTGCTCAGCTTCGGCACCGACAGCTCCTTGACCACCGGCCCCGGCTGGGACAACGTCACCGGTCTCGGCACGCCCAACGGCGCGGCCTTTGTCACCGACGTCGTCGGTTCCCTTCCCTAGTGCAACGTAACGCACTCACAACCATAAGCAGGCTGGATCAGATCCAGCCTGCTTTTTTCGCGCCGGCGGAATCTGGGTGGCCCAAATCTGGCATCGATCAAATCGCCAAAACCTAAGCCGGTAGGACGGATCATTGGTCGTGCCAGTGGAAGAGCTTATGCGTGATCTTCCACTCACCATTCCACTTGAGCAAGGTGAACACGTCGGAAGCTCGGGCATTGGCGCCAGCCAACTTACCTGACCAGCGTTGAACTTCCAGATGAACGACGGCGATGCTCTCGATGATCTCGATGCGTGCGAAGCGAGGATTGATATTCGGTGCCGGGCCGTTCTGAGTGATCCATTGGAACACGTGTTCAACCGAGCCGCTATATTCGACCCCTTGACAGTAGCCGGAGATGGTTGCGGAAGGATGAAAAGCAGGGCGCATGAGATCTCCGTCGCCTGCCCGAGCGCCCGCGATATAGCAGTGCATGGTGCGGGTGATCGCGTCGTGTTCGACGAGGTAGGCGTTGGCGGCCGGTTTCAGCGGGGGGAGGCTCTCGGATTCATCGATCGAGATTTCGCCGGGACACCTGGTGCGTAAACGGCTCCAAGCCTCTATCTCGTGCCTGTAAGCGAAGACGGTGTCCTGCTTTTCGTGCTCACGGCGGTGGACTGGGAGTCCCTCACTCGCTTCCCAGCGCCGCACCGTGCGTTCACTGCGGTCCAGGTAGGCCGCGATCTGCTTCCACGATTCCAGAGTTTTCTGTGGGGTGTTCCGCTCAGCCATCCCAAAACCCCCGCGGAAGACTATACCAGAGGCCCCGCCGCTAAGCTGAGCTCTCATGTGTGCCAGTGAAACGCCTTCTGGATGATTTTCCACCCGCTTGGCATCTTGAGAAGCGTGAACAGGTCGGACATACGCACGCCCGAGCCAGCCAAGTTACCTGACCACCCGGCTACCTCCAGTCGAACGACCGCGATGGATTCGAGGATGTCCACACTAACCACGCGGGGCTCAATCTTGGGAGCGGGACCATTCTTGTCGATCCAGTCGAAAAGGAACTTGATTCCGATGGCGAGTTGTTCCCCGGCGTAGCCGAAAAATGAGGCGTCCGGGTGGAAGGCGGGACGCATCAGCTCGCTTTTGCCTTGTTTGCTTCCGTCAATATACATCTGCATGGTCTTGACGATTTCGTCATATTCGGTGAGGTATTCGCTCTTAGGCATGCCGGAGACAGTAGGATCGGAGAGTGCGGGGCGGCAACAGCCAAACGTGGCCAAAGTCGGTCGCCAATATGGGTCCCATGGAGAGACGGGCGCCCTCGCCCGCCCCACCAGGCTCCAGCTAGCAAAAAAAGGCCGCGATCTCTCGCGGCCTTGCATTCTCGAAAAGCAACTAGAAACCAGCAACCATTCCTACCGGCGGCCTCCGCGTCCACCACCACCGCCGTGGTGGCCGCCTCCGTGCCCACCGCCTGGCCCACGTCCACCGCTGCGACCGCCCCCACGCCGGCGCCGATTGCGATCGCCGCCGCGTCCGTCGCGTCCGCCTTCCGGCCGTGCCGGCGCAGCGCCAGCCTCTGCCGGAGCGTGCTCCAGATCCACGCGGTTGAAGTTCGGTTCATCGTCGTCGCTGAACTCCGCGCCGCCCTCAATCACAGCAGTCGGTGAGCCTACTGCAGCTACCGGAGCTGCCGCCGGTGCTCCTTCCATTTCCGGAGGCGGAGCCCCGCCGCCCATCTTCGCCCGCTGCTCTTTCAGAATCGCCTTGCGCGACAGCTTGATGCGGTTGCCCTCGACCGCCAGCACCTTCACTAGCACCTGGTCGCCTTCTTTCAGTTCGTCCCGAACATCTTTAATCCGATGTTCCGCGACCTCGCTGATGTGCAGCAACCCATCCAGGCCGGGTAGAATCTCAACGAACGCTCCAAAATCCGCCAGCCGGCTGACCTTCCCGAGATAAGTCTTCCCTACCTCAGCCGAAGCCGTAAGGTCGCGAATAATCTGTAGCGCCTTATTCGCCGACACTTCATCGTTCGAAGCCACGTTCACCTTGCCCGTATCTTCGACGTCGATCTTCACACCCGTCTGCTCGATGATGCTTCGAATCATCTTGCCACCGGGCCCAATCACGTCGCGGATCTTGTCGACCGGAATCTGCAGGGTGTAGATGCGCGGCGCATATGCCGACACCTTCACGCGCGCTTCGCTTAGGACTTCGTCCATCTTGCCGAGAATGAACATCCGTCCGCGCTGCGCCTGGGCCAAAGCCTCCCGCATGATCTGCGGCGTGATGCCTGCGACCTTGATGTCCATTTGCAGAGCAGTGATGCCGTCTTTGGTGCCAGCGACTTTGAAATCCATGTCGCCGTAGTGATCTTCCGCGCCCGCAATGTCGGTCAGGATGGCGTACTCGTCGCCTTCCTTCACCAAGCCCATCGCGACCCCGGCAACCGGCGCCTTCAGGGGAACACCTGCATCCATCAGAGAGAGAGACGCGCCGCAAATGGTCGCCATCGAAGAGGATCCATTCGACTCCAGAATGTCGGAGACAACCCGCATGGCATACGGCCAATTCTCTTCCGTAGGGAGAACCGAGGAAACCGCCCGCTCCGCTAGCGCACCGTGCCCAATCTCACGACGTCCAGCCCCCCGCAGGAATGCCACTTCTCCTACCGAGAAAGGCGGGAAATTATAATGCAGCATAAAGCGTTTCTTGGCCTCGCCTTCGAAGCCTTCCAGACGCTGCATGTCGTCGCTGGTGCCGAGGGTGGTCGTAACCAGGGCCTGAGTTTCGCCTCGCGTGAAGATTGCGCTGCCGTGGGCGCGGGGCAGAACGCCGGCTTCGATCCAGATTTCGCGAATCTGGTCGAAGGCGCGTCCGTCGGGACGGCGCTTGTTTTTGATGACCTGATCGCGGAAGATGCGCTCGCGCAGAATCTCGTAGTACTTCTTGAGTTTCGCCTTGCCCAGGACATCGTCCTCGGGAAGCGCAGCCAGCAGTTCCTTCTCCAGGGTTCGAACCAGTTCGTAGCTCTCGGATTTCGGATGCTTCTGCGTGTCGAGATTTTCTGCCAGACGCTTGCCGATTTTCGATTCCAGCTCCTTGAAGTAGGCCTCGTCAAATTCGGGCGACGTCACCGCACGCTTCGGTTTTCCAGCTTTGCTGCGGAGTTCGTTGATGCCGGCGCAAATCTTCTTGATCTCGGTATGGCCGAACTCGATCGCGTCCACCACCGTCTCTTCTTTCACTTCCTTCGCGCCCGACTCGATCATCACGATGGCGTCGGATGTTCCGACGACCATAATGTTGAGCAGGCTTTCGCGCATTTCTGAGTAAGTCGGGTTGACGATGAAACGCCCTTCCACCAATCCCACGCGCACGGCGCCAATCGGGCCCAGGAACGGAATATCGGAGACAGTCAGAGCAGCCGAAGCCGCGTTGATGCCGACTACGTCGGGATCATTCTCGGTGTCAGCCGAGAGCACGAACGCGATCACCTGGGTCTCACACCTGAAGCCTTCGGCAAACATCGGACGCACCGGCCGGTCGATCTGACGGCTGGTGAGAACTTCGCGTTCACTCATGCGTCCTTCGCGTTTGATGAAGCCGCCGGGGATGCGTCCGCCGGCGTAGGTGTACTCACGGTAATCAACGGTGAGTGGAAAGAAGTCGATGCCCTCGCGGGGGTCGGGATTGGCAACCGCAGTCGCCAGCACCACGTTCTCTCCCAGGCGGACCACGGCGGAGCCGTGCGCTTGCTTGGCAAGTTTTCCGGTTTCAAATGAGATGTTCTTCCCGCCGGTCAGTTCGACGGTTACTTGGGTGGGTTCAGGCTTCATAAGTCATCCTCAGAGAACAGGAGTTAGCTTCGTTCCCACGTTTCGAAAAGCGCGAAACGTGGGGCCCCGGCGCGGAGTTCGCACGGATAGGCGGGTGCCAGTGGTTCGCGGTTGGGAAACGCACGCTTAATAGAGGCTCTCGGAGTCAAAGACCGGCTCCGCACGGAGCCAGTCGCGCTTTTATTTGCGGATGCCGAGCTTGGAAATTACGGTCTTATACCGTTCCGAGTCGTACTTCTTCAGGTAGTCCAGCAAACGACGCCGTTTGCTGACCAGCATGAGAAGTCCGCGGCGCGAGCCGTGGTCTTTCTGGTGCGTTTTGAAGTGCTCCGTCAATTGGCCAATGCGCTCGCTCAACAGCGCGATTTGTACTTCGGGGCTACCGGTATCGGTGGCGTGCGTGCGGTACGAGTCAATCACGGATTGCTTTTGCAGTCTGGCTAGCACTAACCTGTTGCGCTCCTGTCTATTCTCTTTTCGTAACGCCTTCGAGGATAACATGTTGCGGAAGACAGTGGCAAGCCAATGTGGCGCGGGCACTCCCTTCGACTTCGCTCAGGGCAGGCTCTGCCCGCGAAAGGTCTGCGCCGAAGCGACTCTGTGATTGGCTCGCTCCCATCGCCGATAAAGTACGCTCTCCGATTTTGTCCTAACTATTACAAATCTCCAACCATTCATTTCGCAAGCGCACACCACGCCTGGCGTTCATCAAATTCCTGATGCCCGATGTTCCGGTCGTCCTGTTATCAGGCTCGACCGCGCTACCGTCTACCGAACTGATCTTTGTTGATGCGCACTTTGGATTCGGAACAGCGCTGGACGATCTGTTGTGGACCATGCGGACACTGACCGCTGCGGCCACCGCACCGCCCATGGCGAAAAGCCGGGCCATGACACCAGCTGTCGATTCAACATGATTGCCAAGAGGCACTCCCCGTTCTTGGGCATTCAGGTGTTCGGGCCCAAGGATGGGGGGCGGTATTACGGGCTATGTAATCTGAAGGGATAGCCAAGTTTCCTGGTATGTGGCAAGCTTGGCTCATGGCAAAGAGCAAACTAACCGCACGTGAGAAGTCCCGCCAAGAGCGCGAACGAGCCAAATCCCTCGAAGACCGCTCCCGGCAGCTGATGAAGAAAGCGGCCCAACTCCAGCAAAAGGCACAGCAAGAGGATATCCGCGAAGCCGCTGCGGGGATCGCGAAACAGCCGACTGAGGTGAAGTAGTTCGGTGCTGACTGCGATGGTGTCCAGATCGCAGGTCAAGAACAAGCTACGTTCATCGCGGTGCTGAAGGCGCTGCGCCACCCAAAATCAAGAAGGCCGCTGCTTGGCAGCAGCGGCCCCACTCGCAACTTAATCCGGCTCTCTGCGAACTTTCTTTCGGGCACGCTTTCGGGCCAATGCTTCCTTGACCCGGCGTTTCGCGCCCGGCTTCAGGTAGTAGGAGTGACGCTTGACTTCCTTAATGATGTCTTCCGTCTGAACCTTGCGCTTGAACCGACGCAGGGCGTTCTCGATCGACTCGCCCTCTTGCAATCGAACCTCCGCCAATTTCATCACCCCCAAACCAGCACATGTGTACCTATTAGAGCTTATCTCATTTCGAGAGGCTTGGCACTTCCACCGCTCCACACGCAGAGGACGCCGAGTTTGTCGAAGGCCACGGCTCCACACTCTGCGGAAAAACTCACTGTAAACTACCGTGGAAGAGCGGCCCTTTAGGGCCGCGTCAGTCCTGCAAAACACGCGGGGCTTTAGCCCCAGCGGTCTTTTTTCCTCGGAAGATTGCATTTCTCCCCCACCTCTCCAGCCCCGCTCAATCGCGACGATATAATCTTGACGTTCACCTTATGAATAGAACAATTCTCATTTTGTCCCAAGCTGTCCTGATGGCCTGGGCCTTAAGCGCGGCGGCCCCAGCGCAATCAAACCCGTCGCCAACGCCCGCGACGCAAGCAGTGCCAGCGATCCATGGTGGAGCGGGCCCGTGCGCGGTAGAATTCACCATCACCACCGCCGACGGCAAGCCCGCCGTGGCCGCGACCGTCAAAGTTCACATTGCGTATGGCTTTGGCGGATTTCACAAGCTCGATCTCCAAGCCGGCACTAATTCGGACGGCAAAGTGAAGTTCACCGGACTGCCGTCGCGTGTCCGGCGATCGCTGCTGGAGTTCGAGGCGTCGAAGGATCAATTGGTAGGGGCGGCAAGCTACGATCCCGCGACGGAGTGCCAGGGGAATCGCGAGATCAAACTAGGGAACGGTGGAGGCGGCAATCCGTCACACCAGAGGTGGGTTACTGCGCGCCGCCCGTCCTTCGGCGACATCGATTGAGCCGGGACGATCGAATGGCCTGATGATTCAGCATGCGGAGTTCAAGGCAGGGGCGGGCAGGTCGCAGACTGGAAGTAGAGTTGACACTCCTCGGCGGCAAAGGTGCGGGTGACACGGCTGCGACCTAGGTTGAGCAATTCGCGGAGGTCGAAACTGTCGACCTGAACGGTCCCGTCCGCACTGGCGGTGGCGAGGCGTTTGCCATCGGGGCTGAAAGTCACACCGTCAACAACGTCCGAGTGGCTGCGCAGGGTCAGCAATTCCTTGCCGCTCTCCGCGTCCCACACCTTCGCCGTCTGGTCCCCACACGCGGTGGCGAGGCGCTTGCCATCGGGCCTGAAGGCCACACCGCAAACAGGGCGCGAGTGGCCGCGCAAGGTCAGCAATTCCTTGCCGCTCTCCGCGTCCCACACCTTCGCCGTCTGGTCATCACTGGCAGTGGCGAGACGCTTGCCATCGGGGCTGAAGGCCACACCGTTAACACCGCCCGAGTGGCCGCGCAGGGTCGTACGTACCTGAGAAGACAAGATCGCTTGACGCAGTGCCTCTTCCGCAGCGGGCAGAGGAGGTTGCCCAAATCGAAGCGTGGCGTTCACCGCCTGCATGCCCAGAAGGATGCTCTTCTCAGGATCCTCGCTGAGACTTACAGTCGATAACGCGGCCAACTCCCTGGCCCGTGACTCACGCGCGTTTCGCTGAGCGAGGTTATTTTGTATAAAGGCGTAGACTGCCAATCCCACGGCAATCACAAACGCAGCGGCAACTGCTCCAATGATGACCCGCTGCAGCTTGGTCGCGGCCTGGCGGCTGGCCAGGATGTAATGCGAATGCAGCGTGGTCGGCTTGGGCTCTTTTTCAGCACTCTTCGCTACCCATTGCTCGGCCTCACGCAGGTCTTTGCCGCGAAGCAGGAAGCTGCTGTCCTTTCCCTCCCGTTCCCACTCTTTGGCCCGGATTAGTAGGCGGGTATGTACGTTGACCCAAGCTAGGTCGGTATCAAGAGCCGCGATGAGCGTCGCAAATCTCGCTTCGAAGCTGTCGTCATCGCTGAAATCGATCCATTGAAACTTACGGAGAGCCTCAGGAACCGCATCATCCGGTACCTGTCGGCGAACGATCGGAAACATCCGCTTGTTGTTCGCTACCGCGTGATCGATCTCTTTCCTGCAGTTGGGCGAAGTAGCTGAGTCGGGACTGATGACGAACAGAAAGTTCTCTGCGCCCTCGATATTGGTCAGAATTTCCTGCTGCCACTCCGCCGTCAGCGGAATGTCTTTCCAGTCGATCCAAGCGTCACGTTTCTGATGGGCGAGGGCGTCGCTAAGCTTGCGGACGAAATCCTTGTCCTTGCGGGAATAAGAAGTGAAGACTTGAGCCACGGTGTCCCATCCTCACACATTCCGCGTTTTTGGGCGACCCACATGTTACTGCTTCTTCAGTTGTTTTTCTTTTCCATTATTTTCACATCGCCACCGAAACTGATCACACAAGAATGGCTCTTCCGGGTTAGGATGAAACGCCAAGCCCGGGCAATGCGCCACCGGGCATCCTGCGACGTGACTTCATTTGGAGGCACCCCGATGTCCTGGACAGTTTCGCAGATCGCCGTTTGCTCCATCGCTGTTCTTCATGTGTTGTTCATGCTCGGTGAACTCGTTCGATGGGAGTCCCCGTTCATCATGACCCTTGTTTTACAGAAATGGCCTCACAAACTCGAGCTTTCGGCCGACGAAAGTCATTTCGTTTCGATGGTCGTTCACAACGCTGGAATCTACAACGGAATTGTTGCCAGCGGTCTGTTTGTGGCCGCGGCTCTCGGCCGCGATGCGTTCCCGGTGCAAGTCGCACTCTTGACAGGTGGCATCGTAGCCGGTCTGTTCGGCGCTAAAACCTTGACGAAAGCGACGATCGCGCAGGCTATCCTCGGCGCGATCGCTCTTGTCATAGTCCTGTGGTTTCGGACATAAGGAATTTCCGGCGGAGTTCCCTTAAGAACTGGTTCTTCGATTGACGGTCAATTGCCTGCCGCGTAGAATGGCCGCGCCCTGCCAGACATTGTTTCCCGCCGCACGACCCTTTGACGGGCGTCCGACAGGCGGGCCCCATTCCAGTTCAAATCAAAACGTGAGAGGGGAAAATAGTAATGCGTAAACTCGTGTTTGTAGCCTGCTCGTTGGTTTTGTGCGTAAGCGTATCTGCGGCAGCAGACAAGATCTCTTCGCAATGGAAGTGCGATGCCAAGGCTGCCGACGAACACAGTATCGCCGTCGGAGATCAGGACGGTCATGCCTACCACATCAGCCAAGGCAAATGCGCTTCCGAAAAGGGCGCGATGGGAGACGCGAAGGAGCAAGCCGGGATGTGGACCCAGTTTGATGACGTCACCGGCAGCACGCTCAAGAACCACGGCGTGTTTGTGGTCACGCTGGCCAGCGGCGATAAGGTTTTCTACAACTATCGTGGCTCCCAGACCGTGAAAGACGGCAAAGTGGAAAACGGCACTAACACCTGGACCCTTGGCGGCGGCACCGGCAAATTCAAGGGCGTCAAGGGTGAAGGCGCTTGCAAAGGCACGGGCAATCCGGACGGTACTTCCACCTGGAATTGCGACGGCACCTACTCTGTGGGGCCGTAGCTTTCAGATCCCGCACGCGTTCGAGCCGCTCTTCGGAGCGGTTTTTCCCTGGGGCGCGTGCCGCCGTCTATTTCTCGAAGCAGGTGCCAGGCTTCGCGGTAGGCCCCATAGAGGCCCGGAGTGAGGGGGTAGTCGCGAGGCGCCAGAAGAAGAGTGGTGTGGCCCTGGGCAACGGCAATAGGGACGATGAACCAACTGTCTTCGGGAATGACGTGGGCGACGATAAAGTCAATTTCCTCGGGTTGGTACGGAACTAGGCCCCCGTGTGTGCGACGGTGGCAATTGACATGGTAGCGGCCGTTTCGAAGCGTGGTCGTTCCCTTGACCTGGATGCGCGAGAGGCGATGTCCGGCCTCGAGGATGAAATCGTAGCGCTCGCTGTCGCCGTAGGGCTTGGCCACGTGGAAACCCTGAGTGGCGGCTTTGTAACAAACGCCAGTTCGGAAAGTTCTCCGCGGCGCTTGGTGGTGAGTTCGCGCTCGCGGGCAGTCTTTGGCCCCTGGGAGCGGGATCGGCCCGCCCCCTTACTTCTTTTACTTTGCATGAGTCCCCAAATAAAAAAGGCACAAGCGGATGGCTTGTGCCTGGATTCTTTACCTTATACTTATAGTATAGCAGTTTCGATAGGGGTATTCCGAAGAGCTAACGAACAATATTTTCAGTTTGGAATGAGCGGGTTAGGGAAAAAACGCCGGTTTGGGGGGCTTGACAAGAAAACAACTGGGAACCACTGAAGTTTCAGTTTCCGAATGAGACTAGGCTCGGCGATCGGAACCTGTTGCCTTGAACTGCTGCAGAAGGCGGATCACCAGAAAAGGCAAGAACACGCCGGAGACTAAGATTGTTCACAAAAATGGGCTCTGTGCCAAAATATTTGTACCTTGCGGCCTGCCTCGGAATCTCACCGAGGAGCGTAAGCGTTTGAATCCATCATCAGGAGACATTAGGGAATGAAAGTGAATCGGCTTGTTACCACTGTACTCGGGATGCAATTGTTGGCGGGACTGGCAGTGCCAGCTCTGGGTGCCGGTAAGAGTCAGACTCTGACCGGAACGGTCAGCGACGCGATGTGCGGGGCGAAACATCAGATGCCGGGCGATGCCGCCGGGTGCACGCGGGCCTGCGTCAAGCACGGCTCGAAGTATGCCTTGGTGGTGGGCGACAAGGTATATACGCTGGAAACTGCCGATCAGGCTACGCTCGACAAACTGAACGACCTAGCCGGGGCGTCGGCGAAAGTGACGGGCGACGTGGACGGAGACACGATTGCTGTGAAGTCGGTGGCGAAGTAAACCGCGTCGCAGGTCTTGGTTCTCAGGTCTCTGGAAAAACAAAACCCGGCGTCGTCGCCGGGTTTCTTTCTTGCGATCTGAAATTTGCTTAGTCCTGTTTCTGATCGTCCCTGCGCTTTAGAGTTGGGCGATCATCGTCATTCGTCTTGTCGGTGCTGCCGGTCTTGTCGGTGGTGGAGGTGCGGCGCAGGCTGGGACGGTTCCCTTCCTTGTCGTCCAGCACTTTGTGGCGGTTCTCGATGACCGCCAGACGCGATTTCACATCGTCAAACTCAGAGGTAGAAACAACATATTGCGGTCGCGCCGGGAGAATCTTGCCAATTTCCTCCTGCGACTTCTCGATGCGGTCCGGAGTCTGCGGGTGTGAAGCGAAAGCCTTGGCCAGCGTCCCCGGCTTCTTCTTCTCCTTCGCTTCCAACTTCTCAAAAAAGCTGACAAAGGCCTGAGGATCGTACCCAGTCTTGTACATGTACTGGAGACCGAGGTAATCGGCTTCGGCTTCGAAGTTGCGCTGGAACTTCATGAAGGTTAGAGGAATGCCGAAACCGGCGGCTTCATAGACAGCATAGCCTACGCCTCCGCCTACGAAGATCAGGGGGATGGTGCCGAGACGGGCCCACTGGGAGCGCGTCATCTGGCGGGCGTAGTGGTGGGCGCAAACGTGGGCGATTTCGTGGGCCATCACGCCCGCTAGTTCGGCCTCTTCGTCGGCGGCCAGGATCAGGCCGGAATTCACGTAGAAGAAACCGCCGGGCAGGGCGAATGCGTTGACTTCGTCGGAGTCGATTACCTTGATGGTGAAGGGCACCTGCGCGTCGGAATTGCGCACCAGGTTCTGGCCGATGCGGTTGACGTACTCGTTGATGACCGGGTCCTGTACAAGTTTGGCGCTGGCCTCAACCTGCTGGGCGTATTCGCGGCCGAGCTTGATCTCGGATTCCAGGGAATACCAGTTGCCCATGCCGCGGGCGCCGATCTTGCGGTTGCCGATCGCGTCCACGTCCTTCTCGCTGCCGTCGTGCTTGACCTTGCTGTCGTCGGGCTGCTGGATGGGGGGCGAGGTCTTGGGTCCGCTCGCGTCTGGGGCCGGCTCCTGCTGGGAAGCTTCATCTTTCGAATTCGGGTCCTTCTGGGTTTGGTCCTGCGCCAGCGAGGCGGGCACGACGAAAGCCAGTAAAGTTAGCGAGATCAACCAGTTGCGGAACGACATGTGACTCCCCCATCGGAAGCGGCAGAATAAGTTGATTATACGCCGCATGGCAAGTGCCAGCGACACAGAGTCCTGCTTGATTGGACGCAAGAAGAAGGTAGAAGGTTACTTGGGGATTTGGGGCGGCGAGCCACGCTTTCCTGAGGAAGGTAGCGGCCCTTCGACTCCGCCGGAACTTCACGAAGTGAAGGTCCGGCTCCGCTCAGGGTGACAGGGGTAGGAAGGTCATCCGTTAGACCACCATTTTTGTGTTGGGGGCGGTTGAGGTGTACTATGGCGCGTTTCTGGAAAGGCGGAGTTGCAATGCTGGATCGTCGGGGATTCCTTTCGTCGTCGTTGGCCGTGAGTGCGGGGCTGGCTTTTCGGGGCGGCCTGTGGGCGCAACTGGAAGCTTTACCGTCGAAACTGCCGGAGCGGTCGCTGTATGAGTCGAATGAGGACTCGTATTGGCGCGAAATGCGGAAGCAGTTCTTGATTCCGGCTGACGAAGTGTACCTGAACAATGGCACGGTGGGGTCGAGCCCGGCGCCGGTGTTGCGGGCGGTGTTCGAGGGATATGAGGCGTGCGAGAAGTTGAACGAGGCCGATCCCGAGGACTATCCGATCTGGGGATACGCCTCATGGAACCAGTTTCGCGATCCGCTGGCCGCGTTTGTGGGCTGCGATCGCAACGAGATCGCGCTTCTCAGAAATGCAACCGAAGCCAACAGCTACATTGCGAACGGCGTGGATCTGAAGGCGGGCGACGAAGTGCTTATCACTGACCAGGAACATCCTGGAGGCGAGCACCCGTGGAATTTGCGCGCCAAGCGTTACGGGATCGTGGTGAAGAAGGTCACGCTGCCGAGGCCGGTAGAAAACCCGGCGCAAGTGCTGAATCTGTTCAGCGATGCGATCACTCCCCGGACGCGCGTTTTGTTCTTCAGCCACATCAGCACATTCTCCGGAGTTGTGCTGCCGGCGAAGGAACTGTGTGCGCTCGCCCGAAGCAAAGGAATTCTCTCGGCAGTCGACGGCGCGCATGTTCCCGGGATGATGCGGCTGAACCTGCACGAACTGGGTTGCGACATGTACTCATCGAGTCCGCACAAGTGGCTGCAGGCGCCGAAGGGATCGGGATTCCTGTTTGTGCGCGATGAGGTGATTGACCGGGTCTGGAACACGATTGCGACCGAGGGATGGGACGATGTGAAGATCCGGGCAGAGCGGTTTCAGCGGATCGGCAGTTCGAATGTGCCGGCGCTGTGGGGATTGCGGGCGTCAATTCAACTGGCAAATGAAATTGGCATGGACCGGATCGAGCGGCGGCACCGGCAGTTGTGCGACTACATTCTAGCGGCGATGCTCAAGCGCGGGGCGGTGTCCTGGACTTCTCCGGATGCGTCGCTGCGGTGCGCGATCGCGACGGTCAACGTGCCGCCGCTGCCACGGATGGAGTTAGAGAAATGGCTGTGGCAGGAAAAGAAGATTCGCATCCGCGGGGCGGATCCGCACAAGCTGCGGTTGTCGACTCCGTATTACCTCTCGCGGGCGGATATTGACCGCTTCCTGGAGGCGCTCGACGAGTTCAAGAAAAGGAAGGGCGTCGCGTGACCTCCGAGGCTTGAAACCGGAGACCAATATCTTGACCTCGGCGGCTAAAGCCTCCAACGAAAGCGGAGGCGTTATCGCAGCGCAGCGCTGGGCCACCCAAGAGCAAGTCATCGCACTTCCTGTAAAATTGTCGCCGCCAGTGGAGAAGTAGGTGGTGGCTTATGCGATTGATTCCAACTCTCGTGGTTGTGCTTCTACTGAACGTCAACGCGGTCCAGGCCGACGAAGGTCATCATCACGAACTCAGTGAAAACGAGGTCGGATCCGTGCACTTTTCGACTTCGTGCTCAAAAGACGTTCAAACCAGCTTTCAGCGAGCGGTCGCTCTGCTGCATTCGTTCCAGTACGAACAAGCTAGGGCGGCCTTCAACGACATTTCCCGGCAGGATCCGCAGTGTGCGATGGCGCAATGGGGCGTTGCCATGTCGCACTATCACGGACTCTGGCGCAACGGCGACACAGCCGCTGGTCGGGAGACGCTCCGTAAAGCTCAGCAGACTGCGTCCAGCAATGCCGCCACCACGCCACGGGAACGCGGCTATATTGATGCGCTCTCGGAAATTTACAGGGAAGATGGGAAAGACGAGTACGCTCACGCGCAGGCATACGAACAGAAACTGGCGGCGCTGCAGGCTTCCTATCCCGACGATACCGAAGCCGCCATCTTTCACGCTCTGATGCTCGACGTCACAGCGCCTAAGACGGACAAGACCTTCGCCAACCAGCGTAAGTGCGGTGAGATTCTCGAGCCGATCTTTGCCAAACAGCCAAACCATCCCGGTGTCGCGCATTACATCATCCATTGTTACGACAACCCGGTTCTCGCCGAGAAAGGCTTGGGCGCTGCGCGCAAGTACGCGACTATTGCGCCCGCGTCCGCGCACGCCAACCACATGCCGTCGCATCTGTTCACCCGGGTTGGATCCTGGGACGAATCCATTCATTCCAATTTGCGTTCCGCCGAACTGGCCCGAGATGCCGAGGCCACGTCTTCCAACGGCGAAGCGCGCGACCAGCGCCTGCACGCCATGGACTATCTTGAATATGCCTATTTGCAGCGTGGACGCGTCAGCGATGCCCGCTCCGTCCTCGATCAGATGAATGCCCTGCCGCCTCTTGCCGGGCTCACGCTCACTGGCGACTACGCACTGGCAGCGATCCCCGCCCGCTACGATGTGGAGTTGGGCAAGTGGGAAGACGCCGCCCGCCTGCAGCCCGTCGCCGGCAGCGTTCCCTGGGCGCAAGCCATCACCTGGATGGCAGTCGGCCTGGGAGCGGCTCGCTCTAACGATCTCACTCGCGCGTCCGAAGCGGAGCGGAACCTGGCCAGACTCCGCGATGCCGCCCAATCGAAAAGTCTGTACTGGTCGAATCAGATCGAAGTCCAACGCCGGGAAGTGGCGGCATGGATAGCACAAGCTTCGGGCAAGCCTGACGACGCTCTAGCCGGAATGGGTACCGCCGTCGAACTCGAAGAGAGCATGGACAAGGACGCCGTAACACCTGGCGCGGTCGTCCCGGCCCGGGAGTTGCTTGCCCAGTTGCTGCAGGCACAAGGCCGGTTGCAAGATAGCTTAGTGGAGTATGAAACCGTTCTGAAGACAGCTCCCAACCGTTTCAACGCTCTGTGGGGAGCGGCTTCCACGGCGGAGGCGACTGGCAACACGAGCGCGGCCTCAACCTATTTTCGAAAATTAATCGACATTGGAGTAGGCGCCGAGCGCCCGGAACTGGTGACCGCTCGTAAGAAGGTCGGAGTGGTAGCTCAGAATTGAAGCCGTTCCCGGAGCTGGCCTCGCTCTTATCGATCGGCCAGCCCCCCCTTCGACGAGTTCAAGAAGAAGGGGTAGAACTTACGCCGATTTTTCCTGAACCTGTGCCGCAGCGCCCGGTTCGTCGAACACTTCCAGGATTCGCTGGACTCCCTGCGCAATCCGTCCACGTATTTCCAACACTCTGAGCGCGACGGTGTCGTTTTTTGCGTTGGCTGAGCCGGACACGATGTGAAGACATGCGCCCGCGAGTACCTGCCGCAGATAGGGCAAGTCCGTGGTGCTGTCCACTAACAACAGGACTCGGTCCGGTGGGACGTCGCTGATGAGGGTCTGCAATTCGAAGATGCACCCCGCGTGTTGTGACGTAAAGCCGCGCAGGTCCATCAGCACTCTGTCGCAGCGGTGAGTGAGGCGGCGGAGCGCAAGCCGCCAGGTATCGTCGAAGCAGAAAAATTCCGTGACCCGAAAACGCCGGTCAAAGTCTGGCAGCAGGTCGATCTGCTCCACCCGGCTTTCCAGTTGGTCCTGGTTGGCGATGAAGTAACGTGTGAGCCTGCCGCGGAGGAAATCGAGAAACTCGTGAGGCTCGAGCTGACTAGTCGCCAAATCCGTGCCAGCAATCATTTGAACGCTGCCATAGTAACGCCAGCGCGCCGTGAGGACATCGAACAACTTTTCGCTGCGGCGCCGGGACCCGAATACGCGCAACAATAACAGCTTCACGCCTTCGCATGGAGGAGAGCGCCTCCTGAGGATCCGGAATCCGATCGACCTCGCTATCCTGTAACTCAGGAACGAAGTGAGTCCCAGGATTGCCCACACCCCTCGCTCCTGCGCCAGGTCCATCAGTATTTGAGACAGGGTGAATACCATCCAAATGGAATCAATCATGACGGACTGGTCACTCAGTTGCTTGGCCTCATAGCGGCGCCGGATCCAGGCAGCACCCAGCCAGCCCGGGATCAGGAACAGGACAAATCCGATTGCAACAAAGGACCAGACGACGGTGCCAACGTCCAGCTTCAGTTTGACAGCAGTGCCGACAACGAATTTCGCGGCACCAGGGCTAAAGCTCAATGCATTCGCCAGCGCTCCGCCAAGAACTGCCACGAGCATGAAGACGTAGACCAAGGGACCGACGGCCCGAATCCGGCGGTTCAAAAAAAAGAACAGCAAGACGGTCGGAAGCAGCGCTCCCAGCCCCCATATGAGGAACATCTGTTCCACCGGTCCGAAGGTGATGCCAAACCGGGTCATGGTCGTGGCATGCGAACTCAGAGCAAGCGTCAGGAACACGGCGAAGTATCCCGCGGCGAGAAGCACTCGGGTCCTCCACCCCGATAGCCAGAACAACCCAAAGACGAGCACTGCGGGCCAGAGATGCGCCCAATAAACGCTGAACGTGCGGTACGGAAGAAACTCAATTTTGGAAAAAGAAAACAAAAGGATGGTCGCCACCGCCGCATGAACCGCGCCCGCCGCTGCATAAACGACCGCGGTGCTCCAAAACGACTGACGCGCGGCACGCAACTGGGCTGATTGCTGGCGGGGTTGGTTCGGGTCGCCTCGGGCGTCCAGCAGTCTCAGATCCAGAGATGGACACGTGGAGTTCGTTGGATGTGCAGCGGCGATGGGCGTGAGGTTCCCGGCCGAATCGCTCAAACCGGCTCGAGACGTCATCGAGCGCCGAACCGAGTGTCCATACAACCAGATCAATCCCGGAGCCACTACAAAGGTCAGAGCGGCTGCGACAACGAAGACCACCACCATCATGGGCAGGGCGAAGGTCGCCATCGGAACCTCCTAGGGGAAACTGTTCACTGAGCGGGCCCAAGAGCTTGGGGAAGAGGAGAAGGTCGTCATGATGGTACGACTAATTCAGAGGTGAGCGAACGATAATTTTCGCCCGGTTCAAGAGCTACAGTGGGGGTGGTCCGTCGAGAGAGTTGAAGGCTTACTCTACGTCCAGCGGAACCAGCGCAGGGCCAGGACAAACGAGATCCCTCCCCAGAGCGCGAGAATCAGGAGGCGTACCGACTGCGAGGGCAGCGAGGCGCCTTCTAGAATCGTGGCTCTGAGCGCGTCGTTGAGCGCGGTCAGGGGCAGGGCCTTGATGAACGGCTGCGCCATGGCCGGAAAATGCTGGTAGGAGAAGAAGACGCCGGAGAAGATCCACATCGGCATCATTACTAGATTGATCAGGCCGCTAACGCTTTCGATCTTCTGCGCGCGGCAGGCGGTGAGCAGGCCGATTCCGCCGAAAGCAACTGCGCCGAGCGTGCCCAGCAGCAGCACCGAAACAATCGAGCCCAGCACGGGCATGTGAAACACCAGCACCCCGAAGCCGAGGAGCAGCGCGACTTCGATCACCATCAGGACCAGGCGGCTGCTGGTGAGCGCTAGCAGGAAGTCGGTGCGGCGCATTGGGGTGGCTACGAAACGCTTCAGCAGTTTGCGCTGACGCATCTCGACCAGCGCGAAGCCGACTCCCCACATACCGGAGTTCATCAGGTTCATGCCGAGCAGGCCGGGAATGAGGAAGTCGATGTAGCGGGAGCCGGGCTCGCTGGAGATTTTGTTTGAAATGGCGAGCGCGTCCTTGCGTCCTGCCGACGCCTGAAGGGCAGCATCGATCTCGGAGCGCGAGAGCACGCTCTCGGGGCGCGTCGGGTCGTAATGATAAGTGATGCTGCCATCGGGGTTGGGCTCGATGACCAGATCGACCTTTCCGAAATGAAAATCTTTCAGCGCTGCTTCGCGATCGAGGACGGTCGCATGGATGGAAGAGTGGGCGGGCGACGCCTGCAGCATGGCGAGGGTTTTGATGGCGCCTGCGTTTTGGACCACGGCGACCGAGGTGGTGTTGGCAGGCTTGTTGCGGAAGGCGATACCGAGTCCGAAGGCGAGCAGGAGAGGAAAGACAAATACCCAGAAGATGATTTCGGGCTCGCGTTTGAGTTCCAGCATGCGCGCCCAGAGCAAGTGTGTGTATCCGGACCAGCGGCCATTGCGGCGCGCGGGAGCGGCGGGAAGGGGCGGCCTATCTGCGCGTTTCGGAGTCTGCGGTGTGGTGGTTTCAGTTGCCATTTAGTCCTCCCGCAGATGACGGCCGGTTAAGTTTACGAACACATCTTCGAGGCTTGCCTGGCGCGTGCTCAGGTGTTCGAGTTGCTGGCCTTGACGGTTGACGGCGTCGAGTAACGCGGGAATGGTGAGATGCGGCTCGCGGACGTTGAGACAGATTGAGCCGTCTTCGTTGCGGACGGATTCGACGCTGGGGAGCGCGCGCCACACATCAGTGCCCTGCCCGTTGCTACTGGCTTTGCCAGTCACTTGGAATTCGACTACGTGATGGCCGCCGAGGCGGTCGATCAAGTCGGGTGGAGTTCCTTCCGCGATGATCTGGCCATGATCGACGATGGCGAGGCGGTCGCAGAGACGTTCGGCTTCGTCCATGTAGTGCGTGGTGAGCAGGACGGTCCCGCCTTTCTGTTGAAACGCACGAACTATCTCCCAGAGTTGACGACGGCTTTGCGGATCGAGGCCGGTCGTGGGTTCGTCGAGAAAGAGGATGCGCGGGTTGCCAACGAGCGCCGTGGCTACGGCGAGGCGCTGCTTCTGGCCTCCAGAGAGCTTGCCGACCCAGCTATCGGCTTTCTCGGTGAGTTCGAGTTCGCGGAGAACATCGGCGGCGGGGCGCGGGTCGCTGTAGAAGCTGGCGAAGAGTTCGATGGTCTCGCGGACGTTCAGCTTTTCTGAGAGGCGGGTTTCCTGCAGGGAGATGCCGATCCACTCGCGGAGCTGGCGCGGGTTGTCGGCCCAGGTGTGGCCGAAGATGCGGACGTCGCCCGACGTGGGGGCGAGCAGGCCTTCGAGGATTTCGATGGTGGTGGTCTTCCCTGCCCCGTTGGGACCGAGCAGGCCGAAACATTCGCCCGCTTCGATGCGCAGACTTAGGCCGCGGACGGCTTCGACTTTGCCGTCGTAGGTCTTGCGCAGGTTGGTGCACTCGATCGGGGAACCCACTGGGGCATTTTAGCTTAGGCGCCTGTGGCAAAGACTTCGATTACCTCTCTGACTAAGGCAAGAAGCAGAAAGCACAGAGGACACAGAGGCTCACGGAGGAAGGCAGCGCGGGCAGGAGTGTCCGCGCCACACGGTCATTTGCCTTTTGCATCCTGCCATAGGATTGCGTTTAGTTTTTTTGCGTCGGCGGCGTCGGGGCGGGAGAAATCCATTTGCGACGACTCTTTTGCGCCGGGCGCTTTCTTTTCGTTTACCTGATAGAGCAGGCCGCTGCGGAGGTTCTTGTCGTCGGCCTGATAGGGCGGTTGCGTTCCTGGACCTGAGAACAGCGGCGTCATCAGGGGGGCGTGGGCGTCGAACAGATTCATTGGGGGAAGACCGAGCAGTTCCTCCATGGTGTGGATCATGCTGACGGTTGTATAGAAGTGATGATCTACGAAGGCGTGGCCGTTACGCGGGGAGTACTTGCTGATGACGAAGGCGATGGAGCGGTGGGCGTCGACGTGGTCGGCTCCGTCTTGTGCGTCGTCTTCGAGGACGAAGATGGCAGTATCGTCCCAGTAGGGGCTATGGGAGACGGCATCGACCACGCGGCCTAGCGCTAGATCGTTATCGGCGACGGAGGCTTGCGGCGTGGGCTTGCCGGGGCGCGTGCCGCCGGTGTGGTCATCGGGCAGATAGAGCAGGGTGAACTGGGGGAGTTCTTTGGGTGTTCCCTTCTGTTTCACAAACTCGTCGAACTCGCGCAGGAATTCGTCAGCGCGGAGTTGGTCGGGATAGTCGGTTTCGAAATCGGGAAAGAGCGGGTCGTAGTGGTCACGCAGGACAGCCTTGGTCGGGCGCATTTGCTTTATTTGGGGAATCGCCCACGGCCAGGGGCTTGGGCCTCCCCGCGGATTGCCGACGTTCTTGGGTAGGGACTCACCTTTCTTGATTTCAGTCACGGGGCAGCTGTCCGAGGCGGACGACGGTGTTCCCTGCTTCGGCGAACTTACTTTATGGTTCTTGCACCAGACGGCGTGGATGAATTCTCCGTAGATGCGATAGGTGAGGGCGCGCTTGGCGAGGTTATCCCAGATGAAACCGGTGCCGGGATCGTCAATGTCGGGGATTTCGTGTTCGAGAGGTAATTCGTCGGCCACGCTGCCGTCGGCGTCGTAGGTGCGCTCTTTGCTGCGATATCCGATCGGCCAATTCTTCTCGTTGTAGTCGCTGGTGGTCGAGGCCGTGGACCAGATGTGGCCGTCGCCAGAGACCTCGCCGCTGTCGTAGAAGTTGTCGAGCACGCCGAACTGCAGGGCTAGTTTGTGCTGGTTGGGCGTGATGTCGGCTCCGTACATGGTGAGTGAGGGATCGCCGTCGCCTGCGGGCAGGTCGCCGAGGATCTGATCGTAGGTGCGGTTTTCTTTGAGCACATAGATGACGTGGCGGATCGGATTCTTGCCGGCGGCGAAAGTGAACTTGCCGGGATCGGCATGGAGGAGATTGTCTTCTTCTACCTGATGCGTGTACGCGGCGAGATTCTTGTCGATGTCGGCAAGGCTGAGGCGCTGGATAGAGCCTCCGATCAGGGTTGGGATGTAGGGATGCTCATTTCTCTTCCGCTCACCTTTTAGCGTGCCCTGCATGTTGTTCGGGCCGCTGCTTTCTCCTTTAGCGGTGGCAATGAGGAGGTCGTTGCCGGCGATGGCTAGGGCGCTGGGGTACCACTCGGTGGGGATGAAGCCGAGAGGAGACAGTTCGGGGCCGCCGGCGTGAGTATCGAAGACCGCGACTGCGTCGAGCGAAGCGCACGCCACGAACAAACGCTTGCCGTCAGGGGAGAGAGCAACGGACTGTGGGACTGAGCCCCGATCACTTTCCAAAGAGCTCTTGAGGTTAGCGTGGAAGCGATACCCCACTTGATTAGGCTTAAGGTCGAAAGCTAGGACAGAGTCGAAATCCGTGTTGCTGAGGCCCACGTAAAGCGTGTCTTCCGCGGAATTGAGGGCCATGGCAGTTGGGTGGCTACTCGGAGCGGTCGGAATTGTTCGATTGAACGCGTCGTACCACGCGTCTACCTTCGCGGTCGCTAGATTCAACTGTGCGATGGTGGCGGCATTCCAGAGGCTGATCCAGGCTTTGGTTCCTGCTTTGTTCGCGACGACGGTGTATGGGTATGCGGCTGGGATGTAGCGGCTGCGGCTCAGGTCGAAGGACTGCAGGATCTGGCCGGAGGTGGCGTCAAGAAGCACCACGTTGTCGGAGAGATTATTCGCGACGAGCAGGCGATCGCCGCTGGGACCGGGCAGGACGGCTAGCCCAGCGGGATATGGGAGCGTAGTTCCAGGCGGAGTCTTGCGCACTCCGAACGCCACTTCTTTCCCTTCGGCTAGCCGCTGTGGCGCGATCTTGAGGAAGCGCTCGGGAGTGACTTGTCCGTCGGCGAATTTGTAGACCGCTATGCCGTTGCCCGTGCTCTTTGGCTTTTCGCCGGTGGGGTCGGTGATCGAGCCCATGGAGGCGTAGAGATGCTTGCCGTCGCTCGCAAATGCCAGGCCGATGAAGTAGCTCTGGCGGGTTGTCTCCTCGTCGCTGAGGCGGTCGTCGGGAAAGTCGTGCAGCTGATTGTTGCTCAGGTCGAGGATAGCGATCGACTGGCGTGCGCCGCTTTCCTGTGTGCCGTAGCCCTGGTTGAGGAGCGCGGCGTAGCGGCCGTCGGGGCTGAGGGCGATGGTGGCGGGAAAGCTGTTGGTGCGGGCCACATAGCCGGGGACGGGGAGCGTCAGGCTCTTGCTGGTCGGAAGGTTGATCTGGCGCGAGCGTTCGGCGGCGCGTGCAATCACGAACACGATCAGCAGCGAGGAAAGGGTAAGGCAGGAGACAAGGGCGAGCTTTTTCATGAACTCTTTCACGAGCGGAAGCCTCGGGAGGGTTTTACCATCCGCGACGGTCGGGAGGCAAACCCGCTTCCGCCTCGGGCAAGGTGTCGCCGCTTGGTTTACTTCGGGCCTTCGTCTTGAACTGCCGGCGCGAATGACAGCGTCTGGGTCGTATGGATCTTCTGGGCTGGTAGAAGCAGGTCGAGCAGCAGGTCCTGTGGGGTAGCGGACGAGAACTCGACGTCATACGTTTCCCCTACCGTAATCGTAAGCTGTGCTTTGGTCGGACGCACGACATTCGCCGGTAGATCAGCGCCGTCTTTCGCGATATTCAACCACTCCACCGGGCCGTTTGTATCGCGAAGAGACACCTGCATCGCTTGGTTGTTGGTCGAGATGTTGATCAGCCGGAGGCGGTATTTTTTGCCCGCCTGTAACTGCAGCGTTTTGCTTTGTGGCGTCCCGTTGATGAGCGCCAACTCCTGCAACGCGCCGAAATCGCCGATGCTGAATACGAACACCAGATCGGATGCAGGATCGAATTTCTCTCCTGGCGGCAGCACGATCAACGGGCCGTAGATGCCGTTGGTGAGCTGCAATTGATCGTGCCAGTGCGTGTGATAGATGAATGTTCCGGTGCGCGGCGGCGCCATCCGAGCTACAAATGACGTTCCTGGCGCGACTGGTGGCATGATCTGTGTGTCTGTACCACTCCATCCTGGGACTCCGTCGTAATAACTCTCCAACTCGATTCCGTGCCAGTGGATGGCGGTTGGATCTTTGAGTCTGTTCACCACTTCGATTTCTACCGATTGGCTGCGCGTCAGCACGATCGGCGGACCGATCAGTCCCGGCTTGCTCGGGGTGGCTACGGCTTGCGCGCCTTCACGCAACTGCAGAGCGTAGCGGGGCGCGCCGCTGCGTTCGCTGATCTCGAGTTGCAGTTTGCGATCTGTGTGCCACTCGGCGCCGGACGCCGCCCTTTTAGTCCCGGGTACGGTTATGCCCAATACGAGCTGCCCCATACCAGATGCTTCGTGCATCGTCGCGTGCTCGTCCGGACGGGGGAGGGCCGCTCTCATCGACAGCCCCGGCACCCTGGGCACGATGGGCGGAGTCATGTGCTGGAGCATGTGGCAGTGAAAGAGCCATTGTCCAGGCCGATCCGGCGACCAACTCATGTCGAACGTTTCGCCCTGTGTGATTCGCTGGGTCACGACCATCGGTCGCGATTCGCCGTTGTAGCTTTGCACTCGCCCGCCGCGATTGAAAGCATCAATCCTGTAATAGAAGCCATGCAGGTGCAGCGCGTGCGGTTCATTGGTAGCGTTGATCCAGCGCCAACGCACCGGTTGACCGATGTCATAGTGAAACCGCTGTGTGTAAGGCCAGGACTTGCCGTTGATAGTGGCCAGCGTTTCCCTGGCGTTGGCGCCGGGATGCTCTGACATCATCTCCATAACGAAGATCTCGTCGTTCGCGCTGCTGCCGGCCGGATCGACCACGAACGCGCCGGTCAACTCCGAGTTGATGCCGTAGCGCAACTTCAGATCCTCGCCTTCCGACGCACCCCAATAAAAGTACAGCCCGGGCGTTGTTGCTTTGAATCGAACCTGCTCCACCGTTCCAGGTGCGATATGCACGACCGCATCGCTGACGCCGGGATCTCCCAGGCCATGCACAGCGATCGGCACGGCGAGCGTGTTGTGCAAGGAGGCGCTAATTTCGGTGCCTTGGGTCACGCGGATCATCGGACCGGGAGTCTGCAGTGGGCGTCCAGGCTCGCCGAACGCATACACGGACAGCGCAATGCCGTCATCAGCTTCCGGATGCCACTCGCCCTTCGCGATCTCAAGCTGAACCGACAACACTCCATCGCGGAGGATGCCCGCCGGCGTGTGGTTCTGGTTTGCTTCGATTGGAGGCAACGACTCCGCCGGGAATCCGAAAGTGGTAACGGCAAAGCACATCGGAAGCAGCCTTGCAATCCGCCCAAGCCAACCGCAGGTCATACCTACTCCGATCCAAACGAAAGATTTTGAGGAAAATCGATCTATGGGCTCCCGACGGCAACAATCTAGCCCCGCTTCGTGGATAGAGCCACCACCACGATGATGTTCCAGCAGACCACGAGAGTGTAAAACAGGTTCACCACCCAGACCAGCTTTCTTACTCCCATGGCAATCGCCACTGCGATCAATTTGCTGATGCGTACACCACGCAAGTGCCCGAACTGGAGAGTCAGTTGCGCCACCCGGGGTTCACCTCTCTCCGGTGTCCGCTTCTCGGCTTCAGAGCCTTTCTGTGAGCCAGTCTCTGCTGGGGAAATATCACGGCATGCTCGTGTTGCCTTAGTTCCGAAAGCCCTCCTGCGGTATGCTGGAGCTGGTTCGGTTGTTTCTGTCCGATAATGAATCCAAGACTTTCATAGAGGATGCGGCAATGAAGGCTACGTCAAAGATCGCGGTGTTTGATACCACTCTAAGAGATGGCGAACAGGCAGCGGGAACCCGCCTGGGGAGTCGTGACAAGATCACGCTTGCGCGCCAGCTGGCCCGGCTGAAGGTGGATATTATCGAGGCCGGCTTCCCGGCGTCATCTCCCGAAGACTATGATGCCGTCCGGAAGATCGCGCAGGAGATCGAGGGGCCTACCATCTGTGCGCTGTCGCGCGCGGTGGCGGCCGACATCGAGTCCTGCGGTAAGGCGCTCGCCAAGGCCTCGCGCCCCCGCATTCACACCGGCATCGGCGTTTCCGACATTCACATCATGGGCAAGTTCCGCGACGAGCGGTATGGCAAGACGCTCGAAGGCAAGAGGGAAAAGCTGGTGGCGCTGGCCGTGGATTCCGTCAAGCGTGCGCGCAACTGCGTGGGCGACGTTCAGTTCTACGCCGAAGATGCCGGCCGCGCCGCGCCCTTGTACCTCTACGAGATGCTGGAGGCGGTCATCGATGCGGGCGCAACGGTCGTCAACATTCCCGACACCACGGGCTACACGGTTCCCGAGCAGTACGGCGCTCTGATTCGCGGCATTCGCGAGAACGTTCCCAACATTGCGCGCGCCACCATCAGCGTACACTGCCACGACGACCTGGGTCTTGCGGTGGCCAATTCCCTGGCAGGTATTCGCAATGGTGCGCGCCAGGTGGAAGGGACGATCAACGGAATCGGCGAACGAGCTGGCAACGCCGCGCTGGAAGAAATCGTGATGGGCATCCGCACCCGCGCCGACTACTACGGAGTGAGCACCGGAATCGAGCCGCGCGAGTTCTTCCGCACCAGCCGCATGGTCGCCGACATGCTCGGAATGCCGGTCCCAGCCAACAAAGCCGTCGTCGGCTCGAATGCGTTTGCGCACAGTTCCGGCATCCACGTGGACGGATTCCTGAAAGACCGGCAGACCTACGAAATCATGCGTCCCGCCGACGTGGGAGTTACCGGGAGCCGGGTTGTCCTGACGGCGCGCACGGGCCGGGCCGGGCTTCGCTCACGGCTGGAAAAACTCGGCTACCAACTCTCCAAGCCGGAGCTTGATAGCATGTACCAACGCTTCCTGGCCGTGGCGGATAAGAAACAGGAAGTGCTCGATGAAGACCTGGCCGCACTGGTTCACGATGAATTCCCTCCGGTTCAGCAGAACCTGAAATTGGAGTACCTGCACAGTTACAGCGGTACGACAGCGATTCCGACCGCGACCGTGCGCTTGCTCGTGAACGGAAAGACGAAGGAAGGAGCTTCGATTGGCGACGGACCGGTCGATGCCGTGTACAAGGCGATTGCGGGACTCACTGCCACCCACGCGAAACTCTTGCGCTATGACATTCGAGCCGTAACCGAAGGTACCGAAGCCATGGGAGAAGTCACCGTACAACTGGAGATCGGCAACCGCCGCGTCATGGGCCGCGGTGCTTCCACCGACATCATCGAGGCCAGCGCAAAAGCCTACGTGGACGGTCTGAACCGGCTGGGCTGATTCGGGGCATGGATCAGAGCGGAGCGCGGAAGCCTTGAGACCCAGTTTGTTGGTTCTGGGTGTCACGGCTGAAGCCTTGCTCTTCCCAAAATGAGGGGCGAGTCCCCTGGGGACTCGCCCTCTGGTATTTCGCACTACATCAAGGTCCTAAAACGTAAACTTCGCCACCAACGCTATGCTGCGAGCGTTGCTAGGAAATACCGCTTTGGGATTGTTGAAGATGGAGGAACCCGGAATCAAATAATTCAGGTATGCCGGGTTGTTGTTGGCTGTCGTGGTGAACGAAGTAACATCATTGACGCCCAGCCCCTGGCCGGGGTTACTGCCTGGAATGTACTGCGGGTGGTTGAAAAGGTTAGCAAACTGCGCGCCGAAACGGATCTTGAAGCGTTCCGTAATGCTGATGTTCTTGTAGGTCGAGAGTGACAAATCGTTGGTCGGCCTGGTAGCCAGAGTGTTGCGGCTGCTCGTGGCTCGTGCACCCGCCCCGGCAACGATATATTGAGCGTTGGGGTTGGTTGCCAAATAGCCCACAACATACGGGCTGGGGTCAAAGTTGGGGTCCGTATCGCCATTGCAGAGATGCCCGGCCGGAAGACTGCTGGTGCACAGGTTGGTTACGTCGCTCCCAGTGCCCGCTATGCCAGCGGAATTCAGGATGACACGGTCGCCTGCCGAGTCACCATTGAGGTTCGAGTCCAGCCCTGATTGTACCGTCGCCCATTGCGGCGATTCGTAGGTGTAGACGGGACTAAACCCCCAATTACCAACAATGTTCTTGACGATCCAGTTGTTATGTTGGAAGTACGGCAGGTCGTAGACGGCTGCCAAGGTAAGGCGGTGAGTGCGGGAAAGTGGAGAAACGGATCTCTCCGCGCCCCAATTCTGAAAATCCTGAGGGCGTCGGGGAGTGAGGCTCGTCGAGAAGAAATCAGCCGTACTGTTGTCGATCGTGCGGCTCCAGGTATAGGCCGCCTGGAACATGAGACCCTTGCTGAAGCGCCGGGTCACCTGGGTTTGTAGACCGTGGTAGATGGAAGAACCGAGCGGCAGGTCTGCTGTGATGCTCGAGGCAAAGCCATTGTCTGTGTATGCCGGGATAGTCGAACCGGGAGCCTGCAGACCAGCCAACGTTGTCGTCAGACCATCGAGTTCCGCCTGCGATGGCTGCTGTAAGTACGTCGGCAAGAAAGCGCTCGAACTGACGAGCGATCTGCGGTTAATTCGGTCCTGAACATCCAAATGAACGCCACGAGTCCCCACGTATCGAATGTCTACCGTGAAGTCCTTGGCGAAGGAATGCTGTATGCCCAGGTTCCAGTTGATCGAATACGGCCAGCGGGTCTGGGGAGGAATCCAGTTGGAGGTGCTGGCCCGTGCGGTGGCCTCGTCTAGAACCTGAATTCCGCTCCCGCCGCCCGCCAGTCCACCATTGCCTAGGAAGGGTGTCGGCGTTGTGCTCGACACGTCGTTGGTGGCGCCTACTTGCGGTGGGACGCCCAGGATTCCGATATTGTCGTAAAGCACGTCGTAGGCCAAGCCGAACCCGCCGCGAACGGACGTGTTGCCGCTGTTTCCCGGGGAATATGCAAATCCTACCCGGGGCGCCCAGTTATTCTTGGGTGCTTGAGGTTTGTGAAACAGCAGCTGCTGATTCACGACCGGAACAACGATGCTGGGCGTATCGGAAAGACTATTCAGCGCCTGTCTGGCTTCGCTCAGCGGAACCGAGGTGTATTCATAGCGCACCCCCAGGTTGAGTGTCAGATGCGGATTGAATTTCCAGGTGTCGTTAGCGTACCAGTAGAGTGCTTGCTGGTTGCCGTAATACGTGATTAACCCCGAACTGCGCTCGCCGAACTCGTCAGGAACGGCATCCCGCAGGAACAGTTGGAAAGCACTGTATATGTAGTCGCCGCGGCTGCGCTGAGTAAATTGCTGGGGCGAGATGTATTCGCGCCCCTCGACGCCGAACTTGAACGTGTGAGCCCCCTTCGTCCAGCTGATGTTATCGACGATCTGGTAGAGGTTCTGGATCGTAAATTGGGGTGCGTTGGAATCCGGGCCGATGCCCAATCCCAGATCGCGCATTGTGATATTCGGAAACGCATCCAACCCGGGGAAGCTGGGATTTCCTGCGGGAGTGACATTGTTAAAGCGATTGAAGCCCACCCGAAACTCGTTGAGAAGTGACGGGGTGAACGTGTGAAACTCGCCCAGGGTGAACAGGTAAAACCGGATGGGCTGAACCTGGTAAAACGCGGACAACTGCGTCTGCGTGTCGATCTGATCGAGTTTGTTAAATACAAACCGACCGCGCAGCTGATCCGACTCGGAGATGTTGTAGTCGGCGCTTTGGACGAAGTTCTCGAAGTTTTCCCACGCGGGCGCTGAAATCTGCACTTGTCCCCCGGGAACCGTATTGGCGGCGCACGAAGCAGACGCAGCGGCGCCGGAATACGGTAGGCACGTGCTCGCAGACGGCGCCACAGGCACGTACTGCTTGAAAACTCCGAAGTTGGTGGCACTGAGCTGAGGATCCAGCGAGATCGCGGCCAGGCCATCCGCGGTGGGTGCCGACACCTGCGCGCCACCCGTTCCGGTAAGCCCGATTGGCTGACGCTCGTAATCGGTGAAGAAGAACAGTTTGTTCTTGATAATCGGCCCACCAAAAGTGCCGCCGTAGCGATTGCTGTCGAAGCGCGGATTGGACGTCAGGCCCTGCAGCCTGTAGACATTGTCAATCGCATTCAGGTTACGATTTCTGAAGTATTCGTAGACCGAGCCATGAAAGCTATTGGTTCCACTCTTGATCGTCGTGCTGAACTGGCCACCAGAAGAGTGACCAAAGTCGCTATTGAACTGATTTTCCAACAAAGTGAAGTTTTCTACCGCGTCGTTTGGAACGGCAATCAAAGCGCCGGTTACCGCTTTGTTATTGTTGTCGACACCCTCGACAGTGAAGTTATTGTTGTAGGGGCGCTGGCCTCCAACGGACGGGCCCGTCCCGATTCCAAGTGAGCTGGCCTGGGCTACTCCTGGACTCAGCAAAGACAGATTCAGGACGCCTGCTCCTACGCCTCCCGCCGACGTGATTCCCAAGTCCGCAGAATAGCGGTCGTTGTAGCTGGCAGATATCTGCGCTGAGGTTGTGTCGATGGCCGGCGGCACGGCGGACACCTCAATGGTCTCGGATTCGGATCCGGGTGTCAGAGCGAAATTCAGGGTGCCAGTCTGGTTCAGCACCACCTCCGTTTGCTGCGTCATCGTCTTGAAGGTGCTTGCCTTCACTGTGACCTTGTATGCACCAGCGAGCAGGTTTTCAAAGCGATATCCTCCCGTGCCGTTGGTTTTCGTCGACGTGGTCATCCCGGTGGCAAGGTTGGTGGCTTCAACATTCGCGTTTACCACCAGCGCGGACGATGGATCAACGACTGTACCTACGATATTGCCGCTGATGGCCTGGCCACACACGACTCCAGAGCTCACCAGAATCACACAAGACAACGCCAAAACAAATACAAATACTCTCTGACATAACATCAGTCGACGCATCGTTGTTTCTCCTCATGCATAAGATACTTCTCAGCGAAATGTGATCTCACTAAACGAGTAAGCATCTACAAGGCCGCATTGGTGAGCGTTGGATAAGTCGGTGTCGAGTTAGACTGACTTTTATGTGAACTTACACAGCGGCAAGACAATCCGACGGGTTGTGGGGACGAGGCACGGAGAGACCAGGCAATGCTGCTTCCGCTAATCTTCCACGAATAGAAGATCGAAACGCCGATGTCTACAAGAATGCGTATGAACTTGGCTCTCGACACTGCTGAAAGGCCGGACTAGGAATTCAGGTTTTCTCCCCCCATCCCAGAACAGAACTAGACAAACTAAACAGGTCAACCTGCATCGCACCATAGGCGCCCGTGCGCGTGGTTCGGCAGCACACTAACGTGCGGAGTCCGTTTTGTGTTTCTTTTCAGGTAACGAAATCGGGGTGAATCAATTAGCCACTGACGGAAGAAAGCTGGCCGGAGCTTAACGTTCGTCGGCCTGCCTGGCAGCAAATTGTATGGTGACCCGAGCGGCCGAGAATATATCGTTACGCGTACCTATAAAAAGAACTTGAAGGCACTGGCCGATTCTTGGATTGGAACGGACACATTTCTGGGTAATTAGCGGCCCAGTATTTTCAGCGGTACGCGTTGGCCTGAATACTGTACAGCTGCGAGTACTGACCGTTCTTGGCCATCAGTTCATCGTGCGCACCGACCTCCACAAGTCGCGCCCCATCGAGCACGACGATGAGATCGGCCATGCGGACGGTCGAGAATCGGTGGGAGACGAGGATCGTGATGCGCCCGCTGGCGCTCTCGCCGGGGCCGTGCGCCTCTGCGGCGTAGCGCTCGAACAGGGCGTGTTCAGTTTCCGCGTCGAGCGCGGCGGTCGGTTCGTCGAGGACCAGCAACAGAGGCTGATCGCGCATGAAGCCACGCGCCAGCGCGAGCTTCTGCCACTGGCCGAACGATAGCTCGGCTCCACCCGGCCACGTCGGACCGAGCTGCGTGTCGAGGCCTGACGCCAGATGGGCGACGACATCGCTGGCGCCGGCGCGGTCGACAGCCGCGACCACAGCTGCCTCATCCTCCAGTCGTGGGAGGTCGCCCAAACCAACCGTCTGCCCGGCGCGAAATTCGAAGCGGAAAAAGTCCTGGAACGCTCCCGCCAGACGCGCTCGCCACTCGCCAGCCGGTACGCGCGCGAGCGGCGTGTCGTCCACGAGGATGGAACCAGAGGACGGCTCGTACATTTTCGCGAGCAGCTTGACCAGCGTGGTCTTGCCGGCGCCATTCTCGCCGACGATGGCGACGACCGCTCCCGCGGGCAATGTCACCGACACATCATCGAGCACAACGCGTGACGTGCCAGGGTACGCGAACGAGACGTGGTCGAGCCGGATGCCTTGGTGCAACGCGGTGGGAACTGGCAAGTCGCCCGACGAAGCGACCGAGGCGGCGTAGTCCTCGAGCCATGCGAGCCGCCGCGAACCGTCCATCCAAAATCCGCGCAAGAATCCAATCTCGCCGACGGTGGCGCCGATGTATGACGACAGCCGCGCACCTGCGGCCAGCACCAGCAGTACTGCGCTGGCGGGCGCGCGGAGGCCGGACGATACGAACACGACCGCGCCGACATACGCGCATCCGAATACCGCCCACGCCAGCGCGTGCCACAACGCCGAGCCGCACCGAGCGGTTGCGACTGGTCCGTACCAGCGCTCCCACGCCGCTCGGCGCTCTGTAACGAGGCGCTCTCCGATGCCGGTAACCCGCACTTCCTTGCCGGGCGGCGCGGTGGTGGCGACGGTGAACAGGTGACGCGCTAGCCGATTGGATTGTGCTCCACGCTCCTGCGCGGATCGCTCGACCGCAGGCCGCCACGTCGACGTCAAGACGGTCGGAACCGCGAACACCACGAGCAGGATGAGCGCCGGGTGAATCGACGCCAGCAATGCCATCGTCACGCCCAGCCGCAGGATCCACCCGAGCGTGGAAAACAGCGACATGTACATGTGGTCGAGCACGAACACCTGATTGCGGAGCATGGAGAGGCGATCGAGATACTCCGGGCGTTCCTGATGGGCGACCGTCGCGACCGATGCCTGCAGTCGCGCGACGTGCGACTCGAGCGCGATCGTGACCTTGTCGCGGAAGCGACGCTGCACGCGGGTGCTGACCGTGCGGAGAAACCACGTTGCGGCGGTCGATACGCCGAGGCCAATGGCCGCGCCTAGCACCATGCCGCGTCTGTGCTCGAGGACACCCTTGCCGAGCAGCATCAGCCACAACGCGAGAAGCGCATCGGGCAGCGCGGCGAGCTGCGACAGTCCGAACGACGCGACCATCAAACGCGGTTCGTGGCGATATCCCAACTTGCACAACCGCCACATCGACGACAGCGCGGGCGGCAGCGGCTCGATGGCGCGGTCCCGATCAGGAGAGGACGTCATACGTCTTGCCCTCCTCTTCTTCTGGGACGTTGAAACGCTGCGCCTGCAGATCGAACATTGTGCGATACCGCCCGGCGAGCGTCATCAGTTGATCGTGCGTGCCGAGCTCGATGACCCGGCCGTGCTCGAGCACGCAGATACGATCGGCATGGCGGACGGTGGAGAAGCGATGTGAGATCAGGATGGTCGTGCAATGCCGGGTTGCGGCGAGGAGGCGATCGAAGATCTCGGCCTCCCCCCGCACGTCGAGCTGCGCGGTCGGTTCGTCGAGGAGCACAACGCCGGCGCCGAGCTTGACAGCTGCTAGCGCTCGGGCCAGCGCGATGCGCTGCCATTGGCCGCCTGACAGGTCGGTGCTGCCGTCGTATCCGCGGGCTAGCACCGTGTCCAGCGCGGCCAGGTTCATCGCTCCTGCCGACTCGAGCGCGGCGCGCACGACCTCGTCTGGTGCGCCTGCCGACGCCACGTTGTCGCGCAGCGGCAGTTCGAGGCGGATGAAGTCCTGGAACACGGCCGCGACGCGCGAGCGCCAGGACGCGAGGTCGAACTCGCGGAGGTCAACGCCGTCGATTTCGATCGCACCTGATTGCGGATCGTACAACCGGCAGAGGAGTTTCGCGATTGTCGTCTTGCCGGCACCGTTCTGTCCAACGATGGCGAGCGACGAGCCGGCGGGAATCGTGAGATCGAGGTGGTCGAGCACAGGCGTGCCGGCGCTGGGAGGAGTCGACGCGCCCGTAGGGTACGCGAACGTGACATTGCGGAGACGAATCTCGCGCGTTGGTGTTGTGTCCGCGGGGCGATCGCCAGAGTGCAGATCGCCGGCGGGACGCATCGCCGGCTCGAGTCGCAGCACCGCGGCGACGGGGGCAGCCGCTCCGTCGAGCGCCCAACTGAATCCGCCGAACGCGATCAGCGAAACGCCGATGGCACTCTGCCCATAGACTACGGCTTCTCCCAGACTGATGCGGCCACCGGCGGCGGCGCTCGCCAGTAACCAGAACACCACGACGTTCGCAGAGACGACGAGGAGCATGCTCCAAATGACAGGACGCTCGCGCAGACGTGTGGCGGCGTACTGAAGGTCGTGCAAGCGAGTGCGTCGGGCGACGAAGCGGTCAATCGTCCAAGCGGCGAGGCCGAACAACCGCAGTTCCTTGCTCGCGGGTGGGTCCACCGCCAGCCGGTAGGCGTAGTCGGCATCGCGCTGCGCGCCGCGCACTTCTTCGGTGTTGCGGTCGCGCCAGATTGCGCTCTCACGCAGAAGCCAGTGTGTCGCCAGCCATGCGCCCGCCAGCACGACGGGCGCCCACCAGGCGTATCGGGCGAGGATCACGGCGGACGCGACACCGCCGATCATCTCGACCATGCCGGTCGCGATGAAATCCATGGAGATCGACAGCGGCGGGCCGGTCATCCCGAGGTCGAAGTCGCGCGCGACGGTGAGGTCGCTGGTGAGCGTGGGATCCTCGAGGTGCCCCATGCCGGGCGGGCGGACGCAGGCCTCGGTGAGCCGGTCGTAGAGCCACGCGGCCGTGCGGTCTCCGAGATTGGCGCTGACCGCCTGATGAATCGGGTTGAGTAACTGAAGCAGCACGAAAATCGCGCCCGCAAATGCGAGCGGACCGGCGAGAGGATGGCTGCGTTGCACGGCGGCGACTAGCACGCCCATCGCGATCGCGAACGCCGCCGGCAGAATCCCTCTGAGCAGGAGAGCTGCCCACCAAGCGGCGGCGAGGCCCGGGGCCGCTTTCGGCAGGACCGCGAAAAACTTCCATTCCTTGCGCTCGGTCAGTAGTTGAAGCACGACGTATTCTGCCACAAAACCGGCGCGCACACAGGTCCGCTGCAGAGCGTGCAATCGAGGATGCGGTCGCGGTACATTATGAGCCGGTCGACGAAGTTGCCTGAGGGCAGAAAATGGCATGAGCGCAAGTTTATTTCTGCGGTTGGGAAGCGTGAAGGACGTGGCGCGTTTCAAGGAGCATCTGGATTCACTGCATTTGTCGATCCCCTGCGACGATCAACTCATGTCTGGGCTTGAATCCCCACTCCTGCGGCCGCTCATCAACGGAGAACTCAAGATCGGCAACAGGATTGCCGTGCAGCCGATGGAAGGCTGGGACGGTACGCTCGAAGGGAATCCGTCTGAGAGTACGCTCCGGCGCTGGCAGCGGTTTGGGCGCAGCGGCGCCAAGCTGATCTGGGGCGGAGAAGCGGTTGCGGTTTCTCATGAAGGACGCGCTAATCCGAATCAACTTGTGATCGCTGCGCACACCCAGAAGGGTCTGGCGCAACTGCGGGCGGCGTTAATCGAAGAACACCGCCGGACAACGGGCTCCGATGATGCGTTGCTGATTGGATTGCAATTGACCCACTCCGGACGCTTCAGCCATCCCATCGCTTATAAACGCAGCGAGGCGCGCATCGTCTATCGCCACCCTATTTTGGATCGGCGGCAGAATCTGCCACCTGACTATCCTTTGCTGACGGACGCGGAGATTGGCGTCATCATCGAAGACTTCCATCGGGCGGCAGAAATGGCGTGGAACTTGGGCTTCGATTTCGTTGACATCAAGCACTGCCATGGCTACCTGGCGCACGAGTTTCTCAGCGCTCATACCCGGGAGGGCTGTTACGGTGGAAGCTTCGAAAATCGAACACGATTTTTACGAGAAGTCGTGCAGGGCATACGCTCCCTCGCGCCGCGCCTGGGCATCGGGGTGCGGCTTTCGGCCTTCGACTCGGTACCGTTCCGGCCAGCGCCGGCAAGCACATTGACGGGAAAACCGGCGCAAGGGGTTCCTGAGATGCTTGAACGAATGCTCCCGTACCGCTGGGGGTTTGGCGTGAATCCTCTGAACCCAACTGAGGCAGACCTGAGTGAGACGGTACGCTTCCTATCACTTCTCGAGGAACTCGGCATCAAGTTGGTAAATCTCACTGCGGGGAGTCCTTATTACAATCCGCACATTCAGCGGCCTGCTTGGTATCCGCCCTCCGATGGCTACCAGCCTCCCGAGGACCCTTTGGTGGGAGTAGCGCGCCAGATGGACGCCACACATCGGCTGAAACAACAATTTCCAAACCTTCTGGTTGTGGGTTCGGCCTACAGCTACTTGCAGGAGTTTCTGCCATACGTCGCGCAGGCCGCTGTGCGACAGGGATGGGTAGACGTGGTCGGGCTGGGACGAATGGTGTTGACCTATCCGGAACTGCTCTGGGATGCCTCCCACGATCAGACCATTCAACGGAAGCGCATTTGCAGGACTTTCAGCGATTGTACGACGGCGCCGCGGAATGGATTGCCTTCCGGGTGCTATCCGCTGGACAGCTACTACAGAGATTCGAAAATGGCGGAACGGTTGGCCGCTCTGAAAAGGCGCTGATTTCAGCGTGCATTTTGAGACCTA
>JAIQEY010000104.1 GCA_020073565.1 Terriglobia bacterium
CGCAAGAAAAAGGCGATAATCAGGACTACTGCATTTCTCACGCCTGGCTCACAGAAGTTGAGAACGGCAAGTTCACTCCCAGCATCTACAAGCTCTACAGCCTGAGTCTCATCTACAAAACGACCTACCTGAAGATCCTGGATTTCTTCGGGATCAATCTTCGGGATGCGCCCGAGGAACAGAGACTGGTCGGGCTGCCTGATACACAGTTGATCGGATCGAATCTTGAGTTGGCCGGACAGACGATCGAGCTTCCGATGGAACTGCGCAAGAACGTCGAGCTCGCGCGAACGAATCTTGTCTCCCGCATGTTCGAAAGTTGGGGCGAGATTCCTGTCGGACTTTTGCAGCAACTGGACCTGCGGCACCGTCTCTGCGGATACGTCGGGCTCGAAGACTACTCGCTCTACCCTCACATCCGGCCCGGCTCTTTTGTTGAGATTGACGACCGCCAAAACAAGGTTAAGCACGGAAATTGGAAAAACGAGTTCGACCGCCCAGTCTATTTCGTCGAGCTTCGAGGCGGTTACGCTTGCACCTGGTGTGAGCTGGATGGGAACCAACTGATCTTGATCCCGTCTCCCCAGTCCCGGGTACAGGTCCGGCATGTCCGCTATCCGAACGAGGGGGACATCGTGGGCAGGGTCACGGCGGTGACCATGCGCATTGCGGAACCGGGCGTCGATCAATCAAAGCCAAACACTTGAATGTAGCCCTTTCGGTGGCAAGGAACAGATCGCCGCCAGCCTCCCCGCATAGACGACCAGGGAAGTGACTCCCTCACCCAGATTGATTCTGTTAAGCGGGCGCCGACAACCATCCAGCGTGACAGTCAACAGTTTTGCTCCAGAGTGAAAAGCTTCGCTCACTTTTCCAGGTGTCAACAGTCGAATCGCAAGTGCACGATACGTGGGGGAACGTGAGGGTGGAGCGATGGGAAAGGCGACAACAATGCGTTGGCTGGCGGGGGCGGTTGTCTTGCTGCTGTGCCCGGTCGTGTTGCTCTCAGCGCAGTCTAACTCTGGGGGCTGCGAAAAAGGACTCTCGCCGGATGACGTGAAGGCCATTAAGGCGACGATTGAGGCTTATCGAACTTCGTGGCTGAACGGAGACAGCAAGGGGGTGCTGAGCACCTTCGCCGAGGACGCTGTGCTGCTTCCCCATCACGGGGATCCTCCTGTCCAAGGGATCGCCGCAATTCAGAACTATTGGTTCGGTGCTGGCGGCCCACCCACGACAATCACAGGGCTCAATATCACCGTCGAACAGGTTGGCGGCAGTGAGAGAACGGCCTTTGCCCGCGGCCTGGATGCCGTTTCGTGGACCATGACGCCGGAAGGGAAACCAACGCAGAAATTCTCGAATTCGGGCACCTATCTGAACGTGATGAAGAAGATGCCGGATGGCTCCTGGCGAATTCAGGCACACATGTGGGACGATCCGGCCAACCGGGCAGATTGAGGCGATTGAGAGGGTTGCTTGGCCACCGAATCGAACTTGCGCGCGCTCGAAGAAAGCGTGTCCCCTCCCAAGATTCCAATTACCCGATCCGCCTCTCCTTCTCCTCGATAGGCGCATCGTTGATGCTCGCTACCCTGCGCTGCATGAGCCCCGCCTGGTTGAACTCCCACAGTTCAACGCCATACGATCGGTACCATTGCCCGGTGGCGTCATGCCACTCGTATTCGAAGGTCACCGCCATCCGGTTCTGGCGAAATCCCCAGAGCGTCTTCTTCAGCCGGTAGTCCAGTTCCCTCGCCCACTTCCGCCGCAGAAATGCACGGATCTCCTCGCGGCCCTTCAAGAACTCCGCGCGATTCCGCCACTCCGCGTCTTCTGTGTAGGCCAGCACGACCCGTTCTGGATCGCGCGTATTCCACAAATCCTCGGCCATTTGTACCTTGGCGAGAGCGCTCTCTTCCGTAAACGGTGGAATAATTCCAGGTGTCACCATGTCTGCCTCGCTTCCATTATTCGCGAATCCAGCTGCATGGAGGGCCGAAGAGAGCAGCCTTCCCGGCAGCCGCGATCCATTACGCTGCTCGCCGCAGGGAAATCTTCGGAAAGTCCACGTCCGTTCCCGCCGCAAGATTGAAGTAGTTTGTGAAGACGTTCAGCGCCACATGCGCGATGATCTCCGCGACCTCACCTTCGCCGAAGCCGGCTTGCCGCACCGCTTCGAAATCGGCATCGGTGACCTGACCTCTGCTTGCGAGCACCTGCCGCGCAAAGGAGAGCGCCGCCGCAGATTTGGCCGAGTTCGACCGGGCGTCCCGCGCCTGCTCAATCTCGACATCGGTGAGCCCTGTCAACTTGCCGATCGCCGTGTGCGCTGACACGCAGTACTGGCAAGCGTTCTGCTCGCCCACCACAAGCGCGAGTTCCTCCCGCAGCTTGGCGGGCAGACTTCCGCCCGCAAGAGCTCCACTGAACGACAGGTACCCTTCCAACACGGCGGAAGAGTTGGCCATCACTCGGGTCATGTTCGGTGTCATTTTGAGTTTTGACTGCACGGCCTCGAGCAGCTGCTTAGCCTTGCCGTTAGCAGTTTCGGTCTGAATTGCTGGTAGTCTCGACACTTTATTAGTCTCCAATCGTCGCGTCATTCACTTTCTCGCGTGTCTGTTGGATTACGGTGTGTCGCGCAGGTGTCACTGAAACTCTGTAATCTGGATTACATTGGCTTGCCGATCTATTGAGATAACAATCAGGAGGAGAATCTCCGTCGTGCCGAGCGCCAGCGCCAAACTATCCGAGAGTCTAGTAGAAGCCACCGCGCTCTCCGCGGTCGATCTCTTCAAGGACCTTCCAGTGGGCTGTCTGCGAACGCTCGAACAAGGGAGTGAACTGCGCGACTTTCGCAAGGGTCACACCTTTTTCCGGTCCGGTGAGAGCGGCGAGCGCTTATTTCTCATCGAGAAAGGACGAGTGCAGACCTTCCGGACCTCAGGCACGCGCAAGTTGATCATCGCCGAACTGAAACCACCCGCCGTCTTCGGCGAGATGGGCTGCGTCGGCCAGCGCATGTATCACTGCTCCGCCCAGACCACAGAGCCGGCGCGCATTCGCATCATCGAGCGCGCGAACCTCGAAGCGCTTCTCGAGCAATACCCCGTCGTCACGCGCCGTCTGCTCGATCTAGTCAGCGACCGCTTTGTCCGGGTGCTTCTCAACCTCGAAGCCACATCGTTTCGGCAGTTGATGCCGCGCATCGCCAGCCTGATACTTGAGCGAGCGCAAGGAGAGTGCGTAGAGAACCTGACGCATCAGGAGATCGCCCAGCATCTGCGCGTCTATCGCGAATCCGTGACTGCGGCCTTGGGCGAACTGCGCAAAGCCGGAATCATCGGCATCGGTCGCAAACATATCCGGATTCTCAATCGTCTCCGCCTCGAACGCGCCGCCCGCGAGTAAAGGCATCGTTGTCTCAGGCCGTGGTCCAGACCATCTGGCACTCCTGCCAGCGGCATCGCTCTTTCCTGCATCTCTATCGGCCTTCGGCGCTATAATCGCGCGCATGAAACCCCCTTATCGTGGAGTTCGGATTCTCTTAGCGATCTTTGTGCTGGGTGTGACTTGCATGGGGCAAGTGGCGAGGGCGCAAGTGGCCGCACCGTCCGATGATGCGTCGGCGCTGGTAAAACAGGGGCAGAAGCTCAATAGCGAAGGCAAACAGGATGAGGCGCTGACGCTGTACAAGCAGGCGCTTGAGAAATCTCCCAATTTGTACGAGGCCCATCTGGAGTCGGGGATTGCACTCGACTTAAAGGGCGACTATGCGGCCGCGCGTGAGCACCTTATGAAGGCGATCGACGTGGCGCCGGCGGACCAGAAGAATCGCGCGTTGCGAGTCATGGCATTTTCGTACGCGTTCGAGAGCAATGCAGCCGAAGCGGAGAAGTACGAGAAGCAGGTGTTTGACGTGCTGATGGCGAAGCCGGATTTCGAGGCGGCGGCCGGAGTGGCCAACGAACTGGCGCGCATCAAGCTAGAGTCGGGGGATGTCGACGGCGCCGCGAAATGGTACAAGACCGGCTATGACACCGCGATGCGCAAGACGGAGATGAAGGACACCGACAAGAACCTGTGGGCATTCCGCTGGGCCCACGCCCAGGCCCGCATTGCCGCACGTCGGGGACAGTCCGACGAAGCACAGAAGCAGGTTGCCGCGGCCAAAGCCGCACTCGAAAAGGCGAGCAATCCGGATCAGGCAGCGTTCTTTCCCTATCTGACCGGGTATGTAGCGTTCTACGGCGGCGACTACAAAACGGCTATCGCAGAACTAGGGAAGGCGAACCAAGAAGACCCCTTCATCCTGATGCTACTGGCCCAGTCCTATGAGAAGTCGGGCGACGCGACACGCGCGAAGGAATATTACGGCAAGGTGATGGCCAATAACGGACACGGCCCGACGAATGCCTTTGCGCGGCCGATAGCAAGGAAGAAGTTGGCGGGAGGGTAGCAGCGGCCGGCTGAGAACCAGTTCCTTAGTACCGCTATCTGTACAGGCAGCAACGGCGAATCCACCGATCGTGAGCAAATGACCCACCCCAGCAACGAATCACGTTTTCGCTGAACGACTTCGAACCGGATTCCTTCTTCCTGGAGTCAGCAGTGAGTGCACCAGCGTATCGGCCAGCCAGTCCTGGTATTTCTGTGAGGACCACCCACGTTCGCGCACCAGCATCCGGTACACGTCCCTCCCGGTAAGCATCCAGAAGATATCGCGGGCAGTGGCGTGATCAAGGCCCGGCCGAAGCCGTCTGGCATCGCGCAGGGAAATGATCATCCTTTCCTGTCTCTCATAGCGTAGGTTTTCCCGCTGTTGTTCGAGTTTTGCCAGTTCGGGTGCCACCACACCGGCACCTCGCAGCAGATCGAAGGTTGCACTCTGCGCGTCGTGAATCTGCCGGGCAATCGGGGCCGCCAGCCGCAAACGCGTTTCGGGGTCGCCCGCGCTCAGTGCTTTTCGTACTGCCTCTTCGTAATCGGGCCCGAAAGTGGATTGATCGAGAAGTTCGGTGAGAATGCCTGTCTTCGACTTAAAGATGGCGTACACGCTTTGGGCAGATACTTCGGCCCGTTGCGCGATCGCGTCGATCGTCATTCCCGCATAGCCTTCACTCTGCAAGAGCTGTCGGGTCGCTTCAACGATGCGGCTGCGAGTGTCGCCTGCCTGGCGCTCGCGAACCAGCGATTTGTAGGGCCGTTGTTTTGTTTTTGCCAACTGCAAAATTATAGCATCCTTTAGTCAGTATAGTTATCTATACCCAATATGTCAGACCATACACCAACTGCACTGGAGAGCGTTCAGAGTGCTGGAACCCGGATCAGCAGCATGAAACTAGTTGTACTGGGTGCCACCGGGGGCACAGGACTGGAACTCGTTCGGCAGGCCATTCAGCATGGTCACTCCGTGACGGCGTTGGTTCGCTCGCCCGATCGACTCCATCCGTTTCGCGACCGCATCACCATAAAGCAGGGGAATCTGCTGAATGGTACGGAGCTTGAGAAGGTCATCAAGGGCCAGGACGCGGTCCTGTCAGGATTCGGCCCGCGCGTGCCGGTATCGAAAGCCGATGCGCACCTTCTAGAGCAATTCGCTCTTGCGCTGACGGGCGCTATGGCACGCACCGCAGTCAAACGCGTGATTGTCGAGTCCGTCGCTTTCCTGTTCAAGAATTCCATCGTGCCGCCGGCATACGTGCTTGGCCGGCTGCTCTTTCCTCGTGTCATCACCGATGCATCCGCTATGGAGCGGGTCTTCGGGGAAAGCGAGCTCGACTGGACGATGGTGCGCCCGCCGGAACTTACGGACAAGCCCTACACGGGGAAATATCGCGTTCGAGAAGGCCACCTGCCGCGGTTCGGCTTCAAGATCTCGCGCGCAGACGTGGCTGATTTCATGATCAAGGTGGTCGAGAGCCAGTCCTCGATCCGCAAAGTCGTAGGAGTCTCAAACTAATTGGAGATGAGGTGACCATGACGCTCTATTCACTCGTATTGTTCGTCCACGTCACGGCCGTGGTGGCGCTATTCGCTGCCCTGAGCTTTGAAGTTCTGTCTCTGTTTCATTTGAGGCGCGCGGCCGCCCTGTCCGAAGCTCGCCTCTGGATGGAGCCACTTCCGGGTCTGCCGTTGGTCGCCATGAGCTCAATGCTTATCGTCTTCTTTTCTGGAGTCTACCTGGCGATGCGAATGTCAGCCTTTGACTTAGCGTGGCCGAAGGTGACGGTTGCCGCCATTCTGCTTATGGCACCGCTCGGTGCGCTGACTGGCAGGCGCATGCGCGCGATCCGCAGGATGTGCGCCGCCGCGAAGGCAATCAATCCAGACTTGGAGGGTCGACTGCGGGATCCATTTCTGAAGGTCTCGCTGGGCGTCCGAATCGCCGTTTTTCTTGGAATTCTCCTGCTGATGGCCGCCAAGCCAGAGTTCTGGGAGTCGACCAGTATCGTGGGAACGTCTGTAGTTCTTGGTCTCTTATTGTCCCTTCTGCCCTGGCGCCGAACTGGGTCGTTGTCGGCCACCAGCGCGGATCTTCGGGAATAGATGGAGAAGATGTCTTGAGGCACGAGTCAGGAAACATCAAGCAACAGCATCCACGCAAGAAAGGAATAGAAATGGAAACAGTGTTGATCGATACGTTTATCGTTCCGGAAGAATCGAAGGCCGCATTCCTGGATGGGGCGCGCAAGGTGCAGAGTTTTATCAGAACCCTACCTGGCTTCGTCGAGGGCTTTCTTTATGAAAAGAAAGATGGAGAGAGCCGCCACAATTTTCTGACGACCGCCGTCTGGGAGAGTGAAGAAGCCTTTGAAAACGCAAAAGGGGCTGTGGCGATCGAATTTCAAAAACAAGGCTTCAATCCCCAAGAAACGAGACAACGGCTGAAGATTGAGAGTGTACGGTCAACTTATGAAAGGTCTCCCTACTGAGAGCTGAAGCCATTTCCAAGTGGGGACCTGAAGTCATCCGAGGAGCACCGACCGGTAGACAGGCTTCAGGCCTCCAGAGCAACAGTAGGCTTCACCTCGATTAACGCGGCTATGCCGGCGACCCGCTGATACGACTGCAATCTGTCGGCATGCTCATAGGTATCAGTCACAACGATTACCTCGTTGGCCTCAATCTGTCCCACCAGCTTCTCCAGTCCCGTCTTCACGGTTGCATCCGATCCCACGATCGCAGCGCTGAGTTTGTTTTCCACGGCCTCCCGCTCCCAGTCCTGCCATAACGGTTCCATAGAATCCACCGGTGGCAACAACTCGACCGGCTGGTTGCGGATCAATCGCAGAAAGCGTTGTTGTGGTGTCGTGAATAACCGGCGGGCTGCCGAATCGGTCTCCGTCGCAATCACCTGTACCGCCACCATCAGGTAAGGCTCGCGCAGTACCTCGCTTGGCTTGAAGTTCTCGCGGTATAGCTGCGCGGCTGCGTACAGGTGTTCAGGAGCAAAGTGCGCTGCAAACGCAAACGGTAGCCCACGTGTCGCTGCCAGGCGTGCACTAAAATCGCTCGACCCCAGCAATGTGATGGGCACATTGGCTCCCTGTCCTGGGATGGCTCTCACCACTTGCCCCGGCTTCTCCGGCCCAAGGTATGTCTGCAACTCCTCCAATAGCGCGGGGAAATCGTCCCCAGTCTGACGCAAATCCCGTCGGAGCGCCCTCATCGTGTGAAAGTCCCCGCCTGGAGCGCGTCCCAGCCCGAGATCGATTCGCCCGGGATACATCGCCTCCAACGTTCCAAACTGTTCCGCCACCACCAGCGGCGCATGGTTTGGCAGCATGACTCCACCGCTGCCTACTCGAATCGTCTTGGTTGCTCCCGCCACGTGCCCAATCAGCACCGACGTGGCTGAGCAAGCCAGTCCAGAAATTGCATGGTGTTCCGCCAGCCAGTAGCGTTTGTATCCCCATTGCTCCACATGGCGCGCCAAGTCCACCGACCGGGCAATCGCTTTGCCTGCTGGCTCACCTGCTCGCATACCCACAAGATCCAGAACCGAAACGGCCAACCGATTACTCATGGTTCATTGGATGAACTTACCAAGAAAGAGATGCGACCCTACCCGAGAAGAGGGGGCGACTACGCAGGGTCGAATCGCGAACGCAAACCTCCAGTCTTCAACGGCCCCATTCCGGCTGATTGCTCACGAATCTTTCGCCATTGTCGGGATTGCGAACATATCAAAGGAAGAGTGGCATCCTGCCAGATCATGGCAGTAAAGTGCGGGTTCTCCCGCTGAAGCGTCGCGCGAACCAGCATGATCTCGTGGATCCCTTCGGAAATGCGCTGGCTGTCCCGCCACGTGCGGCCATTCCTCCGCTGGCACATTGCGAGTTTCCTCGTAATCTCTGTCGGCAGCTTTCTGGCCCTGCTCGCGCCGCTCGTCCTGAAGTGGCTCATTGATGAGGTCCTCCCTGGCAGGCGGATAGGGCCTCTGGTCGGCGCCGTAGGCCTGATCTTTCTGTGTCACCAAGGCAGAGCGGCCCTCACAAGTGTAGGGGGATACCTCACCATGCTCGCGGCGGAGCGGCTGGCGCTCAATCTGCGCTTGACGTTACTGCGGCATCTCGACACGCTCTGTGCCGACTACCACGAAGGCACCCCGGTTGGCGTCTCGATGTATCCGTTGAAAGAACCGATCGACGAAATCTCATATTTTGGTTCCGATCTGCTGCCTTCCATCTTGCGGACGCTCGTGGCAACAATGCTGACTCTGGGAACGATGGTGATATTGAATGCCCGGATGACTCTGGCAATCTTGCCGCTGATTCCTTTCTTCCTCCTCACGAGAAAGCATTTCCGTGGCCGTCTGGAAGACGGGTCGAACACGGTGCAGCGCAACCATATCGCGTGGAGCAGTTTCCTGCAGGAGCATCTCTCATCGATGGTCGCAGTGCAGATGCTTCGCCAGGAACGGCGACAGGAGCGTATGGCATTTCGTCTCCTGGGCCCCTCGGTTCGTTCGCTCAATAGACTTTTCAGGACTGGGGTATCGTTCACCTTCTACACAACCCTCGCCGTCGGCATTGCGATGTCGGCGGTCATTGGATATGGCGGCTGGAGCGTATTAAAAGGTTCGTTGACAGTGGGTGGTTTGGTTGCGTTCTACACCTATGTGACACAACTGTTCGAACCACTTAGCGGAGC
>JAIQEY010000042.1 GCA_020073565.1 Terriglobia bacterium
TGGATGTAGCAGTCGACGGTAGTCTGAGCGTAATTACGACGCTCGAGTTCTTCGAGCATCATTTTGCGAAGGTGGGTCATAGGTTAGCTCCTTATGACCCAACCTTATCCCCTCACACACACCGCTGACACCGGACACGCGAAAGCGTCTGCCGCATAGGCTTCGTTCAAACGGGCTTGTGGGAAGCTAAACGAGGTTTGGCTCGAGATCGTCGGCTAAAGGGAGGAATCTGAGTGCCCAAGACATCGCAAGCGGTCCGCGCTTTGGCGCGAGTTGGTGGCTCCAGAATTCCCCGCTTCAGGGCGTACCATAGTCAAGCCTGGTGCTTCCCTGCTGTTGTTTGGTAGTTCCCTCGAGCTGAGCGTGGAGCTTTCTCCAACTTTGCCAGGCGACGCTCAAGTTCGGTGGTCTCGATGGCGCGCAGCCGCAGGTTCAGGAGTGGCGCGAGGCCGGCGCCGATCCGCGGGTGCACCTTGCCGGCATAGACGTCGGCGATCAAGCGGGCAATTGCATCCCGTACGGCCAAGGGATTGTCCAGGGTCGACATGGGTCGACGACGGCGGCGCGCCTGGCTTGCAAACGTTCGAGTCGATCGAGGCAGCGGTGGAGTTCACGGTCAAGCATCGATTCGCACCGCAATACTTTCCGGAGCACCTCTTCGTCAGGAAGGAGGTGCTGTTCGAATCTCGCCTTGGCTAATCAACGCGGTGCTCACTTGCCAAGGAACGGGCCACTCGGAGACCACAGGATTATGGAAGAGTGGCCGACAAACCATCTGAATCAGCGGGTCCGCCGCGCCTCAGTTGCCACAAAGCCGCTGTCCTGCCCTCGTTGGAGAATAGTGCTCACATCTCAGTGCCCGCAAACACATGTCGACCCCGCATTTGCGGGATAGAATTCCGACATGGGAACTATCGTTATGACAAAAATCTCTTCGTGTTTGACGATCGCTCTTTTCTGGATGTCTGCGGTCGCTTGCGCGCAGCAGTTCGATACCGGAAGCGGCGCGCCTGTACCTGTGGCGGGACCGAAAATGCGCGAACTCGATTGGGAAACCTATCTCGACAAGGTCCAGGGTGCGTGGATGGGGAAGATGATCGGCGTCACCTTTGGCGCTCCCTGGGAATTTCAATACCAGGACACACCGATCGGGTTCGACATCACCGATTGGCCACTTTCTCCAACGCGCATGAAGGAATACCGGCAACGCGCGACCAACAAGCCCGGCGATTGGATCCCGATCACGAGCGAGGCCGACAACCAGCAAGTTCGCATCAGCCACAACTTCATTATCGATTCGGAAAAAGAGCATCCCAGCTTCGGCATTCCCGACAACGACGACATCTACATTAACCTGCTGTTTCTCTATTGCATGCGCCGCTACGGCATTGACGTTGACCCTGTCACTGTCGCCCGCGAATGGGATCAGAAGATTCGCCAGGTGTGGCACGCGAACGACGCCGGACTCGCCAACATCCGCAAAGGCATCCTGCCTCCTGATTCCGGTCACCCGCGCAACAACCTGCACGCGGATGATATCGACTTCCAGATTGAGTCCGACATTTTCGGCATGATCGCTCCCGGTATGCCGCAAGTCTCCAACCGCTACGGTGAAAGCATGGGGCACATTATGAACTATGGAGACGGCGTCTACGGCGGCATGTTCGTTTCTTCCATGTATACGCAGGCGTTCTTCGCCAAGAACATTCGAGAAGTTGTCGAAAACGGCCTGAAAGCCATTCCTGCACAAAGCCTCTATGCACAGACGATCCACGACGTCATCCAGTGGCATGACCAATATCCGAACGATTGGCTCAAGACCTGGCATCTGGTGCAGGCCAAGTGGGGCGAAGTGGATCATTGCCCAGAAGGCTATAAGAAGCCATTCAATATTGACGCGAAGCTGAATGGCGCCTATATCGTCATGGGTTTGCTCTACGGCGATGGTGATTGGTACAAGACCATGAATTACGCGACTCGCAGCGGCCAGGATGCCGACTGCAATCCGGCCAACGCTGCTGGAATTTTAGGTACGCTGATCGGTGCACGCGCGATTCCCGCGAAATACAGCGAACCGGTTCATAACACCTACTGGAACAAGACCCTCGCCGGCCTTCCCGATTCCTACGAGGTCGATGCGCTCGCTGGCGACACCGCCCAGATTGGTCTTAAGATCGTACTCGCGAACGGAGGAGAAGTCGTATCCAGATCCGGCAAGATGGTGCTGCGAATTCCTCAGCAGGACCCTGTCCCGCCACCTAACCTGGAGCAGGTGAAGTGGGAAGGCGACAAACCCGTCTTTTAGCTTGCTAATTTGCTGGGCAGGAGTGTGGCCCAGATCTGCGAGGCATTCTTGCGCGCGGGGTTGGCCAGCTACCATAAGGAAGGAACAAAATACGTTCGCCGCTTCCTTTCCCGTTCACGCAGCTCGCGCCAGCTGATTCGTCCGGCCATCTGGGAGTAAAGTAACGACAAATGCGTTCGTCGGTACTAATCTGACAGACGAACCGATCGCCTCCGAATTGCCCGTTACTTGGGCACAATCAAAGGGCGCACGCAGTCGCAACGGCAAACGCCGTAACTTCTATTTTGCCGGCGAGAGTATCGCGTCCAGCCGATCGGGTGTTGTCTCGACTCTCTCCAGGTGTGGGTAGCGCATTCCGCCGTGGTAGTCCAGAGAGACTGTGACAAACTCATCGCCGCGCTTAAGCAGAAGCTTGATCGGATCCTTACTTTGCTCCGCGGCGAGGATGGTTTCGCGCAGGACTGCGGAAGTGTACTTCTGGTCATTGACCGCTTGCAGTTGCATATCCGGCGTGATGCCAGCTTTGAAGGCCAAACTGTCCCACCAAACGTTATCAAGGTTACCGTGCGAATCACCGCCAACCTCTGACTTTATCGAGAACCCCAGCGAGGTAGCGAAGCTTACTCCGCGAATGCTCTCCGACTTCTTCAGCCATTCGGGTTCGTTATCGTTGTACACGAGTCGATAGCCGCCCTGCGTAATCCCGTCCTCTGGAACGTTCGGGTTAGCCTCGAAAACCCGCGTGCGGAAGAATTCTGCCCAATCGTATGGCTGCTCGGTGTTCAACGCTTTCACAAGGTCGTTAAACGTATAAGTAGAGGTGATGTAGCTGCCATTGTCGATCCCGAAAAACCGCTTCGCAAAATCGTCAAGAGACTTCTTTCCGCCACTCAGTTCACGGATCTTGGTGTCAGCGTCGAGCCAGATAAGGTCTGACTCCGGGTAGTAGTCGTAGGAACGCTCCCAGCTTGGCCAAGCTTGCGGGATGGCTGAGTAAGACGAACTGATGGGCTGGTTGGTGGTGTCTTCCAAAGACCGCCACGTGCGTCCCGGGCTGATCTCGAAAACCGCAGCGATTTGTGCGAATACATCGCGGGCCTGCTCGGGAGTACGCATTCCAGAACGCGCTGTGAGGACGTTGCCGTAATAGTCCGTCAGGCCCTCATAAACCCACAACAGGTCGTTGCGCATGGGCACGTTGAAGTTTGGCGTCCACAGATCAGCCGGACGACGGAACTTGCCGTTCCACGAATGGGTGTATTCGTGGGGCAGAAGAGCCCGACCCCCAACTCCGGCACCCCAGTCCGCAAAGTAATTGGCACGAGAACCGTCCTCACTCGATTGATGGTGCTCCAAGCCTTTGCCGCCGACCGTGTCGCTGACGGAAAAAAGAAAATCGTAGTGATCATAGTGATGCGAATTGAAGAGCTTCTGCGCCTCGATGACAAGGTTCTTGTGGTATTGCAGCTCTTCCGGAGTGACCTCGAGATCGGCGGGTTTGTCGGCGAAGACATCGAGGTACACCGGGTTGTCTGGCCCAGTGGACAGGTCTAAACGCTTGAAGTTGACGCCGGCGTAAAGCGGCGAATCGACAAGCGTATTCAGCGTCGTTTCTTTGAACTGAACTAAGTTGCCATTCTGCGATTTCACGTCTAGGGAGCACGCGAACTTCCATCCCTCCGGCAAACGGACCGCAGCTTCGAATTTGATATCGCGCGAGAAGTGTCCGGCGGGATAGAGAAGGACGCTGTTCCAGGTAACGTCGGCGAACTTCGAGGAAATACGGCTTCGTTTTGAATCCAGCGGAGCCAGGTACTGGAAGTTTATATCCAGCGTCTTTGCATCCTGCGGCGCCTCGAGGTGGAATGCGTACATGTTCACACGGTCGCGCACCCAAGGAACGTGTTTGCCATTCGCCGTAACGACAAGGCCGGCAAGCTCGGCCACTGGGTTCGATGGCGAGTGCGTCCCAGGAAGCCATTCCGGGTAGAGCAGCGTAATGTCGCGGGCTTGTACCGGGATCGTCTCATGCACATTCAGCACGCGCTTAGTAATGTTGGTGACATCGACGAGCAGCGAAATGGTGCCGGGATAAGGCGTATCAACCGGCGCAACAATGGACGGAGTCAGCGGTATAGGCTGTGGGCCCTGTGAATTCTGCGAATGCGCTGTGGTGGTTAGGGCAATGCATGCGACCACGAAAACTGCTGCAGCGCCTATGCGACGGAAAAATGAATACGGCATGCACATCCTCCGATACTCCGAGCTTTAGACCATGAAATGGGGAAAATGGTGGTCGATCACTGGAGCAGAATCCTACGTCTGCGAAACGGTCAAGTCAATGAAAGCTGGAGGGTCTTGGTAGGGCCTTAAGAGGTTGGCCGCAAAATCGCGACAAGACTCACAATTTCAGAATCGGCTCGTCACCAGAAGGTTTGTCGGCGATCCGGAAGTAATCTGGCCTCGTCATGACGAGGTTGGTACCGATAAGTCTTAAGTGAAGAGCCCGCCTGATACTGGCGAATGTGCTCGGGACCAAGCTGACCGGGCCAGCGATGGAAGTAGCGGCTGAAGTGCTCAACTGCGTGAAGGTACGAGCGGATGGTTGAATCGGCGAAGTTGCGGCGTCTTAGTTCCTCAAGCATGATCTGACGTAGATGGGTTACAGGGAGTTCCTCCTCTGCAACACAAGCTAGCCCAGATCACCTCGACCGTCGGCTCAGCAACATGCGAATGCGTCCGCCGCAAAGCGGCTTCGTTCAAGTCGGCTTGTGGGAAGTTGTTGGCCAGAATTTCAGACGGTAACGCGCTCTTCAGAAAAGATCTGCTGACTTTCCTCTAATTTCCATTGAGATTCGCCGTAGATTGTTCGCCAACAGGCGGGCGTTTGTCCATGACATCAAGACCGCACTTCTTGAAGTCTGCAACATCGCACGTCGCCATTCTCGGAAACCCTTGTGCCCGGAAACGAAGCATTCGTCGTCATTTCTTGCTGAAGGCGTAGTGTCCAGAGTTGGAGCCAATGTCTTGCACACGGCGCTCCAAAACGTGGTACTGCCCGTGAACCTCCCAGAACAGCCGTAAACTTGAGGGCAATAGGGGTGAGAAGATTCGCGGCGAGGCCGATGATCCCGGACCAAAGCTGCGAGCCGGTCATTCCACCGACGGAATTCATTCTGCGGTCTAAAACCGAACGGCAGAGGGCGCCGCGCTCGCTGGGCGGATTATCGCCATCCCATTTTCCAGCGGCACAGGAGAGCGCCATTTGGGTGATCTCGTCCGCCTTTAATTCCGTGGCAAGATGAGGATCGTGCGTCTTTAAATTCCAGCCTTTACCTGACTCGATGGCCTTCTTCGCATCGGCATTTTCTTCAATCTTCTTAACCCACTCGACCCTGGCTGCCATCGCCGTCATTACCGCGAGTTGCTGGTACGCGAGATCTGAGGCATCGTCGCCACGCGCTGGAACCGGGCCGGCGTTGCGATAGACAGCCTGTGGTTTTAGCGGCTGCTCAGGGTTCTCGTATTCCGTATACATCAAGCGAGAATTGTCGTGGTTCATGTGAGTATGCGTGTTTAGCGCGCCAGAGGTAGGCGGGCAAATACCGGACCGAACCTGAAACGGCCATGACTTCGGCGTGGCGACGGCGTTACCATAAGCGTGGTCGCGCTCGTGGCCACCCTCGCCGCCGTCGTCACGGCAATCTCGCACTGTGTCACTGTACGGTGAAGTTTGTGCTGCTCGTCCCAGTGCCGCCCAGGGTGGTGACCGCGATCCGCCCGGTCACTGCGCCCGTCGGGACCAGCGCTTTCACCTGCGTATCGGAGATGACTTGGTAACTGGTGGCCGCGACGCCACCAAATGTCACTTTCGTCGCCTTAGTAAAACTGTTTCCGGTGATCGTGACCGAGGTTCCCACCGGACCGCTGGTGGGGCTGAATCCAGAGATGGAGGGTATAACCGCAAACGCTGAGGGGCTGTTAGCGATTCCTCCGGGCGTGGTGATCGCGATCTTCGCGCCTGTCTTCGCACCCGCAGGCACCGTCGCGGTCACCTGGGTATCGGAGTTGACTGTGAAACTGGCTGGCTTGCCGCCAATCGTCACCTTGGTGGCCTGAGTGAGGCTGACTCCGGTGATCGTCACCGAAGTTCCCACAATACCGCTCGCGGGAGTGAAACTTTTGACCTGGGGTGTCACCAAGAATGCCCGGTTGCTCTTCATCGTGCTCGTGAACGTGGTCACGGTCACGGTGCCCGTGAGCGCGCCAGCGGGCACAACCGCCGTCATGTACGTATCGGAGACGTTATTGAAGGTCGCGTTGACTCCGTTGAACGCGACCGCGGTCGTCCCGGTGAAGCCCTGTCCCAGGATCTCGACCGTCTTCCCAACCTTGGCGTCCCAGGTCACCAGGTTGACGAGCGGCGTGAATCCAACGTCCAGACTGTAGAAAACGCTGCCACCCAAAGAGTTTCCGTTGGTGTTGCCATAGAATTTTCCGTCCGTGTGCAGCACGAGGGGTGTCGCAGGGCCAAACCCGTCGTTGCAAGTGACCGAGCAGAAGTTGTAGAGAATCGACTCGCTGCCTGCGGGAGTGATTTTGAAAATCGCTCCGGCATTCTTACTTCCTCCTGCGGTCCCTACGCCGTAAAGGTTGCCATCGGTGCCGAGCGTCAGCCCCGCCTCGGGAAGGTCCGCATCAAGGTAACTGCTGCTGAAGTTGAAGCTGTAGAGCAGCGTAAAGACTCCGGAGGGGGTAATTTTGAAGACAGACCCTTGGTTGTGGGCGCCTCCTTGATAGGTTGTTCCGTAGAAGTTGCCGTCGGTGCCCTGAACCAGAATTCCGATTGGCCGGTATCCATCGGTCGGATACCCCTTGAAGGCGTGGAGCACGGTGACCTTGCCGGCGGCCGTCGCCTTGTATACCACCCCGCATTTGCAGGTGGCATCTCCACCAGACTGCGTGGTTCCATAAAAGTTGAGGTCGGTGCCCTGCGTCGGAAGGTTCGGGAGCGCGCCGTTAGTGTAGGTGAAGTCGCTCAGGGCCTTGAATACACCGGCCGCAGAGACCTTGAATAACGCTCCGTACTGCCCGTTGTACTGTCCCCAGGAAACACCGTACATATTTCCGTCCTGCCCCAGCGAAGTCGTGTAGTAAGGGACGCTGTCATCGGTGCCGTTGGCAAAATTCCAAAGCGTCGTCAAGGTTCCGGTGGGCGTGACCTTGAACACCGAGCCCGCCGCGTGACTCCCGCCGCCTTGCGTCGTCCCGTAGAAGTTCCCATCGAAGCCCAGCGTCACGCCGCCCAGTGGGTTAGAACCATCGGCACACGAGGTTAGGGAGCAAAAGTTGTAGATGGTAGTCGGCGCTCCAGCGGTGGTGATCCTGGCCACCGTACCTTTGCTCTGAGTTCCATTGTTGGCTATGGTGGTGTACAAGTTACCGTCCCGACCCTGCGACATCACTTGGGGAGCTAAGATACCGCTATAGGCGCCAGAGCCGATTGGGTAGGTGTACAGCCTGGTATAGGTCTGGGCAGTCGCGGCCGCGGTCGTGAACAAGAGCACTGTCATGATCGTGCAGGCCAGCGCCAGGTTTAGGGTCATTGAATTGTTGATCGATTTCATTTTGAACTCCTTGGTGTCTGTGTGATTCGTGATCCTGATTCCATTGCGGCGTAGCCGCATTGTTTCAACCGCACGCGAGAAAGTGGGTCAGGCGGCCGCCGCCTCAACCTTCATTCCGATGGATTGCAGGTACTCGTTGAATGCCTCATCCGCGATCCGGATGTTCTTTTTGCCCTTGTGCCAGAGCCACCAGCCAAACAAGCCGAACGGGATCCCGATGACGGCGAGGATCAGCGTCAGCGAGACCGCCCCGCCCGTAATCATGACTACTAATCCGTAGGTGCGGAGGCCCCTCGATAGTTGGAGCATCGAAGTTTTCTGGGCGTAGAGGACGTCGAAGTCTTTGGACCCTGTCGCCTTCAACATGCCCATTACGGTCTGCTTATCGACCGTAAACATCTGCGTTCCTGTGTTCATGATGTCTCCTATCTCCAGTCGTCATATCGAAAGTGATGTTCGGCCCAACGCCTTCCTGGTTCGACTTCGCTCCATCCCGGTTCGCGAGTCGACCTTCCCCCGGAGGCCCACTAACAATTTCTGTTCCGGCACTTGCATTTCATGTGACAATGTCCCGAGATCGAAATCGTGATGTGGGCCGTCGGGGCCATTGTTTGCACGTTCCCCCCTGTTGTGTCCTGACGGAGTTCTAAAGAACTCTAAAGAAAGCTAAGTCCATGACTCTGAATGGTTCGAGCGGAGGCGCTCGAGACGTGTCCGCACGTCTCTGGCGTTTTGGCGATTGTGAATTTGACGAACTGCGCCGCGAATTGCGCGTGCGAGGCGGTCCGGTGGAACTGGAAGCGAAGCCGGTGGAGGTGCTGGTTCAGCTGCTGCACCATGCCGGGGAAGTGGTCACGAAAGAGGAACTGCTGGAGTCGGTTTGGCCGGGCGTCATGGTAGTCGACGGGTCGCTGGCCACGGCGATTTCGAAACTGCGCAAAGCCATCGGGGACGAGGAGCAGTTGACCATCCTCACCGTGCCTCGGGTCGGGTATCGGCTGACAGTTCCTGCGCAGAGTAAAGCTCTGGCCGGTGGGATGTGGGCGGAACTGGGCCTGAAATCTGGCGACAACGTTCCCGGACGTGAACAGTGGCGATTAACCCGGCAGCTGGATTTCTCAGGCTCCAGCGAAGTGTGGCTGGCGGAAAATCCTAAGACCCATGACGTGCGAGTATTCAAGTTCGCGAATGATGGCGCTCAGCTTCGGGGTCTGAAGCGCGAAGTGACGCTGGCACGGTTCTTGCGCGAGTCCCTGGGCGAGCGCCCGGACTTTGCGCGGGTGCTCGAATGGAATTTTGACGAGCCGCCTTTCTTTCTCGAAAGCGAATACGGCGGGGCCAACCTGGCCGAGTGGGCGGAAAAACAGGGCGGGCTGGAGGCTTCCGCGGGAAATGCGGCTGCAGCTACTGGCGAATGTGGCCAAGGCCGTAGCCGCGGCCCACGATTTGGGCGTGCTTCATAAAGACTTGAAGCCGGCCAACGTGCTGATTGCGCCGGTGTCAGACAGCAAGAACTCTAACGGGCAAATCTCTCATCCCCAGATCAAGGTTGCCGACTTTGGCAGTGGAACCATGGCGGAACCCTCCCGGCTGGTCGCGCTCGGCATCACCAATCTGGGATTCACGCAGACTGCGACGCAAGAAGGCACGCTGACGGGCACGCTTGCTTACCTGGCGCCGGAGGTGCTGGCGGGACATTCGCCGACAGCTTCGGCGGACGTGTACGCGCTCGGCGTCATCCTGTTTCAACTGGTGGTCGGCGATTTCCGCAAGCCGCTCTCCCCGGGGTGGGAGGCCGGAATTGAGGACATGCTGCTCCGTGAAGATATTGCCGAAGCGGCTTGTGGCGATCCAGCCCGGCGACTGAACAGCGCGGCCCAGTTGGCGGGGCGGCTCGAGAATCTGGAAGCGCGCCGCATCAAGCGCAATGAACTGAAGATGGCCGAGCAGCGCGCCCTGCTGGCGGAAAGAAAACTATCCGAGTCGAGGGCACGGCGGCCGTGGATCGCGATTGCAGTCGCCCTGCTGCTGATTGGACTCGGCGCAAGTCTCGTGCTCTACCGGAGAGCGTCCCGGGAACGCGACAACGCGACTCGGCAGACCCAGATCGCGGATTCCGTCAACCGGTTTCTAGCGAACGACCTGCTCGGTCGCAGTAATCCATTCCAGAGCGGGAAAGCGGATGAAACTCTGCTGGATGCGGTGAAACGGGCTTCGCCGGGCATCGACCGTCAATTTGCGAACGAGCCACAGGTTGCGGCTCGCCTTCACCACACCATCGCCCGGGCTCTCGACCTCCGCACCGATTACCCGGATGCGCGGCGGGAATACGATCGAGCAGCCGCGCTTTACGCGCAAAGTGAGGGCGCGCTATCCGAAGATGCCATCATCGCTCAATTGCAGCGCGCGGCCCTCGAGGCCAGAAGCTATCAGGAAGGGACGCTGGCGCTGGGAAAATCGATGGTGGCCGAGCAGGAAGCTCGCATTGCGAAGCTTCCAGCGCCGCGCGGCGATCTGATGGTGTGGCTCGCGACCGCGCGCGGCATGATCGCGCTGATCGGGAACGACGCCCAGGCCGCAAAAGACAACTTCCAGGCGGCGTCCGACCGGGCCGCGACCGTTCCAGCGATTGATGAGAACACCCGGCTGGCGCTCAAGCAGCGACTGGCTTTTTCCAACATCCGTCTGGGGAATGGCGCCGAAGCGGAACGCCTGTTTCGCGACTTGATCGCCGCTTATTCGCGTACCAGCGGACCCGACAGTGCGGAAGTGCTCCGCGTTCGCCTGAATCTAGCCCAGGCTTTCATGATCCAGAACAGGAATGCCGAGGCGGTGGACGAGGCCAACCAGATTTATCCCGCGTTTGTGGCTAGGCTGGGCCGCGACCACGAACTGACAATGCAGCTGCTGAGTACCCGCGCGCAGTGCGAAGGAACGTTGGGGCGGTGGGAAGACGCCATTCGCGACGGTCTCCAGGTACACGAACTCGCGGTCGAGAAACAGGGGCCGTCTTCGTTCTTCGCCATCGCGTCGCTCGCGGATACAGCCCTGGCTCAATGCCGCGGCGGACATGATACTCAAGGCGAGACCAACGCGCGCCGCGCCTACGAGACATCGAAGAAGGCTTTCGGCGAGCGCGCCGGACTCACGGGTGCTTCCGCAGAGACCCTCGCCGATTGCCTCATTGGACGGAACCAACTCGATGAGGCTTCGAGATTGCTAGCGGATATCGATAGCAAGGCGGTGGCACAGTTGGCCGGCATCCCCGACTGGTCGGCGAACATCGACCTTGCTCAGGCTGAGATCGCTTACCAACGCGGTGACTATGCAGCGGCGCGCAAGCACGTTCAGCTAGCCATCCCTGTTTTTTCGCGCGCCGATGCAGAGCCGTATCAAAAGCACAGGCTGGAGCGTCTGCTTGCGGCCCTCGATCAGCGCATGGTGCAGTCCCGGTAGGAGGTGATTCCGCAGTCTCGCGGCTGCCTACGACCAACGCCGGAAGAAGAGGGCCTAGCACGCGACCGGCTCGGCCTTTTGGCTGAGCGTGGCCAACTAGAGTCCATCCAAGGCCGAGTAACCTAGAGAGGATAGCCCAGTATTCTTCCGATCCGGTAGCCTGCGTCCAGGAGTTGGTCGGCCTGATTCACGGCGATGGTCCTACCCGATTGCTCCAGCACGTCCGAAACGAACGCCAGCAATTCCACAGGGTGGTCACCCGGAGGAGGCGAGAACATCACTGCTGCCGCGGTTTGCAGCCGATCTTCCAGCATTTTGGCAACCGCTTGCTGTATTTGGAAGGTGGTTTACCAGATTGATTAGATCGTTTAGTTGAGCAGATGCCATTCTGGCTAGAAACATTTTGAGGGTCGTCGTAAGGCATCATAGTGTTCGTCGTAAGGCTCGAATGGCTCGCTTTCCCGGAAGGCGGCCGCGATGCTGACTACGTCCTGAATCACCTGCGGATCAAAGAACAGCCGCCACTGCACGTATCCGTTCGGGAGCCACGCTAGTCTCTCAGCGTGGAAGGATTCCCAACAGGAGCCGATGTTGAAGGAGCCTTCCAGTTGCTCGCCCATGCCCGTGGTTGGAATCACTCCGACTTTAGCAAACACGGCTCTCTCGGAAGTGCGAATACTGCTTACTTGCACGTGACGGATCAGCCACTTCTCACAAAAGATTGCTCTCCTACCCTCAGCATCATTGATATTTTGCAACGTGACTTCTGAGCCTCTTATTGCTTCCAGTGCGGTCGTACTTTCTCCGGTTGACCAGCGCGGGAGCGTTGGACATTATGCAGACGAGGAGATGGGCAAAGTGCTAAGCGTTGGCTGCGCCCTAGCGCCCCGCCCTCAAGCGCAATCGCTGTTGCTTGAGATCTTCAAAGTCAGCTAGATTCGCCTGGCCCAGCCCATCGGGCACCTTTACCTTTGGATCCAGGTAAATGGCCCGAAGGATGGGATGGAAGACTCGGTTGACGAAAACCCGCTCTTGCCGAGCCGTTGCGGTTGAGTGCCGGATCAGGTAGAAAGCTATCTCGCGTAGTCGAGCAGATCCGCGTTTTACGAGTCTTCGGACTAAGTCTACAAATTCCTCTCGATCCTCTTCTTTATATCGCGTCTGGTACCAATGCCCGAGCGCGAAGTTCAGCTCTCTCTTCATGTAGAACGCAGTCGGTGACCTTCTCATGGCCCATTCCGGCCTGAACCAGTGACGATTGTCGAGCAGGTCAAACGATTCCACACCTTTGGCATCCACCAGTTGTCTTAAGAACTCCCGGATCAGCCACTCACGATAGAAGTAGCAGACATCAGAATTGCGCTCTTTCATGTCGGCCTTATTAGCGTATTTCTGACGATACGCGTTCGCTTCTATCTCGGCTCTGGCTGCGTCGACGTGCAGGAAATCCATGATGAAATCGATACGGCTCTCCACGCCATGGATGACATTCTCCACCGCATTCTCTGACTCAGCGGCGAGATCTTCCGTAATTTTTCTACCATGCGATCGCCGATGTGTTGCCGGCCCCTCGCTGTCCAGCACCTCGCAGCCGGTCAGACAAAGCATCGCATCCTTGAGTTCGTCTGCGTCCGATGACCTAGGAAACAAGCGCCGCACTATATAGAGAAAGTAACTCTGAAGCTCTCCCGCTCGAATCTGGGAAAACCGCGGCTGTAATAGCCTCAGGCGCCTTGGCAGTGTCAGTACTTCGGATCGCGCTTCCGCGCAGAAGTGCATCAACCCGAAAAGATCCCGCCTGTTCTCGCGAATAGCTCCGCCCTGAGAGGCCCAGTCGGCAACTACCTGCTGCGCCTGTCTGGGCGCTTTGGGTCCAGCGAACCACGGCGCGGCGGACGGCAGTTTATCGTCTATTAACGGCTGAACCCAGAGCGCCCGTTGGAACTGATCGAGCGGGTCGTTGTTACGCAACCTGCTTGTGATCTGAAGCAGTAAGAACTCGAGCACACCTTCCGCGCTGATGACACTCCCTTGTGTGACCCCGAACCAGGCCTCCAGCAAATCAACAAAGGCCTTAAATTGCTGCTGCCTTGCCTCTTCCCATCCTGCGATTCGTCTGGCGAGGTGGAATTGCCAGAAAGATTCGAATCTTGGTTCAACACGCCTCCTACTGCCTTGATCGCGGTCGACGATCAAGGCAAGAAGGTTCATGTCAGAAAGACCGATAATCACCTTTTCCGCAACATCCGCCTTGCCTAGCTCGAAACCCTCGGTGGTCTTCTTCGTAAAGTAATCCTGGATCTGATTGAAAAACGGCTGTAGTTCTCCGGTTCTCGCCATCAACTCTGCGATGAGCCAGATCGCCTGTTCAAACTGTCGTGGAACAAGGTCCTCGTAGCCCTCATCCAGCGCAGCGATCCGAAGACTCTGGAATTTCTCGATGAATTCGACAAAGTTCAGCGAGAGAGCCTGATCGAGCGGAAACGCCAGTTTGTCTTTGAGCTCCAACATCACCCACGCAAGGAACGGACTTGCCAGATTTCGAGCCACCGTTTCGTCGCGCTCGGTTTTGTTGAGGTAATCGAGCGCGATCGTTTGTTCCGTCAGCCGGTCGCGGATGATCCTCAGTCCGGTCTCCTTCGTGCGGTTCGCTTGATCTAGGTCGAGCCAACCCGAAAGGTTCGCGCATTCGACACGGTCGTCCCAACTGCGGCGCCAAGCCAGCTCGCGCCAAAGCTCAGCATTCCGCGATACTTCGTCGTAGCGAGCCGGATTCAGTGTGATGATCCACCGGAAGTAACGAAAATTACTCCTATAAATCACATCGGCGAGCGACTCTGCGAACCCAGGTTTCCGCGCCTGCCATCGTTCCAGATTGTCCACCACAAACACGACCTGGGTTTGCTCGTAGGTATCCTCGAGGAAGCGACTGAACTCCTCGAGACTGATCCAGTTGTGTCGCGTTGCCCGCCGCACCTCATCCAGAAGGATCTGGTCGATAGGCATCGAGGGCAGGGCTGTATCCCCGAGGACCAAGATCAAAGCACTAGGATCCTGTTCGCCATGCATTCGTTCGTCCAAAATGGACGCGATCAGGTGTGTTTTCCCGGACCCGGGGAAACCAGCCACGAGCAAACAACGCCTAAATTCCGGATCGCGAGCCTCATGGCCCAAAGCCCAAAGATCCCGCTGGAGAGACTCAAGCCTCTCGCGCTCGTCATTAAGACGCGCCCGGGCTTTGATGATTTCTGCGGTTTCGCCGTCAGCGCGTTTCGGATCGGCCGCTCGTCTTTTCAGTTCCTCGAGTGAACTCTTTGTTTTCGCAAGTTGAGTCGTGACCGACTTTTCGTTTTTGTCAGAAGCGGCCTTTCGGATGCCGGCGAGTATTGCCGGGTAATCGTCCGAGCAATCCACCGAGGAGATGTCCTTTAATAAAGAGACCAATTCTGGATCGGCACCAGCCGCGGTCTTCGCATCCTCTAGCTTCCTGCTTACCCATGCATGCCAGGGCTCGTCTGTGAGGAACTGGTGCACTGCCTCGCGCAGAGGTGGGGGGACGCTCGTGGCACCCCAACGATCCCGAAGTTCCTCATGGAGCAACCAACCCCACGAGCGAATATGCTCGCGACGGCAGATCTCTGTGAAATTATCCAGCGCGCCTTGATCTTTGGCTGGTCTTGCCGCAATGGCGCTCCTGATTTTCTCAAGTAAGAGGTTGAACTCTGGCGCGGGCGGGCTCTGATCCCAGTCCAGCAACCGGGCTCCTTCCACCACATTGAGAGGCGGAATAAGCTTCACGTCGGCTTCTGCAATGATTGGAATCACTTTTGTTCCGGCGTAGTTTGCTTCCGCAAGCACCCAACGCGAGTCCATCGCCGTGCTCGAGCACAAAACTAAGGTGCAGGCGGCGGCGTCGATCTCATCCGCGATGACGCGAGGAAATGTAGAACCAGGAATCAATTTCTGATCCCACCACACGTCGATTCCCGCTGCCGTCAGCGCGGCTCTGAGTTTGTCCGCCTTAGGACGGTCGGAGCTGGTGTAGCTGATAAGAGCCTGCGTCATCGGACTCAAACTAACGCACGCGTGCTTTAGCCGTCAACGAGAGGTGGTCGGGTTCGGGTTGACAGGACGGTCCGTTCGATTCGTGAAGTCGATGTACTGTATACAGATAGCTGGTCGTGCGCTTTGGGTCGCGATCAGCATGCGGTCCGGCAATTGTTGCGGCTGATTGTGGTATAAGCAGCGGCAGCGTGCCAGGCCGAGGTCGATCCTCGGATGCATCGTGCCAGCGTAGACATCTGCGATCAACCGCGCAACCGTGTTCCGCACGGCCAGCGCAGACGACCGATGGAGCCACATGGAGTGATCTGGTGCTGGCAAATGTCTCCGCTGCTCCACACACCGTCAGCCACCGGGACCTCGGCGATTATCTCCATCTGATGGCCATCGGCAAAGATTTCTATGGAGTCTTTTCCGCCGACAATGCCCCCCCACCCCGCAAACTTCCCCAATCAGGTTGTGTACCTGCGATTCGCTGATTTCACCACCCACCAGTTATTCGCCGATGCTGGCCACACCGTTCCAGTGGCCACCTCCATCGATCCTTTCTTCTTTCACGTAACGGAACCGCCCGCGTTCCAGTACGCTGCAAAATTCATCTGCGGGCGAACCGACGAGGACGAAGCAGAGCACGGCGGGGGGATGTTCGCAATTCGCTAGCCCCACCGGGGTTGTTCATCCAGGCTGATACCCAGCGCGGTTTTCGCCACCACTTCATGGGTGAGGAAGGAATTCGCGGGATGAATTCGGCCCAGACGCGCATCGCGGATCAATCGCTCGTAACCTGCCGAGCGAAAGATTCCGTTGCCGCCGGTCACATCCAGCCCTAGATCCACAACGCGCCAGGATCCCTCGACCGCACGGTATTTGGCCGCAAAGATTTTTGAGGGCCAACCGGCGCCGTGATCGACGCCATTCGACCAGTCCTCGGCGACCGACTCCAGATGCGGTCCGACTGATTCAAGTTCGATGACCATTTCGGCAATGGCGTGCTGGATCTCGGGGTGATACGCCATCGAACGAGAGAGAGCGAGTGAGCCTTTGGTCTTCGTAGTGTCGATGCTCTGGTCCAGCGCACGTTTGGCGAGTCCGTAATAGATGTTGCCAAAGCCCATCAGGGCCCAGGCCAAGACTCCGAGTACGAAATGATCGATTCCCGCCCCGCCAGCAGGCACGACGCGGGCCACGTAACGGTCCGGAACAAACGCATTCTCCAGTACAGTGTCATCGCTGCGGGTCGCACGCATGCCCAGGACATCCCAGGTTTCCTTGATTGTGTATCCTGCGGTGTCGCGCGGCATGAAGGCGTGAACGATCTTTGGTTGGCTAGGGTCGCTGGTGTCCATCCCGTGCAAGCCAAACCGGGTCCAGACGGGCGTCAGGCTGCCAAAGTGCTTCCGGCCCGTGAACCTGTAGCCGCCGTCGACCCGTTCTGCTTTCGAGGTCGAGAGCAGAACCGGCACATCATTGCCGCTTTCCGCATGGCCGGCTGCGAAGATCTCGCCCGCGGCTGCCTCGCGCAGGATCCATTCCAGTGAGAAGTCTCCGCGGCGCCAAAGATCGGCTGCGACGCCGAGCCAATAAAGATGCATGTTTACGGCAAGCGCAGTTGCGGGCGCGTGATACGCTAACCGGCGTTGCTCCCGGCATACTTCAGCCAGCGTCATGCCCGCCCCGCCGAATTCCGGCGGCAGAGGCAACAGCAGATACTTCGCAGCCCGGAGTTCCTCGAAATCTTCTGTAAAGAAGCGGTTTTCCCGATCGTAGGAGGCGGCGCGTGACGCAAAACGCGCGAGCATTTCTTCGCTAAGCACGTTCTTGACAAGTCGCAGCGAGGACGTACTCGTGTTTTTGGCATCATGCGCGCCGCCATTGCCGCTTGCGCGCTCTTTGGAGGCAGTTACGTTAGGAGCTGGATTCATTTGGCTTCTCCTGCTGAAGTCCAATTTTCCGGATATTCTACATCGCTGGATGTCCCGTCAGAGCCGAGCCCGGTGTCGCCATCAGCCTCACGGTCTCTGCCAAACACCCAAACGATGAGGTCGTGCAAGCATGACTGCGCGATTTCCTTGTCGATATCTGCCATGCTCGTGCGACTCCGCCGACCTAAGCTACGGTCGAGCCTCATAGACAATGTTGAAGGGTGTTTCCGTCGCGCGGCGGAAACGATTGAAGCCGGCCGAGGTCACAACTTCCCGAATCCGTGACTCGCCGGCCTGGGCACCCAGGCACAGTCCAACCTCCTGCGACCGTGAGCAAGGCGTACACAGCAGAGTCGAGAAAGAGTAGTAGACCCGACCCACTGGATTCAGATTGTCCTTCAACTGATCATTTGCGAAGGGCTCAACGATCATCCACGTGCCATCTTTTGCCAACGACTGCCGGACGTGCGCAGCCGCCCCAATCGGGTCGCCCATGTCATGCAAGCAATCAAAGACGGCCACGAAGTCGTAGTCTCTGCCGGGAAACTCTTTTGCCTTTGACACTTCGAAGGTGACGCGGTCGGCGACACCGTTACGCCGGGCGGACTCGCGAGCCGCTTCAATCGACTTGTCATGGTAGTCGAATCCGAAGAACCGAGACTTGGGGAACGCCTTGGCCATCAATAAAGTGGAAGCTCCTTTCCCGCAGCCGACGTCGGCCACTCGCGCCCCCGCCTCCAGCTTCTCTTGGACATCGTGCAAGGCGGGAATCCATGAGCTCACAAGATTCGCGGCATAGCCTGGACGGAAGAACTTTTCACATCCATGAAAGACGCCGTCAACGTGCTCATGCCAACCCATGCCGTCGCCGGTGCGGAACGATTCCGCAATCCGTGGAACCGCCGCCAGCGAGCCTAAGGCTAGTTCAAAGGCCCCAGGCAGATATGCGGGACTGTCTTCCGTTGCCAGCGTGAAGGCTTGTTCTTCACTGAGGCTGAACTTGCCAGTGTTTTCGTCGTAGGTGACGTAGCCGCCGGCGGCTTGTGAAGCCAGCCACTCACGCAAGTAGCGCTCGTCGGTTTCTGTCCTGGCAGCGAGTTCCGCGGGACCCATTGGGCCACGGGCGAGGGCTTTGTAGAGCCCCAGTTTCTCTCCGATGACGACCATGCCGGTATGGACTGCAGCGCCGAGATCGGTCACAAATTGACCGATGAAAGCGTTCAGTTTGTTCATGTCAAGAGCAGGTGCCTGTGCTGTACTCATTTTGATCTGTCTCCTTTTCTAGGGTAGGTGCTCATCCTTGGACAAACTCGGGGACGCTAGTTCCGGTTAGTTCTTCGCCGCCAGTACCGGTAAGGTCTGCATCGTATGCGCCTCCCGGGCATCTCCGGCAGCACGCACGAGCGCGGCCTCATAAACGAAGACCTCACCTACCTCGCCCAGCCTGAGCGAGTGAACGACCCGCTGGCTGCCTTCACTGGCGATCAGCAGCGCACTCGTGCCTTTCACATCGCTGCTGGCCAAGGGCGCTGGGAGCGCGACCTCCTTGCCGCTTTTCACGTCCCGGATCACCACGAATACGCGCGTTCCGATGTCTTGGAATCTGAGCAGATATTCGCCGGCCGGGAGCACTGCCTGGCCCCAGCGCACTTCGCACGGCAAGGTGAATTTGCCCCTGTAAAGGGGAGCAGCGTTGGCCATGCCAGCCCAGAGAAAACAGACCAGTAGGCCAAGCGTCACGAGTCGGATCGTCGAAACGATTTTATTGCGATTCATTACAGTTCTCCTTGGGGGGTTGAGGGGGCGAATGACTGGCAGGAAACGTCGGGGTGCCAGTTCACAAACGCGCCGTTGGGATTGTCCTTCCACGCCCATACATGCAGCGTGTAAAACGCCGGGAGCCCGAAGCGATTAGGGGCGTCGAATAAGTGAAAGGCCTGTCCCATGAGCTGCGGCGGAGCCGGATTCTTTGTATCCCACGCAGCCTTGAAAAGCAGATAGTCGGCGCCGATTAGCCGCAGGCCTCCTCTTGGCGTCGGCTCGTAAATCACGATCTGGGGCTGGGTGGCGTCCAATACGCCTTTGTTCACTAAGTCGCCGTTTATAAAGTGGAGGCCCATTGCTCCCGCGCTCTCTCCGCTTACGCAGCCGAATTGCAGGGCATATCCTTCCGCCTCAGCTACCGATACATCCTTGAAGCGCTGGGTCGATTCCCGGACGATTTTGAGGAGCGCGCTCGCTTCGCTGCTCTGGGCCTGCGTCAGTTTGTGCGGTTGCGGTTTTGCCGCGTGCGAGTGGCCTTCTTGCGCCAGGGCGCGCAAGGGACAAACGCTCACAAGGATCAGAGCGATTATGGAATGCTGAAATTGCCTCCTGAATTGTCTGACTTTCATGTCAAGGGTGAGAATCCGCGCTGTACTCATTGGACTTGTCTCCTTTTTGTAAAATCGGTGCTCATCTTTCCCTTCCGCTATTGCTAGCGGCTTTTTCGGAACTGCCTTTTGCTAGAATCCGCTCTATAGAGCCGCTTATCCTGGGCTGTTCTCGAGGCCGCGGAACGGATTGTGGTGCCTCGCCGAGCAAGTGCAAAGTAACAAGCATCAGGACGAGAAGTAACGAAACAAAGCCAAAGAAAAGCCAAAAATCGGGCTGCGCGAGACCTTTGGCTCTGCTGAAACGGGAGCACACTTGGAGACGAGTCCTCTGAACTATCAATTCGGCGAGTTCACGCTGGACCTCGCAAGGGGTTGCGTGCTCAAGGCGGGAGAGGAGATCAAGCTCCGCCCTAAGGTATATGAAACCCTCAGGTACCTGGTGGAACATCCTGGACGGCTGATCGGCAAGCAGGAATTGATGCAAGCGGTGTGGCCCGACGCCTTCGTTACCGACGATTCGCTGGTGCAGTGTACCCTTGAGTTGCGCCGCGCACTGGATGATCGCAGCCAGCAGTTGCTCAAGACTGTGCCTCGGCGCGGGTATCTGTTCACTGCCCAGGTGATCCAAAGCGCAACGAAGCCAGATCATTTTCCTACAACTGATCTCTTTGACTTGGCAGACGACCGTCAGCTGTCCTCGGCCAAGGTTGTCAGGGCAAAGACTGCCAGGAAACGCCACGATCTGCCCACCCCGCGTACTTCGCTCATCGGACGCGAACAACAAGTGGCAGAGGCCACCGAGTTGCTGCTCCGAGGGGACGTTCGGCTGTTGAGTCTGACTGGTCCGGGGGGTGCCGGAAAGACCCGTCTGGCGGTTGCTGTGGCCACCGCGATTGCAGACCGGTTTACGGCGGGTGTGCAATTTGTTAGTTTGGCGTCGATCACAGATCCTAGCCTGGTGGCAACCGCTCTCGCGGACGCCCTCGATATCCAGCAAGTCGCCAACCGCACCATTCCACAACTCATCGGCGATCAACTCCAGAACTCGGGACCATTCTTGCTCCTGCTGGACAACTTCGAACAGGTCCTCCCAGCCGCGACCGTCGTGGCCGCAACATTAGAGGCATGCCCAACTCTCAAGATCCTCGTCACCAGCAGGTCCTGCATGCATATTTACGGCGAACAGGAATTCCCCGTAACACCGCTCGCGCAAAATTCTGCGATCGAGTTGTTTGCGCAACGCGCATCGGCCGTCTGGCCCGACTTTGCAATTACCTCAGAAAATGCACCTGCGGTTCAGGAGATCTGTTCACGGTTGGATGGACTGCCGTTGGCGATTGAACTGGCAGCTGCCCGAACCAGGTTACTGTCGCCCAGCGCCATCCTGGATCGGCTGCAAAGCCGCCTGCAATTGCTAACTGGTGGTGCGCTCGACTTGCCCGAACGGCAACAAACGCTCCGCAAAGCGATTGATTGGAGTCACGATCTCTTGAATGAGGCCGAGCGGAAACTGTTTCGGCGGTTTCCCGTGTTTGTCGGGGGATGCACATTGGAGGCGGCGGAAGCCGTCTGCAACACAAGTGGCGACCTTGGTATCGATCTCTTCGAAGGGTTGTCATCCTTGGTGGATAAGAATTTGGTTCAACGCGTGGACCGAGCTGAGGCTGAGCCGCGTTTCGCGATGCTGGAAACGATTCGAGAGTATGCCCTCGAACGCCTTACCGAGAGCGGCGAGCAATCCGCTGCGCGGCGGGCACATGCGGCCTACTGTCTGGTTCTGGCGGAGGAAGGAAATCCAGAACTGAGCCCCGCAGATCGGGCTCACTGGTTGTCGCAATGCGACGTTGAGATCGATAACTTCCGATTCGCTCTCGACTGGCTGTTTCAGACCCTGGATCTGGACTGGGGGTTGCGTCTATGCGTGGCTCTGTTTCGATTCTGGGACATGCGGGAACACCTTACCGAGGGCCGTGCCCGGTTGGAAACTGTTCTGCGCCTGGCGGGTGCTGATCGCTCAAAAGAACGGGCCAGGGTGTCGCTTTTTCTCGGCGCCCTAGCCTCGGCTCAGGGCGATTATCCGGCTGCCGAGGAGTTTCTACAACAGAGCCTCTCTCTCTATGAAGAATTATGTGATGAGTCGGGCATCGCGGCGTCTTTGAATGCTCTGGCGGTATCGGCGCGAGATCGGGGTGACTACCCCGCGGCGCAAAGCAATTTTGAGCGAAGCCTTGCGTGTTGGCGTCTGCTGCCGGACCGGTTGGCAATCGCCCGTTGTCTCCACAACCTTGCCACCGTGGTCAAGGTTCGCGGCGACTATCCACGCGCGCGATGGGCACTACGTGAGGCGGCCGACATTTTTGAGGAACTGGGTGATCGTAGCGGTGCCGCTTGGTCGATCAACCAGCAGGGCGACATAGCGCGCGCACAGGGCAACGTGGCGGCCGCGCGAGGATTGTATCAACGTGCGCTTTCTGCCTTCCGGGAAGCCGGAGACCCGTGGGGTTGCGCGCGGTCCCTGACAGACTTGGCCTACATCGACTGTGAGCAGGGACACCACCGGGCCGCACACGCTGCGTGCCGCGAAGCCCTGGAAATCTTTGCGGGGTTGGGGCACCGGCGTGGTATGGCGCGGGCACTGGAAGGGTCCGCTTGTCTGGCCCTGGCCCAAGGACACTCCGAACGTGCGCTGAAGCTGGCCGCCGCCGCAACACACTTACGCCAGTTGGTCAGCGCTCCCCTGCATCAGGCAGAACAATCTAAGCTCGATCAGACGCTGCTATCTGCCTGGATGTCGATCGGTGAGGCGGAGGGGAAGCGCGCGTGGGCAGAAGGTTCTGCGATGAGCCTGGAAAAAGCGATTCAATACTCTCTGGAGGAGCCGGAGTCCGCTATTTCAGGTTAGCAGGGTCAATGAGACGACGTACTGCGGCAACGCGATCGGCTGGAATACCTACCCTGCGGGCGTGCTTCCGAATGCTGTCTTCGTCTGGCGCTAGGTAGACGCAATAGACCTTGTCCTCGGTGACGTAGCTGTGGAGCCACTGAATCTGCGGTCCCATTTCCTTCAACGTCTGCAATGAACGCAGCGCTACGTCCCGGATCTGGGTTTCTGACAGCGCTCCGGCACCAGGGATCTCGCGTTCAATCACAAATTGCGGCACAGTCCCCAGAGTTTAACACCAACGCCAACCAGAGCGGTGGGACAGCCGTTCCCCGCGGGAGGATCTGCCCAAACTAAGCGGTTTCGAGATGGAAATGAACGACGGCCGGATCGAGACCAGGAATGACCAGGGAAAGGGACTCGTGTCGGCGGCTGCCGGTTGTGATTTTCGGACTGCAATGATTGACGCCGTGGTCAGAGGTTTGGAAAAGGATAAACCGGGCGACTAACGTGATGAAGAGGCACTACAGCATCAAGATCTGGGAGATTTTACGACAGACGTTTAATCCCTGGGAACACATCGAAACCTGAGTCGAAACTCAAGATTTGGTCGACTTTATTTTGTTCCATAACCGAAAGATGCACTGCGTCGCGGGCTGACAATTGCCGATATCCGAGAACAATGCTTTTCGCACGCTCCACCACTCTGCGGTCCACCACCAACACCTGATCGACTACCCCCAGCAGCGCGTCAAAAGCGGGTTGGATCGCGTCGCGACGATCGATCGCGACATAGCGGTGCAGAATCTCCTGCAAAACCTCTGCATCGGTGACCAGACGCTGGCGGTTGGTAATCAGTTTCTCGAGCAGCCGCTGCGCATCCGCCTTGTGCGGGTGAGACGCGCCCACCAGATACATTGGGATATTGGAGTCGATCAGAATCACGAACGAGCGCCGGTTGTGTATCCCGTTTCGATTTCGGCGAGCATGGTTTCGATGTCGCCAACCGGATACTGGTGCTGGGCTGCCGCCCGAATAATTTCGAGCTTCTTGTCAAAACTGCCCAAAGGCTCGCCGCGGCGCGCCAGCTCGAGCGCTTGGCGGACCCACTCGGCGATTGACATGCGGCGCGAACGCGCAACGCGTTGAATCTCTCGATATTCCGGATCTTTCAGAATCACCTGCAGCCTCTTAGCCATGCTAGGAGTCTATCTGACTCATTGGCATGAGTCAACTATTTCGTCTGCCGTAAGGAGGAGTTGGCCAACGAACGCGGCTAGGTGTCTCCGGTCCGTTCATCTTTGTGGGTGCACAAACTTTCACGTGCAACCAGGTTGCACAAACGCGGGCCTCAGTACCCGCCTCCGGCCAAGGACCAATGCCGACGATGATCGCTGCGTTGGTGGCAGCCAAACCCGGGCAAAGGTCGAATCCAAATCGAGCATGGCGGGCGTTTGCGCACCAGCGCATACTAGGCGGACAGACAGCGAATGTGAATAGAAATAAAATCAGAGGAACTGGGAGGCAAGCTTAGAGCATGCCAACTGGTGGAATCACCAAATTGCCCGCGTCATTTTTCTTCGCCGCCGCAGTCAAACAGCAGTAGAATCGGGGCGTAAAGTCTCGCGCCTCCCCGAAGAGCAGTTCCCGCCAGTTGAGACGCAACACCCCCCGAGGCGAGAGCGCTAGACGTCGGCCCTTAGCAATTCGCGTGTTGGCTACGATTCGCGGGTTCGGGCCGGGCAGTTCGAGATCAGAGCGCTTGTAGCGGAATGATGGACCTCACCACGGCCCTTGCTTCTAACCGTGAAGGAAATCTTATATGACGTCCAAGTTCAGCCGTAATTCTTGTCTTAGTGTCGCTGTTCCCTTCGTCGAGGCGGCACCCCCACGGCAGCCATCGCGAGAGGAACTGAGGGCGGCTCTTGAGGCTGAGCTGCGGGCTGCAACTCGCGAACACGAGGCCGAGCTGCTGGCCATGTTTGACCGGCTCCCGAAGTGGAACACCATTGAGGACGGACGGGTGCGCCATCACTACTGGAACGGGCAGAAGTGGATCGAGTTTGACTTGAACGACCCACCTTTGTGGGCGGTTGAGAACATTGACCCGGACAGCTTGGCAGCGCCAGGTGTCGGAGGGGCCGATTCGCGCCCGCACTCACCCTTACGTTAACTGTCTAGCACATACGGAGTAACTCTTTGCATTACGTGAAAGACGGAGAGCGCGATAACTATTGTGACCAGGCGGGCCTGCTGAGTAAGAAAGTGGGGGCCGGCTCGCCGACCCGCCCGGCAGAAAAGGAGAAGCTCATGCACACTCGTACTTTACATCGCGTCCTATTGGTCGTCGTTTCGGCACTTTGCCTGGGGGTGGCCACCGTCAGCGCTACGCCCACCTGCCCGCTCAGTTACGGAACGACAGACGCAGCCAAGAGCCACAAGCTATTCCTGTATTTCCCCACCTCCGATGACTCCACTTATCCCAGCAACTTCACCGGAGAAAGTCCGGCGAGTCATTTTGATGTCACCCAGCTCGACAGCACCATCGGCACGACTGCGGCACTGCGCGACCGCATCCACGACGTAGTGGTCGACGACTTCTGTGAGTTCAACGTCCAGGTTCTGGCGGCGACCACCAATCCCGAGACCATGGCCTCTCCGCCGGCATTGCGCCATACCGAGGCGATCGGATCGGACAATAACGGCGGCGGCGCATGGGGCATGTCACCGACCTCAAACGCCGACGTGCTGTTCGGCCGGGTCTGGGCCGGTGCTTATGTCGTTTGCGAAGGTGGGAACGGCGCGGGCGGCTGCTCGACGGAAGGGGCCCTGACCGGCACGAACGCCACGCTCGACCGTTGGGCCCAGGCGGTCGGCGGAACGGCGGCGCATGAGAGCGGCCACACCTACGGGCTGAACCACTCCGACGACGATGGACCCGGCGGCGTCTGTCCTGATCCCGGAACCGGGCCGGAACCGGGCGAGGACGCCCTGACCCGCCACCTCATGCCCAGTGGTTGCAATCTCGACGGCAATTCGCGCGCGGGATACCGGCGCCACATCAGCAACCGAGGCTATGGCATTCTGGCGACCAACATCGGCCTGTCGGTCCAGACGATGCACAACTGGGACCTGGTCAATCCAAACGCGCAGCCTGGTCACAGTCTGGCGATCGATTTCCTGAGTTCCCAGTCATCCGTCAACCTCACCTGGAGCTGGGACGGGCCCAGCAGTCCCTGGATCAACCCGGTGGTGACCTCTACGGGGACCGGAACCTATCACGGGACTACGTATCACAAATACCGGATCACCTGGTCAACGGCCAATCCAGCCTGGAGCGGCGGCCCGTCGGGCACGGTCAATGGTGGGGGGGAATTTCACGTCGGGGCGACCTTCACCGGAGTGGACTTCAACCAGCCCGATCCGATCATCATTCAGAATGTGACCCTGTTTGACGGCGGCGGATCGCCGCTTGCGCTGCATCCGCGCTTGCCGATCTATGACGCCGGTTCGCTCGACTCCGCTGACGGCTCGTTTGCCCTGCGCTTCCAGCGGCCCGCCGGCGCGATCCTGAGGTTGCGGCAGGCGGTGATCTATCAACTGCCGCGCGTGGCTTCGATCGACTCGCTGAACGGCGACAAGAGGCCCTTCACTTTCGACAGGCAAGCGATCCGCCCATGGTCGGAGACGAAGTGCGCGCCCCAGGTGCTGGAGAAAGAGATCCGCTGCGTCATCGCCCACGTCAAGGATCGTCCACACGTTCTTTCGGTCCACAAGGTAGGCGAGCCCAACGTCTACGACTGCAGCAAGGGCATACCGTGGGAGAAGTTCCGCAAGGACTCTAAGGGCATTCCGGACGTGGACGGCCCGATCTGCGCGGCCACGGTTCGCGACCCCTTCCCGTCGGCCACGGTCTACGTGATCGCCACCTTCATCGATCCCGCAGCCAAGCACTGGGACCCGAAGGAGAAGGCCTATCTGACCGGCCCGTTGGCATCCAAGGTCTACTATCAATTCAGCGGGATCCGCAAACTGGACCGCCTGCGCAAGCCGGTCGGCGAAGTCGCAAAAACACGCTGATGTTGTGCGGCGATCGAGGGGTTTCCCTCGATCGCCATCCCTACTACTCTAGAAGCAAGCATCAGGAGCGACTCGGGCTCGCATTCGTGCGCGTTTTCCGCCGGATTTTTCTCGACTGCTTGCCGCGCCCGATCGAAGCCCACTGGGATCCCGTCTACGGGCCCCGACTGGCGGGTTTCCCGGTGAACATCTGCTACGCCGATCTCCGGGGCGAGCATGGACCATATCACGCGACGTACTACTTTGATCCGAGAACCTTCTCGGAAGACTCGGAAGCGCGCAGGATGCGGTACTACCCGAAGCCAGAGACTCTGTTCTGGGTCGAGGTGGTGATCAGCAAGATCAGCGGGAGCAGCGAGGCGAGGAAGTACCGGGGAGAGGGACTCGTGTCGGCGGTCGTGATTTTCGGACGGCAATGATGGACACCGCTGTCAGGGGGGTGGAGAACGATGAGCCGGCCGACGACGGCGGCTAAGACGCCTCCAGTTTTGTTCGTCGCAGGATGCGCCGCACCTCGCGAGGCACAGTGATTTGCCCTTTGCTTGTGATCCTCGCCTGCTCTTGCAATGCAAACCCCGTACCTTTTAGGAATCACCCAACTCCCCCCAGTCTTTACGAGCAATCGCGGGGGGAAACGACATCGCCGGTAATCACACCCTTGCCGGCGAGAAAATTGTAAGATGTCGTCTGAGTCTTTGTCGGCCGGGATCAGCTTCGCGACTGGTTTGCCGCGTCTTGATCACCACGGTCTCGCGCTTGGCCTGCACTTCATCCATGACCGCAAGACAATGGACCTTAAAGAAACCGTCAGCCATTGTTTTCATTCCAAAGCCCCATAATCGAGCACTGCTAGCGAGTCTGGAAGGGGTTGAGAATCCGCACATCAAGTTGCCTGAAATCCCGTTCATTCCTGGTCACAACAACCAAACGATGGACACGCGCCGTCGCCGCAATCATGGCATCCTCGAGCAACTGATCCGGTTTCGCGTCCATGATGCGGCCCCATTCCCGAAAGCACGGCGTGTCCATCGGGAGGATTTGATAAGAAGCAGCGACCTGATCCATCCAACGCTCGATCTCGCTCGCTTTCGCGGGATCGTGATGCTTTGTCCGCTCAATGCCCGCTTGCAGTTCGCCCATCGTCACCGCGGAAAGAAACAACTGCTCTTCCTCCTGATCGCTGAGCCATGCAAGCACGGCGCCGTGCGGACGCGGCTTTCGGAGCTCGGAGACGATGTTGGCGTCCAGCAGGTATTGGTTCACTTAAACTCCAACGGCACACGTCGCCGCACACTGCGGCGCTCGGCAATCAAGTTCTCAAAGCGAGCTTCGGGAGCGAGCAACAATGCTTTGAGGCCGGGACGGGCAGCCCGTTGCATTCGCTTCCATTCCTCGATCGGCACCATAACGGCGGTTTCGATACCGCGACGGGTCACGATCTGCGGGCCCTTTTTGAGGGTCGCATCCAAGAACGCGCTAAAGCGCGCTTTCGCGTCTTGCACTTGCCACGAAGTCAAGCTTCACCTCTTGTGCACTACTCCCATTATACTGACTAGTCATCTATCTAGTCATATTTTGTAGAACATGACTCTCCCTGAAGGATCAAGTTGCTGCAACAAATAAAAGTCGCGAACGTTACGGGACAATACCACACATCCGTATTTTCGAGCTGCAGCGAATAGCATCGCGTCGTTCAAGACGCGCCGTCGCTACTCTCGTCCATATCCCTGGGTTCGGGCCAGCGTGCCAGACAGCACTCCGGCCTCCCGCCAGACCTCGGGATCGGGCGTAATCGTCCGGTAGCTGGGTCGACGGTCGATGACCGCGGCAATTTGTTCGATGATCTCGCGCGTTTGGGACTGAGCGGGATCGAACAGACCGCAGGTCGCCGCCAGTTCGGCTTCCGTGACTGGGGAATGCCATGCCTCGGTTGCCCGGAGCATCGCTTCGCCCTGTTGCGGAAAACGGCCTTGAAGAATATCAATGTAAACCGTCGTATCGTAGAGCAGCTTGGCGGGTCGGTGACTGGTCGTTCCAAGGAACTCAAGCTCTGATTCGGCCCGCGGTTCAAGCCACGCTCGATGCTTGTCGGGTTTGAGTCGCTTGAGAGTATTTTGAAATTCAGAACTCAAGGTCAGCCTCGCTACCAACCGCTCCGCGCCGCGAAAGCAGCCAGTCCGCGTAGTCGTCGGCTACCGCGATATTGGCCAGCGCCACCTCGATCAGGGCCGTATCGGAATCAATGCCGGTGCGCTTTTTTGCCCTGGCCACCAGGGCTTCAGGCATTCTTCCCCGGACCATCTGGGTGCGTTCGCCCCGCAAGAGTCCTTCTTTCTCGGCAATGACCATCACGTCCCGCAACTGCTGGAGCGCGGGAGACCCTCTTCCCCTATACCTGTATGTTTCCTTCTTCGTGAGGAACTGCATTGGGGGCTACGATTCACGACTTACCCCCCAATAAACAGGTGCACCGTCATTTTCTATGTAGCACAACATCAATATTATTGTAGTACACACTTGCCGTCTGATGCGGACGGCGCCGCCTTGTTCGTTCTCCGTTCCGACACTCCAAGAGCGTTCTGCGGTTCCAGCGGTGTCTTAGCCAGTGCCGAGCTGTACTAGCTCGGCTGTGAGGTAAAGGCTCTTGGACGCGGCCACATCCAAGGGCATCAAGGAAGAAGTCCGCTCATCCGACTCGGCCGCCACCGCCGCTGAGCGCTTCCGCGAGCATCTCCGCGCAGCGAGCGGCGCTCTCGGCCAATCCCGCACGGGCCTGATGCGGCGTGCAGTGCGAGCGGTTGAGCTGTCGGGGAACCTTCAGGTGCGGAGCTGTAAGCCTAACTGTTTTTCGCGCTCCTGATGCGTCGCGAGGGGAGACGCATCAGGACCAACCCAATCGGTCCTGTCGCTTGCCTGGCCAAAACCCACGAACTATGCGCCCGCCAATGGAAGAATGGTGAGCAAGACTGTTCCCTGCAGTTGCCCTTGCCACGAAGAAGAACAGAAGCCTACTTCCGCGCCGAACATGAGGGGGTTCTTGCATGTTGAGGTTGCGTTGGCCGGCTAGCGCGCCCTCACCACTGCAGACATCAGCATCGTGTTGTACGGGTTGTGAACGGATAGTACGAAGTACATCTTCGTGGATCCGTCAGCCTGGGGCGTGGTGTATCGGCTGATGAGGTAGGGGCCATAGGCCCCGCCGCCTTCTCCTTCCTGCCCGGGATCACTGAGGCCGTCGTTGCTATCTTTCTTGTGCATATAGACTCCAAGCGCGTGGTCTATATCGAAGATGTTTTGGCAGGGACTCCAAGGTCCCCACGGAAGGCGACTCTGGCGCTCGAGAATGAACCCCGGATTGTCGCTGTTGTAGAGCAAGATGAAACGTTTCAGGAAAGGATTCCAGCGCACGCACAACTCGCCGACACTACCCGAGAGGAACAGTGGCTGAGCCACGCCTTCATCGTTACCCCACCGTGGGGTTCCAGTTGCGGCATCGATGCCGGTAAAATATCTATATGCAGCGCGATCCTCGATAAGAACCAGCGGAACGTAGGCCAGATAGACATTGCTGCGACGGTATCCGCCGCTTCCCCAAAGCAGCAGGGCGTCGCCCTCACCTTGCGGGAGATCAGGAAAATCCGCATGATTTACAACCTGCATAGAAGAGTTAATGAATTTATTGGTCGAGAAGTCAAACAGCGGCGGCCCGAAATTAATCCCATTATCTTCCGATCGAGCGAGCACGCTGCGCCCCATTGAGTTCCAATCTGTCCCGGGATCTTCGATGCGATCCGTCGTAAAGAAGACGTACATGCTGGCTCTTGTTACAAGTTGCCCCCGCTGCCAAGGCAGACTGACATCTGAGTTGTCGTGCCACCAGTGCGCAATCCTATTACCTTCCGGCACCACGACCTCGAAGTTTCCGTGCCCACCGCCGCTAAAGTTACTCTGGATAATGCAACCCGGCCCGCTCGCCACTGTGCTGATGATCTGACCCGGTCTCCAGGGGAGGTTGACATCTGAGTTGTCGTGCCACCAGTGCGCAAGATTGTTGCCCTGAAGCACGACCACCTCGAAGTTCCCATGCGCGCGGTCTCCAAAATCGCTTTGGATAATGCAACCTGGCCCCGACACGTTGAAAGCGATGGTTTGCGCGCGCTGCCACGGTAGATTCACATCGGAATTGTCGTGGAAGTAGTGCACCAGGGTACTTCCTTCTGGAACCACCACTTCAAAATTCCCATGGTCAGAGCTGCCGAAATTGCTCTGAATGATGCACCCCGCACCCGTAGCATTCCCGCTGATCGTCTGCCCGCGCTGCCACGGCAGATTCACGTCTGAGTTATCGTGAAAATAGTGGACGAGACTATGTCCCTCGAGCACCACCACCTCGAAGTTGCCGCGTTCCCGATCACCAAAATTGCTCTGAATGATGCACCCTGGACCGGTTGCACGTGTGCTGATCGTCTGCCCACGCTGCCATGGCAGATTCACATCCGAGTTGTCGTGAAAATAGTGGACGAGGTTGGTTCCTTCCAGCACAACTACCTCAAAGTTCCCGTGCTCAGAACTGCCAAAATTACTCTGAATAATGCGCCCCGGCCCCGTTGCTAGCGACGTGATGATTTGGCCGCGGCGCCACCCATTGTTGACGTCAGAGTTATCGTGCCACCAGTGAACGAGGTTGTTCCCCTCAAGGACGACGACCTCGAAATTCCCATGGTCGTGACTCCCAAAATTGCTCTGGATAATCCAAGCCGGCCCACTCGCGGAACGCCCGACGCTGACCCCGTCACAAGGCACAAGATTGTTGCCTTCCAGGACTACGACTTCAAAGTTTCCGTGGTCACCGCCGGCGAAATTGCTCTGAATGATGCAACCGGGTCCGGTTGCTTCGGTGCTGATGATCTGGCCGGACTGCCAGGGAAGATTGACGTCGGATTTGTCGTGCCACCAATGAACCAATTGATTTCGGTTCCACAAGACAACCTCAAAGTTCTTGTGATCCCCGCCGCCGAAATCGCTCTGGATGATTGATCCGGAACCGGACGCCGGGCTAGGAATCGTCTGCGCGACACTCCACTCGATTCCGTGATCCTTGCCAACCCCGAACAAATGATGCAACTGTCCGTCGCGGAACAACACGGCTTCCAAATTGCCGTGGCCATCAGAGCTGAAGTCACTTTGAATCAGGCTGCTGGGTCCGACTAGATTGCTCATCTCACTCTCCCAATCTCAATCTTGGAATTAGACTCGAGTACCGGTTCGTTTGGCTAATAGTTCCTCTCGCCTGTGAATGAAGATTCCAGACCGGTGGCATGATGGATTACTTCCTCGGAAAAGATCAAGCCCGAATAGCTAGAAAAGGAATCAACGGGTAAGACCATCGCGGGCTCGAGAGCAATTTCCCGTGGCGGTTCAAGAGCCCTTTTTCTTTGTCGGACATTGGAGGCGCCAGCGTTCCCCATCATCAGAATGGTTGCGTGAAGAAAACAGCAACAAGGGGATCAGACAAGGAACATGCTCCAAAGACTCTGGAGCCGAGCTCGTTTTCCGCGGATAAGCAGCGCCTGTTTTCGAAGAAGTGAATTAATCTGATGAGAGCGAGCGTGACCCTCACGGTAGCGCCGGGCAACTCTTCGTGTAGAAGTAACGTTGGCATTCGTCGGGAGTCAGGACACGGGTGACCCGCTTGCGAGCAAGCTCTATCAACTCCGACAGGTCAAAGGCATAAATCTGCACAGTTCGGTCCCCACTGGCGGTGGCCAGGCGCTTGCCGTCCGGACTAAAGGCCACGTCATAGACAGCGTCGGAGTGGCCGCGCAAGGTCAGCAACTGCTGGCCGCTGGCTGCATCCCACAGCCTTGCTGTGTGGTCCGCACTAGTCGTGGCGAGGCGTCTGCTGTCGCGGCTGAAGGCCACACCGTAAACGGAGTCGGAGTGGCCTTGGAGAGTCAGCAACTCCCGTCCATTGGTGGCGTCCCACACCTTCGCCGTCTTGTCCCCACTAGCGGTGGCCAGCCGCTTGCCGTCGGGGCTAAAGGCCACACCATAAATAGCGTCCGAATGGCCGCGCAAGGTCAGCAACTCTCTTCCGCTGGCCGCGTCCCACACCTTCGCCGTCTTGTCCCCACTGGCGGTGGCCAGCCGCTTGCCGTCTTTGCTGAAGGCCACACCACCAACAGCGTCCAAGTGGCCGCGCAAGGTCAGCAACACCTGCCCGCTGGTAAGGTCCCACATCTTCACCGTCTTGTCGGAACTGGTGGTGGCCAGCCGCTTGCCGTCTTTGCTGAAGGCCACACCATTAACAGCGTCCGAGTGGCCGCGCAAGGTCAGTAGCACCCGCCCGCTACCAGCGTCCCAAAGCTTCGCCGTCTTGTCCCCACTGGCGGTGGCCAGGCGCTTGCCGTCCGGGCTAAAGGCCACACCATCAATAGTGCCCGAGTGGCCGCGCAAGGTAAGTAACGCTTGGCCGCTGGCCGCGTCCCACAGCTTCGCCGTTTTGTCCAGACTAGCGGTGGCCAGGCTCTTGCCGTCCAAGCTAAACGCCACAGCAGCAATAGCGTTCGAGTGACCCTGCAACGTGAGCAACTCTTGCCCGCCGCCAGCGTCCCACAGCTTCGCCGTTTTGTCCCAACTGGCGGTGGCCAGGCCCTTGCCATCGGGGCTAAAGGCCGCACTACGAACACCGTTCGAATGGCCGCGCAACGTCAGCAACTCTTGCCCGCTGTCCGCGTCCCACAGCTTCGCCGTTTTGTCCAGACTGGCGGTGGCCAGGCGCTTGCCGTCGGGGCTAAAGGCTACGGCATACACAGCGTCCGAGTGGCCGTGCAACGTCAGCAACTCATGCCCGCTGGCCAAGTCCCAAACCTTCGCCGTCTTGTCTAGACTAGAAGTGGCCAGGCGCTTGGCGTCGGGGCTAAAGGCTACGGCATACGCAGCGTCCGAGTGGCCGCGCAACGTCAGCAACTCTTGCCCGCTGGCCAAGTCCCAAACCTTCGCCGTCTTGTCTAGACTAGAAGTGGCCAGACGCTTGGCGTCGGGGCTAAAGGCCGCACCATTAACAACGTCCGAGTGGCCGTGCAACGTGAGCAACTCTTGCCCGCTGGCCGCGTCCCACACCTTCGCCGTATTGTCCGCACTGGCGGTGGCCAGGCGCTTGTTGTCAGAGCTAAAGGCCACGCTAACCACAACGTCGGAGTGGCCGCGCAACGTCAGCAACTCTTGCCCGCTGGCCAAGTCCCAAACCTTCGCCGTTTTGTCCGGACTGGCTGTGGCCAGACGTTTGCCGTCGGGGCTAAAGGCTACGGCATACACAGCGTCCGAGTGGCCGCGCAACGTGAGCAACTCTTGCCCGCTGCGAGCGTCCCACACCTTCGCCGTTTTGTCCCCACTAGCGGTGGCTACGCGCTTGCCGTCCGGGCTGAAGGCCACACCAACAACAGCGCCTGCGTGGCCGTGCAAGGTCAGCCGCACTTGCGACAACAAGATCGCCTGATGCAGAGCGTCTTCCGCGGCAGGCACAGGAGGTTGCCCAAATCGAATGGTAGCGTTCACCGCCTGCATCCCCAAAAGGACACCCCGCTCCGGATCCTCATCCAGACTTAGAGTTGCAAACACAGCCAGCTCCGCAGCGGTCGCGTTGTGGAGTTCTCGTGCAGCCGCCCTCTTCTGCATATAGGCGAACGGGGCCAAAACTGCCCCCACCACTAACAAGAGTGCGACGGCCACGCCGCCAACCCAGACTGCCCGCCTCGCCCAGCTAACCTTGCGGTTTTTTCGGATCCACGCTGCGTCGAACACACTGCGGTAAATCAGATTGCGCACCTTGAGGAAGCCAGAATCGGAGCGCACGATGCCGGACAGCCTTAGCCACGCGCAGATCGCATCGGCTTCCTTGTCGGGAACCTTCTTCCCCTTCCACACATCGCGGTACCGCTGAAGGACGGCTTCACGGTCAGGCGCCCGCGTCGTGAGCATCTCGCGAACAAACTGTAGATTGCTGTCTCTTCCTGCTTGATCGCCAAAGAAGAGGGAGACGATTCGCGTTTCGAGATCTGATTTGAGCGGCTGTTCAGCCAATGACCGGAACACCCTTAGAGTTAAGTAAGGATGCCCACCCGTATACTTGAAAACCGAGGCGACGAGTTCTCGCTGCGCTTGGAGGCCTCGCTCGGCCTCCTGTTCCTTGAAATCTTCGAGATCGACACGCTTGCCAATATTGAACGGTGTACGCTCAGCGTCTTTGATCAGATCGCCGGGTGCCGCGACACCCAACAGGACAAACGAGAGGCGTGAAAGTTCTCTGCGGTTTGCCCGCGCGTTGTACAGGTAACGGATGGAGGCAAAGAAATCATCGGTGAAATCCAGCCGCAGGGTTGTGTCGATCTCGTCGACGAAGATGACGACAGGTTCATGGACTTCCTCGAGAACGACATCGGCCAGGAAGCGGTTGAAACGTTGCGCGATGCTCACATGCTGATTGCTATCCCACCAGGCTGGGATGCTGGTCTGCAACTCCAGTTGCTCACCTATCTTCTCGAGAAAGCCGCGATACCATTGCTCTGCGATCGTCTGCGCCCCAAGCTCCGTCAGATCGATGATGACTGGCCGGATGCCTTTATCGATCAGCCTCTCCGCAGTGCGGACCATCAGGCTCGACTTGCCCATCTGCCTGGAAGTGAGTACGTAGGCGAAGGCCCCTACGCGGCAGAGCCTCAGTAGCACCTCATCCGCGGCCCGCTCCACGTAGACTCCCTCACCCGCCTGAACGGTTCCTCCGGCAACGTATCGGACAGTTGATTCGGGGGTACTCATAGTCGGTCGCGAAAGTACTCAGCGTACAGACTGCAGCGTGGCACGGTCTTTCCAGATTCAGACTTCACCAGGCCCGCACTTTCCAATCGATATGCGAGCTTGCGATCACTGCAACCACGACCCAGAGCGACCTGCTTGAGAGCGGCCGCCAAGTCCGGATGGCTCAGGAGACGCAAGAAGTAGTTGCGCAGGTGGTCGCCAAACGGACCGGCGTCTTCACCGGCTTGCGAGAAAAGTTGATCAGGGGTGAGGCCGGACTTCACCACATAAAATGCTTTTCTGGTTAAGTATGGCTGACCGTGAAGCAAGTCGTAGAGCCGGTCGACTTCAGGCGGAAAAAGCGGACTCTGGTGAAGGTCGTTCAATTCCGCGACTTGATCTGGTTTGAAATCAGACAAGGCCAGAACTTCACCGACATTGAATGGCGATTCATGGTCCCGATCTATGAAGAGGTAGGGCTCGGTCGACGTGACCAACACAAGGTCAAGTCTCTTCCAGATCTTCTTCTTCAGCGGATTGGCTCGGGCATTGTGCCAGGAGCGAAGCATTCCGAAAAAATCATAGAGAAACCCAGACTGGAACAGAATGTCCGCTTCATCGATGGCAAGAACGACCGGGACACCGAGCGCTTGCAAAACCTGCCGCTCCATGTAGCGCGTCAAATTCTGGGAGTCTGCCAAGTTCGAATCCCACGATTGCGTGACATCCAGCGGCACGTCGAGCCCTTCTGCGACCGACCTGCCAAAACGGCGAAAGAAGGTTGTGCTGTTGCTCAGGCTTTCCTGTCCCAGCATCTGGAAATCGACCAGGGCGCAGCGTTTTCCGAGATCTATGGCCGCACTGAGAGTTCGTACGAGCAAGGACGTCTTGCCCATCTGTCGTGAGCCCTTGATGACCAAAGTGACGCCTTGTTGCGAGATCATTCGCAACGCTGAGTTGTCCGAGTCTCTGCGGATGTACCAGGGATCGTCAACGTCGAGACCGCCACCGGGGGGGGGAAGAGGTGCGGAATGCAGGGGAGCACCATCGCGCTGAGGTGCTGCCTTGGACTGCAAGGGGGACGCGGGGAGGGGCGCTCCATTAATCGCGGCCACCAACTCCTGAGTCAATCGGTCCGTGTCTGCTTCGCCCCTCCACATAGCGTACTGGAGCGGGTCAAGCCAGGCGTTTAAGGGATAAGGCAGGGGTCCGGTGAAAGCAAGCCTGACGGGCAAAATCGCGGGGCCGGCCCCAGACTGTGCTGCTTGGTTGCGCGCGATCTCAACCTCGCCTTTGACCATCTCACTGTCACTTGATCCGGTCGTGAGGAAAACAATCAGAAAGTCAGAACTTCGTACCTTTGCTTCAATCTCCTTGGCCCACTCTTGTCCTACTCGGAGTGTACGGTCAATAAAAACTTCATGGCCTGCGTGCTGCAAAGCTGCGAACACGCTGCCCGCAAGAGTGTGATCGGGCTCGACGTTCCGTTTGTAACTGATAAAGACCTTGCGCCCCGTCGACAATGCAGACCCCGTCGCCATAGCGGCTATGATAGCCGATGGCTCACGCACACGCCCTATGAGGGGGGAGATCGGCGGTGCCGGGAAGTTCGCGACGTTCAGGCAAACTCGGTCCTCAGACGACCCATGCCATAGGAACCCATCCTCGATGCGGGCCAGGACGCGGGATATCTGCTTACAGTTGCTTCGTCAGTTCCCGAGTCTGTCGGAGAAGGTCGCGTATGCGTTTGTGTTCGGTGCGGGCTGCCCGAATATTGACCGTGCTTCGGCCGGATCGCGTCCGCCGACGCACGCTAGCCCGAGCGTGTCTCTTCTAGTGTATTGTCCTATAAGTAAGTGGCATTAGTATTGCAAGGAAAATAGGCGTCTCTGATGCACAATGGAGGTGCCTATGGCGATGGGACGACCGAAAGCAGCGTTGGTTTTGAGCCCGGAGCAGCGTGCGCAACTGGAAAGCATGGCCAGTTCCCGTTCGCTTCCGACCGGACTGGTGACTCGGGTACGAATTGTTTTGCTGAGTGCGGCGGGAAAGATGAACCAACCCATTGCCCGGCAATTGGGATTGACCAACGCCACCGTGGGCAAATGGCGGCGACGCTTCGTGGAGCAGGGGGTGGCGGGACTGCATGACGAGTTGCGCCCAGGCCGTCCGCGACCCATCAGCGATGAACGAGTGGCCCAGTTGGTGCGCAAAACACTGGCGACGAAACCGAAAGGCGGCACGCACTGGAGTGTGCGGCAAATCGCAGGCCAGACCCGGCTTTCGAAATCCACGGTGCACCGCATTTGGCGGGCCTTCGGGCTGGAGCCGCACCGGCAGCGCCACTGCAAGCTCTCGACCGATCCGTTTTTCGTGGAGAAGGTGCGCGACATCGTAGGACTGTACTTGCATCCCCCGGAGAACGCGGTGGTGCTGTGTGTGGACGAGAAGAGCCAGATTCAGGCGCTGGAACGCACCCAGCCCAGGCTGTCCATCGGGCTGGGGTACGTCGAAGGCGTAACCCACGATTATCGGCGTCATGGAACCACGACCCTGTTTGCCGCGCTGGACACGGCCAAGGGCACGGTGCTCACGCGCTGTCGGCAACGACATCGGCATCAAGAATATCTGGACTTTCTGCGGCAGATCGACAACAACGTGCCGCCGGACTTAGACGTGCACGTGATCGTGGACAATTACGCGACCCACAAGCATCCGCGTGTGAAGCGCTGGCTGGCGACGCGACCGCGCTTTCATGTGCACTTCACTCCGACCTACGCCTCTTGGCTTAATCAGGTGGAGATCTGGTTCAACCGGATCACGCAACGAGCTATCCGGCGCGGAACCTTTCGCAGCGTGAAAGAACTAGTCAACAAGATCGATCAATTCGTCGAAAACGATAACCAGAACGCCCGGCCCTTCGTCTGGACGGCAACCGCAGACTCCATCTTCGCTAAAGTCCAGCGACTATGTGAACGTATTTCCGGGACAATACACTAGCTGCTCTTCCAATTTCGCCAGTCGCCGGGTCATGCGGTCAATCTCGGTTGCCTCGATTGCACGCATCTGCAGGTCCAGGAGCGGTACCCGCTGCATTGGCTCTACCGACCGCTGACCAATGCACCGCCTCTTACCCCGCATTTTCAGCAGTCCGATCCAGCGCGGCGAAAGGTTCATATCGACAAGCGGTTTCATACGCCCGGACGGACAACTTCGCGGTCTTCGGCAAGCCAGACAGCGTACCGAAGTGCTTGCAGAACCCGAGGCGTTTCCGATCAAGGCTAACGACCACTCGGGAATTACTCTTTCTAATGGGTCCCTCAATCGAGAGTTGTGATACCCAACACAGACTATATTAATCATGCCGATGGCTCGTGTCAGCGAAACGCAGGTCATTCATGAACGCAGTTGTCAATGCTGGTGAACCTTTGTTTTCGTGAAGACGTGGCTTGCGAGATGGGACAGATCGATGCGTTTGATTCAACTCACAAAACCACTAGCGCTAATTGCCCTCCTGTTGGCAGGATCTGCCGGTACTCCTTCGCGCCTCCTTGCGCAACCCGTTGCGTCCCCGTCGAACCCGCCTTATCTTGACCCTTCCCTGCCCATCGATCAGCGCGTTGACGATCTGGTCTCCCGCATGACGTTGGAAGAGAAGGCATCCCAACTCGTAAATCAAGCTCGTGCTATTCCGCGCCTCAAGGTCCCGGCTTATGACTACTGGAGCGAAGGACTTCACGGCGTGGCCGCGGCGGGAATCGCCACGGTGTTCCCGCAAGCCATAGCGCTTGCCGCAACCTGGGATTCCCCGCTGCTGCACAACGTGGCCACTGTCATCGGCATCGAAGCCCGCGCCAAGCATCACGAGGCAATCCGCCAGGGCCGCCGCGGCATATTCGAGGGCCTTACCTTCTGGTCACCCAACGTCAACATCTTCCGTGACTCGCGCTGGGGACGCGGCCAGGAAACCTACGGCGAAGATCCGTTCCTCACCGCCCACATGGGCGTTGCCTTTGTCACCGGACTTCAGGGCGACGATCCGAAATACCTGCGCGTCCTCTCCACGCCCAAGCACTTCGCAGTCCACAGCGGACCCGAGTCCCTGCGTCACCATTTCGACGTGCCCATCTCCAAACACGACGAGGAAGACACCTACCTGGCGGCGTTCCGCGCCACGATCGTCGAGGGCCATGCCGCCTCTACCATGTGCGCTTACAACAGCGTCAATGGGGAACCCGCGTGCGCGAACACCTTCCTTCTTCGGGACCAACTCCGCGGCGCCTGGCGATTCAACGGTTTTGTCGTGTCGGACTGCGGCGCAGTAATGGACATCTGGTCTGGCCACCACTACACCAAGACCAAGGAAGAAGCAGCTGCCGTTTCCCTCAAGATGGGTATGGACAACGAGTGCATCGACTTCACTCAGAAGATCCCCGACAACTCGGACTACGTGAAGTACCTCGACGCCGTCAACCAGCGTCTGCTCAGTGAGAAGGAGATGGACGTTGCCCTGCGCCGCCTCTTTCGTGCTCGCTTCCTGCTCGGCATGTTCGATCCGCCCGAGATGGTACCCTATGCGCAGATACCCTATTCGGAGAATGACTCGGAGCCGCACCGCCAGCTCGCACTCACGACGGCCCGCGAAAGCATGGTACTGCTCAAGAATGACGGCATCCTGCCGCTGACTAGCCCGCCCAAGGCCATCGCCGTCGTAGGCCCGCTGGCCGACAACACACGGGTCCTCGAAGGGAACTACAACGGCACGCCATCCCGAGCCACCACCGCACTCGACGGTATTCGCAAGCAATTCGCCACCTCTGAGGTCACATTTGTCCCGGGGACCCATTTCCTTCGCGACCCCAAGCCCGTACCCGCGGACTTACTCACGACTCCTGACGGCAAGCCCGGCCTTCGCGCAGAGTACTTTAAGGGAGTTGATCTGAAGGGCACACCTGCGGTCATCCGTATCGATAAGAACATCGACTTCAACTTCATCGTCGCTCCGATTCCCGGGTTCTGCTCCGGCGCCTTCAAGTGCGAAAGCTTCTCTGCCCGGTGGACGGGTTTCATGACACCTGCTGAATCGGGAGCCTATCGCATTGGCGTGAAGGACGATGACGGCTTCCGCCTATGGATCGGCGGCAAGCTCGTCTTAGAGGACTGGTCAACTCACGGCATCAGCACGAAACTGGTCGACTTCCACCTGGAAAAAGGCCGCAAGTATGGCATCAGACTGGAATACTTCCAGACCGTGGGCGACGCCACCGCCCAGTTCGTGTGGACGAAGGACGTAACCAAGACTCCAATCGACGACGCCGTGGCCGCGGCGAAGAAGGCCGATGTAGTGGTTGCCGTCGTTGGGATTACCTCCGACCTGGAAGGCGAGGAGATGAACGTTCAGATTGAGGGTTTTGAAGGCGGTGATCGGACGAGTCTCGACTTGCCCAAGGAAGAGGAAGCACTGCTCGAAGCACTACACGCGATCGGAAAACCGTTCATCGTCGTCCTGATGAATGGCAGCGCTGTCTCCGTCAACTGGGCGAACGAGCACGCGAATGCGATTCTCGAAGCCTGGTACCCGGGCGAAGAAGGCGGCACAGCGATCGCGCAGACGCTGGCCGGCGTCAACAATCCCTCCGGCCGTCTCCCAGTCACTTTCTACACCGGTATTGACCAGCTTCCACGGTTTGAAGACTACTCGATGGCGAACCGGACGTACCGCTACTTCACGGGCAAGCCACTCTATCCCTTCGGTTACGGCCTCAGCTACTCGCTGTTCGAGTACAGCAATGTCAAGCTGTCCTCGAATCTTCTACAAGTCGGCGCCCCGCTCAATGTCGATGCCGACGTGAAGAACACAAGCCAGCGCGACGGCGACGAGGTCGTTGAGCTTTACCTCAACTTCCCCAAACTTCCCGGCGCACCCATCCGTGCGCTTCGCGGCTTCACGCGCATACACATTGGCGCTGGCGAAACCGAGCACATCCGTCTCACTCTCGACCCGCGTGACCTTAGCCACGTTAACGAAGCCGGCGACCGCATCATCACGCCGGGCGTCTACACTGTCTCGCTCGGTGGCGGACAGCCGGGCACAGGCGCGTCTGTTGCCGAAGCCGCCTTCACCATCACCGGCCCTGAGGCGCAGCTCCCCGAGTAGTTGCGCGGAGTGGCCAACCTTCCGGGGCTGTTTCGACCGGCGACTGAAAATTAGCCCAAGGGGTGTCGTGCCGGTGGTGGTCAGCGGGCCTGACTTGTAGGAAGAAAGAAAGGGAGGACAACATCATGGGCACCTAGCCGCCTTCCTCGGCTGGTTCATCCTCCTCCAACCCGCTGTCTCCGGTTCGTTCCTCGTTGTGCACTCAGGGTGCACAAACTGACCTGTGCAACCAGGTTGCACAACGTGAGCCTCAGTACCCTGCTGCAGTCGAGGACAAACGCCCGCGCTCATGGCGGTATTGATTGGACAAAGACCGAACACAAACCGAGCATGGCAGGCATTTGCGCACGGAGCCATCGTAGGCGAACATATGGCGAGATGTACCCGCCACTGCCAAGATTCAGACACCTAGATGAAGTCTCGCGGAATTGCTGCTTTTAACCCTTGCGGGCAATAACGAAGCCGGGTGGAATCCCAACAGAAGTCCACCCGGCCTTTAGCTTTCGCTTTGTTACACGAAGCGTCGGTCACGACGATCGCGCCTAGTGTCCCGCTCTAGAACGTAAAGCGTGCCCCCAGTTGCCCAATGCGCGACCCGGGGTTTCCGCCGCCATCCAGGATCTTGCCCAAGTTGGCGTCGACACCAGTGTTAGGACCGGCATAGCTATGGCGATTGAAGACGTTGAACATGTCGTAACGGACGTTCAGTTTGAACCGTCCGTCAGATCCGAACGAAAAATACTTGTTGATGCCGATGTCTTCGGTCGCCAGCCCGAAGCCACGGACATCCGGATTGTAAGTGGGGTTGTTCCCGAACGCTCCATAGGCCGGATTCGCGAAACACGCGGGATTGAAGTACGTGCTGCCAATCTGGCCGGTGAAGCTTCCGCTGTGGAGGTTGCAGTCCGGAACGATGTTTGGATAAACGTTGTTCATTCCCGGGTACCAGTTGGTCGAGGTTATGCGTAGCGGGTTGCCGCTGTTGTAGTGGAACCCGCCATTGATAGTCCAGCCTCCCACCAGCGCGTTGAGTCCCCCGCCGGCGTCGGGCAGCATTGACTTTCCTTTGCCAAACGGCAGCTCGTAAACAATGTAGCCCTTAACTATGTGGGTCTGGTCAAACGACGCGATGGTGTGTCTCTCTTTCTGCAGGTTGTAAATGTCTTGAATCGGACCTGTCCACCACAGTTCCTGAAATGCGGTATCGGTATCGCCATGCGCCGACGACAGGTTGTAGCTGGCTTGCATGGACAGCCCGTGCGAAGTCCGCTTGGTCAAAGAAATTTGCATGGACTGGTAGTCCGAGTTACCTAGCGGAGTACCCACCGTAAAGAGTGGTCCCCATGTCATGGCAACGGTTGGGAAAGGCTGGACCGCCGCCCATCCGAAGCCCGACCAGCTGTTGTACCCCGGCTTGGTAACCCACGCCCACTGTTGACCGGCGTTGACCATGGCGGTGTAATCCGCAAGCTTCGCTTGATTCGCCCCCAGGTAACCGCTTTGCAGATGGTAGCCGTGGTTTTGAATCACGTTAACGTCGAGGCGGAAGTCTCTGGTCAACTCGCGCTGGATACCCACTGTCCATTCCTGGATGTTGCCGAGTTCCAGCGAGTTTGGATCGATGCTGACCATGCCCCAGCGTGTAAAGTTGGGATCCTTGCCGACGTCCACCGCAGTTCCCGGATAACCACTATCCCAGTTAAAGGGTGTGAGGACCTGGTTGTTGAGTACGTAGCCCGGATTGAAGCCATACGGAATGCCGCCCCAGGTGTTCAGATTCAGAGGCACATAACGTATGCCGTAGGAACCGCGCACCACGGTCTTTGGCGTGAGCTGGTAAGCGGCACCGATGTGGGGAGCGAAGTTATGGAAGTTCTGCCTGCGCTCGAAGGAATCACTACCGTCCTTTGCGAACTCCAGGGCGCCGGGCTGTCCGGTTACAGGGTTGATCAAGGTCGTGTTGAAGTTGGACCAGCGGCCGTCCTTCTCATGATACCGACCGTTGAAGTCCCATCGCAGGTCGAGATTAACGGTCAGTTTGGGAGTGACTTTAATGTCGTCCTGAGCATAGATGGACAGAGTCTTGCGGCGGCCGTAAGTGTTGTTTGGCTCGCTGATCGAGGCCTGGTTGACATCGCCCAGCAGGAAGCTGGCAAAACCGAAGCCAGCGTTGCCGCCGTAAGGGCCAGCCGTCTGTGCGGGATCAAAGGCAAGAGTAGGTACACCATAGTCCCCGTGGCTGTTGAACTGCATGAAGCGGACATCAGCGCCGAACTTGAAGGTGTGTCGACCCTTCACCCAGGAAACGTTATCGTTGATGATGTAGGTGTTGCCGGCATAAAAGTCGTTGAATTGGCTGCCGAGCGGGCTCTCGGACACGTAGGTGCCGTCCCCTGCGGTGCGGTTCTGATCACTGTTGATACCGTTAAACCGGACGATGGGGAAGTTGCCTGCGCCGAAGTCGCCCAGCCCGAGCGTGTTCGACCAGTCGCCCGCTTGCGACACCGCGGTACTGGGATTGCGGAAGCGGTTGAAGGTGACATTGAACACGTTCAGCAGATTGTTCGAGATCGTCCAAGACTCGCTGAAGCGTACGGACGGGGCGGTCGTGCGATGGTGGTAAGAATTCGCAAACGGCCCGCCATCCGTTGTGCCGGGAGCCCACACCCCGCCCTGGTCTGCCAGCACACGCGGAATGGCTGACCAGATGTAGGAACCGTTCAGACGATGCTGGCTGGAGAGGTTGTAGTCGACCTTAACGCTGAAGCTGGCGATCTTGTACAGCGGCGCCGGTTGGTTGACCGGCATAGAGTTGTTCTGCACCAGTCCAGGTGCCAGCGGCTGGTAGTACTTCTTGAAGATATCAACAATCTTCTGGGACACGCTGCTGAAGCTGGTGGTCGGAATCATGTTGTCGACGAATACGTTGCCAGTGTTCGGGTCGAAGATCGCGCCTTTGTATACCGTATTGCCGGCGCTATCCGTCCCCAGCTTTTGGGTCTTGTCCAGCATGGCGCCAAAATTGCCGTTGAGGAAGTCGGTGGTGGGAACCGTCTGGTTCATAGGTCCCAGCCCGTAGTTTTCGAACGTGTAGCGCTCTGCGGACGCGAAAAAGAACAGCTTGTCCTTAATGATTGGCCCACCAAAGCTGCCACCCCAGTCGTAGAGGCGGTCATGGGGACGGCTGTAGAGTTTACTGAGGAAGGCGGCACGGTCGGGATCCGTTTGCGCCGGCACGTCCACAGCCTTGTGGTAATTATTCCGCCACGAGTTGGCATCGAAGATTTCGTTGTGCAGGAAAGTAAAGCCACTGCCGTGCCAACTGTTGGTGCCTGATTTCATGTTGTAACGAAAGACACCGCCGCCGCTATGTCCTTCTTCGGCACGGATGCTCGTACTCGACGCCTGAAATTCCTCGACCGCTTCGAATGGCGGACTCGATTCGCTGATATAACCTCCGATCTGCGATACCGCGGAGGTTCCGTCGATCATCACTTCTTTGGTTTTACTCAGGCTGCCGTTGATGTGCGAGTCATAGTCACCACCCTCGACGCCCGGCACATAGTTGAACATGAAGGTCGACAGCGATCGCCCGCCGTAAATATTGAGGGGAAGGCTGCTGACCACATCGTTGGTGAGGTTGGTACTGGTGGTCGCAGTTTGTGTCTGCAACAGGCTTGCGTTAGCTGTCACCTCTACAGTTTCGGCCGGAGCTCCCACCTCCAGAACGGCATTGATCTCCGCGATCTGGCTCACCACGAGGACGAGGCCCTTCTGCTCGTAGGCCTTGAATCCTTCGTGGCTGACGTTCAGGGTGTAGTGGCCGATTGGGAGATTGGAAATGGTGTAAAAACCCAGGTCGTTGGTATTACTGCTGGTCACGATGTTTGTGTCAATGTTGGTGGCTCGGACCAGAGCCTTGGGAATCATGGCACCAGTGGAGTCCTTGACTGTGCCTGTAATGGAAGCGCGATCGGATTGGGCGAAGAGCGCTGCCGTGCACAGGACCAGTGCCAAACCGAGGGCTATGAATCGGGATTGCATACTAGCTCCTTTGCTCGCCGCCTGGGCGGCAGCAGCGGGCCGCCAAAAGCGAACTGCCTTGCGCGTTGCGCTGCTTCTCCTCGGACGAGCGTTGCTTTGGGATTTGTCTAGAAACCATCACAACTTCCTACCGTGTATAAAAACGCGCTGCTTGAGAACCATCGCCTCGGACAATCCATCTGCCGAATACCATCGACTGTCATTTCCGGGCATAGACCCGCACATAGTCGACGAGCATGGTCTGGGGGAACGTGCTGGACGCATCGGGGTCGCCCGGGAAGTTCCCGCCAACCGCCACGTTCAGCAAAATGAAAAAGGGATGATCGAACACCCAGCGAGTGCCCGTCGGCAGGTCGCTCGGCGTCCTGGTCTGGTACAGGTTGCCATCGACATAGAAGCGGACTGCCGCCGGTTCCCATTCGATGGCAAAAACATGGGAGTCATCGCCGAACTGCCCGCTGGCCAGCGTGTAGACAGCGGTCAAGGGCGTATTACCGAAGTAGCCAGGCCCGTGCATGCTTCCATGCACCTTGTCGAGCTCCGAGCCGATGTTCTCCATGATGTCGATCTCGCCGCAGGTAGGCCATCCGACGATGTCGATGTTGTCGCCCAACATCCAGAACGCCGGCCATATGCCTCGCCCTTTCGGGACCTTGATGCGCGCCTCAAAGCGCCCGTAAGTCTGGGTGAAATGTCTGGCCGTCTTGAGCCGAGCGGAAGTGTAGTTGCGGGTGACGCCGTCGGTTCCCGTAAATGTTTCTTTCTGAACCGTGATTACCAGGTTGCCATCCCGCTGCTGGGCGTTTTGCAGGCGATCGGTGTAATACTCGAGCTCGTTGTTGCCCCAACCGTTGCCGCCTGTTTCGAGTGTCCACTTCGCAGCATCGGCAGCGGATCCATTGGTCCCGCTGAATTCGTCGCTCCAGGTGAGGGTCCATCCGGTGGGTTCAGGTGGCTGGGACGTTCCCCCGCACGTCAAGGCAAGTAGGCAGAAAGAAACCGGAAATATTACTGACTGAAGGATGAGTCTCATTGCGCCTTGTGAACACCCGAGAGTCGTTGTCTATGGAACAAAAGCGCTTTAGTACGTCATTCATTTTTTAACTCTGCTTTACCCAGAAGTCTGTGATCTACCACACAGATGCTAGTGACCCCATGTGTGCAACTGCTCGACATTGCGCGCGGCATGAACTGCTCGCCGTCAAGCTCGTTCCAGCCGTCCAAACCACCGCGACATGTAAGCGCGTATCAGGGAGATCCTCGTGGAACAGGGCTCAATCCTGGCGTGCTGACAGAGAGGTCGTCTGCTTGTGCTGGGATTTCTTCTCGACGGTATACGGTTTGGCGAATGTGGCGAGCAGTGCGACGAAAGTTGAACTCTCGGACTTGCTTCTGATTTCCAGACTTGCGACAGGATCGGTCCGACGAGGAGTCTAGCAGAGACAGGATGATTTTAGCGGTGTTTCGGCAGCGCAGCGCTTGAGCCTGCCGGTTACTTGGCGGTTAACGAGGACCCTGAACAGGAACGTTCGTCACCAAAGTCGATGACGAATCCGGCGACGACTGTGTTCTGGCGCGTGATTGCAGAGCGCTGAGATTCTGGATCGCTTCGGGTAGGCCGTGCTCGGCCGCAGCGCGATACCATTTGAGGGCCGCTTCAAGGTCTCGTGGCACGCCGCGGCCGCGTTCGTAGGCAAACGCGAGCTCGTTTTCCGCTGCAGGGACACCCTGGTCAGCTGCCCGCCGAAACCACTTGATCGCTTCCGGTAGGTCCTGCCGGACCCCCGTGCCGTGGAAGTACATCAAGCCGAGATTGAGTTCGGCCTCCGGCGAGTTGCTTGTCGCAGCCTTCCGGTACCATTTCGCGGCTTCCTTGCCGTCTGCTGGGACACCTCTGCCCGACAGGTACATCACCGCCAGATTCACTTGTGCCGGTGCGTATCCTCTTTCTGCGGACTTGCGGAACCAGCCGACTGCGTTCACATCGTCCCGTGCTACACCCCTGCCGGCCGCATACATGAAGCCGGCGTTGTTCTCGGCAGCAAGATGCCCGTTCACAGCCGCTCGCAGATACCACTTCATGGCTTCGCTATCGCTACTCTCAACACCTAGGCCCTTCGAGTAGAGCCCGCCGAGATTGTTCTGTGCTGACGGATCCCCGCTCTCGGCCGCCTTCCGGTACCAGCGGACCGCTTCGCCATAATTCTGTTGGGTACCGTTGCCGGTCTCGTACGCGAGGCCAACTTGGAACTGCGCGCTGGGGACGCCATTCTGTGCTTTCGAGAGCACACGCCCGAAATCGCCAGACATCTTGAGCGCCTGGTCAAACATCAACGAGCAACCGGGCCATGCCTCGCTTGGTACCCAGAGCACAAGAAAGAAAAATCCTGCAAGGAAACCGGATCGCATGCCACCCCTCGATGAAGCCACCACAGAGTTGGGTAAAATCTATTCCGATCTTCCTCCAGAGTCAAAAACAAATAATGAGTATCCGCCGAATCTTCGCGGAGGCCCGCTGAAATTCACAACAATGGTAGCAAGCGTCGCGCCGGCAGTTTGGTCGCAACCATCCAGTCGAGATTCCTTCCCAACCCGATTTGCCAATCTGGTGTGCGGAAGCGAATCGCTTCTGAAACAGAACTCTCTGCACATTCCCGCCTGCTGCTTGGGCGGGTTTTGTTTTCCGGCCTCCCGATGCATCTCGAGAGGAGAGGCACAATGACCAGGTGTAAAATGATGCCATGACAGATCGCGCCCAAGATTTGCTCCGTGAAGCCTTGACGCTGCCCATCGACCAACGCGCTGACGTTGCCGCCGAACTACTGGCCAGCTTAGATGAGCCTTCGACGATGGATGCTGAGGCTGTGCAAGCGGCATGGGCGAGTGAAATCGAGAGACGCGCCAGGCGCGTCATGGCGGGCGAATCCGTGGGCGAACAATGGGAGCACGTGCGCGCCCTTGTTGCCCGACGGTTAGCGGGTCAGTGAATCGTCCTTTCCGAATCGAACCTGAGGCCTCGGCCGAACTTGAAGATGCTGTTGTCTGGTACGAGGGCCGACGACCAGGGCTCGGGGTCGAGTTCCTCCAAGCGGTTGATGCAATGGAGGAGTGGCTGGCCACTCTTCCATAACGGGTTGTCTCCGAGTGCGCTGTTAGCGACGGCTGTGTCAGGCCAGACTGCCCGTTGGCCAGATGGGTCGATTTTTGTGCCGCTTACGCGGTTCGGATGGAATTATTGGCAGCACACCCTCTTCGTCTCGGGGAGTGTGTCACTCGAGTTCGATCTTCGCCAGCCCATAGATGCTTATTTCGTTGAGGTCGAGTATCAACATCTGACGCCCCGCCCTGCTCACCGTTGTGTATTTCATTGGTTTCATTTCGGTGAGCGTTCCACTCCAGGTAACGCTTCGAGCGGTCTTTCCGCGAGGTATCGCCACTTGCACCTTTAGGCCCCGTGCAGGCGTGATCGTACCGTCCACCGTCACGTCATAATTAACGACGTGGAGCAGCATCCATCGATCGGTCTTTTCCATCATCGTAGTAATTTCGACAAACGGAGCTGCAGATGTGAGGCGCGTCACGCGAATGCCGAGACTCTCCCGCACTTTGACGGCAACTCGCTCCAGAAGTTGGCGCAAGTCGGGGTCGATGCGGTTCCGTGTATAGCCCTCTGGGATATCAGCAAAGACGTCGGCCATCGTCGGACCAAACGTCGTATAGTCCCCGTGCGACTTCATCGGGATCAGGAATCGGGATTCCGGAATCTTCACAGGGACAAACAGCACCTGCCCTTTGCCGACTTTCCGCGTAGCCTCGACGCCAGGATATTGTCCGGTGCCCAATGATTGCGCCAAAGGAATCTGACGTTGAGAAAGGCCGTACTGATCTTTGTTGCCGCTGGCACCTAGAACAAGCAGAGTGCCGCCGGTTTTGGCATAACGCACGAGCGCTCGCTGATTCTCCGAGCTCATCAGCGGAAGATATGGAACGACGACCATATCGAATTGGTTGATCGTCAGGCTCGATAAGTCGTCTTCGGTCAGCATGACGTGAGCGATCCCGTTGTCTGCCAGCACACGCGAAGCACTAAACGCAAAGCTCAACTCATCCGCGAGATACTGTCGCAACGAGGCGACTACCGCGACGTTTGCGTGCATTCGTACATTGCGCAAACTCTCCTCATTCGTCGCCAGGAACCGATACATCTGAGTGGCGCCGGCTGGCGTCGATCGCTTCTCTCGAAAGACAGCGTGATTCGCCACGGCCTCCGCAATGTTGATCTGAGACATCGCACTCAAGCAGCGCTCAGTGGGATTGGGAAAAATCGGCGGCGTGATCTCTGTGGCATACACAATCACCGGTTTGCCATGTGTGGCCGCAGCGAGGAACTTGAACGCCGGACTGTTCGTGATTTTCGTGCCCTGTTCGTCCTTGCGTGGCGCTGAATCAAGATATTCCTGCACTTCGGAGTAGACGAAGTCGTCGTATCCGTCGCGCCCGAGCATTTCCATGTTGCCGGCCGCGTCATAACTGATCGGACCGTAGCCGAACCCCCCAAACACATTTCCTGAAATCATGAAATTGGGGTTGTACTTCCGCGCGACTTCGCGCAGGCGGCGATGGAATTCCGCTACGGAATAGCCACGGAAGGTATTCCACTCTGTCCAGAATGGTTCACCGCGCTTCTTCGGCAGGGCGACGTTGTCATAGTCGTCTGCGCCATACTTGGCGCGCGCCACCTTCGCGGGAAGGTTCTTCTTCAAATAAGCCGCGAAGTTCCGTTTGCAATACCCGCAATAGCAAGTTCCGCCGGCGATCTGCGTCCAGTCGACGTAGGAGCCATCGATCCCGGTTTCCGCCTGGGCGCGTATCCGTCCCTCCATCAAACGAGTGAAATGCGGATTGTTGGGGCAGCCCCAGGTTTCGAACTCGTTCGTCGTTTCCTGGCCGTAGGGGGCATAGCGATAGTGAGGAAAAGTGCCATCCGGCCGAACCGTGATCCATGTCGTCGGGTCTTCTGCCGGCTTGGGACCCAGGTAGTCCTCGTAGTCGTTCCACTTTTCGCGCCAGAATTGCAGCATCCGGATCTGATCTTTCTGCGGTTCGTCTTTGTCCGAGGCCGAACGCCCGTGAATCGAACTCGTGAGGTATCGGAGAACGATGAAGCCTTTATCGTGGAGAATGCGGTTGTTTGCCTTCGCCTGCTCCATTTTGCGATTGAACTCTTCGCGACTCACGTCCTCGAAGCTGGGTGCGCCGCTTCCGAACGCTATGGTCATGTTGTTCGTCTTCAGGAATTCCTGGTCCGATTTCTGTCCCAGTCGCCAATGCCCCCAATCAGTGTCGGGCGTCCATGTTCCAGGCTTTTCCTGCGCGAACGCGACCATCAACGCCGTAACTACAAGAGGTGCGTATCTGACTAGAAGCTTTGATCGCATACTGCCTCCTCTGGTTCTTTTCATGACCGCTGATCGCTCCGGCGCGGAAGACAAAGATCTCGCGGATCGATCAGAGCTCTTGCGCAACGGTTATGCAGCTGCGGACTCGGTCAACGGTTCGTTTCCCGGAAATAAAGAATTAGGTCTGCTTCTTTCGTGAAACGTGGGAGTTCCAACTCATACGTTCGGCCGATGTTTGTTATTTTCAACTCGCGGCCACCCAGTGTCGCCCGACGCAACTGTTGGTCAGATCGCAAGCTAATCTGCGGCGGTTCCGGGCCGAGGGCTGCGAGTCGCAGGGCTAAGCTACCCGGCTTTTCATTCACGGTGAGGATTGTCAGGTTTGCACGCGTCAGATGAAATCCGGAGGTCGATACCTTCACCAATTCAATCCGACGGTCCGAGCGCACGAACCCTTTGATATGACCGTTGCTATCGTCCCACTCCTGCCAGTCGGCATTCAGTACGACCGCCGGCTCCGCGACTGCAACGGCAAATCTGGCCTTTGACTTTGCCTTTACATTGAACAGCAGCCCCGCAGGCGTCGGCGTCACCTCGGTCATTTGCTTCGACACGTAAGTCAGATGAGGTGCAGTTGTTGGTTGAGCACCCAGCTTGATCGTGATGGAGTGCTTGTTGCCCGCGGAGAGATTCGGCAGAATCAATAGGCGGTCATCAAAGGCAGGATGGGCGCGTCCATCGATCAGAACCGACCGGATGAATTTCCGGGTGTTTTCAACACGGATGCCCATGCCGCCCAGCGATTCCGCAGTATCATTTCGGCGCAGACTCGAGAGGTCGAGTGTCATCTCGATGTGGTCGTCCGAGGCCTTCCACGAATAATTCCATTGCGCCATCGCGCGTAGTTTTTGCGCGAGTTCCTGCGGTTCCGGACAATA
>JAIQEY010000105.1 GCA_020073565.1 Terriglobia bacterium
GGGGGTCAGCAGAAAGCAGGTCCCTCGACTCCGCTCGGGATGACAGAGTAGAGGACGAAGTTGATCATTGTGGAAACGTGCCAAGCTCGCCATCCGGAACCCAAAGACCGCCTGACCATCCGGGTTGACCATGAATGTTGTGAAATGGCTCAAGCGGGCCGGCAGCGGCTACCAGACCCGCATCAACGCGATTTTGCGGTCGTACATGATGGCCCAGTCGGAATAGGGGAGCCAGCCCCCAAAAGGCGAGCGAACGAGAGTGTTTCTCAGCCCAGGTTAGCGTCCACAGAACGGAACGGACGCGAACCTGGGCCACCAGCCCATCTATGATGGACAGGCAAAATCTAATTTCTTCACAGCTTCCTGTCCCCACATTCCCCTAAGTGGCGGCCTCTCCTCGATGCTCCAAGGATGGGTCAACGATTTATTGAAGTAAAGTCAAAATCACGTTCGACTTAGGGAGAAGCTGTGGAGAATGTACTGAAATCTGTGGATTGGTGTGGGGAACAAAAGGCGAAGCATGATAGACTTACTCTCGCTATCGAAACGGAGGTGACTATGTTCCCCAGTATCAGTGTTCCTCTGAGTTTTAGTTTCGGCAAGTCGAATAAAGACAAGAACGAATCAACTACACCGCTTCAACCGTCTGCCGAGACAGCAGCGATCTGCATTTCGTCTGACGCAGTGCTGGTTCTGATGCTGATCGTCCTCATCATGATGTCGAGTGCCGTATTGGTTTACGCAGCACGACATTAACGGCGACTTGGCTCTCGTCGAGATCGGCAGAATGGGAAGCGTGTCTAGATGGGTAAAGTGAGATGGCACTGACAGAGAAGATCAAGGAACACTTAAAACGGTGCGAGAACGCGATGCAATCCGCAAAGCCGATACTTGCGAAGCCTCACTTCCCCACCGACGAGAGAAATCTCGCCGTCATCGGATTTGTTTCGATGCTCATTGAGCATCAAGAATCGCTTTTGGTGCTGGTGATGCACGAAAAGACAGGCTCAGCGTTCGCTCTGGCTAGACCCATCGTCGAAGGAGCGTATCGTGGAATGTGGCTCAACCTGCCCGCCACAGATGGCGAAGTGAAGAAGTTTATTGAGAAGGATAAAATAGATTTAGAGTTTGGGGAGATTGCGAAGTCGTTGGATGCGGCGTACAGCACAGGAGCCTTTTTCCAGAATCTCAAGACGCGTAGCTGGAAGGCACTCAACAGTTACACGCATGGCGGAATGCTCCAGATAGGTCGACGCTACACGAAGCATGAGCTTATAAACAACTATGCGGAAGGTGAAATCTACGAGATGTGCTCCGCCGTTACAACGGTTGTGTTGGTTATGATTTGCGTATTTCTCAAGAAACACAAACACGCCGACTTGGGATTAGAGATCGACAAACTTGTAGAGACTTACGGTCCAGTGGCAGATGGAGCAAAGGCAGTGACGAAGTGACTGACCGTGTAATGTTCAAAGGCGGACCACTCCTAGATCATCCCGACTGGTGGATGGTTAAAATGTGGAATGAGAACAATCCACGGCGATACGCGGGAGTTTGTTCGCAAAGAGGACGGCTGGTGGCCCAGGTTCGCGTCCGTTCTGTGGATGTCCAGTCCCAACACATCCTTTACAGTTTGTCCCGACACATCCTTTACAGTTTCGGTGAAGGAACCTCGTCCGTGAGCCAGCGATTGACGAGGAGGGATCGCTGGTTCACGAAGTCGAGTTCCCGGATAAGCGTGGCGCAGTAGTACACGTGGGCACGGTCGCCGAAACGCTGGAGGCCGATGCACTCCCCGCTCAATGCCTGACCGATGAGCCAGCGTTGCCCCCAGGCGTCGACCTTGCCTTGGCAGTCCACCTTGAGCACTTTGGCTTCGCGCGGGTATTCCCAGGCCGGCGGCTGGGGATCGAAGCGGCGCGGGCTGGGCTGCCAGAGTTGCGCCGGAGTTCGCATGCTCAACGCCTCATGGGGTCGCAGGTGATTGTGTTCCCAGCGAAACTTCTCCAGCCAAGCTTGCAAATCATGCGGTCGACCACGCCGGTCTAGGGCGCGTTGCAACTCGCCATGAAAACGCTCCACCTTGCCCTGGGTCTGAGGATGACGAATCCCGCTCCAGTACAGCGCAATGCCTTGCTTCATGAGCCATACCCGCAAGTGCGTAAACCCGGAAGGCGAGCGCGCGCTCCACCACGGCACTCCGTGATCCATCAACATCGCCTCTGGTACTCCGCCATCGCGAAAGGCCTGCTCCAACTGCTCCTGCACCGGAGCTCGCAGCGTGCTGCCCAGACACTGCAACACCATCACATAGCGGCTGTGATCGTCGATCACCGAAAGCGGTCCCACCGATCCCGGCCAGCCCTTGGGTCCCTTAAAATCCATCTGCCAGAGTTGGTTGGGGCGCTCCCGTTCAAAGCGTTGTGTCGCCTCGGTGCGACGGTCTTCGTCCCGCACCAGGTCGTAACGCAGCAGGATGCGATGAATCGTGCTGCGGGTGAGATCGACCCCAGTGCGACTCAACAACACTTGCAGCTTGCGCGCACCCCAGTCGGGATAACGCAGGCGATACTGCACCACCAGTCGTTCCAGTTCTCCCGCGGTTTGCCGCGGAATGCTTTGCGGTCGCCGGCTGTGCTCCCGGATCCCTTCGATGCCGCTTTGTTGGTAGCGTCCCAGCCAGGCATATCCGGTGGGACGGGAGATTCCGAACTCCTGACACAACTGGCAGAATGGTTTCTCCTCTCGCGCAGCGGCCACTACGAATCGAACCCGCTGTTCCCGAACATCCATAGTCTTCCAAGGCATCTCGATTTACACTCCCGCGCGAGCTTAAGCTCGCGCGGGAGTGTAAAGGATGTGTCGAGACGCTTTGTAAAGGATGTCATGGGACGGAACATCAAAAACCGACGCGAACCTGGGGCACCAGTCACCCACGCCCGCCTCGGCATCCAGGAATTTCATGTGGCCTTAGGTAACTTCATCCTCCGCCGGTTCGCGCGAGAGAATTGAGGTCTCGATGAATCTTGGGCGCAGCGCGGAATCTCCGGCGAAGCCTGAAGCGCTATGGCGCGCGGTTGGGCGTCGGATCTCGCACATTCCGGGCAAGGCGCTGCTGGTGCTGGGGCTGTTTCTGCTGGCGGCTGGGCTCATGGCTGTGCATACCGCGTTCACGCGGGAAGAGTGCAGCTTGCGTTTGAAGGTTCAGCACAGCTTCCTCAGCGCGCAGCTTTCTGTCTGGCTGGATGACGACCTGGTCTATTCGGGACGGCTGATCGGCTCGAGCAAAACAATCCGCCCCAGCAAGAAGAAGGTGAGATTGGTTGGGCCTGCGGAGGGAAGCCTGTCGGAGACCTTTGCTGTTCCCGCCGGTGGGCACGAAGTGCGCGTGCGGGTGGCGACTGAGGACGGCTCGGCGCAGGAGAATTCTATTCGAGGGGACTTTGCCAGCCGCAGTCAGCGCACCTTGTCGGTAGTGGCGCGGGCGAACGATGTCTCGATGAACTGGGAAGCCGAAAACCAGGGGAAGGCGAGCACGCCCAGCCCTGGAGGCGAGCCAGCGCAGGTTCCCGAGGGTTGGTTGCAGCGCTATGCCGGGTCACTGCTGGTTTCCGTTGTTGGCTCCATCGTTTCAGCATTCGCCGGTTACGCTATCAGGGAACTCCCCAGGAAGATCACGTCCACGCAGGCTGAGCCGCCAAAAGCCCGATCTGCCAGCGCTGGCCGATAGTTGCCTGAGTCGGAATGCGTGGCGCACAATTCACAAGAACAATGGACTCCTAGGAAGACGAGAACCTGTGACGAGCGACCTCGTCCCCACCTTTGCAAGAAACGCAAAGGTGAGCCACGCGTCGCATCTCAGCAGTATAGGGAGCATCGTGATGAAGTATTACTCAGTGGCGGAAATCGAGATAGCTGATCAGAGTTGGGTCTCAGCATACGTCAAGAATGTGACCAAGTTGGTTGAGCAGAGCGGCGGCCGGTATCTGGCACGCACATCGAGAATTGAAAAACTCGAAGGCCAACGAAAGGTCCCTCAGATTTTCTTAATCATCGAATGGCCGTCCAAAGATGTCGCAACGGCCTTCTACGAATGTGCTGAGTACCGCCCTTACCGGCAGAGTCGTATCGAAGGAGCGACAAATGAGTTCCTGCTTGTGGCCGGTGAAGACATGACCAAGACAGCACAGATCGCAGATTAGCTCAAGGCGGGTAGCGGTGGCACGCCTTTGTGTTCTCTTGCAAAGGTGGGGACGAGGTCGCCCGGTCACAGGGTCACGGCCGCAGCGTTCGCAAAAGACTGGGCCACCCGTCGCAGGTTGAATCGACGAACCGTCGGTTGGTGTTTGGCTGGTTTACTACTTCTTTGAAAGTTCGCCCTCGAAATGACTTTCAACTTCTTCACGACTAAGCGGGCTTTTTGCGCTGGTCAATACGATCGAATAAACGACTTGATTGCACGCAACCTGAGCGGTGATAAACGCCCCATCGTCCAGCAGTTCTTGGTTGGTGAATTTCACTTTTCTGCCATCTGCAAGTGTTTTGATCCACTCGTTGCTTGGCGTTCTCAGGTCCTCCACGGGCGAGTTCATCGCCTTTTGCTTCGGTAGAAGAATGCCTCTCACTGCGGCGGTCATTTTGTTGCCGGTGACTTCGCGGTAGATGCGTTCGATTGTAGTTTCTTTGCGGGGGCCCATGCAGCACCTCCAATTCCCGAAATAGTACACCTGAGGGACGGGATGCACGAAACGTGACAGCCAACCAAGAAACTAATCGTGGGCGGCCAAAGCGGCGGGAATTGAACGCGAGAGTTTGTATCGCGCTTTGTCGCGTCGGGGAAACCCTCGGCTCTCTACGCTCGTAGCCGTCACCAAGGCCGTAGGACTAAAGCTCACGGTTGAAGAAGCGGGATAGAGAAATTTCATCCCTGACACTCGTCGGGAATCCCACCTTTGCACAGAACGCACAAGTCGGCCACCAGGCTGCATGAGTCCCCACCTTTGCAAAAAACGCAAAGGTGGGCCACCCGCCGGTCTTGGATTCACGACTTAAGGCCCTGACCAATCAGGCTCAAAGACCATGAGTTTTTCCCACGCGCGGCCTAAGCTTGGTGAGCGTTCCGCAGCCACATTGTGGTCCCACCGGTTGCGCACAAAATCGCTTAAGCAGCCGTTATAGTCTGGGCCTTGGACCGCAGTGCTTCCCGGGCGCGGAACGATGGATTCCCGCAAAGCGCGGCTCCGTGATCGCCGTGCTACGTTGACAAGAGATTGTTTTGGATCAACGATCTGGTCAGGATCCAACGGAATCAAAACAGCGCTGATTTTCAGAAAATCGGCGAAGCCTTCTCGATCCGCAAGAAGCCATGATTCAACTTCCCTGACGGCAACTCGGAAAATTAGGTTTGCATGTACATCCCAATCCAGCCAGTCGTCAATGAGGGCGGAGGGACAGGGATGTTGATCTAGGTCAGTAAGCAAAAGGATGGGCGTGCCTGCGGCGGCGGCGGCGTTCCAGTTATTCGCTCTATTTTGCAAGTAGCCAAATCCAGTACGTTCAAATACAGTACCAACGGCGTAATCGCGGCCAGTATCAAGAAGCAATCTGCGAATGACCACTTCGCTGAGATCATCCTCGACCGCAAGATGAACCGGAATTGGGCTCATTCTAAATTCAAGGTAAGCTGCTCAATATCCGGAGGTGCAGTTCGCGGCAAAGCAACCTCGGCCACACTCAAACCTGCTGACAGAAGTTTGCGGATGTCAGCACTTTTTGAAGCAACCGTGGCAATGGTGCCCTCGTTGTTCGGTTCCAACATAACGAGCTCTTCTCCTCCGATCCCTCTGTCTTGAAGCATTTCCCAACTGTGAGTGCTCACGAAAATCTGACGTTTGCGTTTGCGCTGCATTCTGTAGAAAAGCGCGGGCAATTTTTTGACAACAGCAGTGTGCAGGGACAGTTCTGGCTCCTCCAGCAAAAGCGGCGCATCTCCGTCCAAGAGCGTCCAGAAAAGACCGATCAGGCGCAGAGTTCCGTCGGAAAACTGATCTTCTCGTTGTAACCCAGCGCCAGGCCGCCAATGGGTGTAAGTAGCCTCTAGGTGCGGTATGCCGGTCTCGTCCTTAACATAAGAAAGATTGATAAGCTGAGGCACGGCCGCGCGCAGAGCATCTTCAATTTTTCGCAGTCTAGAGCGCCTTGTATTCTCTGGAGTGCGAGCGACCAACTCTAGGAAATTCTTCCCAAACGGATCTTCTGCTAACCCGGGCCCCTTGAATGCTTCAGGATGCTTGAGCAGCTGAGGCACAAGATGCAGATATCGAATTGAATCTAGAAATCTGGAAATTTCACGGAACTCCGAGTTCGCATTGATCTGTTCCAAGGATGTCTGCGTTAAGCGAATCACATCTGCAGTGTCCTCAGGTGTAGGCCTGTCAAGGATTTGCTGCTCTTCTCGCCAGACCCGCTCGTAGCGCAAAACAGGTTGCCTGTATCCACGCACCTGTTGAGTGAAACCAATGCTGTAACGCCATGTCGGGCCGTCCGTCCCGTTCTTCAATTCCACCGTGATCTCAACGGCTGGTTCTTTGCGCGCCGCTAGACAGCGGATTTTAGAGACACCGCCGCGTTGAACAATAGCCTGCTGTAAGCCGCCCCCAGGTTTGGCGATATCTCTAAGAAAGCGGACGGCGTCGAGGAGATTTGACTTGCCGGATGCATTTGGCCCGACGATGAAGACACGATCCGTCAAATCGATATCGATGGATCGGAAGTTTCGCCAATTCTTCAAGCTTAGTCGGGAGATGATCATTGCCGTTAGATTCTACCGTCTTTTCTCAGTGCACGGTCAGAGAAGATCGAGAGCACAGAGAGCGAGATGGCGAGTAACGCTGGTCGCCACCCAGCCTCCGGTTTGACGCTATTCCACAGCGCACGTTAGAATAGTTGAGTTTGCCTGTACTTGCGGTTCCGTTCTGGGGCCGTCCGCCATCGTTGCCGAGAGCGCCGACGCGGAAAGCAGCAAGCACGGAAAATCAGGCAGTTACCCAGATCGCGCCTGTGCGCGGCGGGAAGTCTTGACGGAGGCATAGGTATGTACGCGGTCATCCGCGCCGGTGGCAAGCAGTACCGGGTGGCGCCCGGCGATGTGATTCGAGTCGAGAGCCTGGGCACCGGCACCGACGGCAAAGTGGAGTTCGGCGATATTCTGGCGGTCTCCGGCGGCGAAGGCCAGATCGGCAAGCCGCAGGCCGACGCCCACGTGGTCGGCGAAGTGGTCGAGCAGGGCCGCGAAAAGAAGATCCTGGTCTTCCACTACAAGCGCAAGAAACAGTACAAGAAGCTGCGTGGACATCGCCAGGCATTTACCGCAGTGCGGATAACAGAAATCGCTTTCGACGGGCAGAAGTTTACTGCGCCCGCGCTTCCCAAGAAAGACGTGAAATCGAAGCGTGCGGCCAAGGCGGAAGCCGCCGCCGCGCACAAGACGGAAGCCAAGGCGCCTGCCAAGAAAAAGGCAGCCAAGAAGCCCGCGGCAAAAAAAGCTGCGCCGAAGAAAAAGAAGTAGTCAGCGAGGGCAAGATGCCCTCACGACAGCCGGCGGGACGCCGGCGCTACAAAGGAACTTATGGCACACAAAAAAGGACAAGGCACATCACGCAACGGCCGCGACTCGAATGCGCAGCGGCTGGGATTCAAGGCTTTCGGCGGACAACTGGTTCCCGGCGGGACCATCATCGTGCGGCAGCGGGGCACGCGGGTGAAGCCCGGCTTGAACGTGGGACGCGGCAAGGACGACACCCTGTTCGCCAAGATCACGGGCTACATCCGGTTCAAGGACCGCGGCCAGATGGGCAAGTTCGTGATGATCGAGCCGGTCGAAGCGAAGTAAGAGGCGGGCAGAAGTGTCCCCCCACATGGTCTGAGATAGCCTCGCCTTCGGGCTGAGGCTTTTTTTCTGGGTCTTTCTCTGTGCGCCCCTGTGTCCTCTGTGGTTTGTTTTTTGACAATCAACCACAGAGGGCACAGAGGAACGCAGGGCCAAGGACCGACGACCAACGACGGTTTTCATGTTCATCGATGAAGCCACAATTCGGGTGAAGGCCGGCGACGGCGGCAACGGCTGCATGGCGTTCCGGCGGGAGAAGTTTGTCCCGCGAGGCGGGCCTTCCGGCGGCGACGGTGGCGCGGGCGGCGACGTGGTCATGGAGTCGAGCGAGCGCCACAACACGCTGGTCCACTTCCGCTTTAATCCTGAATACAAGGCGCAGCGTGGCCGGCATGGCGAGGGCTCCAACAAAACCGGCCGGGACGGCGAAGGCGTGCTCTTGAAAGTGCCGGTGGGAACGATTGTGTATGACGCCGAGACCGGCGAAAAAGTGCACGATTTTTCCCACCCGGACGAAAAGATCGTGGTCGCTCGCGGCGGCCGGGGCGGCAGGGGGAACGCGCGATTTGCGACGTCCGTCCACCAGGCACCACGCGAGCACGAGGAAGGTCGGCCGGGCGAAGAGCGCGTGTTCCGACTGGAACTCAAGCTGCTGGCGGACGTGGGGCTGGTGGGTTATCCGAATGTGGGCAAGTCGACATTGATTTCGCGCATCTCCGCGGCGCGGCCAAAGATCGCCGACTACCCCTTCACAACCTTGCAGCCTAATCTGGGCGTGGTCGTGGTAGGGAAGGGACCCGAGGAGCAAAGCTTCGTTGTCGCAGACATTCCGGGGTTGATCGAAGGAGCGCATTTGGGAGCGGGGCTGGGCACGCAGTTCCTACGGCACATCGAGCGCACGCGGCTGCTGGTGCATCTGGTGGATGT
>JAIQEY010000106.1 GCA_020073565.1 Terriglobia bacterium
TGTCGTCCACTTGCTGGTGATCACGTACTTCATGGGTAGCGGCTCATCGCCGGTCCTCACCCACAACTGCCAGTCGACCTTGCCTGCGCGAAAGGACAGGTGGTGGCACTCGACGCCTTGTACATAGTCCGTGCCATAGTAGCCGCTGCTAGTGACCCCCTCGGTAAGTGCGGCGTAGGGATTCGCGACCAGCAAGTCGGTTCCGGGCAGGTCGACACCAAGGGAACCCTCAATCGCGGAAAACGCATCATCCGTGGTGCCTGCGACATCCTGACTGAAATAGGCCCTCAGGTTCTTCCCGTAGATCGTCACCGTCTTCCCGTCGAAGAACATCTCGACATCGGCAAATCGACCCTGCCGGGTGGCGTAGAAGCGTGACGGTCGCTGGAAAAGTTGTGTGGCGTGGCTGTTGAATTGCAACTTCTCCCCCTCCTGAGTGATGATTTCGTTGCTGATGTCGATCGCGACACTAAACGCCTTCGTCCCGCTGAGGAAGCTGGACATGGACCGCAGGATCTCATCCGCATCCGGGTTCATGGCTTGCCCTGCCATCATGGGGCCGGCCGCGAGGACGACGATTGCGAGGATGGCGGCTACAAGACCGCGCCTGGAACCGCATTCGTGTTTCATAAAGTCTCCTTGCTGGAAGCCTAGTGTCTGACTTCAGGTGAACGGAGTCTACTGTCACAATTAACAGTTCGGTCGCCACTCGAAATTCAGATAGTCCGCTTTCGACAGTTAGAGGTGTACGGACTTCTGGTTGTCTCCTCAAAGCTTGGCTTAATCGGCTTGTCTTGGCCGATCGGCTAGTTCTATGACGCGAGCGTCATTCGCACGGCTCGGCAAGAGAAACCCGCTCACCGGAAGAGGGTGAGCGCGGTTCTTTTGCCACTGCGATGAAAGTGGCGGTTTAGAGCGAAGGCGGATGTGTATTCAGCAGTTCGTTCTCGCCGGCGAGGACAATTTAGTTTCGGGGAATAAACGATGTCGGGAGAAGAAGACAATGCGCAAACGCCCGAGAGGCGAAGCTCGACGGACGAGACGAAGAAGTTCAGCGAGGACGCCTTGGGCTTGGGCCCAAGGCATGTAGGTCTTGGCTGACCACGCGGCCGCTCATTGCTGTCATTTTTGGCAGTTTCTAAAGGGCGGGACACCCACTACGTTGCAGATGGAGGAACCATTTATGAAAGTACGGAACGCAGTCTTGACGCTTGTCGTTGTGTTATGTGGGATAGCAGCATTTGCCCAAGATTACTCGAAAACAGAAGTAGCCGTGTTTTACAGCTACGCCCGTTTTAGCCCGTCTCACGCTTATATCCGGAACTCCTTCAGCCTGAACGGAGGCGGCGGGTCCATTGACTACAATTTCAGCAAGTACATCGGCATCAAGGGGGAATTTGCGGGCTACGGCAGCAATACCCAGAGCTTCTCGATTCCTGCGGGGTCGCAAATCTGCCCAGAGGGTTGCAGCGGGAACGTCCAAGGCAACTTGTTTACCTACATGTTTGGCCCGCAGATTGGGCTTCGCACCGGAAAGTTCCGGCCCTTCGGCCATGTGCTTCTCGGCGGAGCGCACTCCAATGGGGCGGCGAATCTCTACAAGCAAGAAGGCTCGGTGGGGCCGCGGCCGTCGAATGATGCCTTCGCTCTGGCTTTCGGCGGCGGCTTTGATATTCCGTTGAACCAGTCCGGCAGTATTGCCTTCCGGCCGGCCGATTTCAACTATTTGTGGACGAACTTCAACCTGAATAGCCACCAAACCGGTCAAAGCAATTTCCAGTATAAGGCTGGGATGGTATTCAACTTCTAACAAAGCCGAATGGGGGACTGTTCGCAGTTCCCCGCATTTTGCTGATGGCAACTAACGTTCATATCGGATTGTATAGACAATGGCATCCTTGCAGAACTTTGGTAGAGAGCAATCGTCCACGGCACTTCGACTCCGTGACCGCTTGACGCTTGGATTAGTTGGGATGGGAGTAATTTTCGCATCCCTCGGTCTGGGCGAAGCCGTGTATCGATTTGTGTTCCGCGATTTTGATGGAGCAACGGATCGTCTTCCAATCGAAATGTTGTTCGGGCTAGCGTTGGCGTGGATGACTACAAAACTGGCCAGAAAGATTTATCTGTATCGAATGGAAATTCACGCGAGAATCAATTTCATTCGGCATCGCAGCTACAAAATTCGTCAAGCGGCAGAAGCGATCAAACCGGCTCCTTACCCGAGCAATCACCAGGCGATCCGGGTGATCCGTGAAGAGGTGGAGCGGATTGAGACGACGTTGACCGAAATTGCTCCTCACTAGTGGACTGTCGTAGTGAATTCGTTCGCGGGGCGGCGGCGACAGTCCACTAGGCGCAACCCCACTAGGCGAGGTACTCCAGTTGGTGGTGGAAAAGTGCGCCGTGAAAAGGTACTGGTCGTTACGGTCGGCAGTTTGGCTGCCCAAAACTCGGTCCGGTCAGCTCTTGCTCGAGCCGCCTGTCAATATGACTGCTTTGTTTGCCAAACCTCCTCAGATCTTAAGAGGAACCCGGGCACAGATCGTGGTGCCCGCACCAGGTTTTGAGTTCACCGAAAGATCGCCATGGACCAGTTGTACTCTCTCACGCATGCTGATCAATCCGAGCCCGTGGCGACTAAAGGCCTCTTGTTCATCAAAGCCAATTCCGGCATCCGTCACAGTCAGTTCAATCGTTCCCGGTGTGCCCTTGAGCTCTGCGGCGAAGTCGCGCACCCCGCTATGCCTCACAGCGTTCTGTAAAGACTCCTGCAAAACTCGAAATAGACAAAGCGAGACCTCATTGGGCAGTTTATGCGGCATGCCAGAGTACCGGAAGTTAACCTCGACCTTGTTCTGCTCAGCGAGTTCCCTGCAGAAGCTGCTGGCGGCGGCAGCGAGGCCCAGATATTCCAGCTTCGAAGAGTGCAGGCGGTGCGACAGACCCTGTACGTCCCGGGCAATCTCACTAATACTTTGCTGGGCGTGGCGGACGTGCTCGCGAATTTCGGGTCTGGAAGGAACATGAGGATCCCATTGATCCAACTCGAGGGCCAACAATGCAAGTCGCTGGCTGATGTCGTCGTGAAGCTCCCTAGCAATCCGCGTCCGCTCCTCTTCGTGGGCTTCAATCAATCTACGGCCAACCGTGGCCTGAGCTTCCTCGGCGAGCTTTCGCTCCGTGATATCAACGCAGGAGCCGATGAAGCCGGCAAAAATGCCGTCCGCATCGAACCTGGGTAAACCTGTATCCAACAGCCACCGATATTCTCCGTCGTGACGCCGCATCCGGTATTGCACCTCAAAAGGTTGCTTCCGCTCGAATGCCTCGTTGTAAGCTCTCTTACAGAGATTGGAGTCTTCGGGGTGAACTCCTTCTGCCCAGCCATTGCCGAGTTCTTCCTCGATCGTTCGTCCAGTAAAGTCCAGCCAAGGCTTGTTGAAGTAATAGCATAGGTCGTCGGTCCCGGACATCCAGATCATGACAGGCGCGCTATTCGCAACCAGCCGGAAACGTTCCTCGCTCTCGCGTAGAGCCTCTTCAGCACGGTGGCGCTCCGTGATATCTCGCATGGCCGATTGCGTGCCGACGATTGTGCCCACCTCGTCAGCAATTGGGACGACATCCACCTCCAGCCACATTCGGCGGCCATCGGCTCGAATGCCTTCGTACTCAAAGTGTGAACGTACCTCTTCGCCGCGGATGCGCCGGTCGTGACGGTCGCGTAACTCCGCGCGATACTCGGGTGCAACGTAGTCCTCAAGTGTGAGAGTGGCCAACTGATCGCGCCGGAATCCGAATAAATCCAGGAAACGATCATTCGCGTAGACGACTTGCCCCGCCTTGTCATCAACGGTGATTGCATCCTGAATCTGCTCCACCACTCGTCGAAAGCGTTTCTCGCTTTCGCGAAGCTTTTCTTGCGCGCGGCGATTTTCCGTAATGTCTATGATGGCGGAGATAAGGCAGATCTCGCCTTTGATGTCGATAAGTTCGGCCGAGCCCAGGCCTATGCGCTGTTCACCATCCTTGCGACGATAGCGGAACTCCGAATCGTGCGCGAAACCCTCCGTCAAAATCTGTTTTACGATCTTCTCTCTTTCGGAAAGATCTATCCAGAGATTGAAGTCCAGCGGGGATCGCCCGATCACCTCGGCTCGTGACCATCCGGTGAGGCGCTCGAAACCCTCGTTTACATCTAGAAAGCGATCGTCGCGGATCCTGATTAGGTTGACTGCCATCGGGCACGACTGAAATACCTTGGAGAATTTCTCCTCGCTCTCGCGCAACGCTTCTTCGGCCTTTCGCTTTTCCGTGATGTCGATGGATGCGGAAAGAATGCACGGCTGACCTTCGATTTCGATGAGTTCCGCCGAACCTAAGGACACTCGTTCCTCTCCGTCCTTCCGGCGGAAGCGGAATTCCGCGTTATGGATGTTGCCATCAGCTAGAAGTTTCTTAACAAATTCGTGTCTTGCAGAAGGTTCCACCCAAAGACTAATGTCAAACGGAGTCCGACCGAGTAACTCCTCGCGGCTCCAGCCAGTGACCTCTTCGAAAGCGCCATTAACGTCCAGATAACGATCGTCGCGCACGCTGTTTAGGGCTTTCGCCATCGGACTTAAGACAAACATTTTGCAGAATTTTTCTTCAGACTTGATTCGCGCTTCTTCAGCCCATCTTTGATCCGTGATATCTAGTGCCACACACAACATCCGCTCCGGGTCGCCCTTATTTGTATAGTAGAACCTCCCGGTAGTTCTGATCCAGCGGACCTTCTCATCCTCGCGAAGTATGCGGAACTCCGCGTCGAAGGGGGTGCGCTTCGATTGCGCCTCCTCCACGGCTGCCGAAACACGCCTGCGATCTTCCGGATGCACATAACGATAAGCATCCAGTGCCTGCAGGGATACCTCGTCGGAGTCGACACCGAAAAGTGTCCGTAGGTCACCAAACCAAAGATCGCGCCTGGTCCTGGCGTCTGACTCCCATACTGCCGATTTCCCAGCCACCAAAGCGTCGCGAAGTCGGTCATGGGCCTGGCGTATCCCAGAGAGCAAACTGCGGTTGCTGAAATACTCAGCTGCTAAGACAGCCAGGGCCAGATACAACATCATTAGGAATGCAGAGACCACAATGGGCAAATGATGCCGATGTAGCGGATTACCTATCGAAAACTCCAAGATGCCGGCGATTGAGAATGCGGCCAGCACCAGCATCGTAGCCGGGACGATACCTGGCAGTGCCCACTTCGATGATCGAGATGAGGGGGACGAGAAAGGTCGGTTCACGATAGCTCCTCCCACTCAAACCATCTAGCGTCCTTGGCGAGGACTGCGCAGCACTGCCACCTGCCGACCCTAGCTGTACGGTCAGGCTAGTACTTCGCGGACCTCGTTAATACAGGAAATCTTCAATCTCTCCGTGACAGGAAACAAAACTGGAAGAAATGCGAGTCCGTATCGCAGCCTGTCGCCTGTAGTCCATACGACCGTCCCTTCGAGGAGAACCTCGCGCATCCGGGGTTTTGTATCTCAGAGAGGCAGAGTGGAAGCCCGTCAAAACCGACAGATCGTTCGGATGCTCAGTCTCCTGAAACACAGAATTATAGTCCGAAAAGCCAGAATAGGAAGAAACTGGCTGGGGACGTGAGCAGGATAGGGAGCATTCTGCCGCTTGTATACACCACCCCATCAGGACCCTGACCGGCGGCAGACCGGGCACACCGAAAGACGGAGTAGGAACAACAAACGGGCAAATCAGCAGGAGGGCACACGTGAACTTCAGTCGAGAGGAACCTCGTCCCTGAACGTTCTCCGCCAGTTGTCGGACGGGTCGACAAGGGGAACGACTTCCCATAACGCGCACCCTTGGCACCTCGTGGTTTCAACAGAAAAGCACGCTTGCGGTCGCTCCACACCGGGCATTCTACTGCTTGCCAGTCAGCAAGGCAACAAGAGTCCAGGGCAGGACAGAAGTCCAGGACGACAGCCAGGAATACTCACTGTTGTTGTAGCGGATGAGAGACAAAGACCCGATGTAAAAGTGCGGCCTTCACCGCCAGGTCGAGATCCACGGTCATGCGGGACTTGATCACATAGCCCCGGCCACCCGCGCCGATAGCAGCGCTCACAAAATCGGGGTCTTCATGCACCGTGAGAAATACGATTTCGCCGGCATAGCCTTGCTCACGCAGTTGCCGGCAGATTTCGATTCCGCTGCGATCTCCCAGGGAGATGTCCAGTACTATGAGGTTCGGCTTGAGTCTCGCAACCTCCGCAAATACGAAAGCTCCGTCTTCCACCTTACCGATGATGTCGTAGTCAGCGCCGAGCAACTCGCTTACGTGATCCAGAATTTCCACGTTATCGTCGACCACAAGAATTCGCGTGCGTGACATTGACTTGTCTCGATCCCTTACTGGATCCAGCGTCCTTGGGGTTTCAGAACCTTCGAACGCCGGCCGGCTACTCTTCGGAGTATAGTCTTCTCGAGAGTGTCTCATTTAGATAGAACAGTACTCGTCGTTCTTTCGCCCTCCTACTGTCAATAGTGACGGCATTGAAAATAGCAGCCCCGGGCCTGCTCATTTCAGATCCGCCTAAGCGCCCGATGATTCGTTGGGAGAACAGAGACGCAGGATGGGCAACTGGTCTGCAACATTCAAAAGAATCGCCTTCACAAAGACGACTTCCTTTCGCACTGTTATTTCTGACAGTTGGCACAAACCTGCGACGTCCTTAGCATCCTTGCTGCAGGGTCCAAATCAATAGATTGGCGCACTAACGCCGCGGCATCGCCAAGCGCAGCGACGTTGATGAGTTTAAAATTCTCGGAAGAAGCAAGGGCCTTATTGCTGAGCCGAGTGCTTCGGGGGCGAAATGAGTCCAATCGGGCGGGTGCGGGTTGTGATCGCCGATGATCATACCCTTGTAGCAGAGGCCTGCGCCAAGCTTCTGGAGCCTGAGTTCGAGGTGATCGGCATCTTTGCGGACGGGCAAGCTCTCTTGGCAGCGGTCCCAGAACTTAGACCGGATGTCATCGTCCTTGATGTTGGCATGCCTCTAATGAATGGGTTGGAAGCTGGCAAGCGGATCAAGAAGTTGGTGCGCACCGTGAGGATCGTGTACCTGACAATGAACCCTGACAAAGACATTGCGGCCGAGGCATTCAGGGGCGGGGCTTCCGGCTACCTCCTGAAGACGTCAGCTGCGTCAGAACTCGTAACGGCGGTTCGGGAAGTGCTCAAAGGCAGGCAATACGTATCGCCACTGGTCACGAATGACGTCGAGGCGTTCTTTCTTGAGACTCGAGGCTCGGACATGGTTCAGGAGAAACTCACGAATCGACAACGTGAGGTGCTTCAGTTGTTGGCAGAAGGAAGATCAATGAAAGAAATTGCCTATGTCCTCAAGTTGACACCCCGTACGGTGGCGTTTCACAAGTACAAGATCATGGAACGCCTGCGCTTAAGAACGAACGCCGACCTCGTGCAGTATGCAATTCGAGAGCATGTCATTGCGCCGTGAACCTAGCGACTCCCGGTGAACCTCTTAACGGCTAACAAACCCCACCAACTCACCTTCCCTTCCATCCTGACGGATATGCTCCGTGACGCCGTTATTTGCAGGTGTTGACGACTGAAAGGAGCAAGCGCGCCATTCCCCCACCCCGGCAATGGACCTGTCAGTAATGACAGTTGGTCGCCGTCTGACTTTTCGCTACCGTAGCCTCGACGCGTGCGGAGGAGTGGTTCGGGGGCGGAGTCGCAATCTTGTTGCGACTCCGATAGGCCCCGCGCAGTCGCGAACCAGAACACTGAGTATAGAGGTAATTCAGTGAAGATGTGAAACAAGACTTCACGCTTACTCGAGACGTGCTTGCTGTTGATCGGGTCAGGTGCGGCAGTACGACAATCGGTGAAAACGGGGTGAGCCGCAACATGCGGTGGAGTAACTATGCTGGAAATCTACGCAGGAAGACGAGGCTCAACGGCGGCTGTCGCCAATCCTGCGGTCGCCTCTGCTCGCTACCAGAAAGAACTCATGGATGGTGGAACTGGATGGTTCCGCGTGCTTTATGCTGATGGCGCAATCACGATTGCACCAATAGGGCTCGAGCCACTTACCTTCGAAACCGAAGGAAATGTGGCCTTGGAATCGGCGAGATCGACCCGCGCGAGCAAAAACAAACTGGATCCTCGAAGGCCTCAACGTGAACATGCGGACATCACAGATCTCGAATTCGCCTGTTAGTGCTCCTGCTGAGGACATCGGCAGGAAAGCGTGAAGGTCGGCTACAGAACAGTATCGAATGAAGCCGCAAGCAGCTCTAGAAGGTGCATATGAGCCCGACGCAAGCCCCACCGGAATTCTCGCTGGTTCTGGGCGGTCCCCTTTTTCAACTATACCGACGAACGCATCTTTCGGGGGATGCGTTAGAGCTTCTGCGCCGACGAATCTTGGTGATTACTGTGATCGCGTGGTTGCCGCCTCTGTTCTTGTCGGTGCTTAATGGGCACGTTCTCGGAGGCGCCAACATCTCCTTCTTGCATGACATTCAGACACACGTCCGATTTTTGATCGCCCTGCCTGCCCTTATCATCGCGGAACCGATAGCGAATAGCCGCCTTGGCCCAGCAATACGGCGGTTTATCGAGCGGCG
>JAIQEY010000107.1 GCA_020073565.1 Terriglobia bacterium
GTGCCTACCTTTGATCCCCAGTTGATCGGGACCGGGTTGCTGGATAAGTATCTGTTTCAGGGCTTCAGCGCGGGCGCCCGGGTGGAAGTGGTGAAACAGATTTTTGTTTACGGCAGCCTGGGGCAAAGCAGCCGGTCTGGCGATGCCAAGGCTTCCCTGAACCAGATGTATGGCGTCACGTTCGGCCACTTGCCCTGGCTGGGCCTGCGCGCGGATGCCCACTACTCACGATTTAACAGCTCGTTTGGAAGCGGATCGTACCGTGCATTTTCGCTCTCGAGAAACTTCACGGACGACATTAGGCTCGAAGTACTGGCTGGCGATCAGACATTCAGTTCTCTGCTGACCACTGACGACCGCTCGCGCTTCGTAAACACAAATGTCGATTTTGCTGTCGGGGCGCATTATTTCGCCCAGGGCGGCTTTACCATCAACCGCGGCCAGTTGAGTTATGACCAGTGGATGTTCACACTCGGCTACCGCTTTGATACGAAGGGAAAACATCAGTAATGAGGCATCAGCGTCAACTCCCGAAGCGATCGGGCTCGGGGTGGTTCGCCATCCTGCTGCTGGCGTGCCTTGCGGTCAGTCCTGTTTTTGCAGCTAACCATGACGCGGATGACCTGTTGAACCGCACCGGCGAGCAGGTCTCGAGCTTTCTCGGCCAATTCTCGGATGTGAAGTGCACCGAAAAAGTGACCCAGGAAAAGCTGGGAAAAGACGAAAAGGTCGAACTCAAAGAAGAATCCACCTACGACTATCTGGTGATTCTTACCAACACCAGCGGAGAGTTGAGCCTGGACGAATCACGCCTGGCAGTACATGAAGCAAAAGCGGACAAGAAGAACACTTCCCTGCTGGTGACCAACGGCTTCGCTACGTTGTTTCTGGTTTTTCATCCTTACTATGCCGGAAGCTTTCGATTCACCGCTCAGGGAGACGAAGTGGTGGCCGGCCATCTCCTCAGCAAGATCTCCTTCCAGCACGTTCGCGGGACCCGTTCGGTTGCGGCCCTCGCGCTACGCGGGAAAGAGTATCCACTTGAGGTCTCCGGCACCGCGTGGATTGATCCGCAGACAGCAGTGATCCAAAAGATCGCCGCCGAAATCGGAGACACCATGCAGGATGTCGGCCTGAAAACCTTGCGTTCGGAAGTTCAGTATGCGCCCGTTCCATTTCGCGGGATGAAAGAAACCTACTGGTTTCCGTCGCAGGCTACGGTAGAAGTGGAAACACCGCGCCAACACTGGCGTAACACTCATCGCTTCACGGATTACAAGAGATTTTCAGTCGATACCGAGGAACAGGTCGCAAACAAATGAGCGCAAACGCCGCCGTTGCCACCGCTACTATGCCAGCCCGCAGTGGAGAGAGGGCACATCGCATCCGCCTCGTCTTCGGATATGTAGTTGCCATCGCCATAATTGTCGGCATAACCGTTTACGGCTTCGATTACTACACGCTCGGCTCGGCGGACCGGCCTTTCTCGCCCAAGCATCACATCTTGCGTCCCAGCGGCGCTATCGGGATAAAGCTCGGCTTCATGGGACTGGCAATGTTTCTGGCCATTTTTGTTTATCCCCTGCGCAAAAAATGGCCCTGGCTGTCCCGGCAGGGCAGCTCCAGACATTGGCTGGATATTCACGTATTGCTCGGACTGAGCGCGCCTTTCATCATCGCCCTGCACTCCGCATTCAAGTTCCGTGGATTTGCCGGCATGGCTTTCTGGATCATGGTTGCGGTCTCGCTAAGCGGCGTGATCGGGCGGTATCTCTATGGCCAGATTCCGCGCCGCCTGAACTCGGCGGAAATGTCGGCGAAAGAATTGCAGGAAGTCCAGACTGGACTGGCCGAACAATTGAAGCAGCAGAGGCTCTTGCCGGAAAAAGATGTCAGATCGTTGCTACGCCTGCCCAGCCCGGAGCGGGTGCAGGAGATGTCGATCGTCTTTGCGCTCGGATACATGATGGCACTCGATGTCGGCCGCGCCTTCCGGGTGGCCAAGTTGCGCCGCCGCGCCTTGGCGCTCAGCGAACGCTTGACCACGCTGGGTGGATTCCTGCCCACCGGCCACGCCGCCCTGGAGAGAGCGATCTCGACCGCGCGAGCCGAGGCAGCCACCGCGAAACGGATCCTGTTTCTGTCGCGCTCGCAGCAGGTCTTTCACCTGTGGCATGTGGTGCATAAACCGTTCAGCTACTCTTTCGCTCTGCTGGCCATCATTCATATTGTGGTGGTAATGATGATGGGTTTCTTTTAAGGGCAAACGAATAATGGATTCCATCTTCGCCTTCCTCATTGCCGCGGCGGTAACTGGCCTCTTCGTTCTCAGCTACTTAAAGAGCATGAAGAAGAGGGACTCGCGCGCTCGTGAGGCGGAGGCAAAGGGACAGTTGTATTCCGAAGGCCCCAAGGGCCAGCATCCGCACATTGACACGAACTATTGCATCGGCTGCGGAACTTGTACGTCCGTCTGCCCCGAGGGCGACGTACTCGCCATGTTGGCGGGCAAGGCGGTCATTGTCAATGGACACAAATGCATCGGCCACAGCCTGTGTGCTGAAGCCTGCCCGGTGGGGGCCATCACGATGGTGATGGCGACTCCGAGCATGGGCGCCGACATGCCTTACCTCACGCCCGAGTACGAGACCAGCATCCCGAACCTCTTCATTGTTGGCGAACTCGGCGGCCTGGCCCTGATCAAGAATGCCGTGAACCAGGGACGCGACTGCATCGACACCATCACCAAGCGGGTCAAAGGACGGCCGGCGGGCCCGTCAAAGCCTGACGCTTACGATGTGTTGATCGTCGGCGCCGGGCCCGGCGGAATCAGCGCTTCTCTGCGCGCCATCGAAAAGCAGCTCAAATACCTGACCCTGGAACGCGATGAGATCGGGGGCACGGTCGCCAAGTTCCCACGCCAGAAGCTGGTGATGACCAGCCCGGTGGAATTTCCCATGTATGGAAAGTTCAAGAAGACCGAACTCTCCAAGGAAAACCTTCTTGCATTTTGGGACATGGTTCTGAACCGCTCCGACTTCAACGCGGTTACCGGGGAGAAAGTAGATGACATCAGGAAAGGCGCTGACGGCATCTTCACGGTCATAACTCCTAACAATCAATATCGCTCACGCGCCGTAATTCTGGCCCTGGGACGAAACGGGACTCCGAGAAAACTCGGTGTCAAAGGCGAGGAATTGCCGAAGGTCATGTATCGTTTGATCGAGGCCGATCATTACATCAATAAGAAGATTCTCGTCGTTGGTGGAGGCGATAGCGCCGTTGAAGCAGCCATGGGCTTGGCGCGTCAGCACGGCAACCAGGTTACTCTTTCCTATCGGAAAGAAAGCTTTGTCCGTCTCAAAGAACGCAACGCACATCGCATTGAGGACTGCATGCGCAGCGGCAACGTCAGAGTGCTCTTCAACTCGAACCCGGTAGAGTTCAAACCCGATGCAGTCATTCTGGACGTCAACGGATCAGTGCAGGAAATCGCTAACGACTTTGTGTGGATCTTCGCTGGTGGCACTCCTCCAAATGACTTCCTTAAGAAGATTGGTGTCGAGTTCGGGATGCGCGACATGACCTTGGAGGCAACCCAAGAGGCGAGACAAGCGGTTCTAGCCAGGCAACGTCCAGGCCAAGCCCAGGCCGCCGTGCAGTGAGGTGGTGCCGGTGTTGTCGCTTTTTGCAAGGAATCGTCTGTCGTTTTGCGAATGGCTCACGGCAGGAACTGGACGATTGAATGCAAGGTGCATTCGCAATTGGAGTGTTCTCCGTTTGTGCTCCCGAAAAGGGGCTTGGACAAGTGGGGTTGGACAGTCCGGCGCGTGCCCCCTGCGTTACTGTTGTAATATCGCCTCTCTAACAATGTCGGCGTTGTCAATCAGTATTGACGCACGCTTCAGCACGCACTCGATGAGGAGGCCGTTTCGCTCTAGCGGAACCAGTGCCGATCCAACCAAGGCCCGCTCGCAATCAGGGTTCAGGTCTGGAACTCAGATGAAGAAAGAGTTGGCTCCGATTCGTAGAGAGACCGCGAAAAAGGGCAAGCAGATCGTCAACCAGCGTAGATTCGCCGCCGCCAACGTCAATGATCGACGCCGAGAAATCAGGTGCCGCTCGCTCTATAAGCTTAAGAGAGATTTCGAGGCGCGGCTGGTACCAACTGGCGGCTTCGGGCGCCTTCGTACCATAGATCCGCTCCCAATGATTCTGTACATTCATACCATCTGCCCGCATCGACGCTCGACGTCGACCATCCGGAGGTGCTGGTCTACATGAAGAAGGCGGACGGCGCGTTCTAACTGAATGGCGTCGAATTTCTCGTGCCAATCTCCGCCTGGACGGTCGCCGAGCCGCCGCGCATCATGGGGCAAGCCCTCATGATTTCGCTACTCTGAAGTGGCCCCACTTCGATCATTACATTTGGCCCCACCCTAACCGATAGATCGGCCTACCCTGTCTGCGAAGCAGACGGGGAGGGCGATGGATAGGAGACGCAAGGTGGAGCTATTCGAAGAGATCAGGCGGGAGCACACGCATGGAGCCGGTTCGATTCGTGCAGTCGCGAAGAAGCTGGGCGTGCATCGGCGGATGGTGCGACAAGCGCTGGCCAGTGCGATTCCGCCGGAGCGCAAACTGGCGGTGCGGAACCGGCCCAGGCTGGGTCCGGTGATGGATTTCATTGACGCGATTCTGCGCGCCGATCAGCTGGCTCCGCGCAAACAGCGGCACACCGCACATCGCATTTGGCAGCGGATCCGTCAGGAGCGCTCGGACCCGGTGGCGGAGGCGACGGTACGCCGTTACGTGCGGGAGCGCAAGCAAGAGTTGGGACTCACGGCGCGAGAGACGTTTGTGCCGCAAGTGTACGACTGGGGCGGCGAAGCACAGGTGGATTGGTACGAAGCCATGGCCGAGATTGGGGGCGAGCGGCAGTCGGTTCACCACTTCGCGATGCGCTCGATGGCGAGCGGCGGGGCCTTTCACGTGGCCTACTATCACGCCACGCAGCAGGCCTTTCTGGAAGCGCATGAGTCGGCATTTGGCTATTTCGGTGGCGTGTTCCGGCGCTTGCGCTACGACAACCTGAAGAGCGCGGTGAAGAAGATTCTGCGCGGGCATCAGCGGGAAGAGACCGAGCGGCTGATCGAGTTCCGCTCGCACTGGGGATTTCAAACCGAGTTTTGCAATCCGGCGCGAGGCAACGAGAAAGGCGGAGTAGAGGGCGAAGTGGGCTATTTCCGCCGGAATCATCTGGTGCCGGTTCCGCAGGCGAAGAACCTGGAAGAGTTGAATCAGTATTTGCGAAGCTGCTGTCAACAAGACGAACAGCGGCGGATTGCAGGCAAAGCGATGCCAATCGGGGAAGCGATGCGGATCGAACGCGAGCATCTGTTGCCGCTGGCGGCGGAAGGATTCGAACTGGCGGAGACCAGCTTTCCGACAGTGGACGGGAAGGGCTGTGTGAAGGTGCGGACGAACTTCTACTCGACGCCATTGCGGCCGGGGACGCGCCCGCAAGCGAAACTCCTGCCGGCGTATGTCGAGATCTGGCAGGAACGGGAGTGCGTGGCGCGGCACGAGCGCAGCTTCGGCCGCTATCAGCAGGTTCTCGATCTGGAGCACTATCTCGACGTGCTGGAGAAGAAACCGGGAGCGCTGGCGGGATCGAGTCCACTGCGTCAGTGGCGCGAAGGCGGACGCTGGCCGGAGAGTTTCGACCGACTCTGGCAGAGCTTGCAGGAACGGCACGGCAAGCAAGTCGGCACGCGGGAGATGATCGAGTTACTCACGCTCGGCAGGCGTTATGGCTGGGATCGGCTGCAGCAAGTAGTCGAGCAATCGCTGGCTTTGGGTTGCACGGATGCAGCCGCGGTGCGGCACTTGCTGACGGCAACGGGACTGAGTCGTCCGCGCCCCGAGTTAGTTGAGCTCGATGGACTGGAACGCTACGAGCGACCGTTGCCCCAGATGAACGAGTATGACCAGTTACTCAGCATCGCTGCTGCCGGTACGGAGGTGGCGCGATGAAAGAACAAACTCAGGCTCTCGAACAGGCCAGCGTAAAGCAATACTGCAAGGCACTGCGTATCCCGATGATTGGAGCGCACTTCGTGCAACTGGCAGAGCAGGCCATCAAAGAACAGCGCAGTCACATCGGTTATCTGGAAGCGCTGCTCACCATGGAGTCGGAAGAGCGCGACCGGCACGCCATTCAGCAACGGCTGCGCGATGCCAAGCTGCCGCGGCTGAAGACGCTGGAAGAGTTCGACTTCAACCAGGCGCGACAGATTCCGGCGGCGAAGATTCGCGAACTGGCCGAAGGCGGCTACATCGAACGCGCCGAACCAGTGGTGTTGATGGGCGAATGCGGCACGGGTAAGACGCACTTGGCAACGGGATTGTGCGTGGCCGCGTGCCGGCAGAAACGAAGAGCGCGATTCACCACCGCTGCCAATCTGGTGAACGAACTGGTCGAAGCGCGGCAACACAACGCGGTGAAGCGAGTGCTGGCGCGCTGGTTGCGCTACGACGTGATCGTGCTCGACGAAGTTGGCTATGTGCCATTGGCTGACATCGGAGCGGAGTTCCTGTTCCAAGTGATCGCCGAACGTGCCGAGCGGGCCACCTTGATCGTGACCACGAACTTGCCATTTTCCGAATGGACGCAGGTGTTTCCAAATCCGCGCTTGTGCAAGGCATTGCTCGATCGAATCACCGACCGAGCGCACATCATCGAGACCGGCGCGGAGTCGTACCGCTTTCGCAGAACCCTGGAGGTGCGCCAGAAAAAGAAAGCATCGTAGGCGGCCGACGGACTAGCTTCTACATTGCTGGTGCAAAGGAAGGGGCTCAACGCCGCCCCTTCCTCTGCACTCCATCCCGGCTGGAGACGCAAGAACTTGGCCGAACCAGACTGGGCATCCTTATTACTACAGGTGGGGCCAAATGTAAGTATCGCGGTGGGGCCAAATCAAGTTGTCAAACGCATCGTTCTCTCAGGGGGAGCCGATCTTCCTTTATTTTCAGGTTCTCAACGAGGGACCGACCGTTTATGGACTTGGTGCCCATTGACAGCGACCGCTGGATCGCTGACGCACACCGCGCCCGTCACAGTCGTCGTGCACTGAAGAATGCATTATTCTGATAGCCAAGGGGCCCCGAGAGGGCCCTTGTTTTGGGAGTACTGGGAGTTAACCTTCTGTTCGTCCGGTGAGAGCAGGCACTATGTTGCTGCGAGAATGGACTGGCGAAAAACCAAGGCACCGATGATGTGCGTTACTACAAAACTGCGGAATCCCGCGTTCTCTCTTGCCGGCGGGCAGCGTTTTCTGACGATGTTCCGACACTGCAACACGGAAACCTTGAAGTAAGTTAAGTTCGCAGATAACGGGAGCGTGTGCCTTGGAACCAACCGAGAAAGCCATAGCCCCAGGCCGCTAGATTAGCTGCTTGCTGGCTTTCGCGCAGAAGCAGCCGTCACTACGGGATTTGATCCGCTTTTAGCGCACAATCAGCGTAAGCGAGGTTGTATCCGTAGCAGATCCTGAAGTGGCATGCAAGGTCAGGGTGTAGGTTCCCGGCGCGGTCGCATTTGGATTTGTCTGCTGACCGCCGCCATTGCCTCCGCCCACGCTGCCGCCACCGCAGGAAGCCAGGAAGAGACATAGAGTGAGAGGCGCGAGCCATAGATATTTCCCCCTGGATCGCCTGGGGACCCGCATCTTCATCGTAGGCACAACCACGATCCCCAGCATTGTCATGGCCAAGGTCCACGACCAGGGCAGGCGCGGGGACCCAGATGGATGTAAGGCCGCGATGGTGGGTGATGTCGTCGTCACCGAGAAGGTAAAAATTGCGGGGACGGTGGAATTGAATGGCACACTCGCAGGTACGGAGCAGTTCACACCCTTGGGCGTCGGTGTCGTCGCACAGGTTAAAGAAGCTGTGCCGCTCATCCCTACTCCTCCGAGCGAGAGGGTGTAGGTAGCGGTCTGCCCGGCGTTTACCGTGACCGAGCTTGGATCCCCGGCGGGCAGGACGAGGCCCAGGCCTGAGGTGAAATTGTAGCCATTGGCCAGGACGCCGCTTTGACCATCGGGGTTGGTCACCGTCACATTAGCAGTACCGCCCGCATGTGCCGGAGTGGTCGCGGTAATCGACGTGCCATTCACAGTCACATTGGTCGCAGTGGTTCCGCCAAGCTTTACAGTGGCTCCCGTCAGGAAACCTGCACCGGCAATGGTTACACTGGTCCCGCCATTGGCGCTTCCCGCATTAGGTGTGATTGAGATCACGGTCGGCGCCGGGTTGGTATAGGTATAACCATTAGTCAACGTACCGTTCTGGCCATCGGTGTTGGTGACCACCACGCTGACTGATCCAGCGGAGTGCGCGGCAGTGGTAGCCGAAATCGACGTGCCACTCATCATCGTCACGCCTGTCGTTGCTGTCCCGCCTAGGCTTACCGTCGCGCCCGCCAGGAAGCCCGTCCCCGTGATCGTAACGCCGGTCCCCCCGTTGATCGTCCCCATGTTGGGCGTGATCGAGGTCACTATTGGCGCCGGATTCGACGACCCTCCTTGTCCGCTCGCCCGGAAGCTGGCCATCTGCATGA
>JAIQEY010000108.1 GCA_020073565.1 Terriglobia bacterium
TCTTCTTTGAAGTGCACGATGGTCGACGCAATCGAGCGCGGCGACTTCCCGCCGTCCACGATCAGCGAGATGCGATTCTGCAACTGTTCGCGCACCTGCTCAGCCGTCGTGCACTCGACGGCGCCGCTCAAGTTAGCGGAAGTAGCCGTGATCGGAATTTTTGCCGCGCGCACCACCGCCAGCGGAATCTCCGCGGCCGGCACTCGTAGCGCTACGTTCCCGGTATTTGCCGTTACCTTCAACGGCAGATGCGAAGCGGCCGGCACAATCATCGTCAGCGGCCCGGGCCAGAACCGCCGCGCCAGCAGGTGGAAGTCATCGCACAAAGGACGCGCAAATTCCTCCGCCTGGTCCACATTTTCGATCAGCAACGAAAGCGGCTTGTGCTTGAGACGCGACTTGATCTCGTAGACCCGCTCCACCGCCCGCAGGTTGAACGGGTCGGCAGCGAGGCCGTAAAAAGTGTCGGTAGGCATGCCTAACACCTGCCCAGCCTGGATCTGTTCGCAGGCGTATTTCACCAGCGACGGTTCGGGTTGCTCGGCGTGAATTTTCAGGATTTCCGCGCGCACTCGGTTTCCTTCCTGACGGTCGGCGTGAACAGTGAAATGTACCATACCATGAGGTTGCGCCGCAGCCGAACCTGAATGCTCGTATTATCCTGATGTTGGAACGAACCTATGAAGCAGGACGCGAAGGCCGCCCGAACACCGCTTCCAGACAGCCGTCTACGCCCGCTCGCCGGCCGCCACAACCCGCGTCTGAAAGAACTACGCCTTGCCTTCCGCCGAGGCGAACTCACCTCCCAGGGCGAGTGCGCCATCGAAGGCGTTAAGTTGGTGGAAGAAGCCGTGCGCAGCAGCCAGCGCCTGACGAGCGTGTTCTTCAGCGAGTCGGCACGCCCCCTGGCCGAGAAACTACTGCCCCAACTCAACGCCCGCACGGACACGCACATTCTTCCCAATGCGCTCTTCAATTCCATCGTCCCGAGCGACTCTCCGCAAGGCGTGGCGGCGCTGGTCAAGGTGCGCGGTTCTTCTGCCGCCCAGATCCTGGAACGCTCGCAGTCTGGGCCGATTGTCGTCGCGGCTGGTTTGCAGGATCCCGGAAACTTAGGCACCATATTTCGCTCGGCCGAAGCCTTTGGCGCCGCCGGAGTTTTTCTGACCGTAGGCACCGTCAGCCCTTACAACTCGAAGGTTCTGCGTGGCTCTGCCGGATCGTTTTTCCGTTTGCCGTTTCTTCAGATCGCTTCCGGCGAATTGATTGCGCTCCTGCGTCAGCACGGCGTCCGCCTGCTCGCGACGTCTTCGCACAAAGGAACGCCCCTGCCCGAGGCCGACTGGACTCTACCGCTCGCCATATTCATCGGCAACGAAGGCGCTGGACTACCTCGCGATCTAATGCGGCAGATGCAGGAATCCATCACGATCCCGCAGGCCGCGCAAGTCGAATCGCTGAATGCCGGAGTCGCCGCCAGCATTGTGCTGTACGAAGCGGCGAGAGGAAAAGTCAAAAGTCAGATTGAAGAAGTAAAATCCAATTCGCAAACGTCGAACCTAAATCGCGCTACGCTCAAGTGAAGGGTGTTACTTCTGCAATGTGACTTCTGACTTTGTCGCGTGATGAAAATGATCCTGTGAGCCTATTCGCCCCCATCCCGCCGGAAGACGCTAGCCCCAAAGGCACGCGGCCGCTCGCCGACCGCATGCGCCCGCGCACGCTCGACGAATTCGTCGGCCAGGAGCATCTCGTCGGCCCCGGCAAGCCTTTGCGTGTTCAGATCGAGCGCGACGACCCCACTTCCATGATTTTCTGGGGATCGCCGGGCACCGGCAAAACCACGCTCGCCAAGATCATCGCTCGCATCACCAAGGCCGAGTTCATCGAATTCTCCGCCGTGCTTTCCGGGATCAAGGAAATCAAGCAGGTCATGGCCGACGCCGACCGCGCCCGCCAGTACGGCACGCGCACAATCGTTTTTGTCGACGAGATTCACCGCTTCAACCGCGCGCAACAAGACGCATTCCTTCCCCACGTCGAGAAAGGCAGCATCCGCCTGATCGGAGCGACCACGGAAAATCCCTCGTTCGAAATCAACTCCGCCTTGCTCTCGCGCTGCCGCGTGTACGTATTGAGCCAGCTCACGGAAGAACAGCTCGTCGCCCTGCTCCGTCGCGCGATCAGCGATGCAGAACGCGGCCTCGGTCAAATGCATCTCGAAGCCTCCCAGGAAGTCCTCGAGAAGATTGCCCAGTACTCCAGTGGCGATGCGCGCAGCGCCTATAACGCGCTCGAAGTGGCCGCCTCCCTGGCGCAACAGGCGGCAAGCACCGCAATCTCAGATTCGATTGTGCACGAAGCCCTGCAGAAGCGCGTCCTGCTCTACGACAAAAGCGGCGAGGAGCACTACAACCTGATCTCCGCGCTGCACAAATCCGTGCGCAACAGTGATCCCGACGCCGCGCTCTACTGGCTCGGCCGCATGCTCGAGGCTGGAGAAGATCCGCTCTACATCGCCCGCCGTGTCGTGCGTATGTCGGTCGAAGATATCGGCCTCGCCGAGCCGAATGCCCTCGCACTCTGCATGGCCGCGCGCGACGCTGTCGACTTCATTGGCATGCCCGAAGGCAACCTTGCCCTCGCCCAGGCAGTCGTCTATCTTTGCGCTGCGCCGAAATCGAACGCTCTCTACACCGCGTACGGTGCTGTCCAGCAGGACGTGGAAAGCACCTCCGCCGAGCCCGTCCCCCTGCACCTGCGCAATGCCCCCACCAGCCTGATGAAAGGCCTCGGCTACGGGAGGGGCTACCAATATGCCCACGATGTGGAAGAGAGAGTTGTCGACATGCAGTGCCTGCCCGACAGCCTGCGCGACCGGGTTTACTACCACCCGACAAATGAGGGCGTTGAGAAGCGAATCCGCGAGCGCCTGGAGGAGATCAAACGCATTAAAAGCGCCTCCTCCAATCGAACAAAAAGAGAATCGTAAGTCCATTTTTGAAATCAGATCACATAGCAGCGGACTGCAAGCCTAGTCTCATCGGTTTAAGGAGGTTTTCATCGTGGCAACCGCTCCGCACACCGATTTCCACGTCTCGAGCCCGCTCGCTGCTGAGGCGTCAGCTCTCAAGCTTGCCGAGCTTGTCCGCCTGCAAAAATCAGCTCAGCGCATCACCGCCACCCTTAATCTCGACGAAATCATCGAGCGCATCGTGAGCGAAATCTCCACGTCACTCGGCTGTGTCGAGATCAACCTGTATCTTCATCTCCCTGAGCAGGGAGAACTCCTGCTGGCAGGCGTTCGCGGTTGCAGCGTTCATGACAAGGGCCACCGGCTCAAAGTCGGCACCGAAGGCATGGTCGGCTACGTCGCCGCCACTCGCCAAATGCGTTATGCGCCCGACGTATCTCGCGACCCCTATTACATGGCCTGCGAGGAAGACACGCGCTCAGAAGTCGCCATCCCGCTGCAGGTCGAAGGCGATCTGGTCGGAGTCTTCACCGCCTCGCATTGCGAACTTGACGCCTTCTCACCCGCGCAGCTTCGCCTTCTGCAAGGACTGTGCTCCCACGTTGCGGTCGCGGTGCAAAACTCGCGGCGCTTCCACGATGAGCACAAACAGCGCGAACGGATGACCCGCGAAGCCGAAGAGGCGCGCGCCATTCAAGAAGCCCTCTTGCCACGCAGTTCTCCGTTCATTCCCGGCTTTTGCGTAACCGGGCTGTCCCTTCCGGCAGGCGCCGTGGGCGGTGACTGGTATGACTTCATTCCCCTGAACGATGGTCGTTGGGGTCTGGTGCTGGCTGACGTCTCCGGCAAAGGCACAGCGGCGGCTCTGCTCATGTCCGCTACTCGCGGCATGCTGCGTTCGCTCGCCCGCTCCGGCTCCGGGCCGGGCGAGGTGCTTACCCGCCTCAACAACATGCTGGTCGATGACTTTCCCTGTGGACGCTTCGTCACCATGGTGTATGCCGAACTCGATCCCGCCAGCCGCACCTTGCGCCTGGCCAACGCCGGACATCTCCCGCCGCTACTGGTCGAACCTTCCGGCCACCGTTGGATCCAGACCGAGCAAGGCCTGCCACTCGGACTCGCCACCAGCAAGTTCTCCGAGACGGAAGTGAAGCTCGGGGAAGGCTCGCGAATCGCGTTTTATTCCGACGGCATCACCGAAGCCGCGCTCGATTCTGGCGAGGAATACGGCCCCGAGCGACTGCTGGCACAACTGCAGTCACCCGACGCTTCCCTGGAAACGCTGCTGGCTGACGTAAGGAAATTCGTAAATGGCACCGGCCTACGCGATGACGCCACGGTAATCATGGTTGGGGCGCGGCCGATGGCGGAACTCACCTCGAGCAGCCTCTAGACTGCATCGATCATGAGTCAGCTTTGAGCTAGGTTCGCCTGAGGGTCTTCGGCGAGCCGGCGCCTTCCCGGTTCATTAGTTCGACCAGTGGCCCTTGAGCGCCTCGCCGAATGGATGCGCTAAGGAATGATCAATTTCCCCAAGGTCCCGCCTTGCAGGACGACCGATTTGCCACCAATCGTGCGAGTAACTTTGATCTGCACGGCATAAATATATTCTCCCGACAGCCAGGCGCAGGCGGGGTTGCCGACGAAGGGCACGATTCGAATGTCGTAGATGCCGGCGCCCTGGTTGAGAAACTCGGTCACCGAGACGCCACAACCAAAAGGCCGCACGCTGAAGCCATCGCTCAATGTCCAGCCCGCGGGCAGATTGATCGCACTCGTCTGGTTGCCGGCATTGGCGCCCAGATCTGTAACCGGCACACCGTCTTGCGTAACCAAAACACTGATCATCGCGGAGGCATCAACGGTAGCGCCAGAGTCCCCGGCATCTGCATTGCTTCGGTTAATCTGCATCTGAACCAGTAACTCCCGGTTCAGCGCCTGATGCGCCTTCTTTTTCGCAGTCTTGGCCATTTCTTATCTCCCTCCGAATTCGACTCTCGTACCCACAAACGTCGTCGACTCACGGTTCACCCTGAGACTGGCCATTGTACTGTAGCCACTGCCGATTGCTATGAGCGCATCCAGGAGGTGCGAACGATCGTCGGTCCTGGAGGGACCGTCGAAAACAGCCCGCCAGTTTACTGGCGGGAATGCGCGATGCGTCGATTCCGGAGTGCCGGAGGCACGACTGAGACTGACCCAGCGCGGCCATTCTCAGTGGTCCCTACGGGATCAGCAATTGGTTTGATTCAGAGGATGTCAACAGAGCCAGATCGGTTCAAGCCCTACGAACCCTCACAACATTGATGGGGTACAAGACAGGTTCCGGCCCGCACTACCCAAACCGCGCCCGGTGCTCTTTCAGAATGCAGCGATCCATCACGACGAACATTCCAGCCTCCCGCGCCCTCCCCGCGGCCCGCTCGTTGATGACGTCCTCCTGCAGCCAGATCGCCGGGATCTTCACCTGGATTGCCTGCTCCACGATCTCATCCACAAACTCCGGTCGCCGGAACACATCGACCAGGTCGATCTTCTCCGGGACCTCCAGCAGCGAAGGATACGACTTCTCCCCCAGCGCCTCCGCAATCTTCGGATTCACGGGAATAATCCGATAGCCCTGCACCTGCATGTAAGCCGAAACCCCATGGCTGGGCCGCATCGGACTATCCGACAGCCCCACCACCGCGATCGTCTTCACGTGAGACAGCAAGTCGCGGATTGGATCGGATTGCATCATCTAGTAGCGAGTCGCGAGTAGCGAGAACCGAGTAATCGTATCGTGGCCGCACTGCAGCCTGAGACTCGCTACTCGCCACTTACTACTCGCGTCTGCCTCATCCCTTCTTCTCCGTTTTCTGCTTGAACATGCGCAGCGCCAGTTTGCGAATCGTCTCGGCAACTTCCTTGTTTCCCGACAGGTTTTTCAGATCGTGCATCAGCAGGTTCTTCATCAGTCCCAGCGAGAGATCCAGGGGCGTGCGTGGATTAAATACCAGGTTGCGAACGACGTTGTAATTCTTGGCAAAGCGCCGTTTCATCGGAATGGCCCGCAGCACCGATTCCAGCACATTTTTCTGCTGCGCGAAGTTTTCCACTTCGCCATCCGAAACCTTCGGGGATTCCAGCACTGCCAAAGCCACCAGCTTGGTGCCGTCGCGAATCAGGATCGAACGCTCTTCCTTGCTGCCGCGCACCGCCAGGGCGATCCGTCCCTTGACGTCGAGCTTGGCAATCTTCTGCAGCGTGCTGTCGCGCTTTTCCTCGTGACCAGCATGCACGTGCTTTTTGGCCGGAGCCGCTGGCGCGGCCCGCTTCGCCTCACTCTTCTCCGCCTCAGAGTGCTCCGTCGTCGCCGGCGATTCCCCTTCCCCGGCAGGCTCGTCATTCTCGCCCACCAACCCCAACGGCTGAAACGGCTGGTGCGGAGCGGACGCCAACTCGGCCTCGTTTTCCTTGATGTAGTGCGCGATCGCCTGGGCCAGTACCGCATCATCGGCTTCGTGATCACGCGCAGCGTCCGGTGACATTGCTACCTGCGCATCGGCCGCGGGCTCGGCTGGCAGCGCCGGTTCGGCAACCTCCCCCGGCTCCGCAGGTTTCGTGATTGCTCCCATCTCGTTCGCGCGCACCCGAGGATTGGACCGCAGCGCATCCTGCAGGATGGGAGATTTCCTGACGCGCTCGTTGGTCAGCAGGACATCAACCACCTCCCGCGAGCCCGCTGCGGCCACTTCCGCCAGTTCTTCATCCCCGACCGATGAGTTCTCCAGCAAGGCGGGAAGCAGGGGAGGTCGAATGTTCTTCAGGGTGAGCAGGTATCCCAGGACCTCACGGTTCGTTGTCGGATCGGCCGCCACCGACTTTGCGGCTTTCTCGTCCCAACCCGCCAGGGTCAGCCGGGCCTGCTCGCTAAAAACCTTGTTATGCAGCGCCAGATGGACCAGGATTTCCATCATCTCGCCCGGCGGCACGAGCAGCGCTCCGCGCGCTGCCGCGTGCATCAGGTTCGACGGGAATTGCGATTTGCGGATCAGATCAATCATCCGAGGCATCGCTCACCTCCCAGAAAGTGGGGTACGTCGTTTCTTCGGTGCACAATCCGACCTCACACCCGTCACTCGCTCCAATTCCTCCACCGCAATCGCGAGTTCATGCGTAATTCGATTCCGGTTGCGCCGCTGATATTCGTCGCTCAGCGCGCGATAATACCAGAGCGTCCCTTCCTTCTTGCCATTGAAGCGCGTCCAAATCGCCTCCCCGTGCTGCCGGTAATCCGCCAGGATCGTACGCACGTTATGTAACTTGTCCGACGCCGAAACCAGGCGCGTCTCGGCGTCAGCATGCTTCACCTCGCGCAAGTAGTCCTTCTTGCGCTCGATCCACTCCGGCTTCGGCTCACCAAAAGAATCGGTGCAACCTTCCACAATCTTCGCGACCCGCGGCCCAAACTGCTTGCGAATCTCGCGCAGCCGTGGCATCCCGCCGCAATCTTCGACCACGTCATGCAATAGGGCGGCAATCGCCATGTCCTCGTCGCCGCCCGCCTCCAGCACCAGCGACGCCACCGCCATCAGATGCGACAGGTAGGGCACCGCGGATTGCTTCCGCGTTTGCCCGTCGTGCTTCTCGGCGGCGTACCGAAACGCCCGCTGCAATCGCACCCCGAGAGCCGGCGGCTTAAGCACGTTTGTCTTCCGTACTCCCATAAGGCTCTTCTACCCGCAGTCTTCTACTGAGAATCGTGGCAGCAGGTTCTTCCGCGCAGCGCCTCGCTCCCCTCATATGCAATCAAAGGCACCATGATTAACCCAGCCACCGGGTCCGCCCACCACCACCCAAGGGCCGCGTTCAGAAGAAGTCCCAGCAGCAGAATGGCGGAAAGATAAGCGCAAATATCGGTCTGCCGCGAATCGGCCTGCAGGGCCGAACTCCCGAGGGTCGACGCGACTCGACGTTTGGCACGCGCCAGCAATGGCATTGCAATCAACGACGTGATTGCCAATGCAATTCCCGGCAGGCTCCTCTCCGGGGCTTCCCGCCGGACCAGGCTGACCACCGAGTCTCCGGCCACGTAGGCCGCCAACAGAAGTAAGCTTGCCCCGACCAACTTCAACGCGCACCGCTCGACTCTCTCCCTGCGTTCTTCGTCGTGATCCGCGTGCAAGCGCCAGAGCAGAATGCCGCCGGATGACACCTCGATCAGCGAATCCAGCCCGAAGCCGATTAACGCGATGCTACCGGCCACTGCGCCAGAAACCAGCGCGATCGCCGCCTCCAACAGATTCCACGCCACCGTGAAGTATTCCAGACTCAGACCGCGATGAATGGCCGCCGCGCGTGTGCTCACGATTTCTTCTCGCCCCGCCGCATGCGTAAATAGGCCTGCATCAACGGCCGCAGATCACCGTCCAGCACACGGTCCACGTCGCCTATTTCCAGCTTGGTGCGGTGATCCTTGATCAGACGGTAGGGCTGCAGCACATACGACCGGATCTGCGAACCAAAGTCAATATCCAGCTTCGAGTCTTCGATCTGCTTGGTGACTTCGCGCTTCTTCTCCAGTTCGTACTCATAGATTTTCGAGCGCAGCATGCTCATCGCCTTCTC
>JAIQEY010000109.1 GCA_020073565.1 Terriglobia bacterium
GACGGCAATTGCAGCAGAAGCGACCGCAGTACCAGCCGCGAAGCGCGGAAACATATCGTCCTCCTTTCGGATGCACGCGTCTTCGAGCTTGATCTATTCATTCAGAGGACAAGCCCGGCATCTTTCAGAGCGGAGTATCTGCTCTTCGGACAGGTCAAGCTGAAGTACCGCGAATTTGCCCGACTCCAGCATGTCCCCCCGGCCGGCGTCGGCCAGGTAATCTCCCGCCAGTTCTAGGGCGCGGTATTTTGTGGACGCAAGCAGGTAAATGCTGTCGGTACCGTGCAAGGTGACTTCATACAGGTTCATAAGCTCCCTCCGTCTTTGGTGCGACGCTTCATCCGATGCCACGTGTTGCCGCAGCCATGGTCAGCATCCCTTCAATACGCATTGGCCGATTTTCTCCAGTCGTGCTTGAGCTGCTCCATAATGTCATCTGCCAATCTGGTTCTATCCAAGGCCACCGATTTTGTGGTTCTCCAAATGAGTTTGTGAGAGCGACGGTCCACAAGGGTAACTTCTGCAATCGTCCGCCATACGGCCACCTTAGTGGGCACGATTGCGCTCTCAGTTTGACAAGTGAGAATGGCGTCAGCTTCTTCCGCCTTTGAAGCGATCCCGACTACCGTCCATGCTTCGAGACGAGCCTTGACCACGAGCACAAAATCATCTGAGGACGGAGCCACATAGATCGTCCTTACCTGGTGCAGTAGAAGGGGTCCGGCTGAAATTGTGGCCTGTGCGACCAGCAATCCTGTGGAGAGCAGCAGCCAAGCGAGAATTGGCAGGATCGTCCAGTTGACTCGCAGAGATGTGTATTTGATTAGTCGGAAGTTCATGGCGCTCCACCTTCCTTTCTCATTCACTGCTTCTTACGCGTGTGCGGATCTTCCCGAACTCATAGGTTCCCAAACCGCGCTGGGACGCCATTTTCAAATAGGGCAGAGATGAAACTTCCAAATTCCAGTAGGCCTTCGCCACATAAGCGTCGAGCGCCACCGGATCGGTTCCGGCCACCAGCGTCTTCTTGAGCAAGACATCGTCAAGGTTGCCGCCAGTTGGGCCGTTCCGGATGAGCACGCGGTAGCAATCGATGATGGTAAGAGTCGGACGGATGAAATCAGCGAGGTCCACCAGGCTTTCGTGGATCTTCTGGTGCAACTGATGGCGTGGTCCACCCAGGATGCCGTACCAGTTTTTCATCCCCAGAGTCGTGCCGGTCAGGCTGTGGTGTTTGGCGATTGGGATGTTAATGATTTTGTCGGCATTCAGGAACGGATCGAAAACCGGCCAGTCCCGCAGAACCTCTCCCTGCAGATCTACATCTTTGAATCTGGCGGGATCGGGCAGGATCACTTCCGCGCCTGCGCGCTGCGCTGCCTCGGCAATGCCCGACCTCTGAAAGCATCGGCGCGGGTCGTTACAACTCACGTCGGTCACGATGACCCGTTTCGCTCCGGCGTTCCAGCACTGCCGGACGATTTCTGCGATGATTTTCGGATTAGTGTTGGCCGCCTGCTCCGGCGTGCGGTCCCAGCCGATGTTGGGCTTTACCAACACGATGTCCGCGCGGGAGACGAAACGCCGCATGCCACCCAATTCTTCGATAGCAGTCCGCGCCAGTTGCACGGGATCGTCTCCCTGGATGACCGCCATTTCAGGCAGCGCCGGATCAAGCGCCACGGCGTGACTGCGCTTCAGGTTGACTGCCAGCGCTGGCTGTGGGTGCTGGCTGTGCTCGCTTAGCCAGAATCCGAGGCCTGCGGTTCCGGCAGCGACTCCTCCCAGGCGGAGCAGTTTGATAAGAGCTTCCCGACGGTTGAGTATGGCGCTCTCGGTCAGCGGCATATTCATATGGGAACCTCCTTTCGGGCGCTCGTGCGTGTCAAGCACCAGGGATCGACTGCCCACAGAATGGGCGCGCAGCGGCCTACACCTCGGCAACCGCGATTCTCCTGGGATCGTTCGTACCCAGCCGATGCTGAGCATCGGCTGCGGTCGCGATGTAGCGAGGTGCTTTGCCGGAGCTGTCCAGCGTCTTCAATCCTTTTTCGGCTCGTTTGCGCTCGATGACTTGCCAACCCGTGTAGTCGAGCGCGACGGGATCTTGCGAAACGATCAGGGCATTGTTCTTCCAACTGTATTCCGGTATGTATCCGGGTCCGCCTTCGAAGCAAGCCGTCGTCGCGTCGCAGACGGTCAATCGCATCTTCGATCTGATCTCCGGCAGCATGTTCAAGTCTGCGATGTACGGGTTGCAGCCGTTGGGGTGGAGCTTCTTCGGGTTATGGATGACGCCATACATGTTTTTCAGGGCGGCGGTTACGCCCGCGCCGCCATGATCCTTCAGCACCGGCACATTGATCATGACATGGCAGCGCTGTGTCAGAATCTTCGACAACCGGCTGCCCACGCTGCCATGCGTGGCCAGATCTGGTTCGTAACCAACGCGATCGGTGCCGAAGTATTGCACGCGGTTTCCGCCCGTCGCCACATGGAACCCAACGTGTTCCATTTCGTCGCTGTCGCGGTCCCAGACGACGATATCGCTCGCCTTGATTCCGGCCTGCTGCAACCGCTCGCAAATGGCTTCGACGAGCTGAAGGTTGCTGGAGAGTCCGCGTCCTCCCAGTACATTCACCTTCAGTCCCACCGTTTCGCCCGGGCGGACCAGTTTCTTCCATGTCTCGATGGGATTGTCGCGATCGAAAAGAGTCTGCATCGCGCGATCGAGAAGGTTTGACATCCGGCGTGAATCCACCGTTGTACCCGCACCGCGCAGCATGGCATCGCGAGCGATCACAACCCTGGATTTCGCGACGGCCTCTCCCTGTTCCGCTGCTGCGAGTAGTCCCATCCTCCCGCTTGCGCCGAGAACCGCAGCGCCAGTCAGACACTTCTTCAGAAAGTCGCGCCGCCCGGTGTTGCACGTTGCACTGATTATCAATCTACGCATATCGCAATCCTTTCGGCTTTTCAGTGACAAACAGCACTGCTGGCGACCATCACTGGGCAAGCCGTCGTTCGATGCCCCGCCCTAGTTGCAAGAGTGCCTGCGGTGTTTCCACCGAATCTTCATACGCAACGATTCGCACCAGGAAAGCTCCCTTGCAGAAGACCAGGCTTTGGCTGTGCAAGCGTGCGCTGTCTCCCAGTTGGATCGGTTTGCCGCCAACAGCCGGCTCCGCACTGAAAATCTTCTCAGCGCCCGGCGCGTTTCCCATGGTGTAGACGTCAACGACCGCGTCGACTCTGTTCTGAAACTTATAGTCGGTCGTAGACACGCTCTGCACCCCGGCCTTCAAGTACCGTTCAGCATCGCCGTCGATGTGCTTCCACAGGTCGGCAGCGGCGAACGTCCGGGTGTCTCCAACCTTCTCCCAGCCCGCAACCTGATTGGAGGCAGGGAACAATGACCCCTCAGTAGCAGGTTGACGTTTGCAGTTGGTGCCCATGGGCAGCGCAACACTGAGCATGACGAGCAGCACTCTGTGAGCTTTCATCTTGTCCCTTCCATGCCCCGGTTCAGCAGGATCTGGTTCGTTCGCGATCGGGTCTCGCCGATGCTGGTCAAGTAAACTGCCGGACGAACCTGAACCGGGCAGGCGTATTCGCACGCCCCACAGCCCACGCAGCGATGAGGATCAACAAACGGTTGTTTTACCTGCTTTAGATGGCCCTCTACATCTGCGACTTCGGCTGGTTGCAAGTAGATGGCTTTGGGCGATGTCGGACACCACTCCTCGCAGACAATGCACGGGGTTGCCATCGCCCAAGGCAAACATCGGCCGCGATCTAAGAACGCCGTCCCCAGACTGATGGGTTTTGCGTCGCTGCCGACCGTCGGCCCCCAGCCCTTTTCTTTCGCCGTGATCTCCCAGATTGCGCCGGTAGGACAAACCTGCGAGCACAGCACGCAACTGGTCTCGCAATAACCGATCCGCGGCACCATGACCGGCGTCCAGAGACCTTCCAAACCGGCTTCTGTCAACGCGGGCTGCAGGGCGTTGTTTGGGCAGACCTTCATGCACTCACCGCACCGTATGCAGCGAGACAGGAAGTATTCCTCGTCCAGTGCGCCCGGAGGACGCAGCAACCGCTCATCGCGTTCGACTGCGAATCCGGGCGTGCTTCGCAGCAGAGGAACCATGACTGCCCCCGCCGCCAATCCGGCGAACACCTTGCGTCTCTGCAGGTTCACACCAATGGATTTTTGAGCGGGGAAAAACTTGAACTGCAGGCCGTGCTCCGGACAGTCGTCAATACAGTTCAGACAGAGATGACACTCAGGTTGACGCCACGGAACTCCGCCGATCGGATCATCGCCGCCCTGGCAACGCAGCAGGCAGCGATTGCAGTCCTCGCAGCGCTCCGGGGTCTTGACGAGTCCAAGAATTGACCAGCGCGATACGATACCGAGCAGAGCACCCAGTGGGCAAAGTGCCCGACACCAGAACCGGGTCACACGAAAGTTCAGCGCCAGAAGAAAGATGAAGACAAGGCCAAGCCAGACACCTTGCCGGAAGTACGGCTGTTTGAAACTGAGCAGTAGACCGCCGAAAATGAAATGCAAGCCGCTGCCCACCATCTGCACCAGTGCAAATCTGCTGTGTTCCATCGCGCGCAGCACGGCGTTCAGGGCATAGTCCGTTCCGGGCAAAATGGATAGGCCGAGTGAGCGCACCAGCAACGAGAAAGGATCCAGCCACCCGACGATCCCTGTACCCAGAACGGCCGCTATTAAGGCTGCGACCAAAAGGTAGTACTTCGTCGTCTGCCAGCGCTTGTACCGGTTCGATTCAATCAGTTGTTTTCCACGTTTGCGTTCGGATCGCAGGCTGCTGAAGAAGTGGTGGATTGAGCCCAGAGGACAAATCCATCCGCAGAAGAAGCGTCCGAGCAACATCGTCGGAATCAGAACGATCAGACTCCACAACAGGCCGTGGTACAGGGCGCGGCTGGAAAGCGCATTCGACAGCGCCACCAGCGGATCAAATTGGAAAAACAGCTGCACCGGATAGGGAAGCCGGATCTCACTCCCGCCGGCGTGCAGCGATCCGCGGAACCCCGTGCGTAGCAAAAGGAACAGAAACAGTGAGAAGAAGATGATCTGCGAAAGCCAGCGCAACCTTGTCGGCCTAAGACGCACCTCGTACTCCTTAGCTTCTGCGCGCAGCGGATCGGCGCAGCTTCTGAATGCCCGATGCTGCATTCTCAATGTTCTGCCAAACGACTTCGGCTTTCTGTGAGCCGGATCACTTGCTTTGGCCCGCATGGGCCGCTACCAAGACTGCGTGGGGAGGGGAGTGCTCCTTGTCTTAAGCTGCGAATGAAAATCGATGGTGGATTCCAGCCTTCGCTCCAACGTGTGGCGGCGCTTCAGCGGCTGCGTGAGTTCGTGCATTTGCTCCCCGCTCCGTGCCGGACTCGGCGGCCGATGCATACGGGTCGATTCGGGCGGAGCTAGAATCGAAAGGCGAGATGATCGGAAACAAGGATCTCTGGATCGCTGCCCATGCCGTGGTTGAAGGGTTGACGCTGGTTACAAACAATGAAAGCGAGTTTCGCTGGGTGCGTGGGCTGAAGATCCAGAACTGGGCGGTGTAGCGAAGCTCCGTGACCGAGATTCTACCGGGAGCATTGGAGGACCGGGCGAAATTTGCGCAAACCGACGCCAGACGGTGTCAGTTCATCAGCCTTCATCCGCCGTCCTTCCATCGGCGCGCGCAGAAATCGTGGATTCCAGCCAGGCAGGCCAACGACGCGTTGGAGTTGTTCATGATGCATCTCCTCTCGAGATGCATCAGGAGCCCGAAAAATAAGACCCGCCCAAGCAGCAGGCGAGAGTTCGTCGCGGAGAGATCTGTTTTCGGAAGCACTCAGCTTCCGCACATCGAGCGATCGACGCTCAAGGCACCGTGGCATCTCCGAGCCCGTATGCCGAACCTCTTCACCGGTCGTCCTGCGTGCAAATCGACACCTTCGTCAAGAGCCGACATCGATCACGGTCAACGTGGCACTCTTGGTTGTCCCGCCAACCGTGGCGGAAATAGTGACGCTGGTTGTCCCCACCGGCATCGAAGTGGTGACCGTGAAAGTGGCGGTTGTTGCGTTTGGAGCCACTCTGACCGGGGCCGGCACCTGAGCCAGGGGACTACTGCTACTGAGTGTCACGATGACGCCTCCGGCCGGCGCGGCGCTGGAGAGCGTTACGGTACCGGTTGACGTGTTGGCGCCCACGATGCCTCCCCAGACACTCGTAGGATTCAGCGTGAGAGAAACCAGGGCTGGCGGCATCACGAGCCCGGGAGTCAGAACGACAACATCCTGCTTGCCGGAGGTATCGGCACCCAGAGCCACAATCTGCCCGGAATCATTGATGTCATACGCCTGCAGGATGGTCCAGCCGCTAGCGTTCAGGATGGCGTGGCTGTTGAGGTCGGTCATGGATCCGGCGATATACAGAAACCCGTGCGTGGTGCCGTTCGCAATCGCGCTCGTGCCGACCACGTCACCGTAGAGATTGATGCCGTATGCAAAACCTCCAGAAGACCCGAGTGCGCCCAGGCCAGTGATGCTGGTGCCGCTATAAAGCAGCGGGTACCAGAACTGTCCCCGGCAGGGCACGGTATAGACCTTGCGCGAAGGCGGAGGCGCTACTTTGGTGCAGTAGGTCTCATTGGAATTGACGATGAACTGTCCGGCGTCGTTGATTGCGAGCGCCTCGCTGTCGTACACCTGCGAGTATGCGGGGTCGAGATCGGTAATTGTTCCGTTGAGCTGCATCATGGCACGGTGTACATACGCATTGTCGTAATAGCCCACGATTTGATTGGAGTTGTTAATTGCCAGCCACCAGGCCCGGGTTGAGGATGGGCCGAGGGAGGATATCTGACCTCGGAAGTAGAGAAAAGGCTGCGCACAAATAGTGAAAACATTAGCGATCCCCACCACGGTGCCGCTGACATTCAACGATGTGGCAATGTTGTCGCCGAGAAGGCAAGTTGGCAGGGTCCCGACGTCAGTCTCAGAAGAATACGGCGGCGAGCTAAGGTAGCTGTCCCCGGTCGAGGATGAGAGAGTGGCAGTCATGCCACTGTTGTTGATATCGAGCCCATAGGAATTTCCAAAGGGCAGGGCGCTGACTACGCCACCCTTGTAGAGGTATCCTCCGGCGCTGCCATTTCCCACAACCTGGCCGAGGTTGTTGATTCTGGGGACCGGCAGGTTCGTCAGATACACTTGCACGGGTGGCCCCACACCCAGCGCCTTGAGGTTGTATTGCTGCGCCTCGGACCGCCCTGCTACCCAAGCCACCATGCTGGCTATCAACAGCGTGTGTACCATTCGCTCGCAGATCATCGCACCCTCCTCATTCAAGAGTCCGTCTCTACTGAGACATGCGAGAAGCGGCGGGAAATTGGCTCAATCGCAAGGGCTTCGGCCCGATGTGGCAGATAGGCAAACGTTCTGCACGGGCTTGAGAGATTGCGAAATCATCAATAAAGCATGGCTTTCAATGCCTTAAGCCATCCCTTACAAAGCCATTGAGCCTTGAACACGGGGCCCGGACCCCCGAAGACTGGAGATGAGGGAAGGGAACTACTACCTGCCAGACCCATGGAATGGCTCGTGAACTTCCTCAGGCTTGCCCCAGCTTTCGCCCGAGAGCACGCAATACGAAGCGGATACGATCCGGCCAAGGTAAGCGGCCCAGATTGGTGCGCACCACGCCGCGTGTGAAGTAGGTCTTCTGGGAATAATCGATTGCGACCTCGACTACGACGGGACGACCGGACCCAGTTCGTGTGAGTGCCTGTTTGAGAACCGACTCCGCGTCGGTGTTGCGGCGCAATGCGAGGTACTCTACGCCGACACCCCGGCAAAGGGCGGCCAGGTCATAGTCAGGAAGCTGGCTACATGTCTTCTGTCCAAGCGCAATCTGCTGAAACTGCGCAATCTGTGCCAACTCGCGGTCGCGGAGGACCAAAACCATGACTGGAAGATTCAACTGGCTCGCGGTGAGTAGTTCCAAGCCTGTCATCAGGAATGCACCATCGCCCGCCAGGGAAATCACTGGCCGCTCAGGACAGGCGAGTGCAGCTCCTAACGCGGCAGGCACTGCGTATCCCATGCACGAATAGTCAACCGGCGCCAAAAACGAACGCGGATGTGGCAACCGTAAGCACTCCATGGCCAGGAAGGTCCCGTTCCCGCTATCGGTGGTATAGATCGCGTTGTCCCCAACCAGCTTTTGAACTGTTTCCAAAAGGTGAGGTGGGTACACTCCCTCGGAATGATCAGGCGTTGCCCATCCTTGCCTGACCTCTTGGTGGCCGGAACGGATGTCCCGGCGCAATGATTCATCAACTGAGCGTGACGTCAGATGAGGAAGCAGGGAGGCGACAA